>JAFYOU010000027.1 GCA_017560095.1 Candidatus Gastranaerophilales bacterium
AACAGGTTGAACCAACGGTTAGCTCGTTTGTTTCTCGTAAAGCTCGAAATCTCGCTTACGATTAACTAAACTCTGCATACTTAATCTCTAGGGCTCATTCTTCGCCAAGAGCTTAAGCAAAATCCTGTCGTTCCGATTTTTTCAAAATCGTCCAACAGGTTGAACCAACGGTTAGCTCGTTTGTTTCTCGTAAAGCTCGAAATCTCGCTTACGATTAACTAAACTCTGCATACTTAATCTCTAGGGCTCATTCTTCGCCAAGAGCTTAAGCAAAATCCTGTCGTTCCGAAAATTTATATATTTTTGCTAAATATTTTACAACTTATCTCTTATAGGAAATTAAAGAGATATTTTAAATTTATATAAATGTAAAATTTTATTAAAATACATAATCATGTTATCAATATATATTTTTATCATTTTTATATAATTGGCAAAAAACATAGGAGGCTATATGCAATTAAGTAACTTATCGTTAACAAATTTTAAAGGTATGATTATGTTGCAGGATGAACATGGTGGTGAATATTCAATCAATCCAAAAGCAATATCGTCAGTTACCAATCTGGGTTCATATGATATGTGTGAAAATAAAGCAACAAGAATTGATATGATAAATGGCGGTGTGCATTTTACGCCTACTGCTTATAATAAATTAATGACAGCCATTGAAAAAGCTAACAAAACAGAAGCAAATATTAATTTGGTTGTATAGTTTGAAAGTATTAATGCAAATATAAAAGAGCCCATTAGGGCTCTTTTTAAAACTCTTTTCTTTCTAATGCATCTAAATACAAAAATTTATATTTCTGAGCTGAATCTTCCCAAGAAAATTTGGTATCTATGCAATTTTTAACAATATTTTTGAAATCATCTTTTCTATCATAATATGTCCAAATTGCATTTTTAACTTCGTTAACCATCGATTGAGCATCATAGCCAAGGAATTTAAAGCCTGTTGCACTTTTATTTGGATAAGCAACTATTGTGTCATCTAAACCGCCAACTGCTCTAACAATTGGAACAGACCCATATTTCATTGCAATCATTTGAGATATTCCACATGGTTCAAACAAACTTGGCATTAAAAACATATCTGAAGCTTTGTAAATTTTTTCTGATAAATCTGCTTTAAAATCAATCCAAGCCCTAATATTGGATGAATTATTGGATGACCAAATTAGCATATTTTGGTAACTTTCTTCTCCGGTTCCCAAGAAAACGAAATCTGCAGGTTGTTCCATTAAGCCAAACTTAGCTACATCAATTAAATCTAAACCTTTTTGATATACAAGACGTGAAATCATTGCGATTAATGGTCTATTAGGATTGATTGGCAATCCAAAAGCACGTTGAATTTCTGCTTTGAACTCAGCTTTTTCTTTTATGTTAAATTTCTTTTTGTCATAGTGTGTGCCGTTTAAAATTCCGCAAAGCTTATATGTTTGACCTCTTAGTGTATAATCCATTCCTTCTCCAAAATCTGATCCTAGAATTTCTTGAGCATATCTTGGAGAAACTGTTGTAATTTTATCGGCACAATATAGTGCACCTTTTAGCCAATTAACTCTTCCGTAATGTTCTATACAATGATCATGAAAAACATTATCCCAACGCATATTTGCAAAATCAACAATTGCTTTATCGCATTCGCCTTGATAAGCAAGATTGTGAATTGTGAAAATTGATTTTGTATCTTTGTAAAATTCGTCATATTTATAGTTGGATTTCAAATAAACAGGAAGCATTGCAGTGTGCCAATCGTTGGCGTGGATTATGTCTGGTTTAAAATTAAGGAGTTTTGCATATTCTAATACCGCAAGCGAAAATGAAACATATCTTTGCATTTCATACATTTCATCACACCATTTTGGATAAACAACATTAAAACAAGAAAAATATTTCGGATTTGCTACGAAAAATACTTTTACTTTTGTTTTTGGAATGGTTGTCATAAATAGTTTAAAAACATGACGAGAATGACCCATATCAAGTGTCAATTCTGAGTTTTCCAGTTCAACTATGTTGTATTTGTTGATATCAATGCAACCATATAGTGGTGTAAAAACGGCACATTCTACATCTTGTTTATCAAGATATAAAGGTAGTTCTCCAACAACATCTGCTAATCCGCCAACTTTTGAATAAGGTGCAACCTCAGCGGAGGCAAAAAGAACTCTTAATTCCTTTTTTTGTTTAGTAAATTTTTTAAACATATTCTATCCTTATAAATTATATTTTTAAAACACTGATAATATTTTTAAAACTTCTTTCAATAATTCTTCTTCATTATCTTTATTAAGTTGTGTTAAAGCGGTTTCAATTGCTCCTTGATATTCGTTTTTGGAATAACCTAATGATTCTAAAATGGTTGCAACTTGTGAAATTGTATCAGAAGACACTTTTGTATTATTTGATTTTTCAATTATATATGGCACAGTGTCTAGTTTTGCAAGCTTGTCTTTAATTTCAAGAACAATTTTTTGTGCCATTTTGGGGCCTATTCCTTTTGTTCTTGAAATTGTTTTGTGATCTTGAGAAATAATCAAATTGATTAACTCATTTGCTTCAAATTCAGCTAAAAGTGCAAGAGAGGCTTTTGTGCCTATGCCTGAAACGGAAGTTAAAATATCAAAAAGAACTCTTTCTTGTTTTGTTTTAAAACCACAAAGAGTCATGGAGTCTTCTTTATGAATTAATTTGGTATAAATTTTAATTTCACTATTTAATTCTCCGATTGAATTTAACGTTCTCAAATTGGTTAATAAATGATAACCAATTCCGTTGACTTCAACCGTGCAATATGGAAAACTTTTATCTGCTAGAATTCCTTTTAAGTAATCAAACATATAAACTCCTGTGTTTAATTATAGAACTTTAAAATGCAAAAAAACTTATTTATTTAGAAAATTTTACAATTGGTTAAATAACGTTTATACTGGTATAATAAAGCAAAGAATCGCATATAAAGGAAAGATTAATGAATAAACAGATGTATAGCGGAGCACAAATACTTTTAAAATCTTTGGTTCAAGAAGGAATTAAAGAGATTTTTGGATATCCAGGCGGAGTGGTTCTGCCTTTGTATGATGCCCTTTATATGCAAGATGAAATAAAACATTATCTTGTTCGTCATGAACAAGCTGCAGTCCATGCAGCAGAAGGCTATGCTAGGGCTTCTGGACGAGTTGGTGTTGCAATAGTTACATCTGGTCCTGGAGCTTGCAATACTATTACTGGTCTTGCTAATGCGTATTATGATGGTACTCCATTAATACTTATTACTGGTCAAGTTAACTCAAAATTAATCGGTGGAGACGCATTTCAAGAAGCAGATATTGTGGGCATTACACGTTCTTGCTGCAAACATAATTATCTAGTTAAAGACGTTAAAGATTTAGCTAGAATAATAAAAGAAGCTTTTTATATTGCAACAACTGGAAAGAAAGGTCCTGTTGTAATTGACATTCCAGTTGATATATTTAACGCAAAGTACACTTTTGAATATCCAAAAAACGTCGAATTGGTTGGTTATAATCCAAATTATAAAGGTCATCCTTTGCAAATTCAGCGTGCACTTGATGCTTTGTTTGAAGCAAAAAGGCCAGTGATAATTTCTGGTGGTGGCGTTATGGCATCTAATGCGAGTGTTGAATTAAAAGAAATTGCTACTCGTTTGCAGATTCCCGTAGTGCATACTTTAATGGGTACAGGAACTTATCCTGATAGTCTTGAAACAAGTCTTGGTATGATGGGGATGCATGGTAATTATTGTGCTAATTTAACGGTGGCAAACGCAGATATTATTTTTGCTATTGGCACAAGGTTTTCTGATAGGATCACAGGTTGCTTAAAGAAATTTGCCCGAGATGCGCAAGTTATTCATATTGATATTGACCCTTGTTCTATTTCAAAAAATGTGAAAGCAACAATTCCTATTGTGGGCGATATTAAAAATGTTTTATCCATTATGATTGAATTGTTAAATAAAACAAATCATAAAGTTAATGAAGAATTAAAAGAAAAATGGTTTCAAGATATTCGTGAATGGAAGAAAAAAGTCGCAGTTCCTCAAAAAAAATCTGATAAATTGAGCGCGATTACTGTTTTAAACACAATTTACGAATTTACAAAACAAGATGAACCAGTTGTTGCAACCGAGGTTGGCCAGCATCAAATGTGGACAGCACAAAATTTTAAATTTAATCAACCAAGAAAACTTATTACATCTGGCGGTTTAGGGACTATGGGTTTTGGTTTTCCTGCTGCACTTGGAGCATGTGCAGCTATGAAAAATGGATATGTATTAAACATAGCTGGTGATGGTTCTATACAAATGAATATACAAGAACTTATGACTTGCGTCGATTATAATTTTAAAGTTATCAACTGTATTATAAATAATGGTTATTTGGGAATGGTTCGTCAATGGCAAGAAAAAATCTATAATGAACATTATTCTCAAACCAAGATTTCATCTCCAGACTTTGTGAAATTGGCGCAAAGTTATGGTGCTTTGGGTATTAGAGTTGAAAAAGAAGAAGAAATTATTCCAGCTTTAAAGCAAGCAATTGAGTTTAATGGACCCGTTATGATTGATTTTATTTGTGAAAATTTTGAAATGGTTTATCCTTGGGTGTTAGCGGGTCAACCAATAGATAAAGTATTATTATCAAGAGAGGAGTGTTAAATGCCAACTAGTCATACTATATCAGTTTTAGTTACAAATGAGGTTGGGGTTTTATCTCGTATAGTTGATTTATTTTCTGGACGTGGATATAACATTGAAAGTTTAACTGTTGCTCCTACTTTGGATAGTGTTTATTCACGTGTAACAATTGTTACTCGTGCTGATGATGATGTTGTTGAGCAAATTTGTAAACAGCTGAATCGTCTTATACCTGTCATCAAAGTTGCCAATTTGACTTTAGGTGATGCTATTGAATATGAAATTGGTTTGTTGAAAATTTCTGTAAATGACGAGAATCGAGCTGAATTTATGAATATTGTTGCACAGGCTTCTGCAACTATTATGGATGTAAATGAGAAATTATATACAGTTAAAATTGATGGCGATGAAAAGCAAGTGCAAACATTTGCTGAGCTAGTTCGCCCATTTGGAATAAAAGAATTTGTTCGCTCAGGCAAAGTTGCAATTACAAAAAGTGGGCAGTTTTCAACTTTTAAAAATAAAAAAGATGAGCTAAAGCTTGGTTTATAAAAAAAAGACCTTCATAAAAATGATAAAGAAGGTCTAAATTAGATAGTAGAGAGTTAATAAGTAAATTTATATATATTTCTTTGCTTCCGATATCCAGTATTCTTGCATGTCGGAAGTATTATTTTTATTTGTCAAATTGTTGAGAATTTTTTTTAGTTTATTATTTTGTGCAAATAAATATTCAATTTTTGAATTTTTTAAGTCAATTAATGATTTATAATTATCAATAATTTCACCAAAGACGCTTAAGATGAATTCATTTCTTGTTTTGGCTTTGTATTTAGAATACAAAATATTTAAATGATAAGAGATAGAAGATTGCGAGCAATGAATTTTTTTTGCAATTTGCGCTATAGTCATTCCTTTAAATACGCATTTTACAATAAGCGACTGATTTTCTGACAATTTGTCTTTTGCTTTATCTGACATAATACCTAATTCCATCAAAATATGTATGTAAATTATCTATTTATTGTGTTATAATTCTCTTGACAATTACAAAGGAAATAGTACACTAACTATTTTTAATTGTCAAGCTTTGGTTTATTAAAGGTAGAGAAATATGAAGAATCTTAATGAAAGAGTTAAAATTCTGAGGAAACAACTCGGATTTTCTCAAGAAGAGTTTGCGGCAAAATTAGGTGTTACAAAGCAAGCTATTTCTAATATGGAAACATCTAAAAGCACGCCAAGTCCAATGGTTTTATTTAATATGCATGTGAACATGGATGTTAATTTAAATTACATTATAGCTGGCACAGGTGATATTTTTATTACTGAAAAGGGAAATAAAGCATTAAAGGCTTCTCTTTTGAAAGAATTTGAGCAAATGCTTAAGTCGAGAGGGATTGAATGATATTAGTATGCAAATTGTGTAATATATGTAACAATTTAGTAACAAATTTGCACTAGTAAATTTTCATGTGTAATAATCATGTAAGTTAATAGTCTAACCATTCCTTTCTTGACTTATGCGGTTTGAAAACCGCATTTATTTTGTCATGGTTTTTAAATTGCAAATGCATGCGTGTATAAGGATGTAAAATATGAAAAAAAATATTGAAAAAATTATTTCAGCTTGCATTTATTTTATTTGTTTGCTTGTGATTGTCGAATTAGGTGTAAACTATTTTTCATTTAAATATCTTTTTCCTATAAAAAATTTAACTAGTTACGGGTATATAACCAAAAAAACACATAAAACCGTAATTCCTTTAAACAAATATTCAACTCGTCTAGAAGCTCAATTGATGCTTCCTTTTGAATTGATTAGCTTTTCAGTTCATAGTGAAAAAGAGTTGATAAAAACTTTTAATAAAGAAAAAAATAAATATGGTTATGTTGATTTAAATAATAAAACCGTTATTGATTATAAATATGATTTAGCTTTTGATTTTAAAAATGATTATGCAATTGTTGCCATTTATGATGGTGATAACAAAAAATTTGGCACAATTGACAAAAAAGGCAACTGGATTATTGAGCCAAAATATGCTTTTTTATGTCCTTTTGGTAAATATTATACAAAAGCATGTATAGATAATAAACGTTGTGGAATAATTGATCGTTTTGGTAATGAAATTACCTTAATGACATTTAAAATAGATAAACTTGAATGCCGCAGCCCAAATTGTATTGCAGAATTTTGCGCAATTGGAAACAATAAAAATAATACTTGCAATTATTTTTTATGATAAAATAATTGTATGTTAAATGAATTTTTATATGCAAAAATACATAGAGCAACAGTTACGGAGGCCAATCTTGATTATGTTGGCTCAATTACAATTGATAAAACATTGTTAGATGAAGTTGGAATTAAAAAAAATCAAAAAGTTGAAATTTTAGATATCAACAATGGTGAAAGATTTTCAACTTATGTAATTGAAGGAGCTGCTAACTCGGGTATAGTTTGTTTAAATGGCGCAGCTGCGAGAAAAGTTCAAGTAAAAGACAAGATCATCATAGTTGCTTATGCTTTATTGAATGAAGAAGAGCAGCAAACTTTTGAACCTAAAATTGCACACGTGGATGGAAATAATAAATTAATCAAATAATGATTAAAATTATTGAACAAAACAATAAAATATA
Organism: Candidatus Gastranaerophilales bacterium; assembly: GCA_017560095.1. Lineage (GTDB taxonomy): Bacteria > Cyanobacteriota > Vampirovibrionia > Gastranaerophilales > Gastranaerophilaceae > RUG14156. The sequence goes on from JAFYOU010000027.1 coordinate 7,313, forward strand.
TGCAAAAATAATCAGGTCATCTTATCAGGCTTCTGATACTGAGTTTTTTACTGATCAGAATGATGAAATTCAACTTGGATACATTACTTATAAAAAAAACCATAAAACTGGAGCACATTATCATAATCATCTAAATAAAGAGTCAAGTCGAACAGATGAGATTTTAATTGTTCAAAAGGGATCTGCCAGGGTTGATTTTTATAATTTAAAAGGTGAATATATAAAAAGTTCGGAAATTTTTGAAAAAGATATTCTTATAATTCATCAAGGTGGTCATAATATTGTGTTTTACGAAGACACTAAAGTCCTTGCAATAAAATCTGGAGTTTATGAAAAAGAATGCTCCAAAACAAGGATGATTGGAACAAATAATCTAGAGCTTGTTATAGAGAATAATTAATAATCCTCATTTCCGCTCTCTTCATCATCTCTTAAAGTTGATAAGTCGTAATTGTATGTTGAATCAAAATCTTCAGGTAGTTTATCTATATCAGGCCAAATTGTAGATTCATCAAAGCGACAAGAATCCAAGTTTTCGCTTGTTGACAAGTCACTATCTGATAAATCAGCCTCTGAAAAGTTTGCGCCTGCCATATCTGCATCTAGAAATTCGCAGAAATTAACAGTGGCATAGTTAAAATTAGCACCATTTAAAATTGAACCAGAAAAATCGCATTCCGATATTTGTGCGCGAGAAAAATCTGCTCCTGTTAAGTCGCAATCAATAAATTTTACATTTAATAAGTTGGATTCAGAAAAATTTACTCCTGAAAAATCAATGTTTGTGAAATCTGCATTTTCAATATTGCTATGTGATAAATCAGTTTCGGACAAATCTATATTGTTATCTTGAGCATGAATTGATGTAAATTCGGTATAATTATTTAAAATTAAATCTATTAAATTTTCTTTTGACATTGGTGTTTTCCTTAAATTAATTCAGTTTGTTGAGCTAAAAGTACTGCTTGAACACGGTTTGCTACTTTTAACTTTCTAAAAATGCTGTTCAAATGGGTTTTAACTGTTACTTCTCTTACGAATAATTTTTCTGCTATTTGAGAATTGGTTTCGCCTTTTGCGACTAGTTCTAAAATTTCTTTCTCTCTTTGTGTTAATGGAGAAATTTCGCCACCGCTTACAAAAGGTAGAGCTGTTGTTTGTTTTGTTTCTTTGTTCCAAGTGGAACGTCTCAATAGGGCTTCTATTCTTGCCAACAAGTTTGGTAAAACAAATGGTTTTACAATGTAATCATCAGCACCAAACTTTAATCCTGAGATTTGTTTATTTGCATCGCTTATGGAAGTTAGCATGATTACAGGTATTTGGGAAAATTTTTCGTTTTTTCTGATTGCTTTTAAAGTTTCCCAGCCATCTAAATTAGGCATGACTACATCTAGAAGAACTACATCAAAGCTTGAATCTTCATCTAAAAACTTTAAGCCCATTAATCCGTCTGTGGCTGACTTTACTTCGTATCCATACATTGGAAGAGCATCTTCCATAAGTTTTGGGTTATCATCTATGATTAAAATTTTTGCTAGTGAAGTCATTTTTACCTGTTTTAGTTAATTAAATTTTCTCTTATCGCTTTGATTGCTGCTTGCGTTCTGTCTTCGACATTCATCTTTTGTAAAATTGAACATACATGAACTTTTATTGTATTGATTGATATTTCAAGTTTTTTTGCAATTTGCGAATTATTGTAGCCGCTTGCTAATAATATTAATACTCTTTTTTCTTGTTGAGTCAAGTTGTAACAATCTTTTACGTTGATATTGCCTAAAATATTTTGTGTTGGTTCTTTTGTGGTTTGTTGCATTACATAGCTTGAAACGCTTGAATCAAAATACATTGAGCCTAATAGGACATCTTTTATTACATCGATTAGCTTATCAGGCTTGATTTCTTTTGTGCAATATGCATTAATTCCCAATTCTAGGCATTTTTGAACTTCTTCTTTATCGCAATGAGAAGTTAAAATAATTATTTTTATATCTTTATTTTTTTCTCTTATTTCTGCTAAGGCTTCAACGCCATCAATTTCTGGTAGTCCTAAATCAAGCAGAACTAAATCGATATTATTGTTTTTAAGTATTTCGTATCCATCTTTTGCGCAGTTTGCATCAAATATTTCATTGACAAAATCAGCACATGATAGGGATGTTTTTAGTGCAAATGCGGTAAGTGCATGATCTTCTATAATTAAAATACTACTCTTCTTATCCATATGAAAATTGTAAATAACTTAATAATAAATTGCAATACTTTTTGATTTTTGTTATCTTAATATATGAGGAAAAAATTATGATAACAACAAAAGACGTAGAACATGTTGCAAAACTTGCTAGATTAGAATTATCTGAAACTGAAAAAGAAATGTTTACTCATCAATTAGGTGATGTGTTGGCTCATGTTGAAAAAATGAATGAAGTCGATACAAATGGAGTTGAACCCATGAATCATCCTATTGATTTTGTAAATGTTATGCGTGAAGATAATAAAATTTACGAAAATACAAGAGAGGAGCTAATGAGTAACGCGCCGGATGTCGAGGGCGAGTTCTTCAAGGTTCCGAAAATAAATTAAGGGGGAAGATGACTAAATACATTTTTATCACAGGCGGCGTTGTTAGCTCTTTAGGAAAAGGGATAGTAGCCGCCTCTTTAGGTAGGCTTTTAGTGTCGCGTGGATACAAGGTTTCTATACAAAAATTTGATCCATATATTAATGTTGATCCTGGGACTATGAGTCCATTTCAACATGGCGAGGTTTTTGTTTGTGATGATGGGGCTGAAACTGATTTAGACCTTGGGCATTATGAAAGATTTATTGATACAAATTTATCTCAAATAAACAATGTTACATCGGGCTCTGTTTATCAAACAGTAATTAATAAAGAACGCCGTGGAGAATATTTAGGCGCAACTGTTCAGATGATCCCGCATATTACGGGTGAAATTAAATCTCGTTTGACTTTAGCTTCTAAACGTAATAATCCAGATGTTTTAATTGCGGAAGTTGGCGGAACTATTGGTGACATTGAAAGTTTACCTTTTATTGAAGCTATAAGACAGTTTCGCTCAGAAGTTGGATTTCAAAATTCAATGTCTATTCATGTAACGTTATTACCTTATTTGCCAACATCTGGAGAATTGAAAACAAAACCAACACAACATAGTGTAAATGTTTTAAGAAGTTATGGTATTCAGCCGGAAATGCTCGTGCTTAGAACACAAGTACCTGTTTCAAAAACCGAAAAAGATAAGATTGCACTATTTTGTTCAGTAAATAAAGATTCTGTTATTGAATGTAAAGATATGAAATCAATTTATGAAGTGCCTTTGTATCTTGAAAAACAAGGAATTACTTCACAGGTTTTAAAAACTTTAGGATTGGAAGAAAAAGAACCAGATTTAACTCAATGGGTTGATTTGATTAATAAAATCAATAATCCTAAAAATGAATTAACTGTTGCAATCGCAGGAAAATATACAGAATTAAATGATGCATATATTTCTGTTGTTGAAAGTTTAAAACATGCAGGTTTTCAAAATGACACCAAAATTAATTTAAAATGGATTGCTTCTGAAGAAATTATAACCGATTCCGAAGCTGCATCTCATTTGGCTGATGCTGATGCTGTTGTGGTTCCTGGAGGATTTGGTGTACGTGGTATTGAAGGCAAATTAAAAGTTGTTCAATATGCGCGTGAAAATAATATTCCATACTTAGGACTTTGCTTAGGTATGCAATGTGCTGTAATTGAATTTTCAAGAAATGTAGCTGGGCTCAAAAATGCTAATTCGACCGAATTTGACAAAAATTCACCATATAAAGTTGTAGATTTAATGGAAGAACAAAAAAATATTGCTGGCTATGGTGCAACAATGCGTCTCGGTTCGTATCCTTGTAAAATTGCTCCAAATACAAAAGCATTTGAAGTATATGGTTCGGATTTGATTTTAGAACGACATAGACACCGTTTTGAATTTAATAGTGAGTATAAAAAATGCTTAGAAGATGCTGGTCTTGTTATTTCGGGGACTAGTCCCGATGAATTATTGGCAGAAATTGTCGAGTATCCTAAAAATGATTATTTTATCGCTTGTCAATTTCATCCAGAATTTAAGTCTCGTCCTCAAAATCCACACCCGTTGTTTGATGGGTTAATTAAGGCTGCTTTAAAACAAAAAGAAAGCTAATGTTTTCTTAAAATTGCAAGTAAACATCTTCCATATTTTTTGGATTTAACTAAATTAATATCGATATTTAATTCATCTAAAATGGCTTGAATATCGATATTTTTAGTTTTATCGTATTCTAAAATAATTACGCCATCTTCCTTTAAGAGTTCATACGCTTTTAAAATGATTGGCTTATAATCCATATCCCAAGGTGGATCCACATAAATTACATCGTATTTTTCATTGGTTTGATATTTAAGGCAATCACAAATAATTAAATTAGGAGTTAACTTTAAATTTTTATAATTATTTTTGATTATCGTAGCAGTTTTTGGATTAATTTCAAGTTCTGTAGTGTCATATTTTCTTGAAATTGCTTCAAGACCCATAATGGCACTACCGGAAAACATATTTAAAAATTTTTTATCCGAGAAATTATATTGCAATAAAATATTAAACACACTTTCTCTTACTTTAGATAAAGTTGGTTTTACATTATTTGGAACTTGAATTTTATGTCCTTTATATTGCCCAGCTGTCAGATACAAAATTTTTCTCCTTTTTGTATAGTTAATTTACCATGAAAAAAATTGTTATAATAGGCGGCGGTGCTGCAGGAGCAAAAGCTGCATCAAAAGTGAAAAGGTTAAATCCAAATAATCAAGTAGAACTTTACGCAAGAACAAACGAAATTGCATATTCTTTGTGTGGTTTACCTTATTTTATAGAAGGTTCTGTTAAAAAAATAGATGATTTAATTATTAGAACTCCAGAAGAATTTGAAAAAAATGGAATTTCTATATTTTTGAACCATGAAGCTCAAAAAATAATCCCTGAAAAAAATTGCATTTTAATTAACGATAATCATATTTTTTATGATGAATTAATTTTAGCACTTGGCGCATATGTTGATTTGCCAAATGTTGAAAATGTGAATGCAAAAAATATATTTTCGCTAAGAAGTCTTGAATCTGGCACTTTAGTTAAACAAAAAATGCAACAATCATCTTCTGTTTTGATCGTTGGTGCCGGCTATATTGCAATTGAGCTAATTGAAGCATTTACAAAAAATGGAATAAATGTAACTTTGCTTGAAAAAAATACCCGCATAGCTTCAGATTTTGATAATGATTTTTCTTCTCATATTCAAAAAATGATTGATTATAAAACAAAAGGACATTTAAAATGTCATTTCAATGAACATGTTATTAAATTTAATGTTGATGAAAATTATAATTTTGTAAGTGCAACTTGCGAATCAGGAAATGAATTTTTTGCAGATTTTTGTGTGCTTGCAACTGGCGCCAAGCCTAATGTCTTAATCGCAAAAGAATCGGGAATAAAAATTGGAATAACCGGTGCTATTGAAGTTGATTCAAAAATGCGAACAAATTACTCTAATATTTTTGCTTGCGGTGATTGTGCTCAAAAATATTGCATAATAACAAGACAGCCAACTTATATCGGACTTGGAACTATAGCCAATAAAGAAGGCAGAGTTGCGGCGATTAATGCTGATGGTGTTGGTTATGAAAATTTTGATGGCGTTTTAAAATCAACAATTACAAGATTTTATGATTGGACAATTTCAAAAACAGGCTTAACTATGCAAGAAGCGCAAAACCATGCTAAGAATATAAATCTTGAACCAATATGTTCTTCAATTACTAAAAATGATAAAGCAGGTTATATGCCAAATGTTAATAAAATGACAATAAAAATTGTTGCAGATAAAAGAAGCGGAGAAATTCTAGGGGCTCAAGGGATAGGCTGGAGTGGAAACATTACGCAAAGAATTAACACAATAACTTCAGCGCTAAAATCAAGATTAACTGTTGAACAGCTTTTGCATTTGGATTTAGCTTATTCTCCACCTTTTTCAAGTTCTATTGATCCAATTTTGACTGCTTGCTATCAACTAAAAGAAATGATGAAAAAATAAAAAGACGAGGGGGAGACCTCGTCTTTTTAAATACACGTACACAATTATTTTGGGAAAAACTATCATAAGTTATGATTACTATGATAATTTTATTGTTGAATCTTGAATTTGAGAGCTTATTGCCTCGCCTACTGCATCCAGTTCTGCCTTTATGGCTTCTAATTGTGCTTCGATTTGAACTTGTTCTTGATCTAGCATTGTTTCTTCGTCGTTTGCGTTATCTTCGAGCATAGTTAGATCTGCTTCGTACATTGCTTTGATTTCATTTTCGTTGAAAGTACGTTCTTCTAATGCTTGCTCTAATTGAGTTCTTATGTTTGCTTTTTCGCTATCCGATAGATTCGGATCATTTAATTGTTCGTTGTAACTGTCTCTTAGTGCAAGATAATCGTTTCGTATGCCTCTTAGTGCCTCTTGTTGATCATTTCTTACAAGTAGTTGCTGATAATGACTTTCTCTTGCCATTCTGCGCTTAGTTCTTGAAATGTCTAATAACTGCTTCTGATAATCAGAGTGTGTCCTTTTTAGCTCGGTCTTTCTGAGCGTTAGTGTAACCCATCCCATGATAGTACCTTCTTCCCTATTGATTTGTGTAAAACGTGTGTGTGTAAATTCCCTACATTGTAATAAAGTATTTTTTGTTATACAAATTGCCTATTTATTTAAAATCGCTTAACATTTCTTAATAAAACAAATTATAAAAAAAAGAAAAACCCTTTCATAGAAAGGGTTTGAAAATCTTTTTGCTTGATTCTCGTGTAATTGGTTAGTGTGTTGTTAGTAGTGTGTTTTGTGTGTGTGGTTTAAAACTACTTTGTGGGGGAAGGGGTTAAATATGTCTTACATATATATAAAGTATATATCGCTAAAAAAATTGCGTAGTTATCTATCTTTGTTACTTTTCTTAACAAATAATATTTCTTTGTATTAAAAAAGAGGCTTTTGCCTCTTTTTTCTTTTATTTATTTGCTCCAACGATTGCTTTTCTTGATATTTTGGATATGCCTGTTCTTGGTAACGGCTCAAATGTTATATCAATATTTGTTGGGCGTTTATATTGTGATAATTCTTGAGATAATCTTTTAACTTCTGATTTAACTAAATTAATTAGTTCTTCACCATTATGTGAATCAACCACCGTTTTACCAGGATAAATTTTTGCTACAATTTCTTCTGTACCTTGTTTTGCTCCTGTTTTTTTGAGTTCAGAATATACGATACATTCTTCTATTAAATCACTCTTTGTTAAAACTGCTTCAACTTCTTCGGGGAAAACTTTTTTACCGCCAGATAAAACAATCATGTTTTTGATTCTGCCAGTTATATATATAAAGCCTTGTTTTGAAATGCGTGCAATATCTCCGGTTTTAAGCCAGCCATCTTCGGTCATAACTTCTGCTGTTAGCTCTGGTTTGTTGTAATAACCTTTCATAACAGTTTCTCCTTTAACTTGAAGTTCTTGAGTTTTGGAATCTGTTCGAACTTTTACATCGGGTAGCGCCTTCCCAACTGAGCCAAGGCGCCTATTGTGTTTGTAATTCATTGAAACAACAGGGCTTGCTTCTGATAAGCCATAAGCCTCGTAAACATCAATTCCTATTGTTTCAAAAAATCTTCCTACTTCAAATTCAAGTGGTGCACCACCTGACATAAATCCTTTAAATCTTGGGCCAAATTTTCTTCTTATTTCTCTAAAGAATAGTTTTGAAACATATGGGTTGTTTAGTGCATACGCAATTGTGTACTTTAATTTAAAAAATCTGCTTTTAAATGGCCCATATTGTTTAATTTCAGCTTCTAAAGTAGATTTTAAAAGTTTTAAAAATGAAGGAACTGTTGCCATAAATGCAATTTTTTTAGAATTCATTACAGCTAAAATATCTTTTGGTTTTAAGCTGTGCGAATAATAAATTGAAGCCCCTTTATTTAAGGATGACATAAATCCAACAGAGATTTCATATAGATGATTCATTGGTAAAAATGATAATAAAGCATCGTTTGGGCCAATATTAAAACGTTTGCCAATTGCCATAACTTGACTTAGCATATTTCTATATGTAATTTCAACGCCTTTTGGGTTTCCAGTTGTTCCTGATGTATAGCAAATTATAGCTGTTTCATCAAGTCTTTTATGTCTCCATTTACATTCTTTTGTTTCTAAAGCGTAAAGATTTGGGTATTCTGCTTCTGGTTTTTTGCCATCAATTATGACGATTTGTTCAATTGATGGTATTAATTCTTTTATATTTTTTGCTTTTTCTAAGTATGTTTCTGATGTCAATATTGCTCTTGGAAGGCAATCGGTTAAAATGTGCTCGTATTCATGAATTGTTAATTTTATATCTAGAGGAACGATTGTCATTCCTGCTAATACTGAGCCAAAAATTGCTGCTCCAAATTCAGGCATTGATTCTGATAAAATTGCGACTTTATCACCTTTATTCATTCCTGAACCTATTAAATAGCTTCCAATTTTTCTTGATAAAATACTTAATCCTTTATAGGTTAGTTCAGCCCAGCCAAGATTTGTTCTTGTTCCAAGGGCTACATTATTTTCCATCTCTTTTGTTCTTTGATCTAAAAAAGATAACAAATTTACATTTTTCATGTATGTTCTCCTCTTTTTCCAAATTACATTATATAATAATTCTTTAAAAAATAGTCTAAATATTTGTAAATTATTTTAAATATTAATGCTATAATTTTCGAATTAAAGGAGATTTGTATGATTGAAATGAGAGTAATGGGTATAGCCTTAGATACTCGTACGGGCTCACCCATTGTTGTTTTAAATGATAAAGATAATAGAAAAGCTTTACCTATTTGGATAGGTTCGGCTGAAGCAAGTGCAATAATTAGAAAAATTGAAAATATTCCATCTACTCGCCCTATGACGCACGATTTATTTTTACAAATATCTGAAAAAACCTGTTTTAAAATAGTCAGAGTTGAAATAAATGACGTTGATGATGCAACGTATTTTGCTTCTGTTGTTATGTTTAATTCGGAATTGCAAAAAGAAATTGAGATTGATTCTCGTCCATCTGATGCGATTGCAATTGCGCTTCGGGCAGATGTTCCAATATATGTTACTTCAAACGTATTAGCAGCAGGTATGGTTTCAACTGATATTGAAAAAGATGAACAAGAAGCAGCTGAGTTCAAGAATTTTATTCAAGATATTAAACCTTCTGACTTTGAAAAATTACTCAAAAAGAATTTTGAATCTGATCAATAAAGACCATTTTTTTGGATTAAAGGCATAGTTTTTTCTTAATTCTTTTTGTTTGATTGATGCTAAGCCAATTGAATAAAAAGTTGTATTATTTTTATTTTCCATGGTATTTTATTAATGTAAAATTTATAAAAATCAAATTGAAAAGGCAAGAAAATGACAAAAATTACAAAAGATATGGGAATTATGGATATTGTAACTAAGTATCCAGAAACATTAGAAGTTTTTGCGGGATATGGCATGGGTTGCATTGGATGTGCTGCTGCAAGATTTGAAAATCTGGAAGCCGGTGCAAAAGTTCATGGAATCGATGTTGACGAGATGGTTGATGCTATGAATAAAATTTTAGAAAAAAAATAACTAGACAATTAAATTTTTTTATTGTAATATAAACAAGCACTCACTTAGAGAGCATTGATAATTTAATATTCGCCCTGGTGGTGGAATCGGTAGACACGTCGGACTTAAAATCCGATGAGGCTAATAACTTCGTGCCAGTTCAAGTCTGGCCCAGGGCACCATTTAAAACTCCTGCAAAGGAGTTTTTTTATTTTGCACTAAGAACTGCGGTTTATTTATTTATTTATTTATTTATAACATTATTGGTTATTGTTGTTGATATAAGAAGTAAATAATTTTCATCAAGTCTGGTAAGAATAATAATTCAAAGTTTCTGCTAGGGAATCTTTATTAAGATGCTTATTTTGTGACTTGACAAAAAACATTTATCTAATACCATAGAATAAGGTCAAGGCGACATGGCCAAGTGGTAAGGCAGGAGCCTGCAAAGCTCTTATCCCCCAGTTCGAATCTGGGTGTCGCCTTTTTATTTTACCTTTATTCAATCTTTTGCGAAACTAAGCAGCTAACTGTTTCATTATTTCTTTTTCGTCTGCCCTAACAAGATGAGCAGGGTATCCTGCGTGATGAATTTTTGGTAATAACCAATCTGCGCTATATTGAACTAAATCTGGGCTATTATCATCTGTATCTACACATACAAAGATAATTTTTCCTTGTTCGTCTTTATAATAATCCACAACAGTTATTTCATGTCCATTTATAACTTTATTTGCTGCTCCATCAACATCTGGATTGTATTTTTTATGTGTAGTAATACCTGCTGTTTCATTTGTTAAAACATAACCCAAAATGACGTCATCGCCTGAATCAATAGTATCGGTAATATGTTTTGAAATTTTATCTAGCGAACAATTATAGCCTATTAAATTTTGTTCGTCATCAATTTTATGATATACAAGTGAAGTAATTTCTTTGTTTTTGATTAATGATTCAACAAATGTTTTTTCAAGCTCAATTAAGCCTTGAGGGTTTGAATTGAAGTCGCCAGCACGAGTATCTGTTAATGAATCATATGTGTTTTGTGAGCCCAATTTCATAATTGCGCTTTGAATTAAAACGTCAACTACGCTTCTTTCCCCTTCGTTCCAATGCTTTGTTTGAGTATGTGCGCGAACAACCGCTCCAGCATCCAAATCAACTTTGATTTTTGCTTGATTTAAGTCGCCACTATTTTTGTTTGCTTTTAATAATTTTATGATTTCTAGTGCTTCTAATGGATTTTTACAGATTGATTTTAAATTTACATTTAGCGCAACATTCATATCTTTGGAAGATAAGCCATTAATCCAACGCGTAAATTCAGCTGGATATTTATCTGCCATGTTGACTTCTATTGATGCAGCTGCGCAAGTTCCAGATGTTATTACATTTAGTGATTCTGGATTGAATTTGACAGGATTATCACTTGGCAGTTTATTTAAAGCTTGAGATTTTATATCATCTGGAATATCTCCAAAAGTTTGGGTAGCAAATCTTGGATTACATAATAAATCCAATGTAGATGTTAATAAAGAAATTTTATCTAAACCTTGAGCTCGTTCTGTGGTAGCCATTAAATATAGGTTATCTAAAGTTGTTGAGTTATCATGATTAGATTTTGAAAGAAGTTTTCCATTTCTTAATAATAAATCTAATTGCCCAAAGGGGGCTAAATCTGGTGAATTTGGGCTTTTTTGTACATTTTTTAAACAGTCTAAAAGATATAAATATTTTTTCTTTTCAATGTCGCTTAGAGCTGTTCTTACTTGTAAATTGTTGTTAATTGGGCCCAAAAGTAGAGGTTGTTGTTTTATTGCTGGCGATGTTGAATTAGCCGTAAAAGAGCAATTGTTTTTGTTAATTGCCTGATTTTTAATATTGTATGGCTGACTTAATTTAATTTCTTGAATCATTAATTGACAACAACTTTCCTACTATAATTTAATAAAAACTTATGAACTAAAAAAATTGTTAATTTTTAAAACAATCTTAACACATTTTGATATTTAATATACAATTTATATAGATTATAACTTATTTGAGGTTGTCATGATAAATAAATTGCAAAATTCAGATATTTTAAATGCTGTTCAAACAATAGATGTTGAAATTGAAGCATTGAATGAACTTAAAGAGCTATTGGATGAGAATTTATCTAAAGCCCTAGATATGATTGAACAAACTCAAGGTAGAGTCATTATTACAGGGATGGGTAAATCTGGTCATATCGGTAAAAAGATTGCAGCTTCTTTAGCATCAACCGGCACACCATCCTTTTTTATGCACCCTGCAGAGGCAAGTCATGGTGACCTTGGGATGGTAACAGATAACGATTTGATTATTGCTATTTCAAATAGTGGTGAGTCAAGAGAATTGATTGATATATTGAATTATTCGAAAAGATTCGGAATTAAATTGATTTCTATTACGAAAAATCCAGAAAGTTCTTTAGGAAAAGCTGGTGACATAGTACTTAGATTACCTTTATCAAAAGAAGCATGCCCTTTGGGGCTTGCCCCTACATCTTCAACCACTGCAACGTTAGTTTTGGGTGATATTTTGACAGTTGCAATGATTGAAAGACGTGGTTTTTCAAAAGTTCAATTTAATCAAAGACATCCCGGGGGTAAGCTTGGTTCAATTCTTCAAAAAGTGAAAGACATGATGCACAAAGATGATGAAATGCCAATTTTAAAAACAGATGCATCAATTAATGAAATAATTATAGAAATGACTTCAAAAAGACTTGGTTGTGTTGGTTTTGTTGATGAAAACAACATTTTTTGTGGAATGTTTACAGATGGTGATTTGAGAAGATGTTTGAATGCTGATTTAAAAAATGCAAAAGCATATGATATTATGACGAAAAATCCATTTACAGCTCATCCCGAAATGTTTGCCTCAGAAGCAATTAAAATATTAAATGAAAAGAAAATTACAAATCTTTTTGTAGTTGAAGATAATAAAGCGGTTGGTGTAATACATATTCATGATCTGTTAAAGGCTGGAATCGCTTAATCGATTAAACTCTTAATTTTTTTAATTTCATCTCTCAATTGAATTGCACGTTCAAAATCAAGCAATTTGGCGGCTTTGTGCATGTCTTTTTCAAGTTGTTTTAAAAGTTTTGGTAAATCTTTTGTTTGAACATTCAATTCAACCATTTGTTCTGCTATAACGTCTTCTATACTTCTATAATTTTGAACTAAAGAGAGTAAGTTGTTTTGAATTGTTTTTTTAATTGTTTTAGGTGTGATGTTATGTTTTTTGTTATATTCAATTTGAAGAGTTCGTCTACGTTTAGTTTCTTCAATTGCAACATGCATTGAATCTGTAATTTTATCGGCATACATAATAACTCTGCCATTAGCGTTTCTTGCACTTCTTCCAATTGTTTGGATTAAGGAGGTTTCACATCTTAAAAACCCTTCTTTATCTGCATCCATAATAGCCACAAGAGAAACCTCGGGAATATCTAATCCTTCCCTTAAAAGATTAACGCCAACTAGAATATCAAATTCACCTAGTCTTAAATCGCGTAATATTTCAACTCTTTCTAATGATTTTACTTCAGAATGCAGATATCTAACCTTCAGCCCTTGATTAGCTAAATAAGTTGATAATTCTTCTGCCATTTTTTTGGTTAAAGTTGTTATTAAGACTCTATCTTTCTTTTCAATTACTTTATTGATTTCACCAATTAAATCTTGAACTTGTCCAATTGTTGGTTTAACTTCAATTTCTGGGTCTAATAGTCCTGTTGGTCGGATAATTTGTTCGACAATTTGAGCGGATTCTTTTTTTTCAAAATCAGCTGGTGTTGCAGAAATAAATATTTTTTGATTAATCTTTCCCCAAAATTCATCAAAGGTTAAAGGACGATTATCACGCGCGCAAGGTAACCTAAAGCCAAAATCAACTAAGGTGTCTTTTCTTGCTCTATCTCCAAAAAACATCCCTTTTAATTGTGGAATTGTTACGTGAGATTCATCAATAACAACTAAAAAATCGTCTCCAAAATAATCTAATAATGTTGCAGGGGGTGTGCCTTCTTTTCGTCTTTCAATAATTCTGGAATAATTTTCAATTCCTGAGCAATAGCCCATTTCTTTAATCATTTCAATATCGTAATTAACGCGCTGGGAAAGTCTTTGAGCTTCTACAATTTTATTTTCATTTTTTAATTCAATCAATCGATTGTTAAGCTCAGTTCTAATTAAATCAATAGTTTCATCAATTTCTTCATCGTATGATAAATAATGAACAGCAGGATAAATTACAATTTCAGAAGGTTTTTCTAATATTTCTCCACTAACTGCATCGATTCTTGTAATGGATTCTATTTCATCTCCAAAGAATGAAATTCGATTAATTACTTTTTCATAACTTGGCATAATCTCTATGACATCGCCACGAGCTCTAAAAGTTGAGCGTTTTAATTCAATATCATTTCTTTCGTAATGAACTCCAACAAGGTAGGTTAATAAATCTTTTCTTGAAATTTCTTGTCCAACAACAAGAGTAACTGTTCCTTTGAAATAATTTTCAGGCAAACCTAACCCATATATACAAGAAACAGAAGCGACAACAATTACGTCATTTCGTTCGTACAAACTTCTTGTTGTATTATGTCTTAATCTATCTATTTCATCATTTATTGTTGCAGATTTTTCAATATATGTATCTGTTCTTGGAATATATGCTTCAGGTTGATAATAATCGTAATAAGAAATAAAATATTCAACTGCATTATCAGGAAAAAGCTCTTTAAATTCATTATATAATTGTGCAGCAAGTGTTTTGTTATGCGCAATTACAAGAGTTGGCTTTTGGACTTTTTCAATAACATTTGCTATTGTAAAGGTTTTACCGGAACCTGTTACTCCAAGTAACGTCTGAGATTCCGTACCATTGCACAAGCCATCAACTAAAGCATTGATTGCTTTAGGTTGATCACCTGAAGGTGGCATATTTGAATTTATTTTAAATTTATTGTATTTCACAATACAATATTAACCTAATTCTTTGGCTTTTAACATAGTTTCAAAGACCAATTTATCAAAAATATCTGCTATCATTGAATCAGCCAAAAGTTCATTACCAACTTCCGTGCACCCACCGGGCGTTGTTACATTTTTAATTAATTGTTCAATATCAAAATCGTTTTCAAAAATCATTTTTGCTGAACCTAGGGCAGTTTGAGTAGATAAAAGCAGTGCTTCATTTTTATCTAGCCCAAGTTTCATTGCGCTTTGTGCCATTAATTCAATAATTTTAAAATAAAAAGCTGGACCTGAGCCTGATAGTGCTGTAATTATATCGATTTTATCTTCCGTGGTTTTGATAACCTTTCCGCAATTAGACATTAAATTAAATGCAAAATCTAATTCATCATTGTTAATGTTTGAATTGGCACAAATTGCACTAGCTCCTTCATTAACAAGTGCTGGAGTATTTGGCATGATTCTTATTATTCTTGCGTTTTCAATGAATTCTTGATATTTTTTTATTTTAACACCTGCTAAAATCGATAAAACCAATTGATTTTTATAGTATTCTTTTAATTCTGATAAAACTTCACTTATAATAAATGGTTTAACAGCAAGCAAAATTACATCAACATTTTGTGTTAAATCTTTAATTGAAAAAGCTTCTTTAAAGCCATATTCTCGGCATAATGTTCCTGAAGCTTCCATATTAATGTCATAAACATAAATATCTTCTGGGTTTAAAAATTTATGTTTGGCAACGCCACCCAGGATGGCGCTTGCCATTTTACCGCAACCAATTACACCCAACTTAACATCATCTTTACTAAATGCGTTCATAATCTTGACACCTCATTTTGTCTAATATACTATAGTAAATACTGACATTAAGATAATGTCAAAAACTTATAAAAACTTAATCACAAGGAGATAATAAAATGCGTCGTACTTTGGAAGGTACTAAAAGAAAAAGACAAAACGTTAGTGGTTTTAGAGCTAGAATGGCTACTAAAAATGGTAGACGTGTAATTAATGCAAGACGTGCAAAAGGTCGTCATCAAGTAGCAATTACAGCTAAGAATCGTGCTTAAGCAAGAACAGAGGCTAAAAAGCAGGCGTTCATACGTTGCAACATATAATAATAAAAATATCATTAGTACAGATTTAATTGTAGCGTATGTTGGAAAAATAAAAACAGACAAAAACTGCCCCACCAGGGTAGGTTTTGTTGTTTCTAAAAAAGTTCACAAACGAGCTGTAAAAAGAAACAAAATTAAAAGATTAATGCGAGAAAATATTCGTTTGATGTTGAAAAATAATGAATTAGTCGAGTTGAGTAATTATCAAAGTTTAATATTTATTGCAAAGAATGATATATTAAATAAAACTTTTCAAGAAATTCGTAACACAATTTTAATATTGATGGATAAACTAGCAAATAAAAATATTTAGAAATATTATATAAAGTACAATGGATACCCTAGTTAAAAATTTATTAGAAAATCAAACGAAAGAAAAAATTCAAAAGCCAAATTGTCAAACAAGGTCTGGCAGGGCGCTTCTTGCGTTTTATCTTCAAACAAAATTTAAACAAATTATTAATCACGATAAAAAATCGGATAAACAAGTTATTATTGATTATAAAAGTGATTTTATCGAAAATTTTACAAATAGATTAATTGATAGACCTAATGATAGAATATTGATTGCTTTAAGTGGGGAGTCAGCAAGTGGCAAATCTACTATTTGCAAACAAATTGCAAGATGTATTGAGGAATTAAACCTTCCAGTATCGATTCTGACAGCTGACAATTATTTTAATGATATTTCTGAGCTAATTAAAATTCATGGTAATTTTGATTTACTTAGAGATTCTGGGTATGATGTTGATTCTCCGAAAAATTTTTATTTGGATTTATTAAGAGAGGATATTTTAAAGCTTCAAAAAGGATTTGATGTTTTAACCCCTGAGTATTTGGTTAATGGAACTGGGGTTTCAAAACCAGAATCAATTCTTGTTAAATCAAAAAAAATAATCATTGTTGAAGGCATGTGTTCTGTATATAAAGAAATACAAGATGTGTTTGATATTAAAATATATATTGATTTAGATGAACAAGAGAGAAAAAGAAGATTTTTAAACAGAGCAATTTCAAGAAATCAAGATAGCGAAAATGCGTTTAAACATTGGAACTATATTAAAACTGCAGGAAGTAAATATCTTCAACCACGCAAAAAAGATTGTGAAATAATTATAAATGGTGAATGTGATTTAGAATATTTTGCTCATATGGTTGAATATATTAATTTAATTACCAATAATTTTACTGAGTAGTATTGCTTATTTTTGGTATTTGTTGCGAATTGTAACAATTTTTTTTACCTTTGAATTTATGCATTAAATATATACTTTATATATATGGATGCAAGGGTCGTAGCATCCAAAGTGATTATTAAGCATAAAGGTATTAATAATGGGCTGGGTAACATTAGCAGCAAGAAAACAATCATTAAGGCTCGCAATGAGCAACCTTCAAATGCGCGATTTAGAATTGAGTCGTTCATTAAGAAGTATGCAACGTTCTTCTGCTTACGAGCAATCTATTATTAAAAATAACCGTGCTGCTGATTTAAAACTAATAAAAGACAAATATGATGAAATAAGAAAAAATAGACCAAGTGACATCCAAAGTGAGGAATATAATGATTGGTATATGGAATACCAGTCCGCAAGAGAAGACTATGAAGCTTCAAAAATGCAAATATCTGAAGAGTATGATGATCAATTAGCAATGCTTGAAGAAGAATGTGCGGATAAAGAAGCCGAAATTCAACAAGAACAAACAACTGTTGAGGCTCAATTAGAAGCAATGAGAGCTGAATTTGATGTTGTTAAAGAACAAATAAGCAAAGAAATTGAAGATTCCGTAATCCAAATTTAATAAATTAAGAGTTTAAAAAATCGAAAAATTTTTGAATTATCATGTCTGCTTTGTTAACAAGCGATTGGTAATCTGAATTATTTTCAACAACAACATTCCAATTTAAATAATTATCAAGTGCTGTTTCGGTATCGTCATCAGTGCTAGTTAATACGCCCCGTTTTGCACGATTTTCTACGGAGGATTCTACCCTAATTAAAAAAGCGCCCATTTTCTTAAAAAAGTCCAGTTCGTGTTCGACCCTAACATCTGGAACAATGATATTATTCATATCGGCCAAACTTTTTAGCCAATAATCACAATCTATATTACGACCCCAATTGCCCAATTTAATTAAATCTGCTCGATACAAATGTTTTTGAGATTCTATTTCTTCAAAAGTTAAATTATTTTTCTTTCCATATTCAATTTTAATAGCATCACCTATTCCGACTCTTTTATAATTAGGTAATTTTTCTAATAAAATTTTAGCTAAAGTATCTTTGCCGCTATATTGTTTTCCGGAAATAATTATTATTTTTTTCATATATTGATTATAAAACATAATTTTTATAATTATGTAAAGAATTTTGAATTCGTATTGCACATATTAAAAAACGGGGCTAGCCCCGTTTACGTGTTAAATACTTTATCTTCTTTAGATGATGTTGAATCTGGCGAATCAACTTTTGATTCATAAAACATTGACATTTGTGTTGGATTAATTTTTGGGTATTTATTTTTTACATCTTTTATTTGTTCATTTATTCTATATGCATTAATTTCACCTTGGGTTATTCTGCCATCATGATTTGTGTCAATTTGGGTAAAATTTGATAGCACTGTGTCCAGTAAACTTGACATAGAAGAACTACCATTAGCACAAAGTTGAGATAGCTCATTGTAGGTCATCCCTTGTGTTTTTAATTTTGTGACATAATTATTTATATCTGAAACGTTAAGTTTTCCATCTCCATCCATATCAATTTGGTTGAAATTGGTCATCATATAACTTCTGAAAGTTTGGTTAACCGTGTAGCGAATTGATTCGTTTTCGGGATTTAATATGCTTTCCATAGTTAAGCTATCTTTGCCATTTAATAGCAAGAGATAGTTTGAATTAAGTCCAGAAATTGCGCCTGTAAATAAACTAGTTCCCAGTAAATTTGCCATAATGTAATACCTCTTTTATGTATTTTACCAGTAGTTTAATAATTTTTTTAAAAAAGTAAAACCAATATATGTATGAAAAAATATTAAATACTAGCTTTCAGGATAATATTTGTTAAAATTTTTTTATGGATTTTTTGAAAAAAAATTATGTATTAATATTGATTATTTTTCTTGGCTTTTTTTTAAGATTTAATATTGATATATTTGCCGAAGGTTATATATTTGATGAATTAGCAATTGTTAGTTTAGCTAAAAGCAATAATTTTTTTAATTTGTTAAACAACATAGCAAATTTAGATTACCATGCTCCTTTTTATTATCTTTTGATACGTCCTTTTGTTAATTTAGATAATGAGTGGATTTATTTAAGAATATTGAATCTTTTAATTTCTGTTTTTAATATTTTTGTTTTTTATAGAATTGGTCTTCTTTTGAAAGATAAAAAATTGGGGTATGCGCTTGCAGCTTTGTTAGCTGTGAATCATATGCATATTTCAGTTGTTAGTTTTGTAAAATTTTATTGTCTTTGTTTTTTAATTTTGTCTTTAATTCTTTTATATTTTATTAAAGTTTTAATAAAAGAAAAAGGATATATTAAACTCGCCATTTTAAATGCTTTATTTTGTTTGAGCAATACTTTTGGCTTTGTTTTTGTTGGGATTGAATGTTTTATAATATTTTTATTAAAAAAAAGAAGAATTGATACTAATTCTTTAAAATTATTTTTAATTTCTTTTTTGGGGTTTGTTTTATATTTACCAATTTTATTTATTCAATCAAAATATGCCCTGTCAAATATAATTAGTCCCCACGGGGCTTATCCTTCTTTTTCGTTGTTTTCGCTTTATGGAATATTTAATGATTATGTTTCTCCTTTATTGAATTTTAGTGCACCTCTTGAAACAATTGAAGCTAACTCTCTTATCTTAAAAGTTGCTAAAGATTTTATAAAATATCAAACAATTGATTGGTTATCATTAATTCCTTTTGTTTTCCTATCTTTTATACCTGTTGTGCTTTCAATAATATTGTGTTTAAAAACAGCAAAAAATCGTATTTTAAAACCTGTTTTTTGTGTTGCTTTGTCATATTTAATATTTTTTTCAATTCTTGTTTGTATTGAAATATCTGGTTCAATTTCGCTTTATGTTTTTCCTTTTGGAATTTTATTTATTTTTCTTGTGGGGTGCGGAATTGATCTTATTCGAAGCAACAAAGTAAGAGTTTTTGTTTTATCGTATTTTGTAATTGCTCAGCTCGTTATTCCAAATGTTTATCCTTTATCAAACAGAAGTCCTGAAAAAATAAAGCTTTTTGATTGTCCAATCAAATATATTAAAAATATTGACGATAAAACTCCTGTAATAGTAACGGTTGGTGGAAGATTTTTAAAGGAATATTTTAATAATAAGAATCTGTATCATTTTGATAATGAGCAAATGGGAGCTAGTCATGATAAGAAATTTATTAGATTAATTTATGGAAATGAAGTTGTAAATAAGGCAAATAAAAAAAATATTGATAAAGTTTTTGCAAAAGTAATTCTAAATAATCTAAAAAAAACAGAATTTAAAAATTATGTTAATGCAAATATATTTTCAAAAATTAAAAAAGGCGAAAAAATGATTTTTATTATGAACTCTGATGAAAATTCTTTTATTGCAAATGAAAAATATATTATCGATAAGTTATCTAGAAATGATTATAATTATCATCTTACCGATTCACGATTTTTTTCTTTATTAAAGGAAGAAAATGAAAACTTGTTTTCAATTATGACGATGGAAGATATTATCATGAGCTATTCATATCAATATTTAATCGAGTTAATAGATGACAATTTCAAAATTATTAATGTGCAACAATATAGTCCTTTTGTATTTAATAAATGGAAAATGGTATATGAAAATGAAAATTTTAATAAAAATACAATGTGGCTTGCTAAAAATGTTGTTAATGGCTGGATATTTGTAACATATGAAAAAATATAGCGTTAAAATTCTTGCTTTAGGCTATGTTTATGTGAAAATTAGAATATAATAATGGATACTATTTAAATAAGGAAAGAAAATATGCCAAGAAAAACTCCATTGGAAAAAATTCGCAATATTGGTATTGCAGCGCACATTGACGCTGGTAAAACAACTACCACAGAGCGTATTTTGTTCTATACAGGAAAAACTCACAAAATCGGTGAAACACACGAAGGTGCTGCTGTAACTGACTTTATGGAACAAGAAAGAGAAAGAGGTATTACAATCCAATCAGCAGCTGTTACTGCTTCTTGGAAAAATCACCAAATCAATATCATCGATACTCCTGGCCACGTTGACTTCACAATCGAAGTTGAACGTTCATTGCGTGTATTAGATGGCGTTGTTGCCGTTTTCTGTGCGGTTGGTGGTGTTCAATCTCAATCTGAAACAGTTTGGAGACAAGCTAATAGATACGAAGTACCTCGTATGGTATTTGTTAACAAAATGGATAGAACTGGTGCAGATTTCTACCGTGTAGTTGATCAATTAAGAAATAGATTAAATGCAAATGCTATTCCAATTCAACTTCCAATCGGAGCTGAAGACAATTTCAAAGGTATCGTTGATTTGTTTGAAATGAAAGCTCATATCTATACAAATGATCTTGGTACAGATATTCAAGTTACTGATATTCCAGCTGATTTAGTTGAAAAAGCTCAACAATATAGAGATGAAATGGTTGAAGCTATTGCTGGTGAAGACGATGAATTAATGGAAAAATTCTTCGAAGATCCATCAACAATTACAGTTGAAGAATTGAGAAAAGGCTTAAGAAAAGCAGTTTGTGATAATAAAATCGTTCCTGTTAACTGTGGTACAGCATTCAAAAACAAAGGTGTTCAATTATTATTAGACAACGTTGTTTGGTATATGCCTTCTCCAGTTGATGTAAAAGCTATTGAAGGTGAACTAGAAGATGGATCAAAAACAGAAAGACATTCTTCTGATGATGAACCATTCTCAGCTTTAGCGTTCAAAGTTATGACAGACCCATTTGTTGGTCGTTTAACATTTATGAGAATATACTCTGGTTCAATCGCTTCTGGTTCTTATGTATTAAATGCTACAAACGGCAAAAAAGAAAGAATTTCTCGTTTAGTTCGTATGTATGCTGATCAACGTATTGAAGAAAATGAAATTTTCGCTGGTGACATTTGTGCAGCAGTAGGTTTAAAAGACACAACAACAGGTGATACACTTTGTGATGAAAAAGCTCCAATCATCCTTGAAAAAATGAGCTTCCCGGAACCAGTTATCTCTGTTGCTATTGAACCAAAAACAAAAGCTGACCAAGATAAAATGGGTATCGCTCTTCAAAAACTTGCTGAAGAAGATCCATCTTTCAGAGTTAAATCTGACGCTGAAACTGGTCAAACAATCATTTCTGGTATGGGTGAATTACACTTAGATATTATTGTTGACCGTATGCTTAGAGAATTCAAAGTTGAAGCTAATATTGGTAAACCACAAGTAGCTTACCGTGAAACTATCCGTGGTAATGCTGATCAAGATTCTAAATTCATCCGTCAATCAGGTGGTAAAGGTCAATACGGTCACGTTAAAATTAAAATCAGCCCAGCTGGTGAAAACGAAGGTTTTGTATTTGAAAACAAAATCGTTGGTGGTGCTATTCCTAAAGAATATATCGAACCAGCTAGACGTGGTATGGAAGAAGCTCTTGAAGGCGGTATCTTGGCTGGATATCCAATGATTGACGTTAAAGTTGAACTTTACGATGGCTCATTCCACGAAGTTGACTCTTCTGAAATGGCATTTAAAATCGCTGGTTCTATGGCAATTAAAGAAGGTACCAAAAAAGCTCAACCATGCATTCTTGAGCCAATGATGAAAGTTGAAATTGAAATTCCAGATGAATTTACTGGTACTATTATCGGCGATATTTCAAGACGTCGTGGTAGAGTTGAAGGCCAAGAACCTGTTGGTAACACTGGCAACGTTATTGTTCGTGGTATCGTACCTCTTGCTAACATGTTTGGCTACGCTACAGACCTACGTTCAAATACTCAAGGACGTGGAACATTCTCTATGGAATTTAAATGCTACGAACAAGTTCCAGCAAATATTGAAAAAGAAATCATTTCAAAAGCTGGTTCGCAAGAGTAGTTGTTAATATAAATATTTAAAAAGCCGATACGTAAGTTTCGGCTTTTTTTGTATTAATTTATAGATTATTTTATAAAAAATCGCAACAGAATTGACTGTCGCGATTGTTTTATCAGATAAAATTATATTCTATTGTGCCAAACGCCGCCATCACGGTCAATTAAAGCGTCATAGAATGACCATAGTCTAAAAATGCCTGTTAAGCCTAAAACAGCATGAGTAACATTTTTTTCTGTTGATTGTTCATTAATTGCTTGTCCAATACCAGGCCATACTAATAATGAGCAAACCGCTGCACCAACACTTCTTCCGGAGATTTTGCCATCTCTGCCATGTGTTCCAGCCATTGCAGGAACTGATAATGAAAGAATGGCTAAAAGTGCAAAAAGTGTGAATAATTTTTTCATTTTTCCTCGCTTTCTTAATTCTTGTTTTGATTACGATATCAAATAATTAATTAACGTTCTAATCATAACACCAGTTGGGCCTCCAAGTGTTTCTTTGTTTGATTTTTCGGGTGCTGCGGTGCCGGCAATATCTAAATGAAGCCAAGAATTTGACTTTGTAAAGTTGGATAAAAACCAAGCTGCAGTTGATGTTCCTGCGTTTCTGCCACCTGTATTTTTCATGTCTGCAATTTCTGATTTTAAATTATCTTTCATTTCTTCTAATATTGGCATTTGCCAAGTGTTTTCACAACTTAATTTGGAAATTTCGATAAATTTATCAATTTGCTTTTGATTATTCCCCATAACTCCTGTTATATTATGCCCTAATGAGACAATAACAGCACCTGTAAGGGTTGCAATGTCGATAACTTCGTCAACTTCCAAAGTGTCAGCATAGCATAGCGCATCTGCTAAAGTTATTCTGCCTTCTGCATCGGTGTTATCAACTTCTATTGTTTTCCCGTTTTTTGCAACTAACACGTCGCCTTGTTTATAAGCTTTTCCAGATGGCATATTTTCACACAAAGCACTAATTACATGCAATTCAATTTCGGGTTGAATTTTTGCAATTGCCTGAATAACGCCCAAGACGCTTGCAGTGCCAGACATATCAGTTTTCATTGTTAACATAGATGTGGCGGGTTTAATATCCAAACCACCGGAATCAAATGTTATTCCCTTACCTATTAATGCTATTTTTTTTCTTATTTTTCCATTTTTTGGCCTATAGGTTAAATGAATAAATTTTGGTTCGTTTGTACTTCCCTGTCCAACAGCTAAAAATGCATTCATGCCTTGTTCTTGGATTTGTGATAAATTGAATATTTTTGCTTCAAGCTTGTGTTCTTTTGCAATTTCTTGCGCAAGGCATGCTATATATTCGGGTGTTACAATTTGTGCTGATTCATTGATTAAATCTTTTGCAAATTTCATTGCAAAAGAAGTATATGCACCAACTTGGGCGCCATATTCAATTTCAGATGTTATTTCATTATCAATTAAAACAATTGACTCAATTGTTTCTTTTTTGTCGCTTAAATATTTGTTGAATTCATATAAGCCAATTCTTGCTGATGTAAAAATTATTCTAGCTGCTTCGCTTTTTGAAAAATCCGAAAATTCACAACTGCATTTGTTTTTGTTTTCAATTAATTCAAACCCTAATGATTTTGCGCCAACTATGTTTTTAGTACAGCGCGCTGCACTTGCAACCACTTGTGAAAATTTTTGTCTTGTTAAACACTCTTTTTTACCTAATCCCGCAACGATAACTTTTTTAGATTTGTTTATTGAATATTTAAAAGTTTCGCATAACGACCCTTTGATGGTTTTAAATTCAAATATTTGTTTTGCTAATTCTCCATTTGAGAGTTCATTTAAATATTCGAAGAGCTCGCTTGATGTTTTTTGGTTTTCATATATAAAAGTTATAATAATATCAGATGTATTTTCTTTAATATTTTTAGTTAAAAATCTCATTTTAATCCTCTATTAATCTTTTAATTTTCACTATTTCTTCTAGGGCTCTATTTGAGCGCAGTTGGTTTTTTAAATTTTTATCTTTTTTTAATTTCTTTTTATCACCCTCAACTTCTTTTATAATCCCCCAATTAGAGTTAATTGGCTGAAGCTTTTTATGTCCTTGATATGTTATATAATCAATTAAGGCTCCCAGCATTGTTTGATTGTCGAGTTCTATTAAGGATTTGTTTTGGATATATCTATCCAAATTAATTGCGGCAAATAAACCAGTAGAAATGCTTTCGCAATAACCTTCAACTCCAGTTAATTGTCCTGCAAAAAATATGTTTTCATATTTTTTGGTTTGAAGGGTCTTTTTTAATATTTCAGGTGAATTGATGAACGTGTTTGCATGCATTACCCCGTATCTTACTATTGAAGCGTTTTCCAATCCTGGTATAGATTGAATCAAGCGTTTTTGCTCACCCCATTTTAAGTTTGTTTGAAAGCCAACTAAATTATATAAATTTGCTAGTTTATCATCTTGTCTAAGTTGAACTACAGCATAAAACTGGTTTTTTTTGAATTCCGTAGGAATTCTTTTGTCAAACAAGCCTACAGGTTTCATTGGGCCAAAACGTAGAGTATCTATACCTCTTGACGCCATTACTTCGATTGGCATACATCCTTCAAAATACCCAGCTTCAAAATCGTGTAATGGTGCACGTTGTGCTGTTGTTAGGATTTTGTAAAACTTTTCGTATTCATCTTTATTCATTGGACAGTTTATAAAATCCGCGCTTCCTTTATCCCATCTTGATGCCCAAAAAGCTTTATTGAAGTCGATTGAGTCTTTTTCGACAATTGGCGCTATTGCATCAAAGAAATGAAAATTTTCTTTGCCAAATTCTTCTTTCACATTATTTGCAAGTTCAGATGCGCTTAAAGGGCCTGTAGCAATGATGGTTGGAATGTTAGAATCTATTTTTTCGTATTTCTCATTGATTTGGTTAATGTTTTCGTATGAATCTATTATTTTTTTAACTTCTTCGCAAAAGCCAAATCTATCAATAGAAAGAGAATTTCCGGATGGCACTGAACATTTTTTTGCTATTTTAAAGAGAGTTGAACCCAGAGTAATTGCTTCCTCTTTTAAAAGACCTGAAGCTGATAATAAATCCAATGAACCTAAACTATTTGAACATACCAATTCTGCCGGATATACTGTTGTGTGAGCGCCTGTAGTGTATTTTGGGCGCATTTCAATTAAATCTACTTGATATCCTTTTTGGGCTAAATAAATAGCTGCCTCTGATCCAGCTAGACCTGCTCCTACAACTCTTACCTTTTGCATCATACCTTAATTATACAACTAAAACTTATAAAAAAATTATTTAATAAAATTTAATAAAGATTAAAGTTTTTGAAAAATGTGCCGTTATAGTTATATATAGGTATATGGTGCAATTATGTTTAAGGTAAATAAAGTTAAAAATTTTTTAAATAGCAATGATTTAATTTTGAAAGGCATGTTAAAAAGAAGAAAACTCGTCTTGGCAGCTATTGCACATGTTAATAATACAAAACAGACATTAAGGGTTATCAAATAATTAGTCTAGAATTTTCTCGGATTCTGATTCGTTGTTAAATTTAGATGAAAAATTTTCCATAAATTTTATGAAACCATTATTTTGTGTTTTATTTTGTTCTGTTTGCGAAATTGCAGGCTGATTTATAATGATTAATACTTCGTCTTTTGCAGCCATTTTCAAGTTATTTCTTGCAATAGATTCAACTTTATTCATAGAATTAAAGTTTTGTATTTCGTTTTTTAAATAAGTATTTCTGTTAACTGCTTGAGCATGTAAATTTTGAGCTTTAATAATTTTAGTTTGATATGAAACAATCTTAGCTAAATTTAATAAAGCACTTCTTCCGATTTGTATAACACAAAGAAGTAAAACAATAGTCAAAAAAGAATGATAAAAACGAATTTTTCTTATTTTTTTCTTTTGTTGTTTTTGAACTCTTGTTTTTAAATTCGTATAACTCGTATTCGCCATATGTTAATTTTATCTTAAAAAAATCAATAAATGATTACAATGAAGTAAAAATGTAAA
The DNA here is from genome assembly GCA_017560095.1 of Candidatus Gastranaerophilales bacterium. Taxonomy (GTDB): domain Bacteria; phylum Cyanobacteriota; class Vampirovibrionia; order Gastranaerophilales; family Gastranaerophilaceae; genus RUG14156. The sequence continues at coordinate 34,288 of JAFYOU010000027.1, forward strand.
AATAGTTAACAAGCCGCTAGTCATTTATGTTTAAAAGTTTTTTAAGTCTTTTTTTCATAATTGTATTTTCATTTTCAAGCCGAGCTAACTCTCTTTGCAATCTTTCAATATGTCCTGCTTCTTCCTCTGGGTTTTGTAATTTAACGGAAGCAAAACCAATATTTAAAGGAAGGCGTTTTTTTGCTTCATCTTTTAATAACAATAAGCTATCTAATCCTTTGTCGGTAATAAAGCCAAGTTTAATTAAAATACTTGCCATTTTAATATGGCGTCCTTCATCATTTAATTCTTTTTGATAGCGTATAGCTTGCTCTAATTGTATTGTGGAAATTTTATTTATTCTTTTTAGAAATTCGCCTGTTTTTAATTTACCTGCAATAAACATAGCAACAGAAACCGTCTTGCTAGTACCATAATCAGGGATTGATAAAAATTCTAATTCATATAATCTACAAAAAATTCGTGCACTATCTGCCAGAGTCCAATTATTTTTAATAGTGATTTCAAATATGTCGTTATCGTCAATTAAATCTTGCAAGAATACATAATAACCACCTGAAAGTGCCATGGATTTTTCTTGCAGTTCCTGTTTGCCTTTAAAAGTTACTTTTGGACGCATATATTGAAAAAGAGAATCAATATCAGCTAGCTCGTTAAATTCTTCTAGTTTTTTGTTTAAATCATCAAAAATTTCTTTTGTAATTACTTGTTTGACCCATATAGGTAGACTTTTGATGTTTTGAATGTATAAATCCGAAATTTTTTGCATAATATAATCTCCAAGATTATTATATACAAATGTATTTAAAGTATAAATACATTATTTGATTTATTAACCATAAAAGCAAATGCGATATAATTGTACTGAGGTAAAAATGGGTTTAGATGGTATTTCGATAAATCAATTAAGAGTCACACCAGAAAACAATTCGTCTGAGCTAAATAATATTGCTCGTTTTAACTTAGGTAATGAACTCAAGATTGTTGATGGTTTATCTAACGGTCAAAAAGTAGATCCTGATAGAGATAAAGAAAAAGATGGTGAAGATCAACAATTAGCTGATCAATATTTTGATGATGAAGAGCAAGAAGAAGTAATCGAAGATGTAATCACGTATGATTTAAGTGATAGTAATAAATATATGTTGAAGTTAGATGAAAATTCGAATACTATATTAATAATGGAAAAATCTACATTAAGGATTGTTCAAGAAATAAGTGCTGAAGAATTGTCATCATATGTCGGTTTTTTATCTAATTCTCAAGGTAGCATGATAAACAGGAAATTTTAAATGAATCAGTATGTTAAACAGTATCAAAAATCTAGCATTGAAACAGCTTCTCGAGAGCAGATTTTAATTATGTTATATGACGGTGCTATACAATTTTTAAATAAAGCAAAAATAGCTATGGAAAACAAGGAGCATGAAGCAATTCATAATAATTTGATTGGTGCTCAAAATATTATTCAAGAATTTATCAACTCTATGGATAGGGAAGTTGCTCCACAATTGGCTGAAAATCTAATTAGCTTATATGAGTATTTTTTGCGAAGATTAGTTCAAGCCAACATGAAGCGACAAGTTGAACCAATTGACGAAGTTTTAAAATATTTAAAAAGTTTAAAAGCAACTTGGGAGCAAGCAATAATAATGGCTCAAAAAGAAGCTCAACAAGAAGCAGCCTCAAGCAGCGTTGATTACTATGATGATAGTGATTACGATGATGATGACGATGAAGATGATGACGACGAGGAATAAAATTTTATGTTGAGCATTAATGACTATAATCATCTAAAATTGCTTTATGATAAATTTTTTAAATCAAATGCACATATAAGATCTTTAATTGAAGCTAATGATTGGGATAGTGTAGATATTGCAATACAAGAAAAAGAAAATATAATTAGGCAAATCATTTTTTTTGAAAAACCAAGACTAAATGAGGTTAAAGAGAATGATGAAATCATGCTTTTAAGAAACAAATTGGTTGAATTAGAAAAAGAAAATATTGAACTTGTAAAAAAAATAAAAGAAGAATTTTTTAATCAACTTTTAAGCATTAAAAAAGCAAAGAAAGTATTAAATGCATATGAGCCTAATACCAGCAATGTTGTTTCTACATTTGAAATCAATAGCGAAGATTAGTTTCTTAAATTTTTATAGCTAAAGCTGAAATATATAATAATTCCTATTAGTATCCATAAAGGGAACATAACTGTGCTTGTGGTCAATTGTTGTAGAGAATGAATCATTAAACCTAAGCAAGAAATTACACCCAAAATTGGAAATAAAGGTACAAAAGGAACTTTGAAGGGTCTTTTTAATGTTGGTTCGGTTTTTCTTAAGATGATTACTGCTATGCAAATTGCAATGAATGAAGTAAAAGTGCCATAATTACATAATTCGGCAGATATATTTAAGTCCATAAATAGGCTACATATAATAATAACGAGTCCTACAATCCATGTCATTACATGTGGCGTTCTGTGTTTTTTATGAATTGAACGAAGTATTTTTGGTAAAAATTTATCTCTGCTCATAGCGTATAAAATTCTTGTTGATGCAAGATGGCAAATCAAGAATACTGAAGCCAAGGCACAGACTGCTGCAACCGAAATAAAACCTGCTAAGAAATTTTTATCAATCGAGGCTAGTGCAGCTGCAATAGGTGCTGTGGGATTTATTTGATTAACAGGTACGATTCCTGTTAGAACCAAGGCTACTAATACATATAGAATTGTGCAAAAGATCAATGTGCCTAAAATTGCAACAGGTAAATCTTTTTGTGGATTTTTTGTTTCTTCTGCTGCAGTTGAAACAGCATCGAAACCAATGTAGGCAAAAAAGATAATAAATGCTCCCATCAAAATTCCTGATATGCCATTAGGGGCAAAAGGTACCCAGTTTTCAGGTTTTACATAAAAAGCACCAACAATAACAAATGAAATTATCATAAATAGATTTAAGCCAACCATAATGCTTGCAAACCTTGTTGATTCTTTAATACCTTTAACTAAAATTAATGTAGAGATTAAAGTTAAAGCTATGACTGGTAAATTAATAGCGAATGGGATTTTGTCAAATAAAAACGGAATTTTATCATGTACATCTAAGCCATATTTTTCGCACATATGGTAAATTGAACGAACGTCTGATCTTAACCATATTGGGCAATTTGTTATAAAAGATGGTAAATACTGAGAAAAGCCCTTTAGGAGTTGTGTTAAATAGCCACACCAAGAGCTTGCAACTGTAATATTTCCGATTACATAATTGAGCATTAACACCCAACCAACAATCCAAGCTGCAAATTCTCCAAGTGTTGCATAGCAATATGTGTATACACTTCCTGAAACTGGAATTATGGAAGCAACCTCGCTATAGCATAAGGCACTAAATACGCATGCTAATGCCGCCAGAGCCATTGAAACAATAATTGCAGGCCCTGCACCAATGCTTTCTGGACCTCCTTGAATTGCTGTACCAATAATAGTTAAAATTCCTGTACCAACGACTGCACCAATACCAATTACAAATAGGTCAAAAGCATTTAAGGCTTTCTTTAAGGAACCTTTTCTTGCTCTATCTAACAGTTCTTGAGCACTTTTTCTGGTTAAAAGATTTGAGATAACTTTTTTAAACATCAGCGCCCTCTTTTATATTTGCACTAGAATTTTGTGCAAGTCTTTGTTGTTTGTAGCTATAGGATAAATAACAAAAAACACCTATTGCAATCCATACAAGAAATAGTATAGTTGATAATTTTTTTAATGACATAGAATATATCATCAGACCGCCACAACAAAAAATTCCAATAAGTGGGAACCAAGGGCAAAATGGAACTTTAAAAGGTCTATGTCTGTTTGGTTCTTTTTTTCTGAGGATTAAAACAGCAACACAAACTACAATAAATGCAGCAACTGCGCCAAAATTAACTAAATCAGCTGCTTTTTGAATGTCTAAAAATAACATGCCAAAAATACATATTGCTCCAACCATGTATGTTAGTATATGTGGAGTTTGGAATTTTGGGTGAACTTTTTGGAATACTTTTGGTAGGAAATTATCTCTACTCATGGAAAATAGAATTCTTGTTCCTGCGAGCATTAAAACCAATAATACAGAAGTTAAACCAGTGAGGGCACCAATTGAAATAAAGCCAGCAACCCAGTTTTGCCCAACTGCAGACATTGCATTTGCAATAGGTGCTTGTGTATCAATTAAATTTAAGGGAACCATTCCGGTTAAAACTAATGCTACTAAAACATAGCAGATGGTACAAATAATTAAAGAGCCAATAATACCTATTGGTAGATTTTTTTGTGGATTTTTTGTTTCTTCTGCTGCTGTTGCAATTGCGTCAAAGCCAATGTAAGCAAAAAATATTGTAAATGCACTTGCAAACATTCCTGAAAATCCGTTAGGCATAAAAGGTGTCCAGTTTTCTGGTTTAATGTAGAAAAATCCTGTTATTACAAAAGCAAGGACAACTGCAATTTTGATGACAACTAAAATTCCTGTCATATTTTTAGATTCTTGCATCCCTTTTACTAAAGTTGCAATTATAAAGAAAGTTATCAATAAACCAGGGATATTAAAACAAAGAGGAATTCCAAAAAAGGTTGGTATGACAGTACTTGGGTCTATTCCTTGTTTGATTAATTCGCTTGCTGCAGTTGAGTAGTCGTGAATTAAATAAACTGGAGGGTTTGTTATCCATTGAGGTAAAAAGCTAAAGCCTGAAATAAATTGCATAAAATAGCCACTCCAAGCGCTTACAACTGCAATATATCCAACTAGATATTCAAGCATTAAAACCCAGCCTACAATCCAAGCCATAAACTCACCCATTGTTGCATAGGTGTATGTATAGGCTCCGCCTGAAGCAGGAATCATTGCGGCAAATTCGCTATAACACAGTGCGCTAAACACACAGGCTAAAGATGCTAAAATCATTGAAACAACTAATGAAGGACCTGATTCGATTGCTGCAATGCCTGCAACTGTAAATATGCCACTGCCAATGATTGCTCCAACGCCAAGGATTATTAAATCGAACGCCCCAAGTGTTTTTTTGAGTCCGCCATCTTGGGCTTGTTTTATCATATTGTCAGGATTTTTTATTGTCATTAAATTTTTAACAAATTTTGAAACTATTCCTAATTCTATTTTCTCTGCCAAATTAGGCGCAAAATCCCTATCGTTGTTTTGTGTCATGCTTCTTCCTTATTTCTTAATAAGAGGAAAACCTAGTTTTTCTCTTTGCTCTACATATAATTTAGCAACGCCTGCTGCTAAAGTTCTTACTCTGTTTATGAAATTAATTCTTTCGTCTTTAGATATTACACCTCTAGCATCTAAAAGGTTAAATGTATGTGAACATTTTAATACCCAGTCATATGCAGGAAGAACAATTCCTGCTTCCATACATTTGTTTGCTTCGTCTGATGCTAAATCAAACATTTTAAATAAGCTTTCTGCCGTTGAATATTCAAAATTGTATTTTGATTGTTCGATTTCATTTTGAAGATATATGTCGCCATATTTCAGCTCGTTATTCCATTTGATATCAAACACGCTGTCGACATTTTGCAAATACATTGCAATACGTTCTAGCCCATAAGTGATTTCAAGGACAACAGGCTTAACCTCTAAGCCGCCTACTTGTTGGAAATATGTAAATTGTGTTATTTCCATGCCATCAAGCCAAACTTCCCAACCTACTCCTGCTGCACCTAGTGTTGGAGATTCCCAGTTATCTTCAACAAAACGAACATCATGTTTCGTTAAATCAATACCCATTGCACTTAGTGAATTTAAATATAAATCTTGCGCATTGTCTGGGTTCGGTTTTAAAATTACTTGATATTGAAAATAATGCCCCAATCTATTTGGGTTTTCTCCATATCTTGCATCAGTTGGTCTTCGGCAAGGTTCAACCATTGCGCAATTAAAAGGTTCTGGACCTAAAGCACGTAAAAAAGTGGCAGGATTCATTGTGCTTGCCCCTTTTTCAATATCATATGGTTGCTGAATCACACAACCATTGTCTGACCAAAATTTAGATAAATTTAATATTAACTCTTGAAAATTTAATGCCATCTTTAATACCTATTTATTGTTTTTATTATCATAATCTATACGACCAATTAATTTATTTAAAGATTTTGTAACTTCCTTAAATTGGTCTAAATTTAAGCTTTGAGCACCATCACACATAGCATTATCTGGGTCATGATGAATTTCATACATAAGACCATGAGCGCCTGCAACGAGTGCGGCTTTTCCCATTGGTTCAATCAAGTATCTTTTTCCTGTTCCGTGAGATGGATCTACAATGATAGGCAAGTGTGAAATTTTTCTTATAATTGGTACTGCAGCTATATCTAAAACGTTTCTTGAAAATTGAGAGTCAAAACCTTTTACACCTCTTTCGCAAAGAATTACGTTTGGATTTCCGTTTGAAACAACATATTCTGCAGCCAAAAGTAATTCTTTAATTGTTGCCGCAGGACCTCTTTTAATCATTACTGGCTTTTTTATTCTTCCTAAAGCTTTTAATAGTTTAAAGTTTTGCATATTTCTTGCGCCAACTTGTAATACATCAACATATTGACATAATAATGAAATATCCATTGTATCCATTACTTCTGATACTACTAACAAACCTGTTTCCCTTCCTGCTTTTGCAAGATATTGAAGGCCTTTTTCTTCCAAGCCTTGGAAATCATATGGGCTTGTTCTTGGTTTAAATGCACCACCTCTTAGGAATTGGCAACCCATTTCTTTTGCGGCTTTTGCAACTTTTAATAGTCCTTCATAATCTTTTTCAACTGAGCAAGGTCCAACCATTAAAACAGGTTTTTCTAATCCGCCAACTTTAACTCCGTTAGAAAATTCAATTACAGTGTCTTCAGGATGTGCAACACGAGAAACTAATTTGTAAGGTTCTTGTATTTTTTTAACATTCGCAACGCCTTCTAGTGCTGCAATGCTTTCTGCGTTTAAATTAATTTCATCACCAATGACAGCTACAACATTTAATAAATCGCCTTGATGAATGTATGATTTCATGCCTTTATTTGCAATAAAATCTGTTACTCTTTGAAGTTGTTCTTTTGTTGCGTTATGCTCCATTACAATTATCATATGCTTTTCTCCATTCTCAAACGGCTTTTACTGCAGATTACATTTAATCACAAACATGAAAATATGTATATAACTTATTAAGAAATGTATTTTGTGCTATTATTGCTTTATGGATAAACCTAAAGTTAAAATTTATACAGACGGAGCTTGTGCTAACAACCCTGGAAAGGGTGGTTATGGTATTGTTTTGCTTTATCAAAAACAAAATGGCGAAGTTATTCAAAAAAATTTATCCCGTGGATTTGAGATAACCACCAATAATAGAATGGAGTTATTAGCAGTAATTGATGCTTTAAATGCTTTAAAAAATCCTTGTGATATTGAATTATATTCTGATTCTAAATATGTTGTTGATGCTATTAATCAAAAATGGCTCGATGGTTGGATGTTAAAAAATTGGAAACTGAATACAAAAAACCCTGTTAAAAATATTGATTTATGGAAGAAATTAGTTGTAGCAATGAAGCCTCATGAAATTAAATTTATATGGGTAAAAGGGCATGCGAGTAATGAATTTAACAATTTGTGTGATAAGCTTGCAGTTCAAGCTCGTTCACAAGAGAAGCTTGAAATAGATTTTGGATTTGGCATTTAAAGTGAATTGCTGCAATTTTCATCAATTTTATTTGCTATATATGCAATAGTTCGGGGAAAATTCATCATTAAAATATGAGTTCTTAGAGTCATAATTGGATTTTTTGCATTTGGAGCAGTTTTGATATACATAGTTTCTGCAACAATTTCTGCTAGTCCAGTACATGCATTGTTTGCTTTTTTTCGTAATTTAATTAAGGCACTTAATGTGTTATTTTCTTCTAATTCATCTTTTGAGCCGCCAAATTCAGAAAAATAATTAATTGTATTTTTTGTTACGAATCTATTATGGCTTTTATTGTATTCATCAAGTTCTTCTTTATATATTTTTCTTAAGTTCTCATCCTGAGAAATGTATTTGGCGGAAATATTTGGCCCTTCTGATATATCGCAATTGTATCTATCTAGCAAATGTCCAATTTCATGCGACAATGCTCCTATGTTTGTGCCTGTTTTAATTTCGCCAAATAATCCACCTTCGTATTCGCTTGATAATATATTTTTGGTTGGAATGAGTCTTTTTTGTAATCTTTTAACTGCAATTATTATATCTGCTGGCAATTGCGTTTTACAAAATTTCCATAATCTAGACTCGTCTTTGTTGAACATTTCTTCTTCAAAAGATTTTGAATTATCAACTAATGCGTACGCCTCGTATACTTTATCGCCATATTTAATTGTAATTACTTGTCTTTTATCATCTGCAGTGGCAATATATTCTTTGCCGTTTATTGTAGTGATAGTTGTATTATTTCCGGCTTTTAAAAATGAGCGTTCTGTTTTGTATAAAATTGCTCCTTCATTATCTTTTATTACCAAACTTAATTCCCAAGAGTTTTTTCGCTCGTGATATTTTCTTTTTAGGCTTGCATTTTTTGTTTGATAACTTTGCTCAACAACAATGGAACCATCCTCGCAAACAGTTTTTGTTGTTGTTTCACTACTAGGCTTTATAGTGCCGTTTTTAATTGCTTCAAGAACATTTAAATCTTCTGGAAAATCGGATAAATTATAAAATTGAGTATAAGCGATATGGTCTTCATCAAAAAATGTTCTTCTGATGCTATTGGGTTGATTATTTTCATCGTTTAGTATTTCAATTATATCTTTACTATATGAAAGTTTGCGCCTATTCCAGGGTATTGTTTCTGTGGTAAGAATTGTAGTTCCTTTAGTAGTTTTATCATAATTTGTTGTTTCTGAATTACTTAAAGTGCTTTTAGACGCGCAATGTAGTACACCATTTATAAAAGTAAAATATCTTCTTTCGTCACCATAGCTGTCAACAAATTGAATCTGTTCTGAGTTATCAGCCTGATTTTGTCTCACGCTAAAATGAGCTAAATTTGGTCGTTCAGCTATTTCTTTTAATTTGGGATTTTTTCCTTTGCTTGCGTAATAATTTAAAATTTCATCATAAGGTGTGCATTTTTTTGCAAAATATTTTGCTTCTATATCTGTTGGTTGGGATGGTAGGCCATTGTCTGGTGCCATTAATCTTATGTAGCGCATTATTTGACTTGTGCTTTTAAACTCACCTTTTTTCTTCAAGTCAATAAATTTTTTAATTTCGTAATCACTAAAAAATCTTGTCTCAAAACATTTTCTTATGTCTTTTATTGCTTTTATTTTATTTTTTGGTTCTTGTAAGGAAATGTGATGGTAATTACTATCAGGTAATCTTTCGTAAAAATCTGCATAAGGAATGCTCCAAGGTTGAGCTAAAAGACAAATTTCTTCCTCACTTAATTGATTTGAAAATTTAGAATTCATAAGTTCATTGTATCTATTAATAACACTTTGTTCTTCGTGTTTTGCAAGTATATCTGGTGTTATTTCTTCGCGGCAATATAATTCATTTTTTTGTTTTGCGCAGAAAAATAGATTTGAGTTGGGGTTGAATAAACTTATTTTCATATCATCTGAAAACTTGAAAAAATATTTTTTTGATAGTATTTAATAAAATATCCTTTTCACGTTTACACAAGGCATTGCTGTTGTGTGAACTATAAAGTCATTAATTGGTTTTATATATTGAATCATGAATTTTTTATTTTTAATTTTTTCAACACAAGTGATTGAATCAAGTTCTTGCGTAAAATATTTGCTTAATTCATGTTCTAATGGGGTATGAGCGTAATCTGTTAGCAATTTAACAATTTCCATACATTTAATAATATCCTCTAGATGGAGGATATTATACTAAAGTATTAGAAATCGTTACATAAATTAATTTAAAAAATCATGGTGTATTTTAATTTCGTTTAGCTTTTTGCCTTCTTTTTTACTTGTTGTTTGAATTCCGAAATTTCTTAATTCTTCAATTTGTTTAAATAATTTAGAACCTGTTGCTAGTTTGTCGTATTCTTTATTGAAGTTTGCAGTACTGTCTTCTAATAAAGTTTTAATTTTATATAAATTTTGAGTATGTAGTGAAATATATTCGTATATATTTTGAGCTATATTAACTATTTTTTCTATATTTTTTTCTTGAGAATCTTGCGCCCATAAAAGTTTAACTAGGCGAATTATAGTTAAAACCGAAGAATTTCCAACAATAATAATATTTTTTTCATTTGCATTTTTAACTACACTTAAATAATCTTTGTCTGTGTAAATTTCGGTTAAAATTGCCTCAAGTGGAATGTACATTAAAATAAAACCACATTGTGATAAATCAAGCGCTGTTTCATATTTTTTATTTGAAAGTAAATTAATTGTTGAATTCAAATCTTTAATAAAGTCTGATTTTAATGAAGGATTTTGTTTATATTCTAAATACTTGTCTAAATTTAATTTGCAATCAATTAATATGCTTTTGTCATTTGGTAATCTAACAAGAAAATCAGGTTTTATTTCTTTTTCCTCTTCGTTTTGAGTTCGATATTGTTTTAAATAATTAATGTTTTCATTAGGGTAACAAGTTTTTAAAATTGCCTCTAGACAGTCTTCTCCGAATTGTCCTTTTAAATTTTGGTTTGTTGTAAGAGCTTTGGTTAATGTCGAAGCCGTTTGAATTGCAGTGTTTATTTCTTTTGTGTTTAGAATTGTTTGATTTTTGTATTCATCAATTGAATTTTTAAATTCATTCAGCATGGAATAGAGTGCGAAATCATTATTTTTTTTCTTGAAAATTAAAAATGAAATAAGAAAACCAATAAAAAAAGAAATTAGTCCAACTAAAATATAAATATACATATTTCCTCCTCGATTTATTGAAGTATAACTTTTTTTAAAGTATTTTGCAATTTTTCATATAAATTATAAAATTATAAAAGGAGATTGTAATGAAAAAAGCACTATTAATTTGTATGTTATTACTTGTACATAATTGTTTTGCAATTGATTGGATAAATGTAACTTCCCAAAAGGGTGAAACGTTTGTTTTAGATAAAGATAGTATTACTGAAAAAAATAACTATTATTTTTATAATATAAGATTATATTCTAATAATGCAGATGATATTGTTGTTACAATGCAATCACAAAAAAAACATCCATTTTGCACTAGGATAAAATATTATAAATTATCGGAATACGAATCTTTGAATGGTGATTATGCCAATATTACAAATAATATGACTGATAAGTTAGAACCGGTTGCATTTACTTCCATAGCTTATGCGGCATACAAAAAAGTAAAAAATATTAAACTATCGGATGTAGTTCAAATAACATTTTAAATATGAATAAAAATAAAAAAACAGTTGTAATTATCGGAGCTGGCCCTGCAGGGCTTGCATGTGCTTATGAATTAATTAAAAATTCTGAAATTCAACCAATTATAATTGAGAAATTACCTTGCGTTGGTGGTTTGTCGAGAACTGTTTATAAAAATGGTTCAGGCGTTGATATAGGTGGTCATAGACTTCATACAAGTGATGAATATATTAAATCAATATGGTTTCAATTTTTAAAAAAACAAAATGCTCCTGCTATTGATGATTTGTTTTGTCAAAGAGAATTGAATTTTTCGAAAGATGGTGCAAATCCAAATGAAGTAGATGATGTTATGATGATTAGACGCAGGTTTTCAAGCATTATATACAATTCCAAATTTTTTCCTTATCCATTGAAATTTGAGCTTTCGACTTTTTTAAATCTTGGCTTAATTACTTCATTTAAGGCTGGTTTAAGTTATATCAAAAGTATGATATTCAAACGAAAAGAAGTAACTCTCGAAGATTTTATGGTTAATAGGTTTGGATATGTTTTATATAGTATCTTTTTTAAGGATTATACAAAAAAGGTTTGGGGATTGGATGCTTCTGAGCTCTCTTGTGAATGGGGTCATCAAAGAATAAGAAAGTTATCTTTATTTAAAACTATTTTAAATTCAATTGTATCTAAGTTCAAATTTATAAAATTAAAAAAAGAAACCTCTTTAATTGATGAATTTTATTATCCAAAATATGGTTGTTCTCAACTTTGGGATTTAATGGCAAAATATATTATAGATAATGGCGGACAAATATATTACAATTGCGAATTTGCTGGTTTTAATTATCAAAATAATAGAATTTTAAGTGTTAAATGTAAGGAAAATAATGGGTTGATAAAAGATATAAATGCTAATTATATAGTGTCTACAATACCTATTAACGAATTAATAACTGGTATAGATGCACCTTTAAATATTAAGCAAGAAGCTTTAAACTTACCGTATAGGGATTATATTCTTGTAAGTTTTTATACCAATAAATTTAATTTAAAAAATAAAACAGATTATAAAACAATAAATGATATAACCCCTGATTGTTGGATATATTTACAAGAACGTGATGCGATTGCGGCACGAATTCAAATAATGAATAACTGGTCTCCGTATTTGGTTAATGATTTCAGGAATAATTATTTAATTTCATTAGAATATTTTGCTAATGAAAATGATGATTTTTGGCAAAAAACTGATGATGAAATAATTGAAATTGCCAAAATGGAAGCTCAAAAGTATGATTTATTTAAACAAGAAAATGTAATAGAATCATTTATTGTTAGAGAAAAGAAAGCTTATCCGACTTATTTTGGAAGTTATAAAAATATTAATGAAATTAAAAAATATATTAGCAAATACGATAATCTTTATCTTGCAGGAAGAAATGGGCAACATCAATACAACAACATGGATGAAGCAATGATTAGCGGAATAAATGTTGCAAGAGAAATTATTAAAAGGTAAATTATGGCAAATAATTGTTCTAATTGTGGGTTTGAATATAATGATGGTGATTTGTTTTGTTCAAGATGTGGAAACAAATTGTCTGAAAATAATAAATTTGATATAAGAACTTCGATATCAAAATTTAACTTGTCAACAAAAGAAACAACTAATTTTAATAAAAACATATACAATAATTCAATAATTAATATCGGTATTTTTTTAATAGCAACTTTAAGTGTTTTGTGTTTGATTATGTTTGTGATTTTAGATAAACATCATGATGAAAAAGAAGTTTTAAAATTCAAAAATTTAATTGAAAATCCAGCACAAATTCCAATACTAAAAGAATCAGCAGATTACGGAGAGTTGTCAAAAAATTTAAGTAAAGTTGAAGAATTCCTTCTTTTGTATTTAAGGAATTCATCTGATGGTGATGAGAAAAAAGAACAAATTTTTATTTCATATTTGAATGAGTTAGAAAAATTGCCAAAAATAGCTAATCAAAAAATAATAAATATTGAAGAATGCAAGAAGAATGCCAATGCGGGTTCTTGTAGGGCGACTTTAAATTGTATTTTAAAAGATACGGGAGCTATTGCATATCAAGAAGGTGATGTAATTTATCTTTATCCAAACTACCAATTTATAGAAGAAAAATACAAAGAATATTTATTAAATGATATTAAAGAATACGTTAGGTTAAGAGCAAAATATAATCAACCATCTTCGCTTAATCTTAATCTTATTATTAAACCAACTAAATTAGCTGATAAAATTTCTGATTTTGAAAAATTGCTATCTAAAACTAATAATGAATATGTTAAAGAAAAATGCGAAGAAGTAATATATGGAAGTATTAGAAAATTTCTTTTTACTTCTTCAATATATGCAACAACTACACAAGAAATGAAGTCTGAATTTAAAAAAGCATATGAATACTTTATTAAAACGTATAGAAACTCTAATTTAACACCTTTAATTATGAGTTATTTAGATAAAAAAAGAGCTTATAATGAAGAAAATTTTAAAAACGATTATCCATATAAAATCTTAAGCGAAATGCATTTTGAAGATAATGTAAAAAATAGCGTTTTTGAAGATGTCTTTGTTCAATTAAGAAAAAATATTTTTGCCAATAAAAATATAGATTTGAAGTTAGCATACGTATATGATTTGAAAAATGGAAATTGGAAAAAATATCATTCTGAAATGGAATTGAGCTCAGGCGAATACGTTTTAAGTGAGCCTGATGAAAATAATAATGTATCAATTTATAATAATGTGTTCTCACCAATTCAAGAGTTAAATATTTTAAATTATTCAAAACTATATTTGATTTCAGACGGTTTATATATCTTTAATAAAAACAAATTAACTATTTCTAGAATCGCTTTTAATGGAAAAATTTTTAATACTTATACTTTAAATAATAATGATGTAACCTCTCTTTTTCCCGGGATTGAAGTAATAAACATAGATGCATTTCAAAGTTATAATGTTGTAATCGAAAAAGAAAATGCGAGAGCAAATTACATTATTTTATCAAAATATTCTCAAGGTTGGAATGATTATCAATTAAAATGTTTAAAAGGAGAATTTAATCCTTTAACTTTGCCTAATATGTTTAGTGTTAATTCTGTTTCAGATGTTGTTTTGTCACTTCAAAGTAGCGAAAAAATAAATGAAGAATTTCAAGAAAATAAGCCAAGTTATAAAATAACAATTAAAACATATGGCTATAGAGAACCACAAGAAAAAAATGAAAACTTTGTTCAATATGATAAAAAAACACGTGAAGATGAAGAAAAAGAAAAACAATTATACAAGCCAAACATTATGCCGAAATTAAATAGCTCTGATGAAACAACAGAGCTAGAGGATGAAAATTTGCTCGTGGTTCCAGAACAAAAAATCGAACCACCGAATGATTAAATATAAAAAGTTGAGATATTTCTTATCTTAACTTTTTTGTTATGTAATTATTATAAATCAATGACAAATTTAACCAAGAGCCATAGAAAAGAAATAAACTTTTGCCCCTGACTTTTTGGGTAAATTGTTGTTCAATTTTTCACCATTTTCGTCAACTTCATATCTAGTACTGCTTATGCCATTTTCATTTAATTCATATTTGACATAACGAACCGCATGATTAGCGTTTCCTTCTATAGCAGTTACAAAATAACCGCCTGCAGGATTCACTTCTACGTTTGTAACTATGCCTATATGATCTTTTCCTCCGTCATTTCCCCAATCTTGCATAATTAAATCACCTGGCTTAACTTCACCTATATTATCAATCATGACATCATTATACAAATCATTATTATTTACAAAGTTAAAAGTGTAGGTGCACCCTTCGGGATGATCCATTCCCCATCCGTTTTTAACATTTTTTCTTAAATCATTATACCAAGAAGGAATTTTATCATCAGAAGAAAGTCCTAATACATGATCAACAAACACATGACACCAAGCACCGCCATTCCACTTCATTTCTTTATACATCGCATCCGTACCTTGTCCTAAATATTGTGCAGCATCAGAAATAAATTGGCTTCTTCTTTGTCTTTCAATTTCTTTTTTTGCCTCTTCTATTCTTTTTTTTGCATCTTTTATTTCTTTATTTGCATCTTTTATTTCTTTATTTGCGCTATCTATAATATCTTCTTGCTTTTGTAATCCTTCAATTAAAACTTGCTTTGGAGTTATATTGGTACGTTCATATACATCGTGTGTATTTATATATGTTCCTTGTTGTATTCTATTTATGCTTTCATTTATAGCTATTTTTTCTTTCTTTGCATTTGTTAATTTACAAATTGCATTTTCCAAATCCTGTTCTGCAGCTGAAAGTTGACTATACCAATATGTTTCGGTTTTAACAATATTTTCGCCTTGTGGGGCTGTTGTTTCCAATTGGGGTTCTGTAGTATCTGGTGTTGTATCTTCTGGTACTGCTTCTGTTGTTTCTGTAGTATCTGGTGTTGTATCTTTTGGTACTGTTTCTGTTGTTTCTGTAGTATCTACTGTTGTATCTTCTGTAGTATCTACTGTTGCATCTTCTGTAGTATCTACTGTTGCATCTTCTGTAGTATCTACTGTTGCATCTTCTGTAGTATCTACTGTTGCATCTTCTGTAGTATCTACTGTTGTATCTTCTGTAGTATCTACTGTTGCATCTTCTGTAGTATCTACTGTTGTATCTTCTGTAGTATCTACTGTTGTATCTTCTGTAGTATCTACTGTTGTATCTTCTGTAGTATCTACTGTTGTATCTTCTGTTGCATCTTCTATTGTATCTTCTATTGTATCTTCTGGTACTGCTTCTGTGGATACAGTTGTTTGACTTATGCTTTCTTCCTGTTCATCTAAAGATTCATCATATTCTATTCCAAGTAGCTCGTATGGATTTATTAATGAAATTTCATCGCTAACTCGGATTATGTTAATGTTATTAATATCATTTTCGTCTGCAATTGCATTAATGAGTTCGCTAATAATTTCCGATTTTTCCATATTTGCCGATTGCGCTAAAGTATCTAAATCGTAATTATTGCAAACGATACCACTCAATGAGCTATTATTGCCTTTACCCCAAGCTTCTACAGTAACAGATTTTTCATCCCAGAGAGAGCCAGTTGCCTTTGAATCTTCAGATGTTTGAGTTTTATAATCAGATATGTGGTAATTGTAATCTTCTGGAATAATTCCTTTTTGAGAAAATTGAATTCTGATGTCATCACGCATTGTAGATAATCCTTCCTAAAAAATTTACACCACTTTTTTTATTATATTCCCTTAAATTATAAAAACTAACATATCTGTATTTAAGTAAAAAAATAATGACCCTTTTTATGGAGTCATTATTTTATATTTGTATTAATTTTATGCGTTTTGTCTTCTTTGTTTAACTTTTTCAATTATTTCGTCAAATTCTTCGGCATTAATTGATTCATTTTCTAACAAAGACATAGCGAGTTCATCTAAAATATCTCTATTTTTGATTAAAATATCTTTTGCTAGAGCATATTTTTCATCAATTATTCTTTTGACTTCTTTATCTAATTCGTAAGCAACTTGTTCTGAATAATCTTTTGTTTGACCAAAGTCACGACCCATAAATACATGTTCATTTGGTTGACCGTAAGTCATATTGCCCATTTTTTCAGACATTCCCCATTGAGAAACCATATTTCTTGCAAGTTTTGTTGCTCTTTGCATATCATTTGAAGCACCTGTTGAAATATTATCGCCATAGATAAGTTCTTCAGCTACTCTGCCACCTAATAAATCTGTGATATGAGCTAAAAGTTTTCTTTTTGTTTGATGTTTTGAATCGTCTTTTGGAGTGTACCAAGTTAAACCTAATGCTCTTCCTCTTGGAATGATTGAGATTTTTTGAACTTCTTCGCAATCTTCTAGCATTTTTAAAATAACAGCATGACCTGCTTCATGGTAGCTTGTTCTTTCTTTGTCTTCTTGAGTTAAAACGGTAGATTTCTTTTCGATACCTGCTATTACTCTATCAATTGATTTATCAATATCATTCATTGAGATTGATTCGGCATTGTTTCTTGCTGCTAATAATGCTGCTTCATTTAAAAGATTTTTCAAATCAGCACCAGTAAAGCCGGGGACTCTTTTTGCTAAAACTTTAAGATCAACATCAGTTCCTAATTTTTTATTTTTAGCATGAACTTGAAGAATTTCTTCTCTTCCTTTTACATCTGGTTCATTGACGTAAATTTGTCTATCAAATCTACCTGGTCTTAATAATGCACTATCTAAGATATCAGGTCTATTGGTTGCAGCGATTACAATTATGTTTGTTGTTTCATCAAAACCATCCATTTCAACCAATAATTGATTTAAGGTTTGCTCTCTTTCATCATGTCCGCCACCCATGCCGGCACCACGTTGACGACCAACAGCATCGATTTCATCAATAAATATCATACAAGGTTGATGTTTTTTTGCTTGTTCGAATAAGTCACGAACACGAGATGCACCAACACCAACGAACATTTCGACAAAATCTGAACCTGAAATTAAGAAAAATGGAACTCCTGCTTCTCCGGCAACAGCTTTTGCCATTAAGGTTTTACCTGTGCCAGGAGCACCAACTAGAAGAACTCCTTTTGGAATTTTTGCTCCAAGCTTAGTATATTTTTCGCTATTTTTTAAGAAATCTACGATTTCTTCTAATTCTTGTCGTTCTTCATCAATTCCAGCTACATCTTTAAAAGTTAATTTTATTTTGTCATCCATTAACATTTTTGCGCGCGATTTTCCAAAATTAAGGGCAGAAGACCCAGTTTGTTGGATACTTTTTAATATAAAAATAATTAACAAAGCAACAAAAATAACTGGAATAATTGCTGAGCCTATTGTGCTTGCTAATGATCCTTCTTGTGGTTTAGAAACTTCAATTTCTACGCTTTTACTTTTTAATAATTCATATAAATCTTTATCGCCATCAGGAATTTGCACTTTAAACTGTGCTTTTGGCGCATTTTGAGCTGTTGCTCCAAAACCCAATGGATTATTTGGATTGATTTGGTTTAAGTCTTCTTTTTTTGCATTACTTTCTTTTGGAATTGCAGTGAGCGATCCTTTTGAAATGCGAACACTTTCAATTGAACCCATTTGAACTTTGTTCAAAAATTGAGTGTATGAAATTTCGCTTGTAGAAGTGTTGGGGCCTTTAAATGCTAAAGATAATGCAGCAATTAAAAACACACCAACAAGCAAATAAATGCCAATAGATTGATTTTTATTCATAAGCTCCTCTAAAATACTAAAATATTCTTATTGATATTATAGCAAAATAATTATAAAATGTTAAATATACATAAGGAATAATAAAAATGTCACGAGTTTTTTTATCTTTAGGTTCAAACCTTGGAGATAGACTTTCAAATATACAGCAAGCGGTTAGTTCACTTGGTATGTCAGAACATATTAAGATTATAAAAACATCTTCTTTTTATGAAACTCAGCCATGGGGCAATAAAGATCAAGAATGGTTTATTAATGCTGCTGTTGCACTTGATACAGATTTGACTTGTGAAGCATTGCTAGAGTTATGCCAAAATATTGAGATTCAGCTTGGCAGAATTCGAAGGGAAAATGAAAAATGGGCGCAAAGAGCCATTGATATTGATATTTTAATGTATGATGATAAGTTAATTTCAAAAGGTAGCGAATTAATTGTTCCTCATCCTCTTATGCACTTAAGAGCTTTTGTATTGGTTCCAATGCTTGAAGTTAAATCTGATTTGGTTCATCCTGTTTTTAATAAAACAATTTCTGAATTGTATGATGAGCTAGCTGATCCTGAGGATGTGTTCTTGTATGGAACAGTTTTGCCAAGATAAAATAACAAAAATTGCTATAGTTGGTGCGGGTCCATCTGGAATTTATTGTGCTTTGCAAATTTTATTTGGTTTTAAAGAGCAAAATTTTTCTAATTTTAAGCTCTTGATTTTTGATAAGGCTCAAGCATTAAGAACTATTCTTCCAACAGGTGGTGGAAGATGTAATTTGACAAATTCAATAACTGATATTAAAGAATTTTCAAAAAATTATCCAAGAGGTGAAAAATTTCTTTATTCATTATTTTCAAGGCATTTTAATTTTGATACTTTGGAATTTTTTGAAACAATTGATATTAAAACATACACGCAAGAAGATGGAAGAATTTTTCCAAAGTCCAATAGCGCAAAAGATGTTAAAGATAAAATGCTAAGTGCGTTAAGAAAATTTAAAAATGTCGAATTGGTAAATAAAAATATTGTTTCTAAAGATGAATTAAAAAGTTTTGACAGGATAATTATTTGTGCTGGTTCAAAAGGTACAAGTGAATTAATTGAAAGTTTTAATCAGCCAATGAAACCTTTTAAAAGAGCTCTTTGTGCACTAAAGATTAAGGATTTTAAATATCCAAAAGGAGTTAGTGTTAAATCGCTTGATGGTGATTTTATTTTTACAAGCGATGGAATTTCTGGCCCGCTTGCATTTAAGATTTCTTCTTTGAACGTAGACAAAAATTTTCCTTATAATGTTTCAATTAAGCTTTTTGATGTTCAGCAGTTATTTGAATTAATTGATCATAATTCTAAAAAATCTATAGGAAATTTGATTTCAACTTTGATTCCAAAATCATTGGCGCAAGTTATAGTTGATGATTTTGATAAAAAAGCTGCTGAGGTTTCTAAAAGAAATATTGAAAAATATAGCGTTTTAAATTTAGAAATAATTGATAATGCAAATCAAGGAGAAATTGTTCATAGTGGAGGTGTCGAGCTTAATTCTGTTGATAAAAATTGTAAGTCAAAAATAGTTGATAATCTTTGGTTTTGTGGAGAAATATTAGATATAGATGGTTTATGCGGTGGATTCAATTTGCAAAATTGTTGGTCAAGTGCTTATGTAGTTGCAAAAGATGTCATCTATTCTATAATTAATAAATAATAGTGTTGGAGTGAAGATGTACGATTTAGCAATTATTGGGCTCGGTCCCGCAGGTTTGGAAGCGGCACAAATAGCAATCAAAAATAATTTAAATGTTATTGCTTTTGAAGATAATGAACTTGGGGGTACTTGTTTAAATGTTGGATGCATACCTACAAAATCTATTTTGTATACATCTCAGCTATTAAAAGAGGTACAGGATTCTTCAAAATTAGGCTTGAGTATATTTTCTACTCCTGGATATAATTGGCAAGCGATATTAGATAGAAAAATTGAAATTGTTAATAAATTCAACAAGCTTTTGCATGCAACTATTTCTAAAAACCTCACATTAGTGAAAGCGAAAGCAGAGTTGAATATCAATTACGACAATCTTGAAATTTATGCTGATGATAATGTTTATCAAGCAAAAAATATTCTTGTATGCACTGGTTCGAAGCCAATTGAGTTGCCAGGTTTACCATTTGATGGAAAATTTGTTGTTAATTCTGACGATTTATTTAAAATGCATGATTTGCCAAAAAAAATTGCAATTGTTGGAAGTGGTGCAATTGGGTTAGAATGGGCAAAAATTTTATCTGATTTTGGGGTGCAAGTTAGATTGATTGAAAAAGCTCCGGCGTTAGCACCTGTTTTAGATATTGAATTACAAAAAAGAGTTGAGCGAATATTAAAGCAAAACAAAATAGAATATTTTAAAAATGATTTTATAACAAGTATTTCAAATGATTTAATTACTCTTAATTCAGGTGTTGCCTTTGATACGGATTGTATATTGGTCGCAATTGGAAGAAAACCAAATTTCCCACTTGTTACAATTAGTGGTTGCGCAGAAGAATACAAACTAAAGCCACATGAAGATGGAACTTGCGATATTGATAACTTATACATAGTCGGAGATGCATTAGGTAAAACCATGTTGGCTCATAGTGCAAGTCATCAAGCACGAATAATTATGAATAAAATTTTATTTAATACCGACATGGTTTTAAAAGATTCTCCAGCTGTCATTTATATTAATCCTGAAATAGCATCAATTGGTATTAGAGAGCAAGATATTGAAAATAAAGAAGAATACACAATTAAAAAAATATTAATATCAGCTATAGCAAAATCTTGGTGTGATAATGCACAAGATGGTTTAATTAAGTTGATTATTAAGGATGATTTAATTGTTGGTGCGCATATTGTATCCAAGGAAGCAAGTGCGCTTATTAGCATGGTGAATATATTTATTGATCAAAAAATTCCAATTGCTGAAATTGAAAATATGATTTTTCCTCATCCAAGTTTTGCTGAGGCAATTCAGGAGGTCATTAAAAATGGATAATTATCAAAGATTACCTGAATATTTAAAAACAAGCATAGCAACTGTAGATAATGAAAATTATAAACATGTTAGACAAATTTTAATAAAAAATAATTTAAATACAGTTTGCGATGGAGCAAGATGTCCTAATAAATGTGAATGCTATTCATCTAAAACCGCTACTTTTTTAATTCTTGGAAATACATGTACAAGAAACTGTGCTTTTTGTAATATTTCTCAAAAAACACCTTTGGGAATTGATTTAGAAGAGCCATATAATGTTGCTTTGGCTGTTAAAGAATTAGGGCTTGAATACTGTGTGATAACGTCAGTCACAAGAGATGACTTAAAAGAAAATGATGATTTTGGTTCCATTCATTATCGAAATACTATAGAAGAAATTAGAAAATTAAATAAAGGTATTAAAATTGAAATTTTAACTCCCGATTTCAAAGGAAGTAAAAAAGCTTTAGATAGAATAATTGAATCTAAGCCTGACGTTTTTAATCACAATATTGAAACAATAAAAAGATTATATCCTATTGCTCGTCAAATGGCTAATTATGATTGCACATTAGACGTATTGAATTATATGAAAACAAATGGTCTTATAACAAAATCGGGTTTTATGTTGGGACTCGGAGAAACGTTTGATGAAATTAAAGATCTAATTAAAGACTTAGATAATGTTAATTTAGATATTGTAACTATAGGACAATACATAAGACCATCAAAAAAACATTTAGAAGTCAAAAAGTACTATACGCTTGACGAGTATAGAGAAATTGAAGAGTGCATTAAAAAAGAAACAAACATATATCCTGTGGTTGCTCCTTTAGCACGAAGTTCATATAAAGCAAAAGAAGCTTATGAATTTATTGCGAATCTTTAGGCTTTCTTCCTCTTTTTGCGGTT
The DNA here is from genome assembly GCA_017560095.1 of Candidatus Gastranaerophilales bacterium. Classification (GTDB taxonomy): domain Bacteria; phylum Cyanobacteriota; class Vampirovibrionia; order Gastranaerophilales; family Gastranaerophilaceae; genus RUG14156. The sequence continues at coordinate 56,894 of JAFYOU010000027.1, forward strand.
TTTTCAATATTGTTTTTTTGCGCTTTTGTATCAATTCCTGCGATTTTAGCGTATTTTTCAATATATTCTATATAGTTGCTTGGTTTTATATTATTACCTTCGACAACTGCCAAAAAAAGCTTAACTCCTGATAAATTCATGGCTAGATTTCTTGTTAAAAACAAGATTAACTTTGCTTTTTCAAGGTCATCCAAGCTATAATTTCTTCGGTTTTTTTCTGTCCTTTTAGGCGACAAGATACCTTCTGTGTCGTATATGCGTAGAGTCCTTTGATGCACATTGAGCGCTGTAGCAACAGAGCTTATAGGTAAAATAGGTAGCGCTGTATCTATTTTTTTGTTATTTTTTTCTTTTTGCATTTTAATTCCAGACTATATTTTTTATACTATGCCATACATATCATAACTCGTTGATTTGGTAATTTTGACATTTACAATATCACCTGGAGTTAAATATTCATTACTCTTAATGTATACTAGCCCATCAACTTCAGGGGCATCTTTGTAGCTTCTGGCTACAATTTTGCCATCAGAATGTATTTCTTCTATTATACATTGAATTGTCTTGTTGTGGCAATTTTTATTAATTTGAGATGAGATTTCTTTTTGCAATTTCATTAAAGCATTTCTTCTTTTTTTCTTAATATTGGCTTTGATTTGAGGTTTAAGAGAATATGCATATGTATTTTTTTCTCTTGAATATTCAAATACTCCAGCTTTATCAAATTTCATCTCTTTAATAAATTCATATAAATCTTGATATTCTTCCTCTGTTTCCCCAGGATAACCTACTATGAATGTTGTTCTTATTGCTACATTTTTAATTTTTTTTCTTAAGTTCTTGATAAATTTTCTATAGTCAATAGCTGGTCTTTTCATTCTTTTTAGGACTTCGGTATGCGAATGTTGTAATGGAATATCTATATATTTTACAACTTTATCTAAGTTATTAATGGTATTCATTAATTCTTCATCAAAGTTTGTTGGGTAAGCATACATTATTCTTATCCAATTTAAATTTTCAATTTTATTTAATTCGGTCAACAACGTTGCTAACATTGGCTTTTTATATAAATCTAAACCATAGCTTGTTGTATCTTGCGCAATTAAAATGACTTCGCTAACACCTTTATTTGCCAATTCTTTGGCTTCATTAATAATATTTTCCATTTTGCGAGACTTATATTTGCCTCTAAGCTTTGGAATAACGCAATAGCCGCAATTGTAATAACAGCCTTCTGCTATTTTTATATAACTAGAAGAACCAACTGTTATTTGTTCTCTTTTAACTTCTTCGCAATATGTATAATTTGGTTCATTTGAAATATTGTAATATTCTTTATTTTCAATAGCTTCAATTATTTTATCGTATTCACATGTTCCAATGAAGTTTTTGATTTCGGGTAATAATTTTGGTAACTCTATAGGATGTTTTTGGGGTAAACAGCCCGTTAAAATAATTCTTTTGCCTTTTTGTATCATATTTAAAATTGCCGAGACTGATTCTTTTTCAGCATCAGCAATAAACGAACAAGTGTTTATTATGACTGTTTTAATTTTCTCATCATCTGGGTCTAGGCTGTAGCTATAGCCATTTTTAACCAATAAACCAAGCATTAACTCCATGTCTACTAGGTTTTTAGCGCATCCAAATTGTAATATGCCGATTGTTTCTTTCTTTTTCATTTTTTTATCTTAAATATTGTAACCTGTTTATTTTCTTTCAGTGTTGCCACTTGCGTATAATTATCCATAATATATTTGCAAAAATCAACAGCATAATCAAAACAAATTCCTTGTTTTCCATAATCCAGTGTATCTCTTGGGTAAAAAATTATGTATTCTATTCGTTTGTCTTGCAATTGATTAATTAATTGTTTTTCTTTAAATGTTTCAAAATCTAGTGGCGTAAAAGTCGAATTGTAAAATTTATACGGTTTGTTGTGTAGGACATTGAAAATTTGGCCTTCCGGAAGTACGATGAAATTTTCGTCTTTTTTTATGTGTTTTTCAATAAACAAATTTGTTTTTTCAAATATATTCTTGTCAACTTTTTTTAATGCAACTAAATTATTTTTTATAGCAAACAGTGTTTTATTTTCTCTAATAAATAGAGTAAGGTTGTTGATAAAAACAAAAATAAAAATAAATATTATTGAATTAATTAACCATTTTTTGTTAATAAATTTTTGCAACTGTAAAAATATATAAAAGATTAATAAACAATATCCAAAGTTTCCGTAACCGATTGGATTAACAGCAAAGAATGATTTGCTTGTTAAAATTAAGCTAAATCCTAGAAAAATTAGTTCTTCTTTTGATGTTGTTTTGTGTTTTATAGCCAAAAAAGTTATAAAAATTGAAAAAAATCCTATTAAATTAAAGGCAAAATTTAAATTCAAAAAGTATAATAGTCCAAGTGTAAGATAAGAGATAAAAGGCTTTTTGATGATGTATAAAAAATACGAAAAAGCTAAAATAAGAAATGTTTTTAAAGATAAAATAATATTATATGCAAAATATTTATCATAGAAAAATACTCCCATCCCTTCGTATAAGTGTTTAATAGAGTTGGTAGTAATCATTTCTTTTAAATAATAATAGTTTTTTAAAATATCATCAATTGTGATTTGGTTAATTAAAAAATAAATTAAACAAATTAATGGAAAAATAAAAATATATGATAAATTTTTTAAAAAAATGTCTTTTTTGTAAATTAAATAAATGATGGAGATTAAAAAAGCGCCAATAAACATCTCCGGCTTGTTAACAAAAATAAGTCCTAAAGATAAAAATAAAATGTTTTTTTTGTTGTAGAGCAAAGAAAAAAATGCTAAGTAAAGTCCAAATATGGCCCATAGCGTAGAAAAAGAATATGGTAGAACAAATGAAAAAGTAGAATTTGAAAATATACTCGTAAAAAGAAATATTATTGAGAATGCTAATGAAGCTTTTGAAGCGAAAAATTTATTTAAAATAAAATAGAATAAAATAAATATTGCAAATGATATTAAATGAGCTTCAATTACTAACAAATTTATATTGATTTTTATTAAATATAGAAAAGAATTTAGGATATAGCCAAAAGGTCCATAAATCAAAAAAATGTCTTTCATTAACTTTTGACCACTTAGTATTTGAAATGGAATACAGGTTTCGCGCGAAAAATCAATTAGAATATTTCCTGTTTTTAAAAAGAAAAATATAGTTAAAATTAAAAATAATATTGTTAGAATTATTATATTTTTCTTGTTTTCCATTATTTTTTTATAACAAAATAAATGCATTTTTGCAATTTTTTAATAAAAAATTGCTTTATATGAATAATTCTTGCAAATAGCAAAAGTTATTATTTTGAGTGCATTTCTTTGATTATAGTTTGAAATTCATTTCTTTGTTCTGGAGTTAAAATGTTTTCGAATGATTTTCTATGTTCTTGTCTTAGTTTGTCAGCATTTTGTTTTAAAATTACAAGTTCAGCTTTCATTGGAGCTGTTTTTACATCAGCTTGAAATTTAGGAATTCCAGAATAGTATACATTTCTTATTTTTGTATGTTTATCTTCCATGTTTTCAAGAATTTTACCCATTTCTTTTTGGTGATGTAAACGATTTTTTTTGAGTTCATCAATTTGTTGTGAAGATAAATTCAACCTTTCATTAATAGCTTTGTCCATTTGTCTTTGTTTTATATAGCCAGGTTTTTGTGGATATCTATTGTGAATGCAGTTATGTGCAAAAACAGAAGAAGTATTTATTAATAATATTGCTATAATTGATAATATCTTTATATTCATTAGTTTTCCTCTTTCATTAAAAAACTAAGCTTTTCTTTTAAAATTTTTCTAGCATTATTTATGCGTGATTTAACGGTGCCTTCAGGTATTTTTAATTTTCGAGCAATTTTTTCATAAGAGTAATCTTCAAATTCATATAAAATTATAACCTCTTTCATCTTTTTAGGAAGAGAATTGATTTCTTTTAAGATTATTTTTTGACGTTCTTTTTGAGAATATGTAATTTCAGGTGTTTTTTTGATAGAGACATTGTTTAAAATTTCTTCATCAGAAGTTGTTTGACTTTGAATTTTAAATTTTGAACTTCTTAAATAATCCCGACATAGATTTGCTGCAATTGCGCAAATCCATTGAGAAAATTTATTTTGCTCTATGTACTTATCAAGATTTTTATATGTTTTTATATAAACTTCTTGTTCTAAATCTTCGTTATATTCGCCTGTAAAATTTTTTATTATTTGTTTTATTTTATAGCTATGTTTGTTTATTATGTTTTTCAATTGTGAAATCCTAAGCCAAATTCATCTTCAATTAATTCATATTGCAAACTGTTGTTTTCTAATGATACATATATGTCATTTCCTTGTAAGTATATTTGACAAATACTACTCATTAAAATTGCTGGCATAGTCAAAGTAAAAATCATTTTTGCAATCGTTTTTCTTCTTTTTCTTTGACTATATAATGGTTTGGCTTCTTTTAATAAAATTGATAATTCGTCCATAAATTTAACTCTTTTATTCTATGCATTTATTATAACGGTAAACTTTATTTTTTTGTTCATTTTTTTATTGTAATATTTCTTAACATTATGGAAACTAGTGATTGCAAGGGTTTTAGGTGGTTAGTATTCAAATAGTATATATTCTAAAAATAAAAAAAGGCAATTTTTTAAATACAAATTACTTTATTAATATATCAGAGAGATAAATCAAGAGAGAGATTAAAAAAAATGACAAGATTTCAAAAAAGAGCAAACTTAATGGAAGAGGCATTTAACCCATTTAAGCCGGTTGACAACTCTGAAGTATTGAAATCAAATTTAAATGAAATCGATTCAAGAAGTATTAGAAGCACATTTAAAGCAACTCAAGATCCAATTCAATATGTTTTTGATAGCTTCGATAACACTTCTTTAAAGACTTTAGCAAAAGACTTTGTCAAAGAAGGCTTTGATGATATGGTTTCATTTATAACAAGAATTATAAATAACTAGAATTAGTTATTTATCTGAAATGGGGGAATATAGGTAGGTTTACTTGGCGCATAATATGCGCCTTTTTATTTTGTATAGATATTAAAAAAGCTCCGAGCAATCGGAGCTTTTTTATAAAATTTTATTCTTAAAAGAAGCTTGGTTTTTTAACTGATTGAGTACCTTGTTGTTGCATAGATTCCCAGTTTGCTGCCATAATCTTTTTGAAAGATTTTAGAGCTGTATCTTCTAATTCGCCAAGTTCTTCAGCGTTAATAATTAGTTCTCTTAAAGGAAGAAGTGCGCGTTGATCTCTTAATACGCCAAGGGCAGCAGCTGCACCAGCACGAACTAAATCATTTTCTTTTTCATTTTTCATTACATCAATTAAAGCAGGAACCGCTTTTTTGTCATTTAATTTTCCTAATGATGTAACGGCATAAATTCTAACATTAACCCATTCATCATTTAACATACCAATGATTTTTTCAACACATTTAGGGTTGCCAATTTCACCTAGGGCACGTGTCGCATCACATCTTACGTTAACTTTTTCATGATCTAATGATTCAATTAAAGCATCTGTTGCTACATCGCCAATTTCAATTAAGGCTTCTGTTGCTGTAATGCAAACTTGTGGGTTTTCATCGTTTAGGGCTTCAACTAGTGGTTCTACAACGATTTCTCCGCCAAGGCGGCCTAAGGCACGCGCTGCGCGAACGCGTACATCAACGTTTCTGTCTAATCTTAATGATTCAATTAGAGGTACTGTTGCGTTCTTATCACCAAGTTCACCTAGGGCACGAGCTGCATATAAGCGAACTGAACCATTTTTGTCATTTTTTAGTACTTCTATTAAAGGTTCAACCGCTGAAAAATCGCCCATTTCGCCCAAAATTCTTGCGGCATTATATCTAACTTTTTCTGAATTAGAAGTTTTTAAATCTTTAACTAATTCATCAAAAGATTTTTTTGCTGTTTTCTTGCGGTTGTTCACACTAATTGTCATTGTTTTCCTCCAATAACATTTTACACACTACTACTTATATATTTATAAAAACTTTTTTTAAAAAATAATTGCCTTTTTGTTGTTAATGTTTTAATTTATGTAAATTATATATTTTATTTTTTATATTTCTCATAAGTCTTTGGAACTCTTAGCTTGTTAATAATATCATTTTTTTTGACCTTTGTCTTACATTATTTGACTTAGATGAGTGTTTTTTATGATTATTTAAGTAAACATTGCGAACATTAAATGTTTTTGGTGCACTTATTGTTAACTTTTCTTAATATTTTTTTTTACTTTTTTTATATTTATGCATACGATTTAAATTTAGCATGCTAAATCAAATTTAAAAATCTACTTTAAAATATGTTTAATTGGCTAATTTAACATATTTTTACTTCTGAGCTGTCTATGAAATGTAATTGCAAATCTATGTGCTTCGTCTCTGATTCTTTGAAATAAATGAAGTGCTGCTGAGTTTTGCGCTAGAATTACTGGCTCTTTTTTGTTTGGTAAAAATACTTCTTCTTCTCTTTTTGCTAAAGAAACTATGTTTAAATTAAGTTTAAACTCTTTCATAATTTCAATAACTGACGATAGTTGCCCTTTGCCACCGTCGATTATTATTAAATCTGGAGCTGCTATAGCGCCTGCTTTAATTTTTTTAAATCTTCTAGATAATATTTCTCTCATTGATTTGAAGTCATCTACCTCTCCCTTTTGCAGGGTTTTTAATTTGTATTTTCTGTATTTTGACTTTTTTGGTTGACCATTTTCAAAATAAACTCCAGAAGCAACTGTATTTGTCCCTTGAATATGCGAAATATCGTAACATTCAATTGTGTGTGGAAAATTTGTTAATTTTAATTTTTCTTGCAAATAGCATCCAACTTCATTGTAATCATTTTGAATATTTGCCAATTCTTTTAATTTTTGTTGTTCAAGATTATAATTTGCATTTTTTTGAGCCAAAGAGAGTATTTCTTTATCAGTTTTGCTTGATGCTTTAATGATAGATACGTCTTTATTTAATCTTAATGACAACCATTTTTTGTATGTTTCAACTTCTTCAAAATTATCGGATAAAATAATTTTAGAAGGTAATTCTTCGTCATTTAGTATAATATAGTATTCTCTTATTGTGCTTTGAATGATCTCATCTAAGTTGTTTGAATCTTTTAAAAATTGCGAAAATGAAAAATCCTTTTTGTTAATCAGTCTCCCTTGTCGAATTTGTATGATACTAATGCAAATTAAATTTGATGAATTTGCAATACCTATGTAATCATAATTTGCTCTAGTTGATTCAAATACAATACTTTGCTTTTCAAGTGTTTTTTCGATATCTTGAATCGAATTTCGATATAACAATGCTCTTTCAAATTCCATTTTAGAGCTTGCTTTTTCCATTTCGGCTTTGAGGGTTTTAATTAGCTCTTTTCTTTTGCCTGATAGAAATAATTCTGCGTTTTTAATTATTTTTTTGTAATCATCTGAGCTAATTTTTTTCTGGCAAGGCGCGCAACATTGTCCAATATCATGGTATAAACAAGGGCGAGATTTATATTTTGGATGATTGCATTTCTTAATAGGAAAAATTTTGTTTATAACTTCTAATGTTGCCCACATTGCTCTTGAATCTGTATAGGGCCCATAATATTTTCCTTTTAATTGATTTCTATTGGATTTTCGAACAACTAAAATTCTTGGGTATTCTTCTTGTGTAATTAAAAAGTAAGGAAATTTTTTATCGTCTTTTAATAATATATTGTATTTGGGTTTGTGTTTTTTAATTAATTCATTTTCTAAAATTAAAGCTTCAATCTCAGAATTAACAACAATGCATTCAATACACTCAATTTGTGGAACCATAACTTGAAGCTTTGGTGAGTCTTTTTTATCGCCTATAAAATAACTATTAACCCTGTTGTATAAATTTTTTGCTTTTCCGATGTAGATAATTTCTCCAGTTGAATCAAAATATTGATAACACCCTGGAAGCTTTGGCATGTTTTTAACTTGTTGTTTTATTTGTTCGTTTTTAAAAGCCATACATGAATAATATCATGTTTGAGGCAATTTTTTTGTACGATTTGTTTTATATTTTTTGTATCAATCTTGAAAAGGTGTGTTATGAATATTTCCTCTATTTCTAATTTTTCTTATAAAGCATTGAATTTTAAAGGAAATAATGTATCTAATCCAATAGACGAAACAAATAAAAGCGAACAAAACAACGCTCCTGAAATTAAGTTGCCAGAAGAGATTTTTTATGGCGCACAAATGAATTTAGCCCTTAAAGCAGCCGGACAAGTATGGCATACCCCTGAAGAACCCGAAGAATATCCAGAATTAGACTCAAGTGGTGACAATTTCAACCAAGTACAGATGGCAGTCGATTCTACAATTGCAAATTTTAAAACAATTGCCAATATGACAAGAAGTATGTTTCCTGTGCAAGGTGTTATTCCTACTTTGGTAAAATTTGATGTTGAAAGTTATTTGGCGTATTTAAAAACAACGATAGCTGAAATTGAAGCTCAGATCCAAGACATGGATTTACCTGATATTGAAGATTTTAACTTATTTGGTGGATCTTGCGAAATTGATGAAGATTTTGAAGGTATGGAAGAACCAGATGATGATATTTCTGGATTTTTCGATCCTGAATATATTGCTCAAATGTCCGTAGCTATGTTGCCTGTAATGCTCGAAACACAAAAGAAAGTGTATGATATATTTAGCACATCTAAAAAAGATGAGCTAGCGCAAGCATTACAAGAATTTTCAACTGCAACAAATCAAAAATTATACGGTATAATTCAAAACGGATTTATTGGTAATGCCCGTGGTGTGGTTAGCAATCTTACAAGTGGCGATGAAGTATATATTGAACCTGAAATTATTGATAATGGCAATGGTACTTCTACTTATAGATATACGGATATTTTATTAAATACCACTGAAGTTATAAAAAATAATTCAAATGGTGATTATATTAGTGCAAAAAAGCAAAATGTTGGCGGTGAAAAATCATTTGAGGTTAAATTTAACAAAGATGGCTCTATTTCAAGATTGGATTATGTTAACAGTTTTGATAAATCCATGGTTTCTATTTCGCAAAAAGGCAAAATGGTTAATATTAAGCAATATTTTGAAAATTTTGTTACAGATAGAAGCTTTATTCAACAAGAAGATGGTAGCTTAAAATTAACTTCTGCGAGAATGAGTTTAAATAATCCTGTTTAATTTTTTGTTTGCCTGTTACAAATGTAATTTTTGTGGAACTTTATAATTAAGCTAGATTGAAGTAATTGTAAAAGGCAGGTGGGATTATGATTTTAGAATTTAAAGTAGATGAATTATCTGTCCAGAGTGCATGGCTTAAAACATTGTATGAATTAATTGAAGAATTAAATTGCAAAGCCAACACATTTATGGAAGAAAAATACAATACGGCAAGAAATTGTTTTGCACCCGTTCGTGTTGTTAAAATTGTCGGCTCCAATTCAATGTTGAGTTGGTTAAAATTAAGAATGGAAAGATATAACCATTTTATTGATTCTCTTAATTCGCAAGATGTCTTCAGTGCTTCTTTTTTGGATGATGACGAAGAATTTTAATGTTATGGTGTAAAAAAATGCGAGGACTTGATATCCTCGCATTTTTTATTTGTATATAAATTAAATTAAAGCAAATTCAACGTTTAATAATTCGTTTGTTGCAAAGTTTTTTTGTAATTCTTGAATTTTAGCATTGAATTTTTCTTTGCCTAAAACTAGTTCCCAAGTACCTTCTTGGTTATTTTTGTATGCCATTTCAAATTCATGTGTATTGATTTGAATTGATTTTGCCTCAATACCTTTTCCGTATAATGAACCTGGTAAGAAACCTGCAGATCTGATTTGGCGAGGGTTTTTATCTGTTTCTCTTTCTAAAATTGTAAGTTTAGCGTTTGCCATTTTATTCTCCTTGACTTAATATTTTGCTTAATTTTTAATTATAGTGTACCACTATTATATTTGTTAAACAAAAAAATGCAATTTTTATCTAAAACAGTTTTAAAAAAGTTTATAAATAAAGAAATTTCATCAGTTGGTTTTGATGAAAGTTATGTTAATCATGCCGTTAAGAAACATAGTTTCTTATCAATAAAAATATTTGATGTAACACCATCTCAAGCTTCAATAATCAAACAAACGGCTTTATCTTGCGATTGTGATTGTGCAGTTAATCGAGGCGTTATTGATTGTTCTGTCAGTTTTTCAAACTGTATTTTATCTGGAACAATTGCCCAATTAAGTTCTGTTGCAAAAAAATTAGAACAACAACCATTTTCTTTATCTAAACTATCATCGAAAATTTATGAGCAAATAGAATTTAATCAAAAAGATTCTCCTAGAACTAAAGTGATGGGGATTTTAAATTTAACACCTAATTCTTTTTCTGATGGTGGTGAATTTATGGAAATTGATAAAGCAATAAATCATGCTGTGGATATGATTGAATCAGGGGCAACAGTTATTGATATTGGCGCTCAATCAACAAAACCAAAAACAGATTTAGTTAGTGTAGTTTATGAAATTGAAAAAGTTACACCTATTGTAACTGCACTTAAAACGGCATTTCCTCATATAGAAATATCTGTTGATACCATGACGCTGGGCTGCGCTAAAGCAGCACTTGATGCTGGAGCTGATATTTTAAATGATGTTAGTTTTTTGAAAAATTCCGAATTTATCAATATCTGCAAAGAATCAAATAAAAAACTTGTTATAATGCATTCTCGTGGTGATTCTTATTCTATGGATGATTTAACCAGTTATGAAAACGTAGTAGATGAAGTTTTTGAAGAATTGTACAAAAAAACTGAATTTGCAACCGAAATGGGGCTGCCTAAAGATAATATAATAGTTGATGTTGGGTTTGGTTTTGCAAAAACGGTTGAACAAAATTTTGCTCTTTTAAAAAGAATTGCCGAATTTAAATCATTGGGATATCCAATATTGGCAGGCGTATCTAGAAAAAGATTTTTACAAGATGTGATTAATACAAAAGAACCAAGAGATGCTGATATACAAAGTGCTCTAGCTGCAAGTTGGTTAATTCAAAATGAAATCGAATATGTAAGAGTTCATGATGTTGACTTGACAATGCAGGCTCTTAAATTTAACGACAGACTTTATACGTTTTAGCTTCTTTTTTTGATATTTTTTGATATATTTCAAAAAAAGGTATAATTGGCTCAAATTTATATCCGCATTTATCTTGCAATTGTGCACCAAATGAAAAAATTTCTTCACTTGGGTAATTTTTGCAAATTGATGGGCGATTTTTGTGATCCGTACATAATCTTTTTTCTTTATCAAATTTGTCACATGAAAAAACTAACCCAAAATCGTCTTTGTTGATTATTGAAATATGCTTGTAAAAACTATAGTTATCAGTTTTTATTATTTCTTCAAACTCTTCTTGTGTTTGAATAACTTTTCCTTGATGTCTTACATAAATATTTTCACAGCAACAACCGCATTGTGCGCATTTGCCCAAGCGGTAGTATTTTCTTTTTAAGATTTTTAAATGATAAAACCTTTTTATTTGTTCTTTGATTTTACTCAGCGATATCATTTAATAAATCTTTGTTGTCTAAAAGTTCGGATAAAAAATCTGTTTCATCAATTGAGAATATCCCTTCAAATGCTTGTTGTAAAACAAGTTCATTTGCTGCTTTTTCATCTGTTTGAAACAAAATGTCACTAAATTTTTTGACATCTAATTCTTTTTGATATTTTTCAAGCGCAGTAGTTGATATGCTTGATTCATCAATAAAGAACTTATTTTTGTCAACTTCATATGGGTTAGATACCCCTAGTCCTTTAATTCTATCCAAGCTTTGACTTTGATCAATTATTTCTGAATTACTTGTTAAAATTTTATCCAGCATATTTCCCTAAGTCATCCTTCACATTATTAGTATGCAACAAGTTTTTTATTTTGTAATTATACTAATGGTTGATTTTTGTACCAATTTTAGCATCTAAGTAATTGTTATTTGAAAAATCATAATTATTTATGTATTCAAGCGCCTCTTTTGGAGTAGAGGCTACAAAATACATATTTTTACATATTTCGGGTGCAAAATTTTGATTAATTACGTCATTAAAAAAAGCTATCAAATTATCGTAAAAACCATTCGTGTTCAAGAGAACTATTGGCTTGTTATTATATCCTAGCTGTTTTTGGACAATCATTTCTGTTAATTCTTCTAAAGTTCCAAAGCCACCTGAAATAGCTATTACGCATTGGGAGAGTTCGTCCATTTTGGCTTTTCTTTCCCTCATTCCTTTGGTTAAGATGAATTTTGAACAATCGCCAGGATCTATACCAAGGTTGTATAATTTTTCAGGCATTACACCTATGATTTCACTTCCTCTTAGGCGAGCTGAATTTGTTACCTCGCCCATTAAGCCAAGGTTTGAACCTCCATAGATTAAATTATATCTATTTTGGGCAATCAATTTTCCTAGCTCGTGTGCTGCTTTAAAATAAATTTCATTTATATTGTTTGATGCGCTTGCAAATACGCAAATTGTTTTGATTTCTTTATTCATTATACTATTTTTCTAAAATACTCTATTGTTTTATCTAAACCTTCATTTAAACTTACATTTGGTTGCCAATTAAGTTCTTGTTTTGCCTTTGTTATGTCAGGTTTTCTTTTTATTGGGTCATCTTTTGGAAGTTCTTGATGAATAATTTTTGATTTTGTTTCGATTTTTTCCAAAATTATTTTTGCTATATTTAACATTGAATATTCAACAGGATTACCTAAATTTGTTGGTGTAGTTATTGTTGAATTCATTAGTTTAATCAAACCATCAATAAGATCATCTACATAGCAAAAAGAACGTGTTTGTGTTCCATCACCATATATTGTTAAGTCTTTATTTTCTAAAGCTTGTACAATAAAGTTAGAAATAACTCTTCCGTCATTTTTTTGCATGTTTTTACCATATGTGTTGAAAATTCTTGCTATTCTTATATTGACATCAAATTGTTTATGATAGTCACACATTATAGTTTCTGCACATCTTTTTCCTTCGTCATAGCAGCTTCTTGGCCCATTGATATTCACATTTCCCCAGTATGTTTCTTTTTGTGGATGTATTGCTGGGTCTCCATATATTTCGCTTGTGGAAGCTTGAAGAATTTTTGCATTGTATTTTTTTGCCAATTCTAATAAATTAAATATTCCAAAAACTGAGGTTTTCATAGTTTCAATTGGATTTTTTTGATAATGTATTGGGCTGGCTGGGCAAGCAAGATTATATATTTCATCAATCTCAATATCTATTGGATTAATAATGTTATGCTCAATAAATTTGAAATTTGGGTGATTCATAAATGGTATTATGTTTGATATATCGCTAGTGTAAAGATTATCAAGACAAATAATAATGTTATCTTGAATTAGTTTTTTACATAAGTTAGAACCTAAAAAGCCTGCTCCTCCGGCAACCAATATTGTTTTCATAATACCTCTTAAAAGATAGTATTATAAAATTCGATAGTTTTCAAGAAAATCGCTTGGGCTTTTAAAATTTTCTTTTAGTTTTCCATCTGCAGGATTTCTTCCTTGTGTAAAATAATCTTTTATTACTGTTAATGCAACGTTCCTATAAGATGCATAGTTTTTATCAAATGAAAAATTATTTGCATACCAATTTTGAAGAATTGAAAAAAAATCTTCAAGAATCTGTTGTGCATCTTTTTCATATTCTCCGTTTATTGGATTAAAGCAATTCATAAAACAGTCTGTTTCTTCTTCGTCTAAACTTAGCGCATCTTTTATGAAGAATTCAATTAATGCCTCAATTGCTTCTATGCTATGTTCTGGATCTTTTTCTATTATATTTTTTAAAACCAAGCTAGTTTCTTTGATCTGTTCTTCTGCATCCTTCTCTCTGAATTGACTTACAAGTATTCTTGTTAAATATAGACAAAAATCTATGTCAAATTCACCATTATGGTTTTTTGAACTATTAATTATTTGTTTAAAACATTTTGTTTCAGTGTCTTTGCTAAAAGCTGCTATATTAACTGCAATTTCGTTTTTCTTTTCAAGATTAGATAAATCTATATCGTCTTCGTTTAGTGATAATGCAATTATATATAGCGCTTCCATTGCAATCGTATGAGATGAAGTTATAAAATTTTCTTCGCACTTATCTAGCAGTATTTCTGCTAAATTTTTTCTTTCTTCTCTATCAATAATATTTGAAAGCAATGTTTCTATATAGTCATCTGGATCAGATGCACATGATTTTATAAAAGCATTTTTTGTGTCTTCATGTGGATTAAAAGATGTAAGTTTATTGGGTGTTTTGTCGTCTAATACTCCTTGTAAAAAAGAACTTTCTTTTTCATATTTTTCTTTTCTTATTCTATAGAACTCGCCATATATTTCTACAAAAGATTCAATTGTTTTTGTGTTTAATGTTCCATCTTTTTTGAAGAAATATTTTGCTTCATCTTCTTCAAATTCGAGTGTAACTTTTTCATCTTCTTCTAATGGAATTTGTAATACAAGTCCTTTAGCAGATGATGTTTTTGGTTTTGTAGGTATTGCAAGATAATATGTATTTGATGTGAAATTGATATTGTTTGTTGCATGATAATATTTAGGATTAGAAGGAGCTTTTGCTTGAGGCGCTTCAATTTGGCATTCTAACTCTAAGTTTTTATTGTGTTTTTGTGTGAATTGCACATAATTAACTATTTTTTTATTTGAAATATTTTGTATTTTCATTATATCCTCGGGTATTTTTTATATAACACATAGAAAAATTTTTTTTTGCTATTACTTTAGACTTGATTTTTTATTTTTAGAGAGTATTATTATATATATAAATTAAATATCGCGGGATGGAGCAGTCTGGTAGCTCGTCGGGCTCATAACCCGAAGGTCGTTGGTTCAAATCCGGCTCCCGCAACCATTTAACCGCCAATAGGCGGTTTTTTAGTATGATATCAAAGTGTTTATTGTAAGGGCGTAATCAATATGAAAAACATAGCAATTATTTTAGCTTCAGGACACGGCTCGCGTTATGGTTCTTCTGTTCCAAAGCAATTTGTTGAAATTCAGGGAAAAACTATTTTAGAATATTCTATTGAAGCTTTTGAATCTAATTCAAAAATAGACAATATAATTATTGTTATTACTCCTGAATATCGAGATTTGGCGCAAAAAATATTAGATAAAAATAGTTATAAAAAAATAACTAAATTGTTAAATGGCGGATTAACAAGAAAGGAAAGTTCATCGATTGCAGTTAATTCAGTTGACGAAAAAGAAGCTAACATATTAATCCATGATTGCGCTCGGCCTTTTGTTTCTCAAAAAATTATTTCTAATTGCATTGATGCTCTTGATAGGTGTGATGCTGTTGGAGTTGCAATAGAAACTGGTGATACAATTGTTCGGGTTGAAGGTAATAAAATTATTTCAATCCCAAATAGAACTAATTTAAGAAAGATTCAGACACCACAATGTTTTAAATTATCAGTTATAAAAAAAGCTCATGAATTATCAAAAGAAGACGAAAGTTTTAGTGATGATTGTGGGCTTGTGATTCAACATGGATTAACTGATATTTGTTTTATAGAAGGAGATGTTAGTAATTTTAAAATTACATATCCTTTGGATTTTTATATTGCAGAAAAAATTTTACATAAATAATTACTTGTTGTTGATTGCGTAATTGACACGACTATGTTGCTTTATTTGACATTTGTTTTAAAAGATTTTATTCTAAATTATAATGAATATTTGTGTAATTGGAACAGGTTATGTTGGTTTAGTTGCTGGCGCATGTTTAGCTGACATGGGTAACTATGTTATTTGTGTTGATAATAATGAAGAAAAATTGTCAGAATTAAAAAATGGCAAAGTGCCAATTTTTGAACCAACTTTAGAAGAAATTGTAAAGACGAATTTGAAAGAAAACAGGTTATCTTTTTCTTCCGATTTAGATTTTGCTGTAAAAAATTCTAATGTATGTTTTATTGCAGTTGGAACTCCTCAAGATGAAGATGGATCTGCGGATATAAAACATGTTTTGAATGTTGCAAAAAAAATTGCAATTTCAATGAATAATTACAAGGTTATTGTTAATAAATCAACTGTTCCTGTTGGCACTGCAGAAAAAATTCAAAAAATTATAAAGGAAAACACCAAATTTGATTTCGATATTGTTTCTAATCCGGAATTTTTAAAACAAGGGAATGCTGTTGATGATTTTCTTTCTCCTGATAGGGTTATAATAGGTTCTGATTCTAAACGTGCAACAACAATAATGCAAGAAATTTATGCTCCATTTTTAAGAACCGGAAATCGTGTAATTGTAATGGATGTAAAATCGGCTGAAATGACCAAATATGCAGCAAATTCTTTTTTGGCGACAAAAATTTCTTTTATAAATGAAATTGCAAATTTGTGCGAGAAGGTTGGTGCAGATGTTCATATGGTAAGAGATGGAATTTGCGCAGATTCAAGAATTGGAAATAAATTTTTGTTTCCAGGGTTAGGATTTGGCGGAAGTTGTTTTCCAAAAGATATTAAAGCACTTATTAAAACAGGATATGATAATAATCTAGATATGCAAATTTTAAAATCAGTCGAATTGGTAAATACCGGGCAAAGATTAAAGTTTGTAGAAAAAATAACTAGTATTTTTGGCTCAAATCTTAATGGATCAACTTTTGCAGTTTGGGGGCTTTCTTTTAAACCAAAAACTGATGATATGCGAGAAGCTCCATCGATTGTTATTATTGAAGAATTATTGAAAAAAGGTGCAACAATAAAAGCTTTTGATCCAAAAGCAATGCAGAATGCAAAAAAAATATTTGGTGACAAAATAATTTATTCAAATAATGCTTACGATGCTTGTGTTGATGCTGATTGTTTGCTTTTGCTTACCGAGTGGAATGAATTTAGACGCCCTGATTTTAATAAAATTAAAAGTTTGATGAAAAAACAAATCATATTTGATGGCAGAAATCAATATGAAGAAAATGTATTATCAAAAATTGGATTTAAGTATTTTTGTATTGGAAAACGGTAAATGTTTAAATATTTTTTGAATGTTAATTTTTGGCATTCATAAATCATTTGTTTTATAATAAAATCAAAAAATAGGAGATTTATGAAGCATTTTATTGTAGGTCCAGTTGAGATGTATCCTTGCACAAAGGATGTTTATAAAAACGAGATGGTTTATTTTAGAACACCTGAATTTTCAAATATTGTGTTTGATAGTATTGATAAATTATCTAAATTGATTGGGAATACTGAACCAAATTCATTGATTTATCTTACTGCTTCTGGGACTGCAGCAATGGAAGCCGTTGTTGAGAATTCTGTTTTTGAAAATGATAAGGTTTTAGTTATAAATGGCGGAACTTTTGGTAAAAGATTTTGTGAATTAATGAAATATCATAATAAAAATTATGATTCAATCGAACTTCCTTGGGGGAAAGCTTTAACTAAAGATATATTATATCAATATGATAATATGAACTATACAATGCTCTTTGTAAATTTACATGAAACTTCTGTGGGACAGTTATACGATATTCAACTTATCAGTGAGTTTTGCAAAAAGAACAACATGTTGTTAGTAGTAGATGCTATTTCTACTTTTTTGGCGGATGACTATGACATGAATAAATTTGATATTGATTGCACAATAGTAAGCTCTCAAAAAGGCTTATGTTTGTCTGCGGGATTGTCGTTTGTTTCGGTTTCAAAAAGAATGAAAGAAAAGATATTGAATTGCATTAAGCCAAGCTCAAGTTATTTTGATTTGAAAGATTATTTTAATAATATTAAGCGAGGGCAAACCCCTTATACTCCTGCTGTTGCAATTATGTATGAACTTAGGGCTATTTTAAATTATATTGAATCTTGTGGCGGGAAAAAAGCTTGGCTTGATTATATAGCTTCAAAAGCTCAATATTTTAGAAAAAAGGCTTGTGAATATGGATATCAAATCCCTAGTTATCCGCTTTCAAATATGCTTACCCCATTGTATTTTGAAGATATTAATGCAGGTGAACTTGTAGCTGAATTAAAAGATAGATTTCAAATATATGTAAATCCTTGCGGTGGTGAGTTAGCTGATAAACTAATTAGAATTTCACACATTGGAAATACCAATATAGAAGATATTGATAACTTGTTTGAAAAAATGAATTCAATTATAGTTGAATTAAAGAATAAGGAACTTTGTATATGATAGGAAATAAAACTGTTGTTTACACTTCTGGCACTTTTGATATGTTACATATTAATCATCTCAAAATGATTGAATATGCGAGAGCTCTTGGTGATATTTTGATAGTTGGTGTAAATACCGACGAATTAGTTGCCAGTTATAAGTCAACTCCAATTATTCCTTTTGAAGAAAGAATTGGATTAATGAAAGCAATCAAAGGTCCTGATATTGTGATTCCCCAAAAATCATTAGATCACAGGGATAAAGTTGCAAAATTGAATTTTGATATTTTTGTAGTTGGGGATGATTGGGCTGGAAAGTTTGATTACCTTAAAGAATTGGGTGTCGAAGTCGTTTATTTCCCATACGGAGAAGGAATAAGTTCTTCTAGTTTAAAAACCAGAATATATGAGAATTATCAAAAACTTCAACAAAAAGCCGATAATCATATTCCGGATGATTTTGATAAAGCTGAAATAAAATGAACATAGAAGTTCTTGATTGTACTTTAAGGGATGGTGGTTACGTTAATAATTGGAAGTTTGGATATCAAAATATTCAATATATTATTAACTCTCTTGTAACGGCAAAAATTGATTACATAGAATGCGGATTTTTAAAAGATATTGTTTTTGATTCCGATTATTCAATTTTTGATGATTTTAAAAATGTGCCAGTTTATAATACTAATTTAAAATATGCTTTAATGGTTAATTATGGTGATGTTGATTTAGAAAAAATATTTAAATTTGATTCATCTAAGTTTATTTTAAGAATTGCATTTAAAAAAGAAAAATCTATTGAAGCTATTGAATATTGCGAAAAGTTGATTAAAAAAGGATTTTCTGTATTTGTTAATCCAATGAATACAATAAGTTATAGCTATTTAGAGCTTTTAGATTTGATAAAAAAAATCAATTCAATAAAACCTGACACCTTAACAATTGTTGATACTTTGGGGCAAATGGATAAAAGCGATACATTGTCATTATTTTATTTGTTTGATAAAAATTTAGATAAGTCTATTTCACTTGGTTATCATTCTCACAATAATTTAGCTTTTTCTTTTTCAAATGTTTTGGCAATTTTAGAACAAAACACAAATAGAAATATAATAATTGATTCAAGTCTTTTTGGAATGGGAAGGGGAGCTGGTAATTTGCAAACTGAGGTACTGACGCAGTACTTAAATGATAATTGTTCTAAGCACTATGATCTAGTTCAGATTTTAAAAACTATTCAAGAATGTATCAACCCAATTTTTGCCAAGACCCCTTGGGGTATAAGTGTTCCTTATAGGATAGCAGCATTGAATTCTTGTCATCCTGATTATGCTAAATTTTTAATTGATAGAAATGTTAGCGTTGATAAAATTGATAAAATCTTAAAACTAGTTCCTATGAATAGCAAGGATGTATTTCAAAGTGAATTAATTGTTGAGTTGTATGAGCGTGCAATAAAATCACTATACTAAATATATTTACTTAAAATAAAAGTGCAAAAAAAATCCCCAAATGGGGATAAATTTACATAGAAAGGAAGGAAAGGTTAGGAAAAATGTAGGTGTGTAATAGTTGTATTAATATATACAACGTATATATTATATATACCATTATTTTGAATTTATTAACATTATATTCCTCAATTTACATTTCTTAATGAACAAAAATACACTAAATATTTTTAAAAACCGTATATTGTGCAAAATATCACGATTTGTTATGATGGTAAAATATACACTTTAAAATCACCTTGAAAATACTGTCTCATCTGCACTTGAGGGGGTTTTGCTTTTGTGTTAAAATAATATTAAGGCATACTAGATATATAAATACGGTGTAATTATGATAAATTCAAAGACAACTGAATATTATCATGCTTCTTACGGCTCTTGTATAACTTTTTTAAGTGAGTACATTGCGAATAAGATATATCAAGATCGTAAGTTAAATTACATTATAATAATATTTTTGTTGGCCGTTTTGATTGCTAGCTGTTTTATTGTAAGACCTATTTTTGCAAATACAATGACAGAACCAATCAAAACGGTTTTTGTAAAAGATAAAACTTACCTTCGAAAAAATTTTGAAGAAAATATAAAAAACAAATATGCTAATTCACATGTTTCTTTTCCAGCTTCTGGTATTGCTCATATAAGGCAAATAAAATATATAAATAAAAAACCGATAAAAATAAATATAGTTGAAATTAACACAAAAATTAATCCTAATTTAGATATAAAACCGCAAATTGCAAGTGACAATTTAAATGCAAAAAAGACAGTGAGGAGTATTGCACAAAATAAAAGAGCAATTGTTGCAATAAATGGAGGATATTTTAAACCACAAACCGGAGTGCCACTTGGGGCTTTAATGATAGATAGGAATGTTTTAACAGGTGAAATATTTAATAGAGTTGGAATCGCTTTTTTTGATGATGGGGAACATTTAAGTTTTAAGATGGATAAGATTGATTTTGATATTAAAGCTTATACTAAAAATGTTATGATTAATATTGATAATATAAATCAACCTAGAATGCTTTCAACTTTTACGCTTTTATATACTCCAATCTGGGGGAAAATTAGTCCTGCTCCTCCTAAAAATGGCTATAATATATTAGTTGTCGGAAATAAAATTGAGAAAATATCTGCTAATCCAATTCAATTTAGAGAAAACAGCTTTGTTATTTCTGCTCCAAGAGATGTTATTAATAAATTAACAAAAAACAATAAAGAAATTTATATTGATATCAAAATCCAAGATAGTTTAAGGGGTGCAAAACATATTATCGGTGCTGGGCCTTATTTGGTAAAAGATTCAAAGATATTTGTAGATACCACTGAGCAAAAATTGCAAGCTATTTCAGGTAAAAATCCACGGAGTGCCATTGGATATAAAACTGATGGCACTTTTATGATAGTAACAATTGATGGCAGGGAAAAAGCTTCTGTTGGAATGACTCTTGTAGAATTAGCTAAATTAATGAAGAGTATCGGATGTGAATATGCCATGAATTTTGATGGTGGTTCATCTAGCGCTTTGTATGTTGATGGAGTGATTGCAAATTCTGCTTATAATAAAGAAGGTATTGCAATTTCAAACGCTTTGGTTGTTAGTGAGAAGTATAGCGATATTCGTTTAACAAGTCTTTAAGATTGATTAAAAATAGCTTTCATTGCGAGTGGAATATATTTGATTAAATCAGATGCCAAAACGCAATATTCCGTCATTGATTTTGATGCAATTTCACTTGTTATTCCATGGATGTATACAGCACAACAGGCTGCTTCTTCTAATGAGATCCCTTGCGCGCAAAAGCCTGCAATCATGCCCGTTAATACATCTCCTGACCCTGCTTTAGAAAGTGCGGAATTGCCCGTGTGATTAATAAAAATTTTTCCTGAAGGCACTGCAATGACAGTCTCATGCCCTTTTAAAAGAACTATGCTATCATATTCTTTGCTTGCTTCCCAAGCCCATTTTGCTCTGTTTTGTTGAATTTCACTTATATCTACACCCATTAACCTTGATAATTCCATTGGATGAGGCGTTATTATTGAATTTAGTGGCATTGAATACATTTTTTCTTTAGCCATAATATTTATCGCATCAGCATCAATTATAATTGGGGTATATGATGATTTATTTTTCTTTAAAAAGTTAATCGTAAAATCATCTACTCCGCCTATTTGGTTTAATCCACAACCAATTGAAACTACGTCATAATTTGCAATCGCAGAAATGAACTTAATTGCATCTTTTGGAATGGTTCCGTAGCTCGATTGACCTAAATCCAAAAAGGTAATATCTGGAGTGTTTGAAGCAACTGTATTTATTACGTCCGAACAGCTTGCAAGCATACAATAGCCTGCACCAACTTTTAAGGATGAAAGCGAACTTAAGAATGCAGCCCCTTGATATTGACTAGAGCCAGCAATATTAAGAACGTGTCCATATGTTCCCTTATGAGAGTTTTGTACTCGTTTTGGTAGCATTTTTAAGATAATATCTTTTCCTAAAACTTGTATGTCAGCTTGTTGCTGCTCGCTCATTAATTAACTCCTTTAATTTGTAAATTGTCTATACGCTTCATATGATGCTATTGCAACTGAGTTCGATAAATTCAAACTTCTTGTTTCTTTTCTCATTGGAATTGTTGCGCATGCTTCTTTGTTTTTATTTAGTATATCTTCCGGAATCCCTCTTGTTTCAGGACCAAATACTAAAAAATCACCTTTTTTATAATTTATTTTAGTGTAAATTTTGTCTGTTTTGGTTGTAAAATAGTAAAAATTTGAGTCTGGATATTTTTCAATTAATTCTTCAAAATTTTCGATATGAACAATGTCTAACTTATCCCAATAATCCAGTCCGGCTCTTTTTAAGTATTTATCCGATAAAATAAATCCCAATCTTCCAACTAAGTATAGTTTGGCACCCAAGCAAGCACATAAGCGCGCAATGTTGCCCGTATTTTGCGGGATCTCGGGTTCAAATAAAACTATATTTAAAAATTCTGACTTCATATTTTAGAAAAATCTTTTTGATTCAACTATAACTGGCAAACCTCTTAGTACACAAAAGATAACTGAAATTATTGCGCATATAACCCCAATCTGTAGGATTAATTCCTGATTTTGATATTGAATTGGCATATTGCCAGCAATCAAGAAAAAGAATGCTACGGCTTTGCATACTGCATAGGTGAATCTTGAAAAGTTTGATGCAACAATAAATTTTGCTATTTTACCTTGCATCATTGTTGTTGCACCAAATGCGGTATATCCTTTTTCGAAAGCCAAAGTTCTTAGTGAGTCTGTAACAATCCCTCTTGTTAAAACAATAATTGGAATTGAAACATTAATCCAACCCAATGCACAAAAAGCAATCCAGAATACGTTTTCAACAATTCTGTCCCCCATGATGTCTAATAGTGCACCTAATTTTGATGAAACATTTAATTTTCTTGCAATAAAACCATCTAATCCATCAAACCACATTAAAATTGCGGTTAAAAATAATGCAATTTGGTATGAATGTGGACAATTTTTGCAAAATAAAAGTCCTACTACTATAAACACAAAAAATATTCGTGATAATGTGACGATGTTTGCAAGATTTTTTTTCATATTATTCCCCTATAAGCTCTTTTTTTATAATTTTTGCCACTTCTTCTACGCAATGCAAATTGCCAAGAAGTTCTTTTGTTTTTGTACATCCTTTTAAAATGTGCGCTCTTTTTTTAGGATTATCTAAAATTTCAAGTACTCCGTTTGAAATTTTTTCAGCAGTAGCATCATGCATTAAAAATTCGTCAACATAATCGGTTTTGGTAATTATATTTACTAGACAAGCTCTTTTAATGTTTCTTACAATTAAATATACCAAGTAAAAGAATAATGGCCCCTTGTATGCAATTAGCATTGGGGTATTGTATAGAGCAGCCTCTAGAGCAACTGTTCCTGAAGCTAGAATCAAAGCGTCAGAGTATGCTAATAGTTGATGGTTTTCGCCTTTTATTCTTTTGTATGGAACACTAAAAGCGTCGTCTTTCAAGCTTAATGCATGAGAAAAGGCAAATTGAATATCAGGTCTTGATTTTTCAATTAGTTTTATTGCCCCTAAAAATATATTTAATAGGAATTTTATTTCAAAAACTCTTGAACCCGGAAAAATTCCAATAAGTTTTTTGTTTAAATCAAGCCCATGGCGTGCAAAAAACTCTTCTTTATTATTGCATTCAGGTAATTCAGAAACAATTGGATGTCCAACATATGTTGAATCAATTCCTTCTTTTTCATAAAAATCTTTTTCGAATGGAAATATGGTTAAAACCTTGTCGACATTTTTCTTTATTGTTTTTAATCGATGTTTTCTGGAAGCCCAGATTTGTGGCGGTATGAAAAAAAATGTTTTTATGTTTGCTTTTTTAAGTGCTTTTGAAATTTGGAGATTAAAAGCGCCATAGTCAACTAGTAAAACTAAATCAGGCCTGAATTCATTTTTTAGATATTTAATTATATCAAGCCCAAGAAACATGTGTTCGAATACTGATTTGGGTGTTAAACCCATTTTCCCCATTATTTCATGGTTTCTAAATAATTTAACGCCGGCTTCTTCAAGATTAGTTTGTCCAACTGCTTCAATAATTATATCTGGAATTAATTTTTTTAATTCTCTTGCAACTCCTGAAGCATGAACACTTGCTGAATAATCTCCTGTAATTATAAATATTTTTTTGCTCATTTTAAATTGCTACTATTATCATTTTGTTTTTATTTGCAAACTTAACCATTTTTTCTTGGTCAACAATTATTGTTTCGCCACTTTCAAGTGCCAAAACGTTAGCACCATATTTTTTCATTGTTTTAATTGTTCTTAGTCCGACAGCCGGAATGTCAAAACGTTTGTCTTGTGCGGGTTTTGAAACTTTAACTACAACTGCATTTTTTCTTCTTGCTAATTTGCAACCACGAACAATGCATTTATCTGTTCCTTCAATTGCTTCAATTGCCATAATCATTCTGTCTTTCATCACTACGGATTGACCAATATCGAGCCCACCCATTTGTTTTGCGATGTTGAAGCCATATTCAATATCACTAAATTGAGCTTCTGTTGGTTTAAGAGTTGTCAAGACGCCTTTTTGAACCATTAAATTTTTAATAAATATTGTTTGATCAAGTATTGTTACACCAATTGATTCCATCTCTTGGATTATTCGAAGCATAACGGCATCATCATTTAATTTTCTCATTTCTTTAAGCATTTCAATAGCTCTGCGTTCGAGCTTGGGGCGTTTAACAAGCATTGTTTTTGAAACTTTTCCTAAGAAAGTTAACTGCTTAATATTTTCTTTCTGTAAAAAGTTTCTAATAGAATCAACTTGTCCTGGCCCATATGAAACTACTTTTGAACAATATTTTTTTAATTCTTTGTAATTGTCTGATGATAAAGAAATACAAATTACTTCAAAGCCATTTTGGGTAGCGCTTTTTGCCATCATTATCGGTAAATTACCATCGCCCGCTATTAGGCATTGTTTATGTTCTAAGGTTAATCCTGTCATTTTATAAACTAAACTCCATTTTATTATCGTTTTTATTTGAATCTTGTTTAATTGTCGTTTTAACATTGCCATCTGCTTCAAACGTCTTTGGTTCAACTGTTAGTGTAATTTTGTCTGCTTCAACCGAATTTGTAGCTTTTTCAGTGATTTTAGAGCGTCCGATGAAGACGATTTTGTCAGGCTTATTTGTTTTTGCGTTTATATACATTATTGCTTTTGGACCATTTGCAACATAGTCTGCATATTTAACATTGACTGCTCCTGTTGCCATAATGGCATTGGCTTGTCTGTCATATTGTTGATTTCTTGCGTTAACTATAACTCTATCCCCGTTTTCAAATGTGATATCCGACATTGTGTTGCCACTTACGATTATATCTTGGCGAAGAGCGCTATATTGAATGTTGTCGCCTTTAATTATACTTTTATCTTGTTTTATTGTTGCTTTTGATGATAATTTAATATTTTGAACATCACCTTGTTTGTTTAAAAGTGCATATGCATTATCTGATGTTGCCAACATGTCTTCATAGTTAATTACAACAGCACCTGTAGCTTTCATAAGATTTGTATTTGTATCATATTCTTGCTCATCTGCAGTTATAATAATTACAGGTTTTTTATCTTGTAGAACGTTTGTTTGCGCATTTCCTTGTGCTGTAATTACTTTTTTTATTAACGATACCTTGATTATATCAGCTTTAACTTCGTGCTTTTTATTGTTTTTGGTTTGATGAGCATATGGTTTATCAAAAAATGTTGCTAAAGTTGGTTTTTTTGTTTTTGGTTCCAAATCCAAATCTGCCCTTGGGGATTGAACAACAACGTCTCCAACTTGTACTTTTACATCGCCTTCAAAAAAACCTTTATTTTTGTCCAACTCAAGTTGTTGGTTTTTGGATTCAATTGTAATGGCGGTTGCGCTTCCAAAAAAAAGCAAAGTTAATATAGTTATTAAATATTTTAAGTCACTCTTTTTCATTATTATTAATCTAACACAAAATTAAAACTGTGTATATTTTTTCTTCTTTTCTTTATCTGCATAAAGTTCGGTTTTTGTTTTACCGATTATTTTAAAATTTGTTAGCGTTGAATTGAAAATTGCTTTTTGTGATTTTGTAACAATTTTATTATCTTGCACAAATTGAACATTACCGTTTGCTAGTATATCTTGATCTTGTCCTTGCCAAACCAATTCGTCTGCATATAGCTGAGAGCCGTCTTTTCCAACAAAAAGATTTTCTCCATTTAATATAACCTTTTTGCTTTTTTCGTCGTAGGTCCCTTTGTTAGATTTAAAACTTACAACAACATCTTCATTCTTATCGTAAAAATTGCCAATTAAGTCGTTTAGTTGAATGCTGTTGTGTTCAGAATTGTATTCGCCTGATTTGGCATAAAATTCCCAATATTTTTTTTCGTCTTGGGTTTCTGTCACAATAATGTTTTTAACGATAGCATGTTGGTTTTTTAGGTTTGAGTTTTTACTATTTTTTTTGACAATCCTTGTAACACTAAAGCTCCAAATTAAACCCCACAATAAAATCAAGCTTAAAGTTATGGTTGCTATTTTTCTTATTTTCTTTTTGTTCATATTATAAATAATAGCACAAATTGAGCGACGCAATTAAATGCTTTTGAAAATTAACTTTTGTTAAGTTTTGTTAAATTGAAATTTTCTTGTTACTGCTTGTTTTCCCGCTTTTCTTGGGTTTTTTGTTTGATTTTTATTAAAGTTTTTAATTTTTTTTCCGATTGTATTAATAAGTGTGTATTAAGGATAAGGAAAAAGCTATGACTGGTAGTGTGCAAATGCCTGATTGGGCTAACAAATATGTTGGTAGTGATAAAGCAAAAGAAATACAGAATAAAATAAATGAAGAACAATCTGACAGTAGTTACTTTTCTGATTTAGGAGTTGATCGTCAGGATGGTTTGAGTGATGAAGAATGGCTTAAGCTAGTAGATGCTGAAACTAGTTATGCAACTATGTCTAATGCTAAGGTGGATTCTAGTAAGGCGGAGCTATATCTTGATCTTGAAAGTTGGGATTCAAGTGTTATTGATTCTTGTTATGACATCTCTGCTCTTGCTCAAGAGTTAAATATTTCTGATGAGCAGCAATTAAGGACTCAAATATGTGAGTTATTGAAAAGTAAAAGTAATATTGCTAATTTAGATGCAATTTATAATCAAAGAGTATATTTGCCAACGATTTCTGAGATAGCTCAAATGCAACCAGCGCCTATCAACCCTGGCGCTCCTACTGGTGGGACAAATGAGATCCAAACTCAGGTTCAAGCTATTTATGGCAAATTTGTTCAAAATGCTGATTTAGATATTTCAAAAGAAATGGATAAACTTGGTATTTTAAATACTGAACCAGATCCAAAAACATTTGAAGCAGGTATTCAATCTATGTATTATGCTTTTGGTAATGATTGGAATCTTGTTGAGAGTATGATGAAGTATTCAAAAATTATGAAAAATGATACTTTTGAAATAAATTTTGCAGAAAAATTAAACCTTGCCCTAAAAAGGTGTAATGAAGGTGAACAAGGTTTAAATAAAGAAGATATTAAAAAAGCTTATTTGATATATTATGGTTCTTTATCTGAAATCCCAACTGATGCAAAAAATAGTTTGGGTATTTCTAATGAGGAAGAGGTTCGGGCGGAGCTTGGCACTATTAATCTAAATGATACCAAAGATGCTAATAATAAGTTTGAGAACATAATAAATAAAATTGACGAAGGCAATGATGAACCCGAAACAATTAATGCTGAATTTTTAGCGTATGAAGAAATATATGGAGATGATTGGAAGGATAAAGCGTTAGAAGTTTTGCAACCATATGCAGATGAATCTGGCAATGTGTCTAATTTGGAATATGGAATGTTGACCGACACTTTAATAACAGATTGGCTTGAAGGTACAAGTGATATTGAAGATGATGAAAAGATGTATAATGCACTTGAAAAGTTGTATGGACATAAGTCTTTATGGCAAGATGCTAGAAAGCTTGATAAAGAATCAGTTAAAACTTTAATTGAATTTGCAAAATTAGTCAATGATTATAATGCAAAGGAAATTGATGATGGCGATTTTGAGAAAAAACTAAAAGATTTATCAGATGACATTGCAAATTTACCTGATCAACCAATAAATACCTTTACTGCTGGAGTTAAAGCACTAAAGGAAGCTTATGGAGCTGACTGGATTGATGGATTTATGAGCCAAGCTAAGGTACACGGTGAAGATATCGGTGATATTAATTTTGAGCATCTTTTGATTCAATTTGCTGAAAGCAATACTGAAAACCCTGATAAAATTAGAAGTGCTTGCAATATTTATTTTGGTAATGATGGTTATCCATCAGAAATTAATAATATTTTAGAAAAAACAACAGGTCTTCCTGGGGGAATTGATCAAATGGATATAGAAAGCAATATAGATAAATTGAAGGAAGGTGAAAAAGGTTGGAGTGTTGATCATACTAAATTTATTGATGTCATAATGGGAAGTTCACCTGAAGAACTAAAAGTTATTGTCCAAAAATATAATGAAGATCCACCTGGTGATTATAAAGATATTAAAGAAATGATTAAAAATGAAACAAGTGGACAATTGCGAGAAATATTGCTTCGCACAATAGAAATTGCATGTGGTGAACGAGATGTGAATAAAACTGCCTGGGAAGCTTATGAACTTGCCGATTATCTTTGGGAAGCAACCGGAGGGATGACTGGGACCAATCACGATGCTGCTTATAAAATGCTAATTGATTTACCGGATGAGAAATTAAAAGAAATTGCCGAATATTTATACAATAATGATGATGCAACAAAATATGGTGGAAAAACTCTTGAACAAATAATTCAAGATGATTTTGAAGGCGGTAGCACAGATGATCTAGAAGCTTTAAAAAGAAAGCTTAAAAGACTTGGCTTGCTAGATGAACAGCTTTCAAATGGTAATTCAATAACTTCAAATGAAACATTAACGACAGAGCAAAGCGAAAATAATGAAAGCACTGGAGCTTTTGAGCCAGCATCAAGCTATCTTTATGGTGGAAGCCCTCAGCAAACTGACCCCGCTGAGCCAGGACAAAAGTATTATTATCTAAATCATTAAATTATAAAATAACCACAAGCATTGCTTGTGGTTATTTTATAAAGTTGTTGTTTGGGTTATATTATAGACTAATATTTTAAAAATCTATTTTTATTATAGAATGTTTAATATGGATTTTGTTAAAAAAATACTTTTAATATTATTTTTAGTATTAATAACTTTTTCTAGTTTTGAAGCAAATGCAAGTTGTCAAATTAGCACTTCAAATTTTGCTACAATAAGCGCCATTAAACCAATAGAAAAAGATTTTATTAATTCAAAAGAAAACGAGTTTTCCTTAAGTGCCATTCAAAATGTTAATACTCAAATTACAACGAGAAGAAATAATGATTCTAACAATAATATGCCTGATGATCATATTATTGTTTTTGCTAAAAAAAATAATAATTTAAAAATATATACTTGTAATCAATCGTATTTGGATGATAAAAATGAATTAGCACTTCTTCTTTTATTGCACCAAATACAACCAAATGCTCCTTAAGTGCTCCTATTTTTTTATGTTTAATAGTTTAAAATAGGAGATTAAGTATAATGTCAGAATTATTTAATACTGGTATTACCATTACTTTTATTGGTATGGCAGTTGTTCTAGCGTTTCTTACGCTTATGATTTTTGTAATGAATATTACAAGTAGTTTAATTGTAAATGTTTTAAATAAATATTTCCCAGAAGCAGTTAAAGAAGAGCCAAAAAAAGCAAAGAAGAAAGTTGTTTCCAATAATGAAGATATAGCAGTTGCTGTTGCTTTGGCATTTAATGCACAACAAGGAGGCAAATAATGGAAGCTTTACATGAGTTAGTTGGTGCAAACGGTATAATGATTTCGGCAATTATTTTATTGTTGGCATATGTATTTATTGCACTTGAAAAAATTCCAAAAGTTACAATTGCACTTTTTGGTGGAGTTTTAACCATATTACTTGGTTTAATTTCTCAAGATAAAATGGCGGGTGATGCATTAAATCCTTTGTATTTTATTAATTTTGTTGATTTTAACGTAATTTTCTTGTTGGTTTCAATGATGATTATTGTTTCAATCACAGCAAAAACTGGGGTATTTACTTATTTAGCTAATAATTTTTTGAAAATGACAAAAGGTCATCCAATTAAAGTTTTGGTTGTTTTAGGTGTTTTTACAGCTGTTGTCAGCGCATTTTTAGACAACGTTACAACTGTAATTTTGATTATGCCAATTACTTTTGCTATTGCTAAAAAATTAGAAATTAATCCAATTCCATTTTTGATTACTGAAATTTTCTGCTCAAATATTGGTGGAACTGCAACATTAATTGGCGATCCTCCTAATATTATTATCGGGTCTGCTGCTGGTTTTGGTTTTATGGACTTTATTAAAGAGCTAACGGTAATTGTAGCTATAGTTATGGTTGCAGTTCTTGCTTTTCTTGTTGCTTGCTTTAAAAAACAACTCGTTGCAACTAAAGAAAAAATGGCATTAGCTGCAAATATTAACAATAAAGGCGTAATTACAAATTGGTGTACTATGTGGCGTTGCGTAATTGTTTTAACTTTTGTTATTATTGGTTTTGTTTTACATGATGTTACTCATATTGAAACAAGTATAATGGCAATGTTAGGTGCTTCAATATTATTGTTCTTTGAAAAACCTACAAAAATTTTAGAAGAAGTTGAATGGAATACAATTTTCTTCTTTATAGGCTTATTTATAATTATCGGTGGCTTAGAAGCGACTGGCGGTATAAAATTAATGGCTCAATGGATTATTGATGTTACAAATGGCTCTCAAGCACTAGCTTCAATGATTATTCTTTGGGGATCAGGAATTATTTCTGGAATCATTGATAACATTCCATATACCGCCACAATGGCTCCAATGATTGCTCAAATGCAGGTTGTAATGGGGTCTGAATATGCTTATCCAATTTGGTGGAGTTTATCATTGGGTGCATGTTTGGGCGGAAACTTAACTATAATTGGTGCTGCAGCCAATGTTATTGTTAGTGAAAATTCTGCAAAACAAGACCACCCAATCGGTTTTATCCAATTTATGAAATATGGAGTTGTTATTGTTTTGATTTCTCTGGTTTTAAGTAGTGCTTATATTTATTTAAGATTCTTAAAATAAGGAGATGATATGCATAAAGACAAAGATTCATATTCGGAAGATTTCAAAAAAGCTCTTATTTATTCTGGTTCAATTATTTTAATAATGTGGCTTTTATCTGTATTTGTAATTAAATAAATAAAGCGCTTCATAAGAAGCGCTTTATTTAATCACAATATTTATTTTAATATTCTTCAAAGTTTTCTTCGATTACATTGCCCTTTTTATCAAAAACTGTTTCGCTATAGCCATTTTCTTGGTAGATTATTCTTGATTCAATTTGATTGCTACCTTCATAGAATATTTCTCTTTGCCAAGCTCCGCGGATATATGTTAAGTAAACTTTTTCTGTTGTAATTCCTGTTACGCTATCTTTGTATTCTTGAATATAGCCTCCATTTTCTTTGTCCGCATATTCTTCGAGATAAACTTTGCCTGTAGCTGCATCTATATATTCTATTCTTCTTAAAAGATCATCTGCAGTATAATATTCTTTTCTTCTTTCACTTTCTTGCTGCGCATATGGTATTCCGCTAGCTGAGTCAATGTATATTGTTTCTGGTGTTTCTTTATCAAGGCTACAATTTTTTATTTTTGTTTTTCCATCTTTTGAAACTTCAATTGAAGCCTTTCCATTGGTTAGATTTATGTATTTTGCTTTACTTTGATCGAATTTTCCACTTTTTATACTTGGGAAATATTCAATACTATACGATCCATTATCTGCTTTAGTTTCTTTTATGGTTTCTGGAGTTTCACCATCTTGTTGGTATTTTATTATTATTACAGTTCCATCATTTTTTGTTGTAGTGCTTGATTTTTTTAATTGTGTTT
Organism: Candidatus Gastranaerophilales bacterium; assembly: GCA_017560095.1. GTDB lineage: Bacteria > Cyanobacteriota > Vampirovibrionia > Gastranaerophilales > Gastranaerophilaceae > RUG14156. Next base: position 89,294 of record JAFYOU010000027.1, read on the forward strand.
CAGAATCAAAATAGTGAATTGTTGTTGCGCCTGTTTTTGTGTTGTTTTCTTCTACTGTGTCTATTTTTTCAGTATTTGGGATAAATTTAGTTCTCGTTTTAACTTGCCCGTCTGGATATAATACAACAATCTCTTTGTCACTTTCTGTTCCATTAGGTTCGTAATTAATTGTTTTTTTGATATTACCATTTCTATTTATTTCAACTACTTGTTTTTTTGTTCCATCTGGATAGAAACTTGTTGTTTTGTTTCCGTTTCCGTTTTTAACAACTTCTTTTTCTTTAATAGATGGTTTAACTTGATTAAATGTTGTTACTGTTAAAGAGTTTTTTCCAACAACAACTCGTTCATATACGTCGCCATTAATAATATTTCTTAATTCACTTCCAGTATCAGTAGTAATTCTATCTATTACTTTTTCTCCTTCTTTTACTTCTACATGTGTAGTTAAGTCTATTACAGTTACTTTACCTTGTTCTTCATCAGGTGCTTTAATCGTTTTTACCTGTCTTTTTCTACCATCATAATCTGTTATGATTGTAGTTTCTGTGCCAAGCGAATCTCTTTCGTAAAAATATGTTTGTCTTTTTTGATTATCAATTGTTTCTATGGTTTTTGTATATGTAGCTTTTGGATCTGCGGTTGTTGTAGTTGTGGTGATTCTATCTTTATATTCTTCAACAACTCTTTTCGTGGTTGTTTTAGGGTTGAAGCTTGTTGATCTTAATTTAATACCGTCATATCCTGGTCTTTCTTCATATGACAATTCGCCCGTTGCTGGATTATATTGAAATGATTTTGCACCTGACACAGTCATAGTTCCATCATCATTTATTATGGAAGTTACGCCTTTAAATGAAACTTGGCTTCTTCCAATTGCTTCTTGTGATGAGTTTAATGAAATTGAAGTTTGATTTAATGTTTGAGCTTTGTTTGCTTTGGTTTCTTGAGTTTTAAAATTGCGAGAAAAATTCATTAAGTTAATTTGTGATAATTTCATATTTTTAATTCCTATCTATGCTTAGATTAAACCAATAAATATTAAAAAATGCCAAAATAATATAATTTTATTAATAATTTTTTACAATTAATTCTCCGTTTTTGAATTTTGTTCTTTATAATTGCAAAAAAAACACAGGCGATAACCTGTGTTTTTTATAAATAGCATTAACTATTAGACTATTTTGCATCAGCAACTATACGTCCTGTAACGGTTGTGCCTCTTGGCCCTGCTGTTGCACCATCTGAACCAATATATATTTTAAATACATCGCCTGTTATTGTATCAAGCGATTTGCCTTCTTCTAGAGGGGTTGTGTAACCTTGTTTTTCAAAAACATTCGGACCTTTTGTTAATCCATTTACATCAACTATTACAACAAAGCTTGATTTATTTCCAGCTTCTTTATCATCAGCAACAGCATTTAATTGTTGTTTTGTTAAGGCATTTTCATTCATTGCCCTACCCCTTACAACAGAATATGCCATATTGTCATCGGTTATAATCCAAGGAAGTGTTCCTTCAAACGGGCCTCCATTTTGCGGAATTATAATTTGGCTTACTGCGGCACAATCCCCGGTATTTTTGCCAAGTGTTCCGGCATTATTCATTAAAGTTAGGCATGATTTATAATTTTTTAGTACCCAACCTTGGTTTGCTTCAAGAAATGCATATGCTTTTACAGATAATGAGCTATTAAGTGCTGAATACATTGAGTTTAAACCTGCATTTGAAGCACGAATTGGTAGTGTTCCTGATATTTTTTCTGCAGCAGCAAAATTAACAATTGTATTATAAGCTTTTTTGTAACCAGCTTTTAATTGTGCTTCAATTACCCCTTTCATTAAAGAAGGAATAGTCATTGTTGCAATTACGCCGATAACCATTAATACAATTAAAATTTCAGCAAGCGTAAAAGCTTTTTTATGTGTCATTTTTTCTCCTAAAAATAATTCTATATCTCAATTTTATTATTTGTTTTATGTGTTGTCAATTTTTAAAGATTATATTAAACAGATTTTAAAATAAAAAAACACAGGCGATAACCTGTGTTTTTCTTATAAATAGTATTAACTATTAGACTATTTTGCGTCTGCAACCATACGACCTGTAACAGTTGTACCTCTTGGTCCTGCTGTTGCACCATCTGAACCGATGTAGATTTTATATCTGTCGCCGGTGATTGTGTCAAGTGCTTCTGTTGCTGCAAATTGATTATTAGCATCATAACCTTGTTTTTCAAAAAGGTTAGGACCTTTTCCAATACCATTAACATCAACTATTATAACTGCGCTGGAGCCTTCAACTGCTGCCGCATCATTAGCAGTTGCATTAATTTCTTGTTTAGTCATTGCGCCTGCAGCATTGGTTGAAGCTCCTTGCATTACGGAATAAGCCATACCATCATCAGTTACAACCCAAGCTAGGTTTTTTGTTTTGTTATTCATTGTTCCTGCTTCAGCTACTTGATCAGGTTGAACTACTGCACAGTTTGATTCTGCTCCATCAGCTGCACTAGCTGTTCCTAAAGTCGCATCTCCAATCTGCAAACAAGTTGCAGCGTTTCCTCCCACAGGAACTATACCTGAATTAACTGTATCTGTTGCATATTCTTTTACAGACAATGAACTATTAAGTCCTGAATAAATAGCCTCAACACCTGCTGTTCCAGGTTTTGCTGGTAAAGTACCAGAAATTTTTTCCATTGCTGCAAAGTTAACAATTGTGTTGAAGGCTTTTTTGTAGCCTGCTTTTAGTTGAGCTTCAGCAACCCCCTTCATCATAGAAGGAATGGTCATTGTAGCAATTACGCCGATAACCATTAATACGATTAAAATTTCGGCAAGTGTAAAACCTTTTTTTAGTCTCATAGTAATACTTCCTTTTTTAAACTGAGTACATTTTCTATCTTGCTATATTATAGTGTTTGTTTTTTAGGGTGTCAAACCATTTTTAATTTTTTTCGTTATTTTGGTGTAGTAATGTTTAAGATTCCCCATTTAAGACAAACTGTATATATTTAAATAAATTTTTATGAAACAATTTTTAAATTCTTTGAATTAACTTTTTCTTTATTTTTATAAATTTCATATATTCTGCCAGCTAGAGACTTTGCTGTTTGGGAGTTTGGCTTTTGAGCTATATATTTTTTATAAAATCTCACTGCATATATATACTTCCCCATTTTATCAAAGCATAACCCAAGACCTAAATATGCTCTATAATATTCTTCATTTATCTTTAGAATATTTCTGAATAATGATATTGCTTTTTTGTATTCTTCTTGCTCTATATATAGGCTTGCAAGGTTAGACATTGCAGGAATATAATATGGATATCTTTCAATAATTGTTTCGTAAACTAAAATTGCCATTTCGGCTTCACCTGATAATTCATGTGTTAAAGCTAATTTTATTTGGGCATTCTTGTTATCAGGCTCTAGTTTAATTGTTCTTATGAAATTTTTTTGAGCATTGGAATTATCTGCATTTAATAGGTAATTTAAGCCTAATTCATAATAAACTTCAGAATCGAAACCATAAATGTTTCTGGCATTTTTTAGGTGTTTAATAGCTTTATCATATTCTTTTAAATTTTTATATGCTTTAGATGCGCCTTTGCAAGCAGGGATATTGTTTTTGTCAATCATTAATGAGACAAGATATTCTTTAATTGCTTTTCTGTATTCATTTTTAAGCATGAAGTTATCACCCATGTTGCAAAAGAAAGTTTTATCTTTTTTTACAGGGTTAGATGTAAATTTTGCTTTGTTAAATGAATTTGTTTTGTCGTTTGAATATCTGAAACTCAATTTTCCCCCTTGCTTTACTTAAGTTTAATTTGCATGGAAAAAAAACTGATTAATCAAAAGATGAATTTTCTTTTTGACCTTTAGGTTTATTTTTTTTATATTTTTTTATCGGTTTTGGGGTAAAAAATATGGAAGAATTATTAAAATTTGATTTTTTTAGCCAATATTTAACAGATACTCATGTTAAATTAATTGTTTTTATTTGGAATATTCTTAAGTGTACTTTTTTGCTTTTAATTAGCGTTAGACTGATTAGGTTTTTTAGCGATAAAATTGTTAAAAAAATTTTAAGCAGAATTTCTGCTCAAGAAAGGCAACAACAATTAATTACGCTAAAAACTATAGTTCTTCATGCTATCGAGGCTATTATTTTTATTGTTTATCTTGGAAACATGTTAAATCTTTTTGGTATTGATGTTCGACCAATTTTGGCTACCGCTGGTGTCATGGGGGTTGCAATTGGATTTGGTGCTAAAAGATTCGTTGAAGATGTTATATCTGGAATAATTATTTTAATGGAGGGTCAAGTTCGTGTTGGTGATTATGTCGAAGTGCAAGGAGTTAAAGGTTTTGTTGAAAAAATAACTTTACCTTTGATAACAGTTCGTTCTGATACAACCGGAGCTTTGTGTTTTATAAGATGTGGTTATATAGATACAATTATTAATCATACAATGAATTATTCTTATGCATTTTTTGAATATGATGTCGCTTATGGTTCTGATATTAACCATGTATTTAAAACTTTGCATAAATGTTTTGATATCTTGGTTTCTGATTCAGAAAACAAGAAAAAAGTTATTGATGGGCTTGATATTTGGGGTCTTGATTCATTTAAAGAGAGCTCATTATGCATTAAGGTTAGAATAAAAACTCAACCAAAAGGACAATGGTCTATTAAGCGTTCGTTTAATAAAATAGTTAAAGAAAGATTTGAATTGGAAAATATTGAGATTCCATTTAATCAATTAGTCGTAACGAATTTAAAACAGGATTAATGTTGCATGAATAAAAATAGAAGTTATTTAAATGTTTTTTTCTTAATTTTGTTTTTAAGTATCTTTCTTTTTGGATGCAAACATGATACAATTGAATTCCGTCGCGAAAGTTCGGTTTCTAAAATGTTAAATAATATTGAAAGCCGAGATGATAAGCCTATGATTAAATCAGGAATTATTATTCTTAGGGATGATACCCAAGAAACAAATGTAAATTTTGGCCCTAAAGACATTAATTTTGGTCTTCCGGCAAAATTTTAACCAAGTTCTAATTAAGCATTAACAACAAAGAAAGGAATAAATATGCTATCCAGACATGGCAGTTTAGAGTGTGCGATTTTGAGTGCGCTTTGGGGATTGGAACAAAATGATGTTTATACAAATTCTGTTAAAGATGTGTATGAAATTTTAGCAAACAAGGGTTGTGAAAAAAGAGCGTACACGACAATTAAAACTGTTATGGATAGATTGCATGACAAAAGAATTTTGTTGCGATATAAAGATGGCAAAAAGTTCTTTTATCGAACAGTATATTCAAAAAATGAAATAATCATTAAATCATTAACTGAAATCGCAAATAGATATTGCGATGGAAATTTAAATCAATTATCCGTTTCATTAAATGAGATGATGGAAGATAATTTGCTAGTTAGTGTATAATTTTTTATATGGAAAGCGAAAAGTTAAAAATTTATCAAAATAGATTGCTGGTAAGTGATTTAATAATAAAAGTGCTTAGTGGAAAAATTAATGTAAGTCAGGCTTTGAGCGCTTTTCCTAAAGAAAAAAATGATATCAATGTTAAGTGCGCATTTGATGCACTTATGCATAGAGAAGCAGATGAAGATTTAAGAGCTAAGGTTTCTGGATATAGCGAGATCCAAGATGAATTTTTGTTTGATTTAGCAAAAATTTTAAAAGAAAATGAAAAATTGCCTCAAAATATTATTGAGCAATATCAAAAATATCATAATGAAAATCTAATGGGTGAATGGGATAAACCATTAAAAAGTATTTTAAAAAATTTTAAAAGAATGATAAACTTTTAATATGACAGAATTTATTCACTATACAGTAATGAAAAATGAGGTTGTAGATAGTCTGGATTGCTATGATTCAGATAAGATTTTTGTTGATTGCACTTTGGGTGGCGGTGGACATAGTGAAGAGATTTTAAAAAGAATTTCGCCTAAAGGAAGATTGATTTCTTTTGATGTTGATGATGATGCTATTAATCATGCTTCAAATCGTCTTAAAAATTATAGTAATTTAACTATAGTTAAAGGTAGTTATGCTGATATCGATAAACATTTAAGCCAATTAGGAATAGATAAGATTACTGGTGGTGTTATTTTTGACTTGGGTGCATCATATCATCAACTAACCTGTGCAAATCGGGGGTTTTCTTTTATGAAAGATGCTCCTTTGGATATGCGGTTTAATAAGGATCAAGAGTTTAGTGCTTGGGATGTCGTTAATAAATACAAAGAAACGCAATTGGTTGAAATTTTTTCGACATACGGAGAAGAAAGATTTTCAAAGCGTATTGCAAAGGCAATTGTACAAAATCGTCCTATAAATACAACATTAGAGCTTGCAAAATTAATTAAGGATTCTACGCCTAATATAAAATCCAAGATTCATCCAGCTACGAGAGTTTTTCAGGCACTTAGAATTGAAGTTAATCAAGAATTGTTAAATTTTGAAAATACATTAAAGAAAGTTATTAAATTGTGTGACGTTGGTGCTATAATAAGTTTGTTATCTTTTCATTCTTTGGAAGATAGATTAGCTAAAAGATTTTTAAAACACTACTCTTCATCTTGTAGATGTGAAAAAAATCAAATGATTTGCAATTGTGGTGGACAAATACTTGAATTGGTTAATAAAAAACCAATAGTTGCAAGTGATAATGAATTAAGAATTAACCCTCCTTCAAGGAGTGCTAAATTAAGAATTGCAAGAAAGATTAAGTGAGATACAATTGAAGCTTTCCTTTAATAAATATAGAACTAAAAATTTGAATAAGAAAAATAAAAACGAAGTAGAAAAGACTCAAAATAATGGTTTTGTTGCTAACCCCTTAATTAAAGAAAACAATCAAATTATAAGCGGTTACTTTTTAAATGAAAAGTCTTATAAAGAGATTGTAGTACAACGTGTAAACAATATCTTGTATGGAGTATTAGGCTTTTTAGTTCTGTTTTGTTTATTTTGCTACTATTTTGTTTCTTGCAAAGAGGTTCAGTTAAATAAAATTTCTCGTGAAACACTTGAACTTAATTATGAGAATGATGAGTTGCAAAATAAAGTGGATAGTTTGCAATCATATTATAATATTGATAAAGCCGTATCTAAAACAAATATTCTAGAAAGAGCACGTCATGTTGTCGAGGTTAATGCTATAGACATGCCGGATTTAAATTTATCAAAAAAACAAACTAAAAAAACTTTTGTGGTTAGTTATTAAATATTTTTTCGGGGGAGAATAATTGAGAAACGTTGTTCATAACAAATTTGATGGGCGTATTGGATGCTTGCAGTCAATTTTTTATCTCCTTTTTATCGCTTTAATTGTCTATCTTTTTTTATTGCAGGTTTTTGATATTAGAAATTGCAAAAAGAAGGCAAAGACGCAAAGAACCTCCAAAATGTACGTGTTAAGGGGTGAAATTGTAGATAGATATGGTTTTAAGCTTGCTGCTGATAAAACAACTTTTATTTTATATGCTCATCCTAGCTATTATGATCATTCACCTAGGGATTTAGCGGAAATTTTATATCCATATGTCAATATCCCTATTCCAGAGTTAACAAAAAAATTATCTCAAACCAACAAAAAGATAATTACAATCAAAAAAGATCTCGATAGAAAAACGGTACGAGAAATTAAGAAAAAAGGACTTAGAGAGTTATCATACGAAGTAAAAAACAAACGTGTTTATCCTCAAGGCTCATTAGCTTCTCACGTGCTTGGATTTTATAATCCAAATGCTGATACTGCTGGTGGTATTGAATATAAAGCAAAGGACTATTTGGAATATATTGATAAAACAATCACATACGAAAAAGCGCCGAACGGAGATATTATTTATAATATTAGTGTTAATCCAGCTGATGTTTCAGCTCCAATAAAAGGTAAAACTTTAACTTTAACAATTGATAGTGCAGTTCAACATGTTTGCGAAAAATATCTTTTAAAAGCTATTCGTAAATTTAATGCACCACGTGCAGCTGCGGTTGTAATGAATCCAAAGAATGGCGAAATACTTGCGCTTGCAGTTGTTCCTACTTATAATCCTAATGAATACAATAAATATTCAATGCAAGAAATGAAAAATTGGGCTATTTCTGACGTATTTCCGCCTGGATCAACTTTTAAAATAATAACCGTTGCATGCGGTTTTATGAATAAAAAGATAAATAAAAATTCAAAAATTGCAGATACTGGAAAAATGAAAATTGGCTGGTGGGATATTTATAATTATGATTATAAATCAAAAGGCGCACCTGGAATAATTGATTTGGTTTATTTGTTTGAACATTCTTCAAATATTGGTTCTATTAAAATTGCTCAAATGATGAGTGATAAAGAATTTTATGATAGCTTAAAACAGTTTAATTTTGGCCAAAAAACAGGTATTGATTTACCTGGTGAATCTGCCGGATTGCTTCCGTCTCCAAAATATTGGGATGTAGCAACTCATGGAGCAATGGGTTATGGTTATGGTGCATCTACTACTGTTATTCAGATGGTTGCTGCAGTTAGTGCTATTGCAAATAATGGTGTTTGGGTAACTCCCCATGTGATAAAATATTCAAATGAAGATGCACAACTTAAAATCAAAAAAAGAAGAATTCTTGAAGAGCAAGATGCAAAAGATATTACTAATATTCTTGTTAAATCAATTGAAAACGGAAAAAACCCTGCTAAAATGGATGATTTTTATATAGCTGCAAAAACTGGCACATCAAGAAAACCTAATTCCAATGGCACAGGGTATTCGAATAAACTGTATACATCTATGATTGGATATTTCCCTGCAACTGATCCAAAAGCAGTATTGTATGTAATAGTTGATTCTCCATCTGGCGAGGGAATTTGGGGTTCTACAGTTGCTGCTCCTGTATTTAAAGAAATTTCAACTGAGCTTGTTAGGATTTTAAATTTAAATCCTGATAAGCATACTAAAAAATAATTTTTTGATAAAATAATTTAAAAGGCTAAGGAAGAGATATGGATTTAAGTAAAATAATAAAAAATATTGAGGCAACAGATGTTTTAAATTTTAAAGATATTGATATAAAAGGGATTTCATATAATTCAAATACAATTAATTCCCATGAAATCTTTGTGTGTCTAAAGGGTGAGCGCGTGGATGGGCATGATTTTGCTCAGAGTGCTTTTGAAAAAGGCGCAGTTGCCTTAATGTGTGAAAAACCATTAAATATTGAAATTCCGCAAATAATCGTTAAATCAACTCAGGAATCCATTGCTGATTTGGCAGCTGTTTTTTACCATAATCCAAGCAATTCTTTAAATTTGATGGGCGTAACAGGAACCAATGGAAAAACAACAGTTGCTCATTTAATCCAAAAAATATTTGAACAAAATAACAAAAAATGTGCATTAATCGGAACTTTGGGTTATAAATTTAGCTCAAAAGACGATTACCTTGAAGCAAAACATACAACACCTCAGGCGCCTCAAATGCAAGAAACTTTAAGAAAAATTTTAAACTCAGAAATATCAAACGTTATAACTGAGGTATCAAGCCATGCACTTGAGCAATTTAGGGTTAAAAATTGTGAATTTAGTACTGCTATTTTTACTAATTTAACTCAAGACCATCTTGATTACCATATTACAATGGAAAATTACTTTAACGCAAAAGCAAAACTTTTTTCGAATTTAAAAGAAGGAAACAATGCGATAGTTAACCTAGATGATAAATATTCTCAAAAATTAATTGAAAAAATACCAAATAACGTTAACATTTTAACTTATTCAGTTAAAAACAGTGCCGATATAATGGCTAAAAATATTGAATTCATGTCTGACGGAGTTTGTTTTGATGTAGCATATCAAGATTCTTTTTTAAATTTTAAGCTTCGTTTAAATGGAATGTTTTCTGTCTATAATTGTCTTGCAGCCATTGCTGCTTCACTAGCTAATGGAATTAGCTTAGATGTTATTAAAGAAGCACTCGAAGAAACAAGGAGTGTTGCGGGCAGATTTGAAATTGTTAGGACAAACCCAATGGTAATTGTGGATTATGCACATACGCCCGATGGTTTAGAAAATATTCTTCGCGCAGCAAGGGAATTAACGCCAAAAGACGGAAATTTGATTTGCTTGTTTGGATGTGGCGGAAACAGGGATTGCACAAAGCGCCCTAAAATGGGTAAAATTGCTCAAAGTTTAGCGGATAAAATAATTATTACTTCTGATAATCCGAGAAATGAAGACCCTCAGCAAATTATCACTGATATTTTATCTGGACTTGCGCTCATAAATCCTAAAACAGTATTTGTTGAAGCTGATAGACAGTTAGCCATAAAACTTTTAAAAGATATTTCAAGCGAAAATGATGTATTGGTTTTAGCAGGCAAAGGACATGAGAATTACCAAATATTAGCTGATAAAACAATTCATTTTGACGACAGGGAAGAAGTAATTAAAGTTTTTGGAGAATAATTTAAAATAAAAATATGTAGACAAAACTTTTTGTGTTAAAATCAAAGAAGCAAGAGGGTTTATTAAATTATGTAACTTTAAAAAAGTATTTGTTGTTTAATTAAACACTTGTGAAAAAATTCAAATATTTTTGAATTATTCAATGAGTTTTGAAATAAAAGTAATATATTACAAGGACAAAACAGGTGGAAAAAATTTTTGTTACACAGCCATTGTTACCTTCTTTGACTGAACTGGATATACATTTAAAAGACATTTGGAGCTCTAAATGGCTTACTAATATGGGTTCAAAACATAATGAGCTTGAAACAAAATTAAAAGATGTTCTAAAAGTTCCCAATGTTTCCTTGTTTAACAATGGAACAATAGCTCTTTTGGTTGCGGTTAAAGCTCTTGATTTACCTTATGGAAGCGAAGTAATTACAACTCCATTTACTTTTGCTGCCACGCCACATTGCATTACTTGGAATGGCTTAAAACCAGTATTTTGCGATATTGAACCAAATACGATGACGATTGATGCCGAAAAAATCGAAAGCTTTATCACTCCAAACACTTCTGCAATTCTAGCAGTTCATGTTTATGGTTTCCCTTGTAACGTTGAAAAAATAGATAAAATCGCAAAAAAATACAATTTAAAAGTAATTTATGACGCGGCTCACGCTTTTTCAACTGAAATAAATGGAAGAGGGATTGGAACATTTGGCGATATAACAATGTTTTCTTTCCATGCAACAAAACTCTATAATACAATTGAAGGTGGATGTTTAACATTTAACGACCCAAATTTAGTTAGAAAAATATATAACCTAAGAAACTTTGGTATTCAATCTGAAGAGCTTGTTGAAGAGGTTGGGATTAATGGCAAACTGAATGAGCTTCAAGCTGCGGTTGGTTTAGAAAATTTAAAATTATACAAAGCTGAACAAGAAAAAAGAACCAAAGTCAAAGCTTTTTATGATGAAAATTTATCAAAAATCAAAGGCATAAGAATTCCTAAAATGCCTGAAAATGTTACAAATTCATATCAATATTACCCAATTGTAATTGAAGAAGATTATCCAATTTCAAGAAATGAATTGTATGACAAATTCAAAGAAATAAACATTTTAACAAGAAAATATTTCTATCCAGCCTGCACTGATTATGAATGTTATAAAAATGATTTAGCAGTCAAACTTGCTGATTTATCAGTTGTCAATGATTTAAAACATAAAGTATTATGTTTGCCATATTATGGTGATTTAACTATAGATATGTTAAATATTATTTGCGAGGTTTTAAAAAAATGAGCAAAAATAATAAGCTTTTTTCAAAAGAAATTAATGAAAAACATATTACTTATAGGTTTTTTGGAATTAAATATTCCATTAAAAATAAAGAATTTAAAGAAAAAGCTAAAAATGATTGCTTAGAATCTAAAATAATTCAAGATAACTATGATTTAACCAACTTAAAAAATGCAAAAGAGCTTGTTGTTTTTTTAACACCTGGTGAGATGAAAATGAGTGGTGGGGTTATGTCAATTTTCTCACTTTGCGAAACCTCGAGAAAATTATTACCAAATTCTACCTGTATTATTTCAACATTTCCTAATGGAATAACTTATGCAAAAAATAATGAATTTCCAAATGACGAAATTGTTTATCGTTTTTCTCAAATTGAAAAAAATTGTAAAAAAATAAAAAAATTAATTATCCATATTCCTGAATTTTTTGCACATGAATTTTGCAAAAGTCTATCAAAAAAAGATATAAAATTTTTAAAATCCATTAAAGATTTACAAATCAATATCATGAATCAAAATATTGAGTTAATGCTTGAACCTGCAAAAATAAAAGATTTATATAAATTTTCGAGTAATATAACTCAAACTATTGCACATGATAGATACGCCACGCAAGAAGTTTGTGACAGATGGCAAATGCCGACGCATTTGTTTTCGGTTAAAATTGATACAACTAAATATCAAAGATATGATTTTGAAAAAAAGGAAAAAACAATTGTCCTTTCTCCAGATTTTAATGAACATAAGGAAAAAATAGTAAACAAGCTAAAAGAAGATTTTTCTGACTGGAATTTTGTAACTGTCCGAAATTTAACCTTTCCAAATTATATGGAATTAATTGCAAAATCATACTTTACGGTAACTTTTGGAGAGGGAATGGACTGCTATTTCTTGCAGCCAGGTGAAATTGGCAGTATTGGTTTTGCTGTGTATAATGATGAATTTTTTCCTGATAAAAGCTGGTCTGAAATGTTGAATGTATTTTCATCGTATGACGATATGTATAAAAACATAACAAGCGTTATGAGAAAATTGTTAAATGATAAAGATTTATATTTGCAAACAAACGAAAGCCATTATAATGAAATAAGAAAATTATATGACTTTAATGCGTTTGAAGATAATTTAAAACGTTTTTATAATCGCGATTACGATTTTTACCCAACAGAAGGCAAGAATGAATAAAAAAAATGTATTAATATTTCCTTGTGGTAGCGAAATTGGACTTGAAATTAATAAAGCTCTTGCAAATGATATACATTTTGAAATGTATGGCGCTTCAAGTTTAGCAGACCATGGTAAATTTGTTTATAAAAATTATATAGAAGGAATTCCGTTTGTCGATGATGAAAATTTTATTTGCAAGATAAAAGAAGTTTGCACTAAGTTCAACATTGATTTTATTATTCCTGCACATGACAGTGTTGTTTTAAAATTAGCGCAACACAAAGACGAATTTGGAAAAGTAGAAATAATTACTTCTCTGATAGAAACTTGCGAAATTGCACGTTCAAAAAAGAAAACTTATGAAGCTTTAAAGGATATAATAATAACCCCAAAAGTTTATGATATAAAAAATAGTAATATTGACTTTCCTGTTTTTATTAAGCCTGATGTTGGACAAGGCTCAAAAGGTGCAAAGAAAATTAATAACCAAAAAGAGCTTGAAAATGCATACGATGAAAATAATGATATCATTATTAGCGAACTTTTGCCTGGGGAAGAATACACAATAGACTGTTTCACAAACTCTAAAGGCAAATTGCTATTTGCAAAAGGGCGCATTAGAAAAAGAATCAACAATGGAATAGCTGTAAACACAACACCTGTTGATAATCCTGAATTTGAAAAAATTGCTCAAAAGATAAATTCAAAATTAAAATTCAGAGGAATGTGGTTTTTCCAATTAAAAAGAAATAATGATGACAGACTAAGTCTTCTTGAAATAGCACCAAGAATTGCAGGTACAATGGGCTTATATCGTCGTCTTGGAGTTAATTTTGTCCTTTTGGCGCTTTATGATGCAATGGGTTATGAAGTTGAAATTATAGAAAACAAATTTAATCTTGAAATCGATAGAGCTCTTTATACTTCCTGCAAGCATAATATTGATTATAAAACAGTATATATTGACTTTGATGACACTATAATTAATCAAAATGGTGTTAATACAGATGTAATTAAATTTTTGTATCAAGCTAAAAATGAAAATAAAGAAATCGTTTTAATTACTAAACATGAAAAAGATGTTAAAGAAACGTTAGGTCAATATCTTTTAAACGAAAAATTATTTGATAAAATTATACATATTGATAAGTCTCAAGAAAAATATGCATTTATGGATAAAAATAATTCTATCTTCATAGATGATTCATATATTGAGCGAAAAAAAGTTCTGGATAATTTATCAGTACCTGTTTTTGGAATTGATGCAATTGATACTTTATTTGATGAAAAAAAATAAGGAGAATGTAGATGAAAAAAATACTAAGCTTGTTTTTTTATATACAAAATACTGAAACACATAAAATTATAAAAATCTTTGGTATTAAACTCTCGATTAAGAAAAAATTAAGCACAAAGCAAAAAATAGATCTTATTTTTGAAATAATAAAAAATATTGATTTTAAGCAAAACCTTATTATGGATTATTTTATAAATGCTTCTAATGCAACAGTTGCAACTGGGCAGTTAAGAAAATTCCAAACAGAGTGTATAGAATTATTAAAGACTTTTGCAAAAATTAGCGAAGATGCAAATTTAACTTATTGGTTAGATTTTGGTACGCTATTAGGAGCAGTAAGACATAATGGTTTTATACCTTGGGATGATGATTTAGATGTTTCAATGCCTCAATCTTCTTTTGAAGTATTTAAAAAAATCGCACCATCATTGCTTCCAAGTCATGTTGTTTATATTGAAACAGTACCTAGTGGAATGGCAAGGCTTCAATATAAAGAGAATTCTGATGCTTTTTTGGATATATATTGTTATCATGAAGAAAAAAATGCTTTATGCACGAAGCTTCCTTTTGTGAATATTCATTCTCGAAAGCCCATAAAAAATGAAGTTATATTGCCTACGACACAAATACAATTTGAAGGTCAAAATTATTCAGCACCAAATGATGTAGATTCTTATTTAAGGATTAGATACGGTAATTATTCTTTATTACCAAAGAGTGCACATGTTGAAACTGGTCATGTTGCTATAAACGAACATTTAGAATAACAATAAGGGGAAAATATGAAAAAAATATATATAGGTATGTCTGCTGATTTACTGCATCCAGGTCATTTAAATATTATTAATGAAGGTAGAAAACTTATTGATTCACTTGGGGGTGGCGAGTTAATCGTTGGACTTTTGACAGATAAAGCCATCGCAAGCTATAAACGCCTTCCTTATATGAATTGGGAACAAAGAAAAGTTGTCGTAGAAAATGTTAAGGGTGTAACGCAAGTTGTTGCGCAAGAAACACTTGATTATGTTCCAAACTTATTGAAAATAAAACCAGATTATGTTTTACATGGCGACGATTGGAAAACTGGTGTTCAAGCAAAAACAAGACAAAGAATTGTTGATGTTATGGCTCAATGGGGCGGTGAAGTTGTTGATATTCCTTATACTGAAGGAATTTCTTCAACTCAATTAAATAAAGTTTTAAAAGAAGTTGGAACAACTCCAGAAGTACGTTGTGCAAGATTAAAAAGACTTTTAGACTCAAAAGATATAGTAACTATTTGTGAATCACACAATGGCTTATCAGGTTTGATTGTTGAAAATACTTTTATTGAGCAAGAAGGCAAAAAAATTGAATTTGATGGAATTTGGATTTCTTCTTTAACTCAAAGTGCAGCTCAAGCAAAACCAGATATTGGCTATCTTGATACAACAACAAGAATGACCACTTTAAATGATATTTTAGAAGTTACAACAAAACCAATTATTTACGATGGAGATAATGGTGGCCCTCAAGAACACTTTGTTTTTACTGTAAAAACTCTTGAAAGATTAGGTGTATCGGCAATTATTATTGAAGATAAAGTTGGTTTAAAGAAAAATTCGTTATTTGGAACAGAAGTTTTTCAAGAGCAAGATTCGCCTGAAGAATTTGCACTTAAAATTAAAGCAGGCAAACAAGCTCAAGTTACCGATAATTTCATGATAATAGCTCGAATTGAATCATTAATTTTAGAACAAGGCATGGATGATGCTATAATGCGTGCTAAAACTTATTTAGATGCTGGTGTTGATGGTATTATGATTCATTCTCGACAAAAAACATTTGATGAAATTAAAGAATTTGCAACACTATACAATCAATTACCAAATAGAAAACCATTGATTGTTGTGCCATCTTCATATAATCACGTAACTGAAAAAGAATTGGTTGAAAACAATATTAATGTTGTGATTTATGCTAATCATTTATTACGTGCTGCATATCCTGCTATGGTTAATACCGCTAAATCAATTCTTGAAAATCATAGATGCAAAGAGGCAAGTGACGAATATTGCATGAAAATTAAAGATATTATTACTTTAATTCCGGGGGCAAAATAATGAATGTAGCTGATTTATATAATTTGTTAAAAGAAAATAACGTAAGTTGTTTTTGTGGTGTTCCGGATAGTTTATTGAAAGATTTTTGTGCATATATAACAGATAACACTGAGGAGAAAAACCATACTATAACAGCCAATGAAGGTAATGCAATAGCTTTAGCTTCAGGTCATTATCTTGCAACAGGCAATCCTGCGGTTGTTTATATGCAAAATTCAGGTATAGGTAATTGTGTTAATCCGCTTCTATCTTTGACAGATGAAGAAGTTTATAATATTCCGCTTTTAATGCTAATCGGCTGGCGTGGAGAACCTGATAAAAAAGATGAGCCCCAACATATTAAGCAAGGAAAAGTTACAGATAAGCTTCTTGAAGTAATGGGTATAAAATATGAAATTATGCCAGAAGATTTTCAAATAGCAAAACCAATGATAGAAAATGCTTTTAAGTATATGAAAGAAACCAATGCTCCTTTTGCTTTTATTGTCAGAAAAGGAACCTTTGAAAAGTATTCTCTTAAAAACAAAAAACAAAACACATCTGAATTTAAAAGAGAAGAAGCGATTGAAACTGTTATTAAAAATTTAAGCGAAAAAGATATTATAGTTTCAACAACAGGTCATATTTCAAGAGAAGTTTATGAAACAAGAAATAGATTAGACCAATCTCATAAACAAGACTTTTTAACAGTCGGCTCAATGGGACATTCAAGCTCAATTGCTCTTGGAATCGCACTTCAAAAGTCAAATAGAAAAGTATATTGTTTTGATGGTGATGGTGCGTTTTTAATGCATCAAGGGGCTATAATTGTTAATGCTTCAAAGAATTTATCAAACTTTAAACATGTTGTTTTCAATAATGAAGCACATGATAGCGTTGGTTCTCAGCCAACATCAATCAATGTTGCAAATATTTCTCAAATCGCGCTTAATTCAGGCTATAAAAAAGCCTATAGTGTTTCAACAAAAACTGATTTGTTAGAAATTTTACCTGAATTTATTTCCGATAATTGCGCAGCATTACTTGAAATTAAAGTTAAATGTGGCGCAAGAGAAGATTTGGGAAGACCAAAAGAAAAACCACAAGAAAATAAGACATTATTTATGGAGCATTTAAATGGCTAACTTTGTTGGTAAAAATTCAATTAGTAATCTTTCATCAATTTTAGAAAAAGAAAATGCAAAAAACATCATAATTTTTTGTGGAAAGAAATCTTATGAAACAATTAAACCAATAATTGAAAACGAATTGTCTGGAGTTGATTTTCAATATTACAGCGATTTTTCAACAAATCCAAAAAAAGAAGAAATTGATATCGCAATTGAAAAACTTAATGATAATTTTGATATTATTCTTGCAATAGGTGGTGGTAGCGTAATTGATTTTGCAAAAGCTTATAGATATTACACAAAACAATTAAAATTAATTGCAATTCCAACTACCTGTGGAACAGGATCTGAAGCAACTCAATTTGCAGTCATATATATTGATGGTGTTAAACACTCATTAGACGAGCCTTCTATTTTGCCAGATTATGCAATTGTTGATTCAAAATTTGTTGAAAATAATCCAAAATATTTAAAAGCATGTACTTCAATGGATGCATATTGTCAAGCAATCGAAAGTTATTGGGCTGTAAAATCAACTAAAGAAAGTCGTGAATATGCAAAACAAGCTATACAATTGTGTAAAGAAAACATTGTTGAATATGTAAATTCAAACAATCCAGATGTTGCTGAAAAAATGTCGCTGGCTTCAAATCTTGCCGGTAAGGCCATCAATATTTCTAGAACTACTGCATCACATGCACTTTCGTATAAAATTACAAGTGAATATAAAATACCCCATGGTCACGCTGTAGCGCTGACGATTGCACAGTTGTTTGAATTCAATATGACTGTTTGCGACAATAATTGTGTTGATTTGCGTGGCGCAAATTTTGTAAAAGAAAGAATAAGAGAACTAAACAATCTTATTGCATTTGAACCTTGCAAATATTTTTATAGATTATTTGAACAAATCGAATTGGCTTATGATTTTAATAAAATGAATGTATCTGATTTCAATTTGCTTGTTTCTTCTGTGAATATCGGTAGATTAGCTAATAATCCAGCAAAATTGACTGAAGCTGATTTATTAAATATTTTTATAAGGAATTAAGTTGTGAAAAAAATTTTTGTAGAAAACGACATATTAAAAAATGCTATTTGTAAAAAATCTGTTGATAATGGGATTATAACAAAACGTATTTTTGGTGTTACGTTCCAATATGTTCATGGGCGCATATATCAGCCGTATATTTCGATTTTAAAATATATTAAAAGCTATCTTGATTTTTCTGTTGATGAGATGATATCTGATTTTGAAACAAAATCAAAGATAAAAAATATTTCATCAGAAGTGTATAATGCTGATTTAAAAAAATATTTAAAAATAGTTAATGATTTTAATCCTTCTATTCTTAAGCCTTGTGCTGGTTCATTAAGAAAAGTTCAGCTTAGCGAACTAGAGTTTGCAAAAGAAATTATAACTGATATAGAAAAAAATACCGATATTAAACCATTTATGGATGATGGTACATTGCTTGGTGCAGTTCGACACAAGGGTTTTATCCCTTGGGATGATGATATGGATTTTTCTTTGATGAGAAGCGATTTTGATAAATTAGAAAAATATTTTGAAAATAAATATCTTTGTGTTGATATTTCGCAATGGCCACTTAAAGGATTAGCTTTTAAAAATAAACTCAATGAAACGCTTGATAAATATTCTAATCAAATATTTTTCTTTAGAAGAAATACATCTATGAAAATTTTTAGAGGAACTTCTAAAAGTTACTGTTTTTGTGACTTTTTCCCTTTGGATTATTATGATGATTATTTGAATATTGAGCAGTTGCGAAATTATGCACTGGAAATTCGTGATAAATTATTCGATGAAACAAAAACTTTTTTCGAAGTTATGGAATTTCAAAAAAATGAATTAAAAACTAATAATTTAACTGTGTCTGATAGTAATAATATTCAAGTTGGATTAGATAATTATGATTTCATTTTTTATACAATGAAAGGAATGAGAAGAAAAACTGATATCTTCCCATTGAAAAAACTTGTCTTTGAAGATACCGAGTTTTGGGCTCCAAATAATCCGCATGAATATTTAAAGACACTGTTTAATAATTATAATCGCATACCTTATAATGTAAAAATTGCAGGGCATATGCAGAATTTTAATATAATAAACTAATTGTAAGTATAGTTAATGTAGGATGAAAACTTATGGCAAAAATTTTTCAGGAAATAATAGATAAAGTTAGAAATAAAGAGCAATGTGTTAAATTAGAAAAAAAGATAAATGAATTAAACGTCGAGTTTTTTGAGTTATATTTGCATATGAATGCTAGTAAAAATTTTCCGTATTCGAATTTATTAAATTTACAAGGTACGGCAATTTTAGATAAAAGTGCTCCGGAAAATCATATTGAAATGCTGCTACCAAATGTTAACTTTCTTGAATTTAACAAGGAAAATATGGTTAATTTGGATAATTATTTAATTTGGGGATCGCATTCTTATAGCAAGAAGGTAGAATTTTTAAAAATGGCTATGTTTTATAATAAACCTGTGAGCTTTTTAGAGTTTGGCTTTTTGACGAGTGCTGATACTTTTGCTAATAAGAAATGCGATCCTAAATATAGAAAAGCAACATCTTTTGTATATGACACTGTTGTTCCATATTATGACGCAAGATATCAAAGCAATCTTGAAAAAATGCTAAATGATGACAAGCTAGTTATAACAGATGAACAAAAACAAAGAGCCAGAAAATGCATTGATAAAATTATTGATTCACATTTAACAAAGTATAATCATCAACCAATTTTTACTCCAGTTATTGGAAGACAAGGTGTTAAAAAAGTTTTGGTTGTTGATCAATCATATGGGGATATGAGTATATCAAAAGGTTGGGCTACAGAAGAAACATTTAAAACAATGTTAGAATCTGCTATAAAAGAAAATCCTGACGCCGACATCATTGTTAAAACTCATCCTGATACAATGACAGGACGCAGAGGTGGATATTATACAGGTTTAGAATCACATGATAATATCTATACTTTTGTTGAACCAATTAATCCAATTTCATTAATAAAATCTGTAGATAAAGTATATGTTTGTACGACCCAATTAGGTTTTGAGGCCTTAATGTGCAATAAAGAGGTGCATACTTTTGGAATGCCTTTTTATGCAAATTGGGGACTCACTGTTGATTATCAAAATTGTCATCGCAGAACTAAAAAAAGAACGCTTGAAGAAATTTTCTATATAACTTACATTTTGTATACTTATTATGTAAATCCAGACACTGAAAAGCCTTGCGAAATTGAAGAAAATATGGATTATTTACTGAAATTACGAAAAGAATATAAAGGGTTTTAGGCTCGTGGTTACTGTATTAGAAACAACCGTTAAGGAAAATTTATGTATAAATTGTGGCTTGTGCAAATTTGTTTGCCCTAAGGACGCAATTATGCTAAAGCCTAATAAGTATAATGAATATATTCCATCTATTGACCAAGATAAATGTATAAATTGCGGTTTATGTGCTAAATATTGCCCTAATACTGCAAAAAAGATGAAAGAGGAGGCTAAAAAAGTTTCATCTTTTAAAGAACCTCATACAAGAGGCTTGGAGAATGCGAATTGGTACGTGGCTTGGCATCGCAATGAAGAACAAAGATTGAAATGTTGTTCAGGTGGCGCAGTTACTGCTCTTGCAGTTCAATTATTTGATAAAAACATTATCGATGGAATGATACATGTAGAAAGAGTATGGGCAAAAAAGGGAGAACTGCATTATAGTGCAAGGCTTAGTGTATCTCCTATGGAAGCTCAAGAACATGTTAGTTCTGCTTATCAACCCATTGATTTTTCTGGTGTATTAGAAAAAGTAGAAAAGAATAAAACATACTTGATTACGGCAACTCCTTGTGTGATTCGAGGAATAAAAAAAATGTGCGTAGAATTTGAAAAAATGAAAAGTATTCGTTTTTTGACCTGTGCATTAGTGTGCTCACATAATACTAATGCACAGGTCATTGATTTCCTGACAGAAATTAATGAACTAGAAGCAGCAAAGACTGAAAACTGGAAAATAAATATTCGTCATAAAGATAACAATATTCAGGATGCAAACAACTTTAAAAATTATATTTACACCAAAGATAAAGTGTTATTTAATGAAAATCGGCATAAATCAGGATGGACCAAAATGTGGCGCAGATATTATTTTGCAATGAATTCTTGCTTGTATTGTTCTGATTTTTGGGGTTACGAAGCTGATATTTCCGTTAAAGATGCCTGGGGAAAATGGGCAAATGACCCAAAAGGTAAATCAATTGTAATTATTAGAAACAAAGAATTAGATTCAATTTTTAAGGATTCCAATTTGTGTTATGAAGTTATAAATTATAATGAAATAAAAAATCATCAAAAAAAAGTATCTGATTTTAAGCAAACATGTGCTTTTGATAAAAATTTTAAATCTATTTTTGCTTGGCGCAATAAAAAAAATGATCTTTTTAAACGTGCTGTAATATCCAGAAGTTCAAAAATTTTATATAAAAAATTCGGTTATAAAAATTGTATAAAAATTTTGTCGTTTATTAATTTTTTGTGTGATTTAGGAGGAAAGAATTGATTAAGCATGATTTATCATTTATTAAGGACGAGATAGCAAGTTTTTTAAAATCTTTATTCAAATTATTTGTGTTTAAAAAGAAGCACCATATGGATTTGACTAAAAAAATTCTTGTTCTTGGAGGATATGGTTTTGGAAATTGTGGTGACGAAGCGCAGTGTAATGCAACCTTGAAGGTACTTACAGAACGATATCCCGAATATCAAATAATTAATTTGACTCCTAATGTAAAATATTCAAAAGAACAACATCCTTTATATACGCATGATTTTGCTTCAAGGACTATGTTTTTCAATAAAAATAGAAATTGTAATTGTTATGATTTTAATAATTCAAACATAAAAAAGACCGTCTTTTTAATAAAATCTTTAATAATTATACTTAATGCATATTTTGTTCGTGCTGACTTAGCTACGATTTTTATTAATGCTAGAGTTGCAAAGTTATTGTATGAATTAAAAGAAGCTTCCATTTTATATTTTTGTGGTGGAGGGTATTTAACAGGTGATACATGCTCTAGATTATGGGATGGATTTTTATTATGTATCCTTGCTAAAATCTTTAAATTGCCAGTTGTTATGAGTGGACAAACTATTGGCATATGGAACAATGCTTTTAATAGATTTGTTGCGGCATTTGCATTCCGTGAAGTTAATTCTATTACTGTTCGTGATAAAGAATATTCTTTAAACGATTTAGAAAAAATAGGAATTAAAGGGGTTAACCATTTTTATACCCATGACGATGCTTTGTTTTGCGATATGTCGGATGAAAAACAAACTCAATTAAAAAATTATGTGACTATAAATTTCCATTATTGGGGAATGGCAAAGCAGGATAAACAAATATATATTGATAAAATTAATCAAATTATTAATTCATTACTAGAAAATAATGATTTCGAAATACTATTTATTCCAATGAAAAAAACTGACAAAGATTCATACCTTGATTATATTAAAAAATACCCCAATAGTCGTTTGCACTGTTTTGAATATGATTATGATTTTAAAAAAATTCGTCGTGCAATTTCGGATTCAAAATTTTGCATAACAATGAAGCATCACCCAATAATTTTTGCTATGGGCGAAAATGTTCCAACTATTAGTTTGGTCTTTTCAAAATATTATCTTCACAAAAACGTCGGTGCATTAGCTCAATATAACCAACAAAAATATTCTGTTAATTTAGAAGACGACAACTTTTTGCAACAATTTAATACGTTATTTACAGAGCTAAAAAGCAATAGGGAAGACGTTATAAAAGTAATTTCAGATGCAAAAATTGATTTAACAAGAAGAAAAGAAAAATTTCTAACAATTGTAGATGAAATATTAAAAGTAAATAATTGAAATTTGATAAAGGTAAATGCAAAACAATAAAAGGTTAACGCTTAATTACGTTAACCTTTTTTGTATTTATAGCATTAATACATTTATCGATAAAAACATAAAAAAAATGTTTGACCATTTTTAAACCTTGTCAAACATTTATAAACACGAGGATATCAAGAGAGAGAGTAAAAATATCTGTTTTATTATCCTCTATTGTTAAATTTTAATCCGTTATTACATAATTAATTGTTTCGTTCCTTACATTATAATAAAGTATTTTTTCTTTTAATAATTGCCTTTGTCATTTAAAAAGTATATACGATTTTAATGTTTTGTTACATTTCAAATTTTAATGTTTTGACGCTCTTATTAACGTTCACTTGCTGTGTAGTTTTGCTTTGAGTTTGGTATTGCTCATAAAATAAGCAAAAACTTTTAAAATATGATAAAGTACTTATAGATCAAATTCTATAGAAGGGTGCAAATTGAAAACATTAATTATTATTCCAACATTTAATGAGGAATTAAATATAGAATCTATTGTAAATTCTGTCAATGATATTTTAAAAGGTTGCGATTTTGGTGTTTTGGTTGTTGATGACAATTCTAAAGACTCTACTGCTAAAATTGTTAAATCTTTGCAAAATAAATATGAAAATCTGTATTTACTTGAGCGTGGCGGAAAATATGGACTTGCAAGTGCTTATATAGATGGTTTTAAATATGGTGCTGATTTGGGATATAAAGCTTTTATACAGATGGATGCTGATTTTTCGCATAATCCTGATTATTTGCCAATTATTTTTGAAAAGCTTCATGATAATGATGTTGTGATTGCTTCTAGAAATATCAAAGGTGGCAAAGTTAAAGGATGGGGTTTATTAAGAAATATAATTTCTAAAGGTGGTTCTTTGTATTCTAGATTAATTTTAGGGTGCCCAATTAAAGATTTAACGGGTGGATATAATGGCTGGAGATTAGATATATTAAATAAAATTGGCTTGAATAATATTATATCCAAAGGATACGCTTTTCAAATTGAAATGAAATATAGGGCTTATGTTCAAGGTGCGCAAATTGCCGAATTTCCAATAGTTTTTGAAGATAGAAAATTTGGAAAATCAAAAATGAACAAAAGGATATTTTTTGAAGCGCTTTTAAATGTTGTCAAAATTAAATTTATTGCTTAAGATTTTTTGTTTTAAGTATGTCATCATACCTATTTCTTGTTTGGGTTTTTGATAAATGAGAGGCATATTGTTATAAGGATGCTGAAAACCAACTTTAATTAATGCGCCGTGGTAATCGCGACAATCAAATTGGTCAACACATAGTATTCCACCTGGTTTTAAAATTTTGAATGCATTTTCAAAAAATTTTACTCTATCGTCACTAGACATATGATACAAAACCATTCTGCATAAAATTGCGTCTTGGGAATTTTCTTTAAAATATTTATTTAAATCAATTAAATCACCACATATAAATGAGCAATTCTTAAATGTATCTTTTTTCTTTTTGTATTCGTGAAACTTTGGATTAATTAATTCAAAGTTTTGATTAAATCTTTTTTTTAATTCTTTAGTGTATGGTGTTGCTGGTCTTTTATTTGGTATTTTGCATTCAATTTCGAGCATTGGTCTTTCATATTCATCAAGCATATATGTACCTTTTTCTGCTTCGTATATTGCTTTTTGGGATATATCAATTCCGACAATATTTGGCTTGTGTTTTAAATCTTCAAGAGCCATAGCATAACTGTATACCTCCTCTCCAAACGAACAGCCTGCACTTATTATATTAAGTGGAGCATTGTTGTGAAGTTTTTTTAAAAAATTTACTATATATTCATCGCTATCATTATATCTAAAAAAATGCGAAGTATGGATTAAAGCACCAGAATTGCTTCGTGCGCTTTTTTCAATATTGTTTCTATGAATTGCTTTGAATTTTTGAGGATAATAGCTTATTCTATTAATTTGCATATATACTTAAAACCCTCCAAAGTATTTTTTTTGCTCTGGAGGGTTTTAATTTTTTTATGATAATTTTTTAATCGTTTCTTTAATTAAATTGATTTCAGCAAGCAGCTCGTCTTTTCTATCTTTTGCTTTTTGAACAACATCTGCTGGAGCACTTGAGACAAATTTTTCGTTGTTTAATCTGCCATCAATTGATTTTAGTTCAATTTCAAGTTTATCGATTTTCTTTTGTTGACGAGCAATTTCTTGTTCTAAATCAATCAAATCAGCCAATGGAACTGTGATTTTTGTATCTCCAACTGTGCAATATGCACTTTTTTCAGCATTTGCGTTTTTTTCGAATTTAACAGACTCAACTTTAGCTAATCGATTTAAATAAGGAATAATTTGAGAATATAATTCTTCGTTTTTGTCGATTATGATATCGATTTTAGAACCTAACGGAACATTGAATTCTGCTCTTAAATTTCTAAGGGCTTTAATTGTTTCAAAAACAATTTCCATTTTTTCTGAGTCTGCACTGAAACATAATTTTTCGTCATATTTTGGATAAATTGTATTTAAAATGCCGATTGTATCTTTTGAAATTGGCATTTTTTGCCAAATTGCCTCAGTGATATGTGGCATAATTGGATGAAGCAATCTTAAATATTGGTCTAATATGCAAACCAAAACTGCTTCATTTTTTTCGATTTTTGATAATTCAATATACCAATCACAATATTTATTCCAGAAGAAATCATATAAAATTGATGCAACTTCACCAATTCTATAATTTTCTAAGTTTTCATTAACAACTTTAACAACTTCATTTAATTCATTTAAAATCCATTTATCGGCAATTGATAAATTATTTAAATCTAGTTTTAATTCATTAGCTGTTTTTGTAAGATTCATTAAAACAAATCTTGAAGCGTTCCAAATTTTATTTGCAAAGTTTCTTCCAAATTCAAATTTTTCATCACTGATTTTAATATCTTGTCCGCCGTAAGTACATAAGTGAGTCAAAGTAAATCTTAAGGCGTCACAACCATATTTTTCAATTAAATCAACAGGATCAATTGTATTGCCTTTAGATTTAGACATTTTTTGACCATGTTCGTCTCTTATAAGCCCATGTATATAAACTGTCGAAAATGGTGGTTGTTTAGTAAATTCGAGGCCCATTGTTATCATTCTTGCAACCCAGAAGAAAATAATATCAAAACCAGTTACAAGAGTATTTGTTGGATAGAATTTTTTATAATCTGGATGGTTTGTATCTGGCCAACCCATTGTTTCAAATGGCCATAAACCAGATGAAAACCAAGTATCTAATACATCTGTTTCTTGAGTGTAATTAGCAGGATCCGGATTTTCAAGAGCTACAACCATTTCACCTGTTTGATTATGATAATAAGCAGGAATTTGATGACCCCACCAAAGTTGACGAGAAATACACCAGTCACGAATGTTTTCCATCCACATTAAGTAATTTTTCTCCCAGCGTTGAGGAATGAATTTAATTGAGCCATTTTTAACAGCCTCAATAGCAGGTTTTGCAAGAGGTTCCATTTTAACAAACCATTGCTGAGATAAAAGTGGTTCAATTGTTGTAGAACATCTTTGGCATTTTCCAACATTATGAACATGTTTTTGGATTCTTAATAAAGCTCCATTTTTTTCTAGCATTTCAACGGTCATTTCACGAGCTTTTTCGCGTGTCATACCTTGAATTGGCGGTGGTACAAATTCATTTGCAATCATACAGCCTTTTTCGTCAATTACTTTGATTTGTGGAAGGTTATGACGAATTCCTACTTCAAAATCATTTGGATCATGCGCTGGTGTAATTTTTAGAGCACCTGTTCCAAATGATTTATCAACATAATCATCAGCTATAATTGGGATAGTTCTACCCGTTAAAGGCATTACAACATTTTTTCCAATAAGTTCTTTATATTTATAATCGTTTGGATTTACTGCAATTGCAACGTCACCAAACATAGTTTCGGGACGGGTTGTAGCAATAACAATTGCGCCCATTTCATCTTTTAATGGATATGAAATTTCCCATAAATGTCCATCTTCTGTATCATAATTTGTTTCAACATCAGAAATTGCACTTTGGCAACGAGGACACCAATTTACAATGTAATTTCCTTTATAAATTAAACCTTTATTGTATAAATCGACAAATACTTTTTTAACAGCATTAGAACAACCTTCATCAAGAGTGAATCTTTTTCTTGATAAATCAAAACTTGCACCTAATAATTTAAATTGTTCAAGAATTCTGTTTTTGTGTTCTTCTGCCCATTGCCAAGTTGTTGCAAGAAATTTTTCCCTTCCAAGATCATGTCTGGTTAGTCCTTCTTTTGCTAGGTTTTTTTCAATTACGTTTTGCGTAGCAATACCAGCGTGGTCGCACCCTGGCATCCATAAAACTTCTTTTTGAAGCATTCTATTATATCTAACCAAAATATCTTGCAAAGTTCCATCTAATGCATGACCCATATGTAGTACACCTGTTACATTTGGAGGCGGAATTACAATTGAATATGGATCTTTGTTTGAAGTTGCATCAGCCTTAAAACAATTATTTTCTTCCCAAAATTTGTATGTCTCGTTTTCGATCTCACAAGCAACGTATGTTGTTGCAAGTTCTTGGTTGGTATTAGTCATTTTATTTCCTCATAAATTGTGTTTATAAACTTAATCTATCACAAAAGTATTAGCCAATAAAGTTATTATTATTCAATTTATTATTATATAAAATTTTTAAATGCGATTATTATGTCTAATTTTAGTAATATTTATTTTGAACATATCTTTAGTGAATGCTAAAGAGATGCTTTTTGATTCGCCAATTGATTTAATTCATAAAAAAGAATGTTCTTTGGATGAATTTTGTAAAGAATTTATCGAAGATATAGATATAGAAAAATTCATTAAGAAAGAAATTGAAGCTGACTATGTTGTTGTTAGTTTAGATGAGTGTCTAGATGTAGCAATTAAAAATAATTTTAATATTCAAATAGCAGATAAGGTTTATTTTAGTTCAAAATTTGAATATCAAAATTCATTGTCTAAATTTCTTCCAATGTTAAATACTACAAGTTATATTGCTGATTATAGTGGTCAAATTCTTGTAGGTGGGGTATTGAGAGATAATTTTCATGAGACAGCAATTTCTGTTAATTTATCTGCTCAACATGAATTAACTCAAGGTGGTAAACAGATATTTGAGGCAAAAGCTAAAAAATATTTTTCTAAATCAAGAAAACATGAGCTTACTTTTAAAAGAAGCGAAGTTGTGTTTTTAACAACAAAATATTATTTTGAAATGTTGCTAGCTAAAATATATATTGAAATTTATTTAAGAAATTTAATTGAACGCAATGCACAACTTGCTTTAGCAAAAAATCTTGCAAAATCGGGGTTTGGTACTAAATTTGATGTAATTCGTTCTCAAAATGCTTCTGCTGCAGCTAGGGTTAATTTATTAACTGCTTTAAATAATTTTAGATTAAGTCAGTCTCGACTTGCAGATTTAATGGGGATAGATGTTAATACCGCATTGATGCCTTTTGAAGACGAAATTATTCCAATGGATTTAATAGATGAAAATAAAGATGTAGATATCTTTTTTGATTTAGCATTACAAAATCGTGAGGATTTAAAAAGTTATAAAAACCTGATTTCATATCAAAAACAATTAAAAAATGTTTATTTGACAGATTTTGTTCCAAAGCCTATTATTTATTTTCAACAACAATTTCAAGGCACAATAGATACATCTGTTAGGCCTAACTATATTGTTACTGGTTTGTTAAATTGGGAGCCAGGAGATAACTTATTTTGGGGAACATATACCAAAATTAAAGCCCAAAAAGAAAAAATCAAAGCAACAATATTGGAATATGAAAACAAATATAGAAAAATAAAACAAGAAATAATTAATGCTCGCACTGCCTCTATTTTCAATCAGAAACAAATGAAAATTAATAAGGATAGACTTGAATTCTCAAAAGAAAGTATTAAACTTGCAATGCTTCGATTTGATAATGGTCGAGGAATTTTATTGGATGTTATCCAAGCGCAAAGTGAAGCAACTTTGGCTCGTGTTGAATATGCTTCTTCTATTGCAAAATATAATATATCTCAAGCTGAACTTTTGTTCAGTTGTGGAACTATTGATAAGGAATGGATTGCAAAAAATTATAGACCATAAAAATCATTCTTTTAGTCAGCTTGTAAAAATAATTATTTTTTCTTATACTTTATTTTGTTATTTGAATTAAGGAGATAATTAATGAAAGTTGTTATTGAAGATGGTTGCATCGGATGTGGCGCATGTGAATCATTCTGCTCAGATGTATTTAAAGTAGAAGACGTTTGTACAGTTGATGAAACAAAAGTTGCTGGTAACGAAGATTGCGTTAAAGATGCTGCTGAAGCTTGTCCTGTTAGCGTAATTAACATTCAAGAATAGTTTAATTTTAATAAAAAATGCACCTAAGTATAGGTGCATTTTTTATATTTG
The DNA here is from genome assembly GCA_017560095.1 of Candidatus Gastranaerophilales bacterium. Classification (GTDB taxonomy): domain Bacteria; phylum Cyanobacteriota; class Vampirovibrionia; order Gastranaerophilales; family Gastranaerophilaceae; genus RUG14156. The sequence continues at coordinate 119,197 of JAFYOU010000027.1, forward strand.
TGCTTTATCTTCTTTTATTTTTCTATCAATTGTTTTTACGCTTTGTGAAACTACTTGGCCAACACCAAAACCTGCTGCTAATGCTTTAACGCCGTTTAATGCTGGGAAGAAGGTACCAATCACAGGCATAAATAAAGTTGGTAATAGTGGAATTCCAAGATTGAACATTAAATCTTTCTTTTCTTCTTTTGTATCACAATTTGCAACGGCTAAACCAAAGCCAATAGTTGGTATGCCTACTGTAATGACATCCGTTGGAGCACATCCATAGTTGATATCTCTAAGTTTTGCTATTAGAGTTGTTTGTTGAAGTTTGTGATATTTTTCAATAAGTTCCTTTAATTTTGTTAAGTCTTTGTCGCTATAATTATCTAATTTAGATATATCAATAAAATTTGCACATTCAGTTACTTTAGCACTAATTTTATTGTCTGCAATTGGCGAGGTTAAAGTTTCAAAAAGATTTTTAGCAGTGTGCTCTTTGCCACTAAATAAATTCTTTTTGCTTGTGATTCTATCTTGTTTTGCAATTGTCTCAATAGCTTCATTTATATTTTTAAAGACATCATCATAGTTTTTTAAATTTAGCTCATTAATATCAATATCTTGTTTTTTGCATTCTAATAAAATTGCACCTTGTAAATTTTCGAATGGTTTTCTAACTGATTTGAAGACATTATTTCTGTACCAATCAGTTAAGGCATCACCACCTTTTTTGATGCATTTAAGAGGGCCTTTGTCGCTTAACCAATTTGCGAATCTATCCCATGCGTCATCTTTTAAGTTGGTAAAATTAACACAGCCGTTGCAGAATTTATGCCAAAAGGAATCGAGTTTTACTTTATCAACTCCTGGGATTTTCATATTTTTAATATTCGGAAGATTGATTTTACTTAAATCAATATGCATTTTTTTGCCACTAATTGCATAGGCAATTGCACTTAAGGCAGTTAAACCAACAGATCCTGCAATGAGCCATTTTTTTTTCTTTTTTTTGTTTTCTTTTTCAGGGTCATTGTAATATTGAACTTTTTCAAAACTATCACTTTTATTTAAGTTTTGAATATAGGTCCTATTGGGCAAACCGATGCTATTCGACATTTTTTGATACATTTGTCGATTAGAATTAATTGCCGTATTTGTACTGGTCAACCCTTGCATACTTATATAAAAACAAAATTAAGAAAAAAATTTACCCCTTTTTAATTTTTTTTCTATTTTCTTTTTGTTTTGCAATTTCTTTTAAATCTGATTTTGCGTTATCAATCGAAAGTTTTGCTAATGGTTTTTTTGTTTTTCTGTCGTAAAAAATCAGCCAATGTTTTGCTTTTTTGTCATTAATATTGAAGGTTAGTTTACCGACAACTCTCTCACCCGGATTTATTGTTTTAAACCAAAGCGAAGTATCACCAAATGGGCTTGGAAAATAAACTTCATGTGTGTTTGAGCCTAATGCTATATCAAAAGTTGAAAATGCATAATTTGTATAATTGTCAATTCCTAATGATAGTGTAATTGTGTTTTCAACCCCAAATGGATCTTTTTCAAGTGAAATTGAATTTATTCTTACATTTAGTCCATCCAAAAAAAGTTCTTCTTGGCGAAATGCGTCTTTTGCAAATACGGGCATATCAATGGATGAGTCGACTTTGATTTTTAATTCATCACCAGGTTTTATCATAAAACCATTGCCTTTTTTAATTATTGCTGCAGTTAAACCAACAACACCGCCAACCGCCGCTCCGCCAGCCAATGTGTAGCCATTTGATGCTACTGCTGCACCTAGACCAAGTGTGTTTAGTGCAAATAGCCCTCCTGCAACTCCACCTAAAATCGTATATCCTGCGTGTCTTCCAATTGCTTTTGCTGTACCTTTTGCCAGATTTTCCTTTGTTGATAGACTTGCCTGTATTGGTATTTCTCTTCCATCTGGAGTTACCATATAGTCAAAGTTTACATTTATATAGCCATCACGGCCCATGTTTTTTGCTTCTTGGATATATTCAACCATACCATGCACGATGGTTCCCGTTGGTATTATTATCCCTTTATCGGTTTCCACATCTGTTGTAACTTCTGCAAAAAATTCATCTCCTTCGACTGTGTAGCCAGAACTTAGAACTTGCGAAACGGTTAAATTGATAATATCTTTGTGGTCGAGTTTTTCGATTTCACCTGTAAAAATTTTACTATCAAGCTCCTCTTGAACTTGTTCATTCTTTTGAATGTGACCCGACATTGGTGTGGCAAAAGTAAGATTCGATGATAATATCGAAGCCAATATTATGTTTGATAAAATTTTTTTAAAATCTTTCCCCATAGTATATTATTATTTTATTATATTTTTATTTTAAATAAAACATTTTGAAAAAAATTAATATTTTTAATCTATAATTTAATAAAAACAAAGGAGTATTGTATGACAAACTGTATTTTTTGCAAAATAAGAGATGGTGAAATTCCTTCTAAATTTGTTTATGAAGATGATTATTGCTTTGCAATTAATGATATTAATCCAAAAGCAAAAAAGCATATTTTAGTCATTCCTAAAGCACATGTTGAGTCATTGAATCATGTGGAAGATAGCTTATTAATAGCTAATTTGTTTGAAGCTATTAAAAAAATTAATAAACAAGAGAATATAACTCACTTTAAAACTCATATAAATACCGGCGCATCAGCTGGTCAAGAGGTAATGCATTTACATATACATATTTTGGCTAATTAATATGAATAATGTTTTAGATAAATCAAATTTGAGAAAAATGGCTCTTGAAAAAAGAGCTACTTTTTCGCGTGATTTATCGATAGAAATTGTAAATAAAATATTAAATTCAGCTGATTTTAAAAATGCTCAGCATGTCGCTCTTTATCTACCCATAAAAAATGAAATTGATATTTCAGGAATATTGAGTATTAAAGAAAAATGTTTTTATTTGCCAAGATGTAATGGATGTGAACTTGAGTTTGTTAAGTATAATGGCGCAAGTTTCTTAACAATGGGAAAATTTAATATTTTAGAACCGCAAGGATGTAAAGTTAACCCCGAAATATTGGATATTATTTATATTCCAGCATTAATAGCTAATTCCTCTTGTTATAGACTTGGTTATGGCAAGGGCTATTACGATAAATTTTTTGCTAAAAACAAAGTGAAAGCCAAGAAAATTATAATTGTTCCAAAAAAATTAATTTTAGATGAATTCAAACATGATGAATATGATTACAAATGCGATGAAATAATTAGTGCATAAGTATTAATCAATTTGCTAAAAAATAAAAAATAAATTAGAATCGTTTTATGAAAGAAATAAGAAAAAATCATATAGTTCAATTATTAACATCGGATGGTATCAAAATTGACGGTATTGTTTTTGATTACGAATCAGATAGAGTGTCGGTTCTTATTGCTTATGATTCATTAATACTTGCTCAAAAGATAAATGAATTAGACGAGCTTATGGTGAGTATTAATACTCACCTTGGTGTTAAAAAAATGAAAAGCCATGTTATTTGCAAGCTGAATGCTAATAATTGTATTGTAATTGAAAACAATGAAGCTATTCCAATTGAACAAAAACGGGAATTCGTTCGAGTTTTATCAAATATTATATTTAAAATTGAAAAAACTGATAAGAAAATAATTGAATGTTATTGTATTAATATTTCGGCTGGCGGAATAGCGTTTTGCGTTAATAATGAAAGTTTCGACATTAATGAAGATGTAAAAATTATTCTCCCAGAGGAAGAGTTTGAAAGTAAAATTGTATCATCTGCTCAGATAATAAAGCATTATGACAACTGCTTTGTTGCAAAGTTTTCTAATTTGAGTTCATATGATGAAGATAGAATAATGAAGCATGTTTTTAAATTAATTGCACAAAAATAATAGACTTGGAGTTATTTTGAAAGATATTAAAAAGATTGAAAAAACGATAAACAATTATACAAAAAAAGGCGAAATTCAGCAGGCTATTGAATATTGTCAAAATCTTATATTAACTGGCAATACGGATACTAATTTGCATATTCGTCTTGGTGATTTGTATCTTGATTGGCATCTTGATATTTATCAGTCAAAGCAATACATTGATGAAGCTATAACTGAGTATCAAAAAGCTGCAGAAATCCTTATTGATAATGGTGAAATTTATTATAAAATCGGCAAAGCCTTATATTGTAAGGGCGAATTAGATAAAGCAATAAATTATTTTAATATTGCTATTGAAAAAAATGGCGATATTGCGCAATGCCATTATATGATTTCTAATTGTTTAAAGAAAAAAGATAGATTTCAAGATGCCCTTGAGCATATTGAACTTGGATTAAAACATGCAGGTTTGAAATCTTCTCGTTTGCATTATTCAAAATTTCGTTTATTGAATGCATTGTATTTTAAAAATGACAATATGAAATTTAATGCATTTTGCGCTTTATTGTTGTCTTATTTAACCTTGCCTTTTGATAAAGAGGCAAAAGATAATTTAAAAGATAAAGTAAAATGGCTCAAAATGATTCCTGTTTTATGTAAGGCTGATGCATACATTGCGCAAGGTGATATTGAAAAAGCTTTTCAATGTTATAATGATGCAATTGATAAAATGCCGGGTTTTTCTGCATTGTATGTTGCGTTAGGAGATGCATACAGAAAAGCCGGAAAGCTTGAAGAAGCTATTGTAGAATACAAAATGGCTTTATGGATTGACTCTTTGAGCTATAGTGCTTATTCTGGGCTTGTTCAGGCTTATGAAGAGCTTGGAGATTATGATAATGCAATTGCATATTACAATAAGTATATTGCAATTCATCCTAATAATGCAGTTTTGCATTCAAGCATTGCAAATTTATATTTCATGAAGGGTGAAGCAGAGCTTGCTATATCTCACTATCAAAGCGCAATTTCAATTAACCCAAAACCTGATTGGACAAGTATTGTAGCTCAAACATTGGGTTATATTCAGCAAAACGTTATTAAAAATACCGATTGTGCAATTGCTAATTATCATTTGGCTAATACTCTTTCACCTAAAGAAATTGATATCTATATTTCATTAGGTAGTGCGTTTTATGATAATGAAGACTATAAAAATGCTTTAATTGTTTATAGGCGCGCTCTTGAATTGGAACCAAATAATTCAAAGATTCATTGCAATCTCGGTTATTTGTATTGGGGCATGGGTGATTTGGATGAAGCTATCAAAGAATATAAATTATCGATTAAGTTTGATCCAAATTATGATATTGCTCACAATAATTTAGGTGTAATATATCTTGACGATTTGATTCAATTGCAAAATGCTATTGATTCCTTTAATACTGCAATTGATTGCAATCCTAATTATGCGCTTGCTTATTATAACCTTGGCAGATGCTATTCATTAAAAGGTGAAAATATTGAAGCTGCAAAATATTTTCAACAGGCAATGGATGTAAATAATATTACAAATGAAATTGATCCAAAAGATATACAAGATAGATTAAATAGTTTATTTGATTAATGTAATCTTTCTTTTTGTATTGTAGGATAATTAAATGAATACTTGGGGATATATTTTAAAACGAGTAGCTAGCTCGATTCCGATTTTGTTTATAGTATCATTGGTAAGCTTTTTTTTGATACGCTTTTCTCCTGTTGATCCTTTGGCTCAACTTAAATTAAATCCTGCAATTAGTCAAGAAACAATTGAATCTGAAACTAAAAGACTCGGGCTTGATAAGCCTGTTGTTGTACAGTATTTTTTGTGGGCTAAAAACTTTATGATGGGAGATATGGGCTATTGCACTGATAATACAAAAGTTTCTACAAAGATTAAAACTCGGATATTAAATACTTTATTGTTATCTTCTTGTGTAATATTTTTTAGTTGGATTATTGCTATACCACTTGGTATTTTAGCTGCTGTATATTATAATTCATGGTTTGATAAGTTTTTAACAATCCTATCTAGTATTGGAATGGCTATTCCCTCCTTTTTCTTTGCAATTTTAATGCTTTTGTTTGCACAAAAAACAGGTTGGTTCCCGATTGGTGGCTTAACAAGTATTGATTTTTCTCAAATGAATTTATTTCGTAAAATTCTTGATGTTTCTCATCATTTAATTATGCCTGTTTTTGTTTTAACGACAATTTCTCTTTGTTCGCTAGCACGCCAAATGCGAGCCAATTTGTTAGATATTTTAAATTCTGAATATGTCAAGTTTGCTTATGCAAAAGGTTTATCTAAAAATAAAGTTGTTCTTAAACACGCGCTAAGAAATGCAATTAATCCCATTATTACTCTTTTAGGGTTTGAATTTGCAGGGTTGCTTTCTGGTGCTGCGTTAACTGAATATGTCTTTCAATATCCTGGTTTAGGAAAATTAATTTTGGAAGCCGTAATGCAGTCAGATATTAATCTTGTTATGGCTAGTTTGATGATTGGTGCACTAATGCTTGTGGTTGGTAATTTGATTTCTGATATATTGTTAAAATTAACTGATCCTAGAGTGAGGGTTTAAATGAAGAATTTTTTTCTTAAATTAAAAAAAGATAAAGTTCCTTATTTTGCCTTTTGTGTGCTTATATTTCTTTATTTTTTAATAATTTTTGCAGATTTTTTTGCTATTTATCCTTCGACTTATTCAAACAGAAAGCTTGCATATCAGCCACCAAATAATATTTATATAATTACTCCTGAAAACAAATTATCAAGACCGTATACCTATAATTATATTAAAACATTTAATAAAGACACTTTGCTTATTGAATATAAACAAGATAGAAGTAAAAAATGCTATCTAAAATTTTTTTCAAGAGGATTTGAATATAAAGTATTAGGATTGATTAAATGTAATTTCCATTTAATAAGTGTTGAAAATGATTGCAATTTGCATCTTTTAGGAACAGATATTAATGGATGTGATATATTTTCAAGACTTTTTTATGGTGGCCAGATATCTTTAACGATCGGTTTTTTAGCGCTATTAATTTCTTTTCCTATTGGTGCTTTATATGGAGGTGTTTCTGGTTATATCGGTGGCAAAACTGATAAAATTCTTATGAGAATATCTGAAGGCATAATGTCGATTCCAAGCTTTTATTTATTGATTATTTTAGCTTCAATTTTGCCTTCAAATATGACATCAAAACAAAGATTTGCCTTAATTACGGCAATTTTAGCATTAATTGGATGGGCTGGTTTTTCTCGTGTAATTAGAGGTATGGTTTTGTCAATTAAAAACCAAGAGTATGTTAAAGCTATAGAAACTATTGGCGCAAGTAAAAAACGAGTAATTTTAAGGCATATATTACCTCAAACTTCTAGTTATATTGTTATTGCTATTACTTTATCTGTGCCATCTTATATTCTCGCTGAATCAGGGCTTAGTTTTTTAGGTCTAGGTATACAATTGCCCGATGCTAGTTGGGGAAACATGCTGCGTGAGGCACAAGAGTTTGCCAATATTTTATATCGACCTTGGCTTTTAACTCCTGGAGTTTTAATTTTTATTGCAGTTTTGTCTTTTAATGTCTTAGGCGATAAAATAAGAGATATATTGGATCCAAAAACTTTAAAATAAGGAAAAAATAATGCTAGATATTTCAATCAATATTAATGAAACACTAATAATACTTTTTAGAATTGGTTTAGCTGTTGTGCTAGCTTTTATTCCTGGGATTGAACGCGAGTTGACAGGAAAATTTGCAGGTCTTCGTACTCATATTTTGGTATGCCTTGGCGCATGTGTTTTCACAATTTTATCTGTGTATGGGTTTGAGATGCGCTCCAGTCAAGAGTATGCGGAATTAAATGGTTTATCTCGACCTTTTATTCAGAATGATCCTGCACGTATCGCAGCACAAGTAATTACTGGTATCGGTTTTATTGGTGCTGGTACTGTTATGCGCCATGGAAGCAATGTTTTTGGAATCACAACCGCGGCTACTTTGTGGATGTGTGCTGCAATTGGTATGTCATGTGGTTGTGGTGAATATATGACTGCAATAATAGCATCTTTTGCAACGTTAGTTGTGTTGATTTCAATTCGTAGATTAGAGAAAAAAGTTTTATCTAAAAGAAAAGTATCATATAAGGATTTTGAAATTTCTATTGTTGCTTCAATTGAAGCTTGTGATGGTATTGAGTTGGTTTTTGAAAACAGTTTTAAGAAAATTTATAAACTTAATAAAAAATTAATTAATCATTCAGAATTAAGGTATAGTGCTGTCGTTACAACCAAGAAAACTTTAAAAGAAATAAATGACTACTTTAAAAATCTAAATTGTATTGAATCAATTGAAATCAGAGAACATTATGAATAAAATCAAGTTAAGTAACTTAAAAGAATTTTTTATCACACTCATAGTTTCTTTTTTAATTATACTAGCTATAGCATTTGTAGTTGAATTAGAGCTATTATTTCGCTTAGAAAAGCAAGTAAATTTTGAAGAGCTTAATGTAGAAAATTTAGCCAAGTTCTGCACTATTGAAGAATTGGAAAAACAGCTTTTAAAAACTCCTGATGATATTATTTTAAACATACGTTTGGCTAAGGCATATGAAGGCATTGATAAATTAGATAAGGCAAATGATTTTTATAAAAATGCACTTAAACTTTCATCTCGTTCAAATTTTTCTCTTTATTCATATGCCATGTTTTGTGCCAAAAACAATATGTATGTTTTTGCTGCAACCTTAGCCGAAGAATTAAATGGTAATTCCAGGAAAGTTAATTTCTATAAAGCAAAAATATATGAAACTATAGCAGATAGTTTTAGCAAAAGTAAAGATTATCCAGCATCAGTAAAAAGTTATCAAATTTCATATAAGTATGCCAATAGTATTTCTGATTCAAAGTATTTTGCACAAATTAGAAAAAAATATTCTGATGAGTATGTAAAACTTGCTGATTTTAATATGCACATCAATGAGACTAAAGAAGCTATTTCTAATTTAGAAAATTCAATAAAAATCAATAAGAACGCCTTGGCAAATTATAAACTTGGACTTATATATCTTCATAGTAAGCCTAGATTGGCAGAGAAGTATATTAATGAAGCTTTTTTTGATGATCCTTATATTGTAAATCCATACGTATATAATTCTTTATTACAGGATATATTACTTGAAACAAAGGTTTTAAAGCAAGAAAATTTGGCTAATTACTATAATTCTCGTCTTTCTAGATTTAAGAAGAAAATTTTACAGACATATCTTTATAAAGATGAGTTAATAATCGAGAATTCGGCACTTGTGAATAAAAAAACATATTTTGGCGATAGCTTTAGATATTTAGTTTTTGATTTAAAAAATAATACATCTGAAGATATAGATAGTCTTTATATAAAAGCAGAGTTATATATAAATGGTGAAAAATATCCTTTTGAAAAAAAGATTATAAATACGCAACATAAATTGGGAGCATACGATACACTTTCATATCAGGATTGGAAGTTACCAAACGACTTAAAGTTTAATAATCTTGCGCAAAATAATGATATATTTGTTAGATATTTTGCCAAAAAAAGACCTCAAGCACCTTGGATATTGGTTAAAATTGATTTTTTAAAGATTTAGACTATACAACTTGGTATGCTTGTGTTATTTTAAAATTATTATAGGTATTCAAAATAAATGGAGAAACATGAGAGTACACGAACTTGCTAAAGAATTAAATATATCATCAAAAGAGTTGATTGAAAAAGCTAATGAAACTTTAGGACTTTCATTAAAATCACATAGTTCAACAATAAGTGATGGTTCAATAGATAAAATAAAAGCTTTATACGTTAAATCAGATAAGCCAACATCTAAACCTAAAGCTTTTATTGTTAAAAAGCAAAAACCAACAGAAGTTGAAGAAAAAGCTCCTGAAAAAAAAGAAGAACCTGTAATTAAAACTGTTTCTCGACTTGAAATTGTTAGAAGTGCTAAAGATGCTGCACCTAAAAAAGAGATTCATAAGCCGAAGGTAGAACATAAAGTTGAAAAAAGACCTGAAGTTCCAGTTAAACCAGCGCAAAAGCCTCAAATAGAAAATTCAACTGATAAGCTAGCTAGTTTACCTTCGATGACAAGAAAGAATTTTTCTCGTCAAAATGATGAGAAGCCTGCTGAAAAGCAAGAAAAGAAACAAAAACAGGATAATAAATCACAGCAAAATGCGCCACAAGCTCCTATTAAAAGGCATATCATTTCTCAAGACATGTATAATAATCAAGGTCGTGGCGGAAAGAAGAAGAAAAAAGAGCACGGCTATAATAATAAGCAAGAGGAACAAGAAAGAATTAGTTTAGAAAAAGCTGTTCAGAATAAACATAAAAAACATACACAAGAAGTTGCAAAAGCCGAGGAAGTTACTTCTGTTGTAATTAATAAACCTATGACAGTTGGTGAATTATCAGACAAAATTAAAAAGACGCCTGCTGAAATTATTAAGTTTTTGATGCTTGAAGGTATTATGGTGACTGTAAATACCCCAATTGATACCGAAACAAGCAAAAAAGTTGCAATCAATTTTGAGCTTGAAGTTTTAGATGAAGATATTGAAGAATTTATTGCTCAAGAAGAAGAAAAAGAAGGCGTTAATAAGTATCTTAAAGACGCTAAAGAAGAAGATATTGTTAAACGCGCACCTGTTGTTACAGTTATGGGGCACGTTGATCATGGTAAAACTACAACGCTTGATTCTATAAGAGCTTCTAAGCATAAAATTGTGCACACTGAAGTTGGCGGTATTACACAAAGCATTGGTGCCTATACAGTTTGGCTTGATAAGAAGAAAATTGTATTTATTGACACCCCTGGGCACGAAGCTTTTACGCAAATGCGTTTACGTGGTGCACAATCAACTGACATTGCTGTTTTAGTAGTTGCTGCTGATGATGGTGTAATGCCTCAAACCGTAGAATCTATTTCGCATGCAAAATCTGCAGGAGTACCTATTATTGTTGCAGTTAATAAATGTGATAAACCTGATGCTAATCCAGATAAAGTATTACAAGAACTTATTGAACATGGTTTGATTGCAGAAAAGTGGGGCGGGGATACAATTGCTGTAGAAATTTCTGCTTTACAAAAAACAGGTATAGATGAATTATTGGAATATATCTTGTTGGTTGCTGAAATGCAAGAGTTGAAAGCTGTTGAAAAATGTCCAGCAACTGGCGTAATTATTGAGGCTAATCTTGATAAAGGTAAAGGCCCTGTTGCTACGATGCTTGTTCAAAATGGTACACTAAAAGTTGGTGATTCAATTGTAGTTGGTACTGTTGGTGGTAAAGTAAGAGCATTGTTAGATGACTCTGGAAAACGTGTTAGAACTGCTGGTCCATCTACTCCTGTTGAAATACTTGGTTTGAATGAGGTTCCTCAAGCTGGTGATATATTTGAGGTTGTTGCAAGCGATAAAGTGATGAAACAAATGGTTGCTGAAAGAAAACAACTTGAACGCTCCTCAAGGCTTGAAGCGATGACCGCAGCTCATGTACAAAAAGAAGCTATTGCAGGAGATAATCAAATTACTAATCTTAATTTAATTATTAAAGCAAATACAAATGGTTCTGCTGAAGCGGTTTCAAATGCTATTCAAAATGTTAAATCGCTTAAGGTTGTCCCAAAAATTGTACATGCTGGAGTTGGAGATATTTCTGAAGCAGATGTTATGTTAGCGAGTGCTTCAAATGCAATAATTCTTGGTTTTACTGTAAAAGAAGATATGAATGCATTATTAGCGGCTCAAAAACAAGGCGTTAAAATTAAAAAATACGATATCATATATCAAGTTTTAGAAGATATCGAAAAAACGATGCTTTCTTTATTATCTCCAGAAATTGAAGATGTTGAGCTTGGTAAAGCTGAAGTTAGAGCTGTATTTACTGTTGGTAAAACAACTAGAATTGCAGGATGTTATGTCCTTGAAGGTAAAATTGTTCGTTCTAAAACAGCTCGCTTAATCAGAAATGGTGAAGAAATATTCAAGGGTGAAATTGATCAATTAAAACGCTTTAAAGATGATGTTAAAGAAGTTAAAGAAGGGTTTGAATGTGGTATTTCATTTTCTCGATTTAACGACATACAAGAAGGCGATATAATTGAAGTTTCAACTACAAAAGAAGTTGAAGTTCAAACATTGGTATAGGAATAATTTATGTCATTAAGAAACGAACGTGTTAGAAAAGCCTTGATGAGAGAAATCTCTGACATTATTTTTAGGGAAATTAAAGATCCTCAAATTTGCGGGATGGTATCTATAACTGATGTTGATGTTTCGCCAGATAATTCTGCTGCAAGAGTGTTTTACAGTGTGTATGGAAATGAAGAAGTTAAAGAAAAAACATCTAAAGCACTTGAGCGCCATGTGGGTCAAATTAGACATGAAGTTGGCAAAAGAATTCGCTTAAGAAAAACACCATCTTTATTGTTCATACTTGATGAATCAATGGAGAGGGGTGCAAAAATGATCGAATTAATAAATAAAATTGAACGTGGCGAAGTTTAAATGTATTTTTTAAATATTAAAAAGCCTAAAGGTATAAGCTCTTTTGATGTTATAAAAGAGCTTAGAAAGAAATTGAAAATTAAACAAATAGGACATAGTGGAACGCTCGACCCACTGGCGAGCGGAGTATTGCAGGTTGCGGTTGGAAAGGCAACTAAATTATTGGATTATTTGGAATCTGATAAAGAATATGTAGCTGATTTAATTTTTGGATATGTTACTGAAACATTCGATTCCGAAGCTGAGCCCAAGTTTATTAATGAGCCAAATTTTTCAAAAGAAGATTTGCTGAATGTTTTAAATTCATTTATTGGTAAAAGCAAACAAATTCCGCCCAAATATAGTGCAATAAAGCAAAATGGAAAAAAATTATGTGATTTAGCTCGTGACAATAAAGAAATTGATATTAATTCTTTTCAAAGAGACATTGAAATTTATACAATCGATTTAATTAATTTTGATAAGAACACTGCAAGGATAAAGGTTTTTTGTAAAAAAGGTACATATATTCGCTCTCTTGTTAATGATATAGGTCAAAAACTTGGTTGTGGTGCATATATGAGTGATCTAATCAGAACGAAGGCGGGTAATTTTGATATTAAAGACTCTTGTGAAATAAATTCTGAATTAAAACCACTTAGCCCTCTTGATGTTTTAATGCTTAATAAATTAGAGTTAAATGATGAACAGTACTCAAAAATTAAAAATGGAAATTTTATTGAAAATGATAAACTGTATCAATGTAGCAAGATATTATTAACAAAAAATAACAAACTTGTATCAATTGCTCGTTTGTCTGATAATTTAATTAAACCTAAAAAAATTTTTAAGGAGGATAAATGAATACTTTCTTTAAGACTTTTTTTGCTTGCTTGATTTTAACACTTGGTTTTTTAGCATATAAATTAGTTGGAGTTGATAGCTATTCTTCTGATTTAGAGGTGTCAAAAAATAATCCTATTTTTGGAATTCATAATGATTTTTCTGAACCCATGCCTGTAAAAAATGATATTAAAACTCAAAATAACAATGCAACCATGGAACAAAAGGTTGCGCAAAAATCAATTCATAGTTGCTATTTTTATTCAAAAAATGGAGAATTGCTTAAAGTTAATCGCGAGTTGTCATTTAAACAATCTTTGGAGAATGCAATAATGGTTTTATTAAAAGGCCCTACTATTGCAGAGTCTAAAATGGGTATTTATACAGAAATCCCCCCAAATGTTGATTTGATTTCTGTAAGGCAAATTAATAAAGATATTATTGTAGACTTAAGTTCAAATTTTGGTAATGGTGGTGGTACAAATAGTGTTACAAATAGAATTAAGCAATTGTCATCAACCATTAAGCTTTACGAACCGCATAAAAACGTATATTTATATATTGATGGAAAAGAAGTTGAATATTTAGGTGGGGACGGGGTTTATATTAAGCAACCGCTTGATTAAATTGCGATCCAATTATGTTTTTTGTTTTTCAGTTTAATTTTTTTGCTATAAATTACATAGCAATAGTCTTTTTGATTCAAAAATGATGCCCAAAAACCTTGGGAATGAGAATTTGTATCAGTGTATATTATTTTATGGTTACATGAATATAACATATAAAATTCTTCTTTTGGATTATCTATGTCAATAATTTTGTATTTAATGTCTAAATTAAGTTTAGATATATAATTATTTTTTGTAAAAATATATAAGATTGGCTGTTTTAGATATTTATTTAGTCTTTTGGTAGCATCTTGAATAAAATTTTCATCTATGTATGAGTGCTCATGTATATATAAGCCAATTGAATTATCAGTTATTATTGATTCAAGTAAATCATGATTAAATATAAAATTTGTATTTTTAAATTGAAATTGAGAAATTAGCTCGTTTGATATATTAAACATATTGTTTAAATCAAAACATTTATCATTTATATAATAATTTTTATTTATTTTATTTTTGTTTAAAGGTATTTTTTCATTTATTTCACTTGCCCTATTTTGTGAAATATAGCGACATTTTAGGTTAAAACAGTCCATTTGTTGCTCAAAATGATTTCTTGCATCCGATATATTTTCATAGCAACATTTTAAATTGTGCTTATCAGCTGTTATTTGAGCATTTGCATATATGCTTAAATTATCTGCAAGTTGGTCTTGATATTTAACTAAAAGTAATTTTTCTTCCATAAACAAAAACTAACCATTTGAATGATTTACATTTAACTTTATCATAAATATTCTTATATCTATAGAATATATTGAGGATTGTATGTTAAAATTACTTAAATTTTTATTTGTTTTGTTTTTAGGAGTTATCTCGTGTGCTTGCGTAAATATGGTTGCAGTACATGAACTAAATTCTAAAGCAAGTGATTATCTTGAAGAAGGTGATATTAATTCTGCAATTTCTAGGCTGGAAGCTTCTATTGATTTAGATGGTAAAGTATATGAATCACGATATAATCTTGCATCGGCATATTTGCAAATTGGGAAAAATAAAGAGGCTCTTGAGCACATTAAAGTAGCCATGGAATTACAGAAGAATGAGCCAATTGTTTTTTATACATATGCAGTAGCTGCAATGAAGGTGGCTGATGAAATTTATGAAAAGAAAAACAAAGACGGACAAATTGTACCAGTTGAATTTAAAACCGATTTGGCTTTGCAAAAAGCAGCTGAGCAGTATGTTGACCTGTTAACAAAGGCAAACTCAGCTTTTAATGAATATCTTGAGCTTGCACCTAATGCAGAAGATACTCAGCAAATTTTTGATGCAGTAAATGATAATGAGCAAAAAATTAAAGAAAAAGCTGAGCAATATGGTATAGCTTTGGAAGAATAATGGAATTAATTATAACACCTCCAATATCACCTATTTTTATATCTTTTAATCATTTTGCTATTAGATGGTATGGCCTAATTATGGGATTCTCATTCATAATTGGAATTATATTTGCATATTTTTTGTTTAAATATAAATTAAATAAATATAATGCAAATCTTTTTTTAGACTACTCGCCATTAGTAATTTTTTGTGCAATCGTTGGTGCAAGGTTATTTTATGTTTTAGCGCTTTTTGAATATTATTTCAAAAATCCAATTGAAATAATAATGATTAACCATGGCGGACTATCTATTTTTGGCGCAATATTTTTTGGTATTTTATCTATATATTTATTGTCGAAAATTAAAAAGTTTAACTTTTTAAAGCATTTAGATGTAATTGCTGTCATATTTCCGCTTTGTCAAGCTGTTGGAAGATTTGGAAACTATTTTAATCAGGAGGCGTATGGTGCTCCAACAAATGGATTTTTAAAGCTATTTGTTTCGAAAGAATTCAGAAAACCTCAATTTCTTGATATTGAATATTACCATCCTACTTTTTTATATGAAAGTATCCTTGATTTGCTTATTTTTATAGCATTGCTCATTTTATTTAAAGGTAAAACTAAAAATGGCACCATTGCTTGTTGCTATCTAATTTTGTATTCAATTGTTCGTTTTATTGTTGAAGGAATTAGAATAGATAGTGTGTTGAATATTCAAAATGTGCCAATAGTTAAAATCATTTGTATTTTTACATTTATTTTTTCATTAACAGGTATGATATTTTTAACTAAAAAGCGTACCACCTAGGTACGCTTTAGTCAATGTTAAAATGATATTTATTTTCTTGCCATAGCTTTAATCATAGATTTCCCAGTCATTTCGGCTGGTTTTTTGATTTCTAACATATCAAGAATTGATGGAGCTATATCGCATAATGCGCCATCTTTATTTAATTCATAGCTATCATTAGAAACCATGATGAATGGGACAACATTGGTTGTGTGAGCTGTTTGAGGAGCTTGAGTTTCTTCGTTAAACATCCACTCTGCATTGCCATGGTCAGCTGTTATAATCATATCAACATTATTTTCTAAAGCTTTTTGAGCAATTTTTCCGACGCATTCATCAACTGCTTCACATGCTTTAATTGCTGCTTCCATAACACCTGTATGGCCGACCATATCAGGATTTGCAAAGTTTACTAAAATAAAACCATATTCTTCATCATCTAGTGCTTTTAAAACATTGTCACATACTTCATATGCGCTCATTTCGGGTTTTAGGTCGTATGTTGCAACTTTTGGCGAGTTAACTAAAGCTCTTGTTTCCAGTTTGCCTTCTTTTTCAACTCCACCATTAAAGAAAAATGTAATGTGAGCATATTTTTCTGTTTCTGCTGTTCTAAATTGTTTAATATTGTTCTCATCTAAAACATCGCCTAGGATGTTAACTAAAGTTTGAGGTTTGAATGCAACAGGAGTATCCATTGTTTCATCGTATTGTGTCATGCAAACGTAATATAAATTGTTAATTACTTTTTTGCGATTAAATCCATCAAAGTCTTTATCTGCAAATGTTCTTGTGATTTCACGTGCTCTATCTGGCCTATAATTAAAGAAAATGACTGCATCATTATCTTCTATTCTGCGTTCAGATATTACAGTTGGTTCAACAAATTCATCGGTTTTTTCATTATTGTAAGAATTTTGAATTGCAATTTCGGAATTTTCTTCTTTAATGCCACTACCTATAGTTAAGCAATCATAAGCACGCTCAACTCTTTCCCATCTCTTATCTCTATCCATAGCCCAATAGCGACCAATTATGGAGGCAATTTTTGGAAGATTGTATTTTGCTAATTCTTCTTCAATTTCAGCTAAATAAATATTTGCGGATTTTGGAGGAGTATCTCTTCCATCTAGAAAAGCATGGATATATACATCTTTAAGTCCATTTTCTGCCATCATTTTAATTAAAGCTTTTAAATGCTTCATAGAACTATGTACCCCACCTGGTGAAACTAATCCATAAATGTGCATAGCGGAATTGTTTTCTTTAACATGATTAATCGCATTTAAAAATTCTGTATTTTTAAAGAAATCACCATCATCAATTGATTTATTAATTCTTGTTAATTCTTGATATACAATTCTTCCTGCACCAATATTTAAGTGGCCAACTTCGCTGTTACCCATTTGCCCCTCAGGAAGTCCAACAGATAAACCATCTGCATGGATTAGAGTATTTGGCATTTCTCTCATAAATTTATCAAAATTTGGCGTGTTTGCACTATAAACAGCATTATGTTTTATGTTGTTTGAAACTCCCCATCCATCTAATATACAAAGTAAAGCTCTTTTTTTAGAATTTGTCATAACTTACCTCATTAACTTTAAATACGAATCAATTTTAACACAAAAAATCATTCATAAAGATTAGTTTTAAATTAGTATGTTTTTATATTATGATATTGATTACTTAAGGTATAAATAATGAAATATTCAAAATATAGTGCAGTAATTATTGGAAGTGGCATTAGTGGTTTATTTTTAGCTAATAAGTTGGCTGAAGAAAATAAATTTACTGATGGCATTTTGTTAGTTACTAAAGAAAAATTGTATTCAGGTTCATCAGCTCTTGCACAAGGGGGAATTGTAAGTGTTATTCCCGAGATTAACCCTAGTGATAGTGTTGAATCACATGTTAAAGATACTATTAAAGCAGGTTGCGGAATAAATGATTTAAATGTAGTTAAGCATGTTTCTCAAAATTCAGCACTTGCCGCACAAGAGCTAATGCGTTATGGGGTTGAATTTGATAAAAACAATAAAAATACTTTAAATTTTACACTTGAAGGCGCACATAGTTGTCCTCGGATTTTACATTCAAAAGGTGATTCTACAGGTAGCGTAATTGAACATACGTTGTGTGAAAAATTAAATAATTTTGATAACATTGAAATTTATGAAAATTCTATTGCAATTGAGCTTTTGGTTGACAAAAAGAATGAATGCAAGGGCTTGATTTTGTTTAATCAAGTTAATGAAACTTTTGAAGCTGTTTATACTTTAAATGTCGTTATTGCAACAGGTGGAATTGGTCAAATTTATAAATCAACAACAAATCCTTCATCTTCAACAGGAGATGGTATTGCACTTGCATATCATGCAGGAGCTGAAGTTGCAGATATGGAATTTGTGCAATTCCATCCAACGGCTTTATATTGCAAAAACAAAAAAACAATGCCTTTAATATCGGAATCAGCACGTGGAGAAGGAGCTAAATTAGTTGATTTAAAAGGTGACTATTTTGCAAAAAATTATCATCATCTAGCAGACCTTGCACCAAGAGATGTTGTTGCACGTTCCATTAAGCAGCAAATGCAAGATACTGATGCTGAATTTGTCAATTTAGATATTTCTCAAATTGGAATTGAAAAATTTAAATTAAGGTTTCCAACAATAACATCATTGTGCGAAGAAAATAATGTCGATTTGTCAAATGGTTTAATTCCTGTTATTCCTGCCGAACATTATTTTATGGGCGGAATTAAGGTTGACATAAATTCAAATACAACAATTAAAAATCTTTATGCAATCGGAGAATGCGCTTCTACTGGATTGCATGGTGCTAATCGTTTAGCTTCAAATTCATTACTAGAATGCGTTGTTTTTGCAAACAGTTTAGCGGAAAAAATAATAAAGAATAATCTTGAAGCACCTAAAAAAACAGATGAAAAAATTCAATCTATAATAGAAAGATATTCTGACATAGATTTAAATAATAATAATCAGGAATTAATAGAAACGTTGTTTAATAATCTTAAAAGTACAATGAGCGAAAATGTCGCAATTTTAAGGGATAATGCATCTTTAAATAAAGCATTATTTGATATTAAGCAAATACAATTTAAAATTAATGCGTTAGATTACGGATTTAATTTGCGCAAATTTGAATTAGGAAACGCTCTTTGTGTTGCGCAATTAATCACTACTGCTGCATTGAAAAGGCAAGAATCAATTGGAGCTCATTATAGAATTGATTCAATAAAAAATAAAAAAGAATTAAAGGAACAAGTTGATTATGACAAAATATTGGTTAAATAACTTTGCTATTGACGATTTTATTGTATCTGCATTGAAAGAAGATATGTACTACGGAGATATAACAACTGACGCAATTTGCGCTAATTTAGAGTGTAGCGAATTTAATATAGCTTTAAAAACTAGAACTGATGGTGTTTTGTGTGGTGCTAGTGTATTTAAAAGAGTTTTTGAATTACTTTGTAATGACAAAGTTAAAATACAATTTTATTTCGAAGATGGAGACATTATAAAAAAAGGCGATAAAATTGCTTCAATAAAAGGTGATGCACACTCAATTCTTACTGGCGAGAGATTGGCCTTAAATTTTGTTCAAAAAATGTCCGGTATTGCTACCTATACAAGAAAATTTCAAGATTTAATTTCTAAATATAACGTATCAATTGTAGATACAAGAAAAAACACTCCAAATTTTAGGTTATTTGAAAAGTATTCTGTAAAAGTTGGCGGAAATAAATTACATAGATTTAATTTATCCGATTGCGTAATGTTGAAAGACAATCATATTGCCCTTTATGGAGGTTCAATCACACGTGCAGTTAAAGAAGTTAGAAAACACTTGTCGCACGCTCATAAAATAGAAATTGAATGTGATACTTTAGAACAAGTACGCGAAGCATTGGATAATAATGTAGATATAATTATGTTGGATAATATGACTTGCGAGCAGATGAAAGAAGCTTGCCTTCTCATTAATAAAAAGGCTATTGTTGAGGCTTCTGGCTGTGTTACATTTGATAACGTTGAAGCTATTGCGCAAACTGGAGTTGATGTCATTTCAACAAGTGCAATAGTTATGAAAGCTCCAACTTTGGATTTGGCCTTTGACTATAATGCTGAAGGTTAGTCAATTTAGCTAAAGTTTAACTATAATGAATTAATTTAAAATTTTTAATTGTTTCAAGCATTCCATCCAAAACATTAGTTTGACATTCAAATTGGTTATGTGTATTTGGTGCAAAAGATGGCTGCACTTGCATTAATGACTTAAGATCAATATTTGATTTAGATTTAGTATATGCAATTATCAATTTGATTATGTCGGATTTAAGATATAAATTTTTATTTATTAAATCAATTACAGGTTTTGGATAATATTCATTCATTAGCTTTTCAAGATTACGAACAACATCTTTTATATATGTAAAATAGCAACATTTATCAGTCTCAATCATAAAATCTTCATTCAATAATGCTTGATTTATTGCTGTTGGAATCATTCTTAAATCATTTTTTGACATATTTTCACCATATATATCGCATAACCGTACAATTAAACAATTTAATTTATTTGAATTAATTAGCTCCAAAAGCAATGTCTCAATTAATTTTAAACAATCAAAATATTCAAAAAAATCTTTGTTTTCTTCCTGATAATCTTGATACTGTATTGGAAAATACAATTTTGAACCCGAGATTTGTGCATATTTTATAATGTTTTTAGCAATTTCAATTTTATTTATTATGAAATCATATTTATTATTGAAATACGAATCAAAATCACCATTTCCTGCAAAATGAAAAACATAATCAACAGTTAATGGAATATCACCTTTTAAATCATGTTCAATAAATTCAAAACGTTCATTTTTAAGTAATGGATATAGATTTGACATAGTTGAATGCGAAAAATTATCTATTCCATATACAAAATTATTTTCTTTTGAAAGCAAATAATTTGCTAAATTAGAACCTATAAAACCCGCAACGCCTGTAATTAAAATTTTATCCATAAGATAATTTTAATTTAAAGCTTTAATTATTTCAATTATTTCGGAGTTTTTAAAATCATCCTTGACGCAATTTGTTTTAATATATTCTTTTAATTCAAGTGCAAATTTTGCTTTTTTAAATTCGCCAAATCCATACTTTTTATAAATGTCTTCTATGTTTTGAACCATAGAATTTCTATCATCAAAATCATCAAAAATACAATTAAAGTCGCTTGAATGTGCTGAATTGATGGCGTTTTGAAGTATATTTTTTGGAATCAAATCTTCAAATTCACCACTATTTATAAGATATAATTTATCTTGAGGACGCATTTTTGGCTCAATTAATTCTTTTATAGAGATTGCATCTTTATCTAAAAGTATAAAAAATGGTAATTTTGTATACTCTAGCATTTCATAATATTTTCTAGCAACTTGATTTTTGCCACCGGCAGCAATTGGCATAATGCCAAGTTTATTAAGGTCTATGCCAAATAGTCTAAAAATAGTTTCTAAGAGCGTATATTCGGTCTGCCCTTCGCATAGTATAATTTTTTCAATTGGATAGAGAAGCGATTTTTCTTCTCTTAGTTTTAAAATATCAATTTTAGTTTTTGAAATTTCTTTCAACCAAGCAACATTTTTTGGCAAATCTTCTTTTTGTTCTATTTTATCTAAAATAGATAAAATATTCAATCGAGCAGATAGGTATTGATAAGATTCTTTGTTAAAATTAAAATACTTATCCTCTAGCTCCATTAAAATATCATTAATAAAAAAGTCCCTGTTTTCAATAATAGAAGCATTTATTATATTTGTTGCAAGTTCAATTTTTTCTTCATTTAATAAATCTTTTGCTTTAATGTCAATAGAAAATTTGTTTATTACATCATCAAAGACGCGATTATAACGCTTATAAGCTGGTTCAAACCTAGTTAATCTATCTAAAATAGTTACAAAATAATCATTAGGAATTTGTTTAAATTTCATAAAATTAAAATACATCAAATAATAAAAAAAGTATATTAAGTGTTTGATTGACAATTCTTGATTATATAGTACAATTTAAATAGAGATTTTTGTCACGAAAAGGAGATATACAAAAATGACAGCTACTGAAGAAATCAAAACCAGTTTGATTAGCTCTGCTGAACAATTAGACGAGTTAATTGACAGAGTTGTAGCAGCACAAAAAGAATTTGCTACTTATTCTCAAGAACAAGTAGATAAAATTTTTAAAGCAGCAGCAACTGCAGCAGACAAAGCACGTATTCCTCTAGCGAAAATGGCTAGAAAAGAAACAGGTATGGGCGTAGTTGAAGATAAATTCATTAAAAATCACTACGCTGCAGAATACATTTACAATAAACACAAAAATACTAAAACTTGTGGCGTTGTTGATAATGACAAAGCAAATGGTGTTAAAATCGTTGCTGAGCCTTTAGGTGTTTTAGCTGGTGTTATTCCAACTACTAACCCAACATCAACAGCAATTTTTAAATCATTAATTTCATTAAAAACAAGAAATGGTATCGTTTTTTCTCCACACCCTAGAGCTAAAAACTGTACTATTGAAGCAGCAAGAATCGTTTTAGAAGCTGCCGTAAAAGCTGGTGCTCCAAAAGATATTATTGGTTGGATTGAAATGGATCCTGAAGCTGAAGCGGAAAATCCAAAATTAGGTATGGAATTATCTGGCCAATTAATGAAACATAAAAAAATATCTTGTATTTTAGCTACAGGTGGCCCAGGTATGGTTACCGCAGCATATTCTTCAGGAAACCCTGCATTAGGCGTTGGTCCTGGTAATACTGCAGTTGTAATCGATGAAACAGCAGATATTAAAATGGCGGTTTCTTCAATTTTAATGTCAAAAACATTTGATAATGGTATGATTTGCGCTTCCGAACAATCAGTAATTATTGTTGATTCTGTTTATGAAGAAGTTAAAAAAGAATTTGCATATCGTGGTGCATATTTAGTAAATCAAGCTGAGCAACAAAAACTTATTGACCTTCCATTTATTGATCCTGCTCGCGGAACAGCTCATCCACAAATTGTAGGCCAACCAGCTCATGAAATTGCTAAATTGGCAGGTTTCGAAACTCCTGTTGATGCAAAAGTTTTATTAGCTGAAAGAGCAGAAGTCAAATGGGAAGACCCATTCTCAAGAGAAAAATTATCACCAATTTTAACTATGTATAAAGCTGAATCTTTCGAAGATGCAACTGAAAAAGCTTACTATTTAGTTTCAAGAGGTGGCGCAGGTCACACTGCAGTTCTTTATACAGATGAACGCAAAAAAGATAGAATTGATGCATATGCTCAAAAAATGCCAGCATGTCGTGTATTAATCAATCAACCTTCTTCTCAAGGTGGTATCGGTGATTTATACAACTTCAGAATGGAACCATCTTTAACACTTGGTTGCGGTTCTTGGGGTAAAAACTCAGTATCTGGAAACGTTGGTGTTAGAGACTTATTAAACTATAAGAGAGTTGCTGAAAGGAGAGAAAACATGCTTTGGTTTAAAGTTCCACAAAAAGTTTACTTCAAACGTGGTGCGACTGATTTAGCTTTACGTGAATTAGAAGGCAGAAAAAAAGCATTTATCGTTACTGATAGATTCTTATTTAACTCAGGTGCTTGCGAACAAGTTACCAAAGTTTTAGATGAAATCGGTATTGATCATGAAGTGTTCTTTGATGTTAAACCAGATCCAACTTTATCAACAATTGAAGAAGCTTATGCAATTATGAAACCATTTGAGCCAGACGTAATCATCGCTCTTGGTGGTGGTTCTCCAATGGATGCTGCTAAAATCTTATGGTTAAGATATGAACAACCAGATACAGTATTTGAAGATATTGCTATGAGATTCATGGATATCAGAAAAAGAATTTGCCAATTACCTGAACTTGGTAAAAAAGCTCTTATGGTGGCAATTCCTACAACTTCTGGTACAGGTTCTGAAGTTACACCATTCTCTATCATCACTGATGATAAGTCAGGTGTTAAATATGCAATCGCGGATTATGCGTTAACTCCTAATATGGCTATTGTTGATCCTAACTTTGTTGACGGTATGCCAAAAGGCCTAACAAGTGCTTCTGGCATTGATGCTTTAGTTCACGCTATTGAAGCTTATGTATCTTGTATGGCAACAAACTTTACTAATTCCAACGCTTTAGAAGCTATTAAATTAGTATTCAAATACTTACCAAGATCATACAAAGAAGGTGCAAACGATCCAATCGCAAGAGAAAAAATGCACTATGCTGCAACAATTGCTGCTATGGCATTTGCTAACTCTTTCTTAGGATTATGCCACTCAATGGCTCACAAATTAGGTGCAATGTTCCACATTCCACACGGCGTAGCTAACGCATTATTAATCAGACAAGTTATGAAATATAATGCTACTGACTGCCCTAAAAAACAAGCTACATTCCCTCAATATAAATTCCCATGTGCAGTTGAAAGATATGCTCAAATTGCAGATGAATTAAAATTGGGCGGCTCTTCTAATGAAGAAAAAATGCAGTTATTATTAAATGCAGTTGATGCCTTAATGAAAGAAATTGAACTTCCAAATTCTATCAGAGACTTTGGTGTATCTGAGGAAGATTTCTATGCAAAATTAGATGAAATGGTTGAATTAGCATTTGATGACCAATGTACAGGTGCTAACCCAGTTTATCCAATTATGGAAGATATGAAACAACTTTACATTGATGCATTTAACGGTAATGTATAATTAAATTAAATCTAAGAGGGTTACAATTAATTTGTAGCCCTCTTTTTTATAGGATAGTGTTATGAAGCATGAATTATCTCAACGTACAATAAATCGCCTCACACAATATCATACAGTTTTAAGAGAATTTTCAAAAAAAGAAATTGAAAACATTACTTCTGCTCAAATTTCTTCTTTTTTGAAAATTGACGAAACTCAAGTAAGAAAAGATATTAAAAGTGTAAATTGCAAAGGCAAATGTAAGGTTGGTTACAGCGTTTCCGAGCTAAAAGAAGCAATCGAAACAATCCTTGATTATAAAACCATAAAAAAAGCATTTGTAATTGGAGCTGGAAATTTAGGTATTGCTTTATCTAAATATTCTAAATTCTCTGAATTTGGACTCGAGATAAAAGGATTGTTTGATATTAATTCTAAAATAATTGGACAAAAATTTGACAATAAAGAAATATATCACCTTTCAGATATCAAAAAAATGGTAGCTGAAACCGGTGTTAGTATAGCTATTTTGACTTTGCCAAACAAAGTAGCACAAGAGGTAACTGATAAATTAGTTGAAGCGGGAATTAAATATATTTGGAACTTTGCACCAAGTATTCTTTCGGTTCCAGATGACGTCAAAGTTTGGAATGAAAATTTAATTGGTAGTTTTTTACAATTCTGCGCTATTGAAAGTGTTAAATAAACCTTTTAAGAGCTTTTTAGCTAAATTAAATCCGCTTTTAATTTGTGATATAAAACTTGGCTTAATGTGATCAGAATCTAAAGATTTATCATTAGCAATTATTTCATGACCATAATATACTAACTCTAGGCAATTTGAACAAAAATCATCTAAGCTAATATTTATATCTTTAGAAGAATCCCATGGATCAACAATTGTTACGGATTCACTTGTTACGTTTTTTACACAATAAGAATGATCTGAATTTAACAATACTTCATTCCCATTTATATCTTGAACTACAACATTTTCATAAAAACCAGTAGTTAAAAATGATTTCTCAGGATTATTATTAAAATTATTTAAAATATCTACTTTGTCGCTATTGCTTATTGCTGATTTTGTAATATATCCTGCAAGATAAAATAATACTTCTGACTCGTGTCTATAATTTAATACATCATCATTTGAATTTATTGATATCTTCCGTGTTTGACTATTGTTGTATGGTTCTAAATCTTCTTCTGAGATTACCCCATTTTTTATATCCAATAGTAGTTTTTGTATACCTAGCTCAATTACCAGCATATCATCATCGCCAATTGAGTATTTAGGTGCAGTCTTGCCATTTTTTTCAACAATTTCATTTTTTGCTTGAACTATTTCATTATAAGATATATTATAATCACCAAAATATGTGTGTAATATTGCACCATCATTGTTGTATTCTAGAGAATCTTTTATTATTTTTTTTCCAAAATCAGTTTCTTTTAATGAATTAACACTTGATAAAAGCCAGCAATCACCAGTACCCTGTTGTTTTGTATTGCCAATTTCTTCATCTACAATGATAGAATTAATTATATCAACTTCTTCTTGGTGTTCATTTAAATATTCATACGTTAAAGGATCTTTGCTTATATTTGATAAATTATCATCAAAATCGTTTATGCGATTGTTTTTTATGTTACTTTCAGCGTTAATTCTGCAATTTACATTAACGCTTGTAATTTGCATAACAACATCAGTTGACATGGCATCTCCCGTTGATTTTATATATATTATATATAAAGTTTATATAATTACTTCATTTGATCAAAAATTGATTTATTTTACATAAATTTACATATTTAAACTTAAATTCATTAACTAATGTAAATATTTAAAACACTATATTGCAATTTTATCTTTTTTAGATATTATTGTAAATGCGCCTGAAATTAATAGAGTTTAGGCAAAAAGAAAACCGAATTTGATAGATTTCAAAAACGGTTAAATAATGAGTCTTGTATCGTTAGTAAATCTTAAAGCTCCAATTGGGGCTTTTTTTTATGCTTGTAAAACAGCATTTAAATAATTCTACTACATTTATCAAGATTTTAAATACATCTTTTGTACTAGTTTTCTTTATGTACTAGTTTTTATGGTATCAAAGCCGATTTCTTCCCATATTTTATAACCTCCACATAATGTCATTACCGGATATCCTTTTTCTGCTATAGCCAAGGCAACATAAGTGGCATTTTTGCAATATGGGCAATAACTATATACAATATTAACTTTATCTTTATCAAACATAACCAAGTGTTCTTCGAGTGTATCTAAAGGCACATGAATTGCAAATGGAATATGTCCAGCAATATAATCATCATAATTTCTAACATCAACAATATTAAAATCTTCTATGTTTTCTTTGATGTGTTTCTCAAGTTCTCTTGGAGAAATTTCAAAAGATATCTTTTCAAGAAAAAAATCTTTTGCCTTTGATGAGTTGAAAGTAAAATTTTTAGTTTTCATTTTTCCTCCTAATTTTCTATCTAAACGATTGGTAATTATAATATTAATCGAAGATTATCGATACGATAGGTATAGATAATATACTAAACTATTCCTTCTCGTATTGCTTTAACAGCGGCTTGAGTTCTATCATCTACAACGAGTTTTTGAATAATATTGCATACATGTGCTTTTGAAGTATGTTCTGATATGTTTAATTCATTTGCAATCTGCAAATTAGATTTGCCATCAACGACTAATTTTAATACTTCATATTCACGTGCAGTTAAATTTGCGTGTGTAGATTTAAAATTTGAACGAGAAATTTGCGTATTTGGAATTACATTTGGGTTTAATTCTCTTAAAATCTGAACGACTTTTTTATCTATCCACATTGCACCATTTGAAACAGAACGAACAATCATATCTAAAAATTCAGAGTTAATATCTTTTAAAATATAACCATATATACCCATTTTCATAGCTTTGCTTATAACGTGTTCATTAATATGAGATGTTAATATGATGAATTTTACACCAGGTTTTGTATTCATAACTTTTTCTATTAAATCAAGTCCATTAATATCCTCTAATTCTAAATCCAATAGAACAACATCAGGATTTTGTGCAAGTATTTTTGCAATTCCTTCTTTGCCATTTGCTGCCTCTGCAACGACGCAAATGCCATCTTTATTTTCAAATAATGATTTTATGCCACATCTAAATAGTTTATGATCATCAATTAATATTAATCTAACTGTTTGTTGAATATTTTTATTGCATATATTATTTTGCATATTTTCTCCTTAATTTTGTTTTAAATTATCAGTTACATTTTTGCATTTCATTAGCATATTTTTTAAAATAAAGATGTATTCTTATACTAATTTAAACTTGAATTATCATTTAAATTGGAATTAAATGGTACCTAAATGTCATTTTTGTTTTTAAATAGCCCTTGTTACATAATATACA
Organism: Candidatus Gastranaerophilales bacterium; assembly: GCA_017560095.1. GTDB lineage: Bacteria > Cyanobacteriota > Vampirovibrionia > Gastranaerophilales > Gastranaerophilaceae > RUG14156. The sequence continues at coordinate 147,485 of JAFYOU010000027.1, forward strand.
TTATCAATACCTATCGATATGCATGCATTTAATATTTAACGTATCGTATTTGTGCATTTTTTACTTTTTTTATTAAATAACATATAATTAACTTATGGATGAAAAACAAAAGTATGATGTCGTTATTATTGGTGGTGGCACTTCGGGATGTGCTTGTGCATACAATTGCGCAAAAAATGGATTAAAAACTCTGTTGGTTGAGAAAAATAATTTTTTGGGTGGATTAATGACAGGGGGTCTCGTTGTTCCAATTATGAAATCCTCAATCAATGATATCAATTGTGATTATTATAAAAAACTTATTCAAGTTTCAAAAAAATACAATGCACAAATTACATATAAAGATGGTAATGATGGCTGGTTAAATCCTGAGTTATTAAAAATTATTTTAGAAGATGTCTTATCATTTGATAATTTAGATATTCTTTTTGAAACATCAACCGAATCAATTATATATGAAGGTAGCATTATAAAAAGTATAATTTTAAACTCTAACTTATTATCATTACCAATCGAAGCGCAATATTATGTAGATGCCACAGGCACTGCGGAATTTTCAATTCTAGCTAATTGCGATATTTTGGATTCACACGATAAAAAACAACAAAATTCACTTCGTTTTATTTTAGGAAACGTTAATCTTGAAGAATTTTGCAGTTTTATAAAAAAAATAGATAATAATGAAGATATTACCAATACCTATCGAGACGAAATAAATACTAATACTGAATTACATTTTACTACAGCAAGTACTTGGGATACATTAACACACTGGGCACTTGATAAGTATCTTCAACAAGGGGTTAAGGACGGAATTCTACAAGAATCCGATAGGGCATATTTTCAAGTTTTTTCAATTGCTGGTGGCCTTGGCCAAGTTGCTTTTAATTGTCCAAGAATAGATAATTATAAAAACAACCCTTACATGTCTTCCAAAGAATTAATTAACGCTAGAAAAGCAATATATAGATTGTATAATTTCGTCAAACAATATTTTCCAGGTTTTCAGAATGCTATTATAACTAATATTGCAACTCAAACAGGAGTTAGAGAACAAAATAGAGTAAAAACTAAATACGTTTTCACAAAAGATGATTTAATAAGCTCAAAAACTTTTAATAACCCAGTTTTGATGGCTAATTATTCCATAGATATTCATTCTGATAAAAAAAATGGTTCTATTTTGCAAAAAACTTCAAATTATATGTTGCCTATAGAGTCGCTTATTAGCGCAAATTATGAAAATTTATTTGCAATAGGAAAAATTTTAGGTGCAGATTTTGAAGCTCATAGCGCGCTTCGTGTACAAAAGAGCTGTATGTCAATGGGCGAAGCAGTTGCAAAACATATAACAAAAATGAATTAACTACTTTCCAATACAAAAATTATCAAATATATTATCTAAAATTGTATCAGTCAATACTTCACCCGTTATTTCATCAAGCGCCAGAATAGATTGTTTTAAATCCATTGCATACAAATCGGCATCATCCTCGAATTCACTTGTTTTAATTACATTTTCTAGTGCTTCTTTAGCTCTTAAAAGGCAAGTTTGCTGGCGCTTATTAGTTGTGTAATTAAAATCATTTGGAATTAAATTTCTGATAATTTCTACAATTTTATCTTTCAATTTATCAATACCAAATCCTGTTTTAGAGCTAACCTCAAGAGCCTCACTGCACGCTAAACACGAAATATCACATTTTGTCTTAATAAATAAAATTTGCTTATTTTGTGCTCTTTTTAAAAGTTCATCATCTATTTCATTGGCTGAATTTTCGAATAAAAATAATACTATTTCACTATTATCAATTGCTTCAAGAGAATTATCAATTCCAATTTGCTCAACCAAATCAGCCTTATTTTTATCACGAATGCCAGCAGTATCAATAAAATTTATTAAATATCCATTTAAATTTATCGATTCTTTAATAGTATCTCTTGTGGTGCCTTCAATTGGAGTTACAATGGCCCTTGTATAATTTAAAAGTGCATTAAATAAAGAACTTTTTCCGACATTTGGCCTACCAATTAAACAAGCATTGAGACCATCTCTTATAAAATCATGGCTTCTTGAATTATTTAGGATTTCATTTAAAACAAGAATATTATCATTACATTTCGAAACGATGTAATTTTTATCAACTTCTTGCACATCTTCTGGAAAATCAACTGAGGCAATTACCCTAGAATAAATTTCAATTAAATTATTTTTAATTTCAAAAGTTTTGTTTTTTAAATATCCACCAAGGTTTGACAGTGCATTTTGTGCAGATTTTGAACTTGTTGAATGAATAACATCTAATACCGCTTCTGCTTGCGACAAATCAATTCTATGATTCAAAAAAGCACGTTTTGTAAATTCGCCCCTTGCGGCAAGTCTAGCACCTTTAGCTAAAATCAGCTCTAATATTGAATTTATTATAACTGGACTTCCATGGGTTTGAATCTCAATAACATCTTCTCCTGTGTAGCTATGGGGAGCCAAAAAAGGTAGTACTATAACTTCATCTAAAAAAGTATTTTTATCGATAATGTGGCCATAATTTATCATTTTTGGCTTAATTTTTTTATCAAAAATTTGTTCTATTATTTCAAACGATTTATCTCCAGAAAGCCTTATAATGCCGACCGCACCGGTAGCCAGCGGAGTAATTATTGCACAAATTGTATCAAAATTATTTTCCATATGGTCAATTTTACCATGTTCATAGTAAAATTGAAGATATAATTATGACTTTTTAATTTTGAGGAGAAAATAATGGATTTTGTAGCATTAACTATACAATTTTTAGATGTGTTAAAAAGCTTTTTAGGCTCATACGGTATGGCTATTATTGCTTTTACAATACTAATGAGACTTTGCTTGTGGCATGTAAATATTTCGCAACAACGTTCAATGAAAAATATGCAAAATTTAACACCTAAAATGAAGATGATTCAAGAGAAATACAAGAATAATCCTCAATTAATGCAACAAAAAATGATGGAATTTTATAAAGAAAACAATTTTAATCCAACAGCTGGTTGCTTACCTATGTTAATACAAATTCCAGTATTCATTATGCTTTATAGTGCCTTAATGAGTCCACAATTTATACAAATGGCTGGTGATACAGGGTTTTTGTTTATTAACAGACTTGACTCAACCATCAAATCAACAGCAGGAGTTTCGCTAGACGGCAAATTCTCTGTATCAAAACACGCGCAATTTCAAGCTGGAAAATCTGCAATTGTATATATAGATGGAGAAAAATTAGAAAATATTAAAATTCAAAAACCTCAAAAAGCTATAGAAATTCAAGGAGAAATTCAAAAAGACCAACCAATTGAACTTAAAATGGCTTTAGACAATCTTAATCTTAATTTTTCACAGTTAAATAAAGTTCAAAAAGCTGATGTTTCTATTATGAATATAATGACAAAAGAAACAGAAAATGTAGAATTTAAAAGAATGGGTGATATTCTTGTAGCTTCTATTCCAACCATACAAGCGGAAAATGCTATACATTACGATGTTATTTTCTTGGTTGCTTTATTTGGTTTAACAATTTGGCTATCTCAAAAAGTTATGATGGCTACAACTCAAAATAAAAATCAAGACCCACAACAAGCCGCTATTCAAAAATCAATGGGCACTATTATGCCTGTAATGATTATTTTAACTTTTGTATTTATTCCAATTCCTGCGGGAGCTTTGCTATACCTTGTTACAAGCAATATTTTCCAAATCTTCCAAACAATTATCATAAATAAACAACTTGAACTAGAAGAAGCTAAGAAAAATGAACAAAAAAACGAAAAAAATGGCGTTATTGATGCTAAAGTAATTGATGCAAAAGTTGTAGATGATAAAAAATAGTTCACAATCTCATACAAAAATTTTATTTTTAGCCTATAAACTTTCAAAACATTGAAATTTATAATAAAATCAGTTAGAAAAGGTAAATATTGTGAGCGAAAAATTAATAATAAAAGGGCAAAACCCAACTAAAGGCGAAGTTACTATAAGCGGAGCAAAGAATTCTGTTTTAAAGCTTATGGCAGCTTCTCTTTTGTGCTCAGATACAAGTGTCATTTATAATGTTCCTAATTTATCTGATGTTGATATAATGCTTGAAGTTTTAGCTGAATTAGGGGCAAAAACCAAATATGATAAAATACATAAAAAAATCGAAATTAATTGCACAAATATAACAGGTTGCACTGCTTCTAAAGAATTTGTTTCTAAAATGCGTGCTAGTTTTTGCGTTCTAGGTTCTCTTGTTGGAAGACAAAAAGAGGCAATCGTAGCACTCCCTGGTGGTTGCAAAATTGGCGAAAGAAGAGTTAACTTCCATATAAAAGGTCTTGAAGCACTTGGTTGTGAGTGTAAAATTGAAGATGGATATGTGATAGCAAAAGCAGCAAAACTTACTGGTTCAATAGTTTGTTTTGATATTCCATCGGTTGGAGCAACGGAAAATGTTATGATGGCATCTGTAACAGCTGATGGTGTTACAGTTATCCAAAATGCCGCACAAGAACCCGAAATTGTTGATTTAGCAAACTTCTTAAAATCCATGGGGGCAAAAATTGAGGGTGCTGGTACAAATCAAATTACTATTACAGGCGTAAAGCAAAATGAACTAAGGGGTTGCGAGTATACTACATTACCCGATAGAATTGAAGCTGGAACATATATGAGTATAATTATTGCCTCGCAAGGTAGCGGCATAATTCGAAATATATTTCCAAACCATTTAACTTTATTTACCGGAAAACTTCTTGAAATGGGAGCAAATATCAAACTAATTGACCCAAACACAATGGAGGTATCCAACAATAAGCGCTTAAAAGCAATGAATTTCATTACACAACCATATCCAGGCTTCCCTACAGATTTACAAGCATTAGCAATGGCATTATTATGTTGTGCTGATGGGATTTCAGTGGTAACTGAAAGCTTGTATGAAAATCGCTTCATGCATGTTAATGAATTATGGAAAATGGGTGCAAATATTATTATTAATAAAAAACATGCCATTATAAAAGGTGTTGAATATATGGTAGGAACAAACGTATCTTCAACTGACTTGCGAGCAGGTGCAGCTCTAGTCACAGCAGCCGTTGCAGCTCGCGGTGAAACAGAAATAGGAGCATTAAATCATATTGACAGAGGATATGAAAACTTTGTTGAAAAATTACGTGGATTAAACATAAATGCACAAAGAATATCAGAAAAAGATTTAAAACCAGAGGTAGCTAATGAAGCAAGAATATAAAAGATGGTATGACCATGACCCAAGTCTTTTAAAAGTAATTAATATCCTAAAAGATTACCAAGATGAATTAAAAGAACAGGCCGAGATATTTTTAAATAATTTAGAAAAAAAAGTTTCAAAAGAAGCCATAGATAAGTATTATCATATGGTTAAGCCTATAAATGGTGGTTCTAGATGGTATGATAAAGACCCAATTATTTCAAAAACGGTAGAATTATTAAGGGTTGTACCTCAAGATGTGCAACAAAAAGTTGCTCAGAATTTTATTAATACACTCAAAGACAATGGCATTAATATAGAATAATCAAGTTTGTGAATATTTTTTTATAGCGTCTTTGATTTTTGTTCTAGCTCTAGAAATTCTTGATTTTACAGTACCTATAGAAGTTTTTGTGATAGCAGATATTTCATCATAACTTAAGCCTTGAAACTCCCTTAAGGCGATCGGTATTTTATATTGTAAAGGCAGGTTGTTAATCGAAGCTTTGATAATAAAATTTAATTCAGAATTCAACAGCGCATTTTGCGGATTTTCTGTATTATCTGCTATATTTAAAATTTCATTATCATTGTTTTTCATAAAAGAAAATTCTTTTAAATCTCTTTTGTTTTTTCTTAAATAATCATAATAAGAATTAAGCATAATCTTATTAAGCCAAATTTTAAAATACTCTACTTTTTTTAATTGGTGTATTTTATTAGCAACCTTCAACATAATTTCTTGAGAAATATCATGAATATCTGCATGGTCTACTTTTAGATATGTTAATGTTGCATATATATTTGGTTGAACCTTTTTTACAAGTTTTTCCAATGCTTTTTTATCGCTATTTTTTGCAGCAGCAATAAGGATAATATCATTTTTATTCATACAAATAGGCTATTTAAATTTATAAAAATTAGCTATAATCAAAAATGTATAACTAATTGGATAATTATGAACATTAAAGATGCCCAATTAAAAAACAAAAATAAAGCCATTTGGATTGATTCACAAAATTTTTGCCAAGACCTCATATTAAATACGGCGGGTGAAGTCTTAAATAATGGTATTAAAATTATTCAATACAATTTCAAAACTGCACCAGACAAACAAAATATTGAGGTTGGAATCAAATTACGTCAACTTTGTTCTATATTTGAAGCGCTTTTATTTATCAATTCCAGAGCCGATATTGCACAAATAATTGAAGCTGATGGCTTATGCTTATTTGATGATGATATGTCTTTGAATCAGGCAAGAAAAATTTTTCATAACGATATAATTTTAGCTAAATATATTGAAACGCAAGAGAATATTACAGAGGCCATTCAAAATAATACGGATATTATTTGTATCAATTCGGCTCATAAAGCAGCATTAATGAACAATATGGGAACATTAAACAAAGTTAAAATAGTTGAAGTTGATAGGAAATTTATATGACAATAATTTCAAAAACAAAATTTCTTGAATTTAAATCTGCGAAATCACCGTCTGGCAAAGATTGGTATTATGTTCGAAGAACAAATGATACAAATATGCATGATAGCGCAGTTGTCATCACAACATTAGTCAAAAAAGATAATGAATACAACTTTTTACTTTTTAAAACAATACGTCCTCCAATTTCTGCAGAAAAAAAAGCAACTTATTGTCTTGAGTCTGCCGCAGGATTAATAGGAGACAATGATTGCAATGAAAGCATGCTAGATTGCGCAAAAAAAGAATTACTAGAAGAAACAGGATTAGTGGCAGATAAATTTTACATAGAGTTAGAAAACTGCTGTACAAGCGCAGGGCTTTCTTCTGAAACACTTTCATATGTAACAGCAATAGTCAATAACTACCAAATAATTCAAAATCCAATCGATGACGGTGGAATTATTGTTGATCGTTACCTTGTTCCGGTAACTAAAATTTTAGAACATCTTCAAGAAATTAACAAAAATGAAACATCTGTTGCTGCTGCAACTGTATGCGGAATATATTATGCAATCAATAGAATAACTAAGCTATAATTATTCTTCATTTAATGATAATACTGCCATAAATGCTTCTTGTGGGATTTCAACTCTTCCAACAGCCTTCATACGTTTTTTACCACGTTTTTGCTTTTCAAGAAGTTTGCGTTTGCGAGAAATATCACCACCATAACATTTATCTAGAACTGATTTTCTAAGTGCCTTAATATTTGTTCTGGCAATGACTCTTCCACCAATAGCAGCTTGAATAGCCACTTCAAACATTTGCCTTGGAATAATTTCTCTTAATTTATTGGTTAATTTTTGCCCTATTCCATAAGCTGAATCTTTATGGCAAATAACAGACAATGCATCTACAATTTCACCTGATAATAAAATATCCATTTTGACTAAATCCGATTTTTTATAATCATGAAATTCGTAATCAAGTGATGCATAGCCTTTTGAACGAGATTTTAATTGATCATAAAAATCTGTGATTACTTCAGATAACGGCACATGATATTCGATATTCACTCTAATATCATCAATGTAATGCATATTTATAAAAATACCACGTTTATCTTGGCATAATTCCATTAAAGTTCCAACATAATCATTTGGAGTAAAGATATTTACTTTCACATAAGGCTCTTCAATATAATCTCTATATTGTGGTGCGGGAAGTTCTGCAGGATTATCGATTTCAACCATTGAACCATCTGTTTTATATACTCTGTAAATTACAGAAGGAGCTGTAGTGATTAATGACAAATCATATTCGCGCTCTAATCGCTCCTGAGCGATTTCCATATGAAGCATGCCTAAAAAACCACAACGGAAACCAAATCCCAATGCATTTGAAGTTTCTGGTTCATATGTAATTGAGCTATCAGATAATTTTAATTTTTCTAAAGCTTCTTTTAATTCATGGTAATCTTCATTATTTACAGGATACAAACCAGAAAACACCATTGGTTTGGCTTCTTTATATCCGTCAAGAGCAACAGGTGCCGGGTTGTTAACATGAGTAATTGTATCACCTACAAAACGAGTAATTTCCTTAATAGAACCTGCAAAATATCCAACTTCCCCCGTGTTTAACACAGGTACTTGATTTCTATTTGGATTTAAAAATCCAAGCTCAATAACTTCAAATTCGCGCCCAGTTGCCATAAATTTAATTTTATCACCCAATTTAATTGTGCCATCAACAACTTTAAAGAAACAAATTGTTCCCAAATAAGCGTCATATGCGCTATCAAAAACAAGAGCTCTAAGTGGCTTATCTGTTGTATCAACTGGGGCAGGAACATATTGAACAATAGCTTCTAGTACATCTTCAATACCTTGTCCGGTTTTGGCACTTACTGGAATTGCCATAAATGCATCGATTCCTAATACATCCTCAATTTCCTTTTTAACTCTTTCAACATCTGCGGATGGAAGGTCAATTTTATTTATAATTGGAATAATTTCTAGATTTTGCTCCATTGCTAAATAAACATTAGCTAATGTTTGAGCTTCTACACCTTGTGTCGCATCAACGATTAAAAGTGCACCTTCACAAGCTGCGAGTGAGCGAGAAACTTCATATGAAAAATCAACGTGACCAGGAGTATCAATTAAATTTAAGATGTAATCTTTGCCATCACGAGATTTGTAGTTCATTTTTGCAGCATTTAATTTAATTGTAATGCCACGTTCACGCTCAATGTCCATTGTATCAAGCAACTGATCTTGCATTTCACGCTTTGAAATTGTTCCAGTTGCTTCCAATAATCTATCAGCCAAAGTAGATTTGCCGTGGTCGATATGAGCTATTATGCTAAAGTTCCTAATATGATCTAGTTTTTTCATAAAATAAATTATACTATAAACAAAATATTAAGGAAATTTTTTTATATGCTTGAAAATAATTTTTTAGCAACGTAAAATAATTAACATAAGTTACTATCACTAAAAAGGGAAAAAAATGAAAAAAGATATTCACCCAGATTACCAAAAAACAACTATAAAATGTGTATGTGGAAATGAAATTGAAACAGGTTCTGTTGAAGAAAATATTACAGTTGAAATCTGTAATGCTTGTCACCCATTCTACACAGGTAACCAAAAAATTCTTGACTCTGAAGGTAGAGTTGAAAGATTTAAAAAACGTTATCAAAAATAGTTGTAAAAGAAAAACATACATTACAGGCAGGTTAATAACCTGCCATAAATGTATTTAGAGAATGGATGTTGAAAATGGGAAATAAGAGTTTAGAAGTAAGTTTAATAGGGATTCCAAGCAATTTGCTTGATGTAATTTACACAGCTTGTAGAACTTGCTACAGCGCAGATGGTGCGGTTGATATATTTAACAATGTAACAGATGATAAAGAAAAAAAATTAAGCCTAATTAAACGTATTATTTCATCTGGGCATTACTCTACAATTGAACATATTCAACTTACTTTTGCAATAAACAATATTTCACGAGCTGCAACTCACCAATTAGTTCGCCATAGACACATGAGCTTTTCTCAAAAATCTCAAAGATATGTAAAAGAGGCTGATTTTGATTATATAGTTCCTGTGGCAATTGAAAAAAGCTCAGAATTACTCAAAAAATTCAATGCACATATGGAAGCGACATCAAAATTATATACTGAATTAGTTGAAGCAGGAATTAAAAAAGAAGATGCACGTTCAATTTTACCTAACGCAACAGCAAGTTCAATTGTATGCAGTTTAAATTTAAGAGAATTGATACATTTAGCTAATTTGAGACTTTGTACAAGGGCTCAACTAGAAATTAGAATGGCCATTGCTAAAATGTGTGCTTTAGTTATAGAACAAGAACCTTGGCTTACTGAGCATTTAGTTCCAAAATGTGAACGCTTGGGGTATTGCGACGAAGATAATTCATGTGGAAGGAAACCAACTAAAAATGGATAATTCAATATTTGAAAAAGTAGAACAAATTGAAAAAAAATATCAAGAATTAGGCGTGACATTATCTGATCCTAATGTAATTCAAGATTATGAAAAATTCCGCGATCTTTCAAAGCAAAGAAAGACAATGGAAGAAACTGTAGAAATTTATTATAAATATAAAGAAGCAATGGAAACAATTAAAGATTCAAAAGAAATGCTTCATGTTGAAAAAGATGCTTCTATGAAAGAGTTTTTAAATGCTGAAATTGCAAACGCTGAAGAAAATATAGAAAAATATGAACATAGATTAAAAGTTCTTTTATTGCCACGTGACCCAATGGATGATAAAGACATCATGCTTGAAATTAGAGGTTCTGCTGGCGGGGATGAAGCAAATATTTTTGCAGGCGATTTAATGAGAATGTATTTAAGATATGCCACAAACAAAGGTTGGCAAACAAAAATACTTTCAATAAACGAATGCGAAGCAGGTGGCGTATCCGAGGTTGTAATTTCGGTTAAAGGCGGAGATAATATATACTCTCAGCTTAAATACGAATCAGGTGTACATAGGGTTCAAAGGGTTCCTCAAACAGAATCTCAAGGAAGAGTTCATACTTCAACTGCAACAGTTGCTGTTATGCCTGAAGTTGATGATGTTGAAATCGAACTAAATATGAATGATATTGAAATTACAACTGCCCGTTCTGGTGGTGCTGGTGGTCAAAATGTTAACAAGGTAGAAACTGCTGCTAGGGTTTTTCATAAACCTACAGGAATAATGATTTTCTGTACCGAAGAGCGTTCACAGCTTCAAAATAAAGAAAGAGCATTACAAATTTTAAAAGCAAAACTTTACGATATAGAAGTTCAAAAACAAATGCAAGAAGTTACAGATTTACGACGCTCCCAAGTAGGAACTGGTGATAGATCTGAAAGAATTAGAACCTACAATTTCCCTCAAGGCCGTTTAACTGACCATCGAATTGGCCAAAACCTTGATGTAAGAGAAATTATTGAAGGCGAACTAGATAAACTTATCAATATGCTTATTGAGTACGATCAAAAATTAAAGATGGAAAAACTAGCTCAAACCGAAGTTTAAACACTAAAAACCTCCTTTATTGGAGGCTTTTTTAATTTATAACTAAATTGAAAAGATATCTTTAATATCTTGATATGTAAGCGACTTAACAATATTTCTGTCTATTGAAATTACGCTATCAACAAGTGAACGTTTCTTAGATTTAAGCGCTTGAATTTTTTCTTCGACAGTTCCTTTAGTAATCAAACGATAAACAAATACCTTTTTGGTTTGACCAATACGATAAGCCCTATCAGTTGCTTGATCTTCAACTGCAGGATTCCACCAAGGATCGTAATGAATAACATAATCAGCGCCAGTTAAATTCAAACCAGTACCACCAGCTTTTAAAGATACTAAGAATATTGGAATAGTTGGATCGTTGTTAAATCTTTCAACTACGGCTTGACGGTCTTTTGTTTTGCCTGATAAGTATTCATTCTTAATACCTTTTGCATCAAGCCAAGATTTTATTATATCTAGCATACCAACAAATTGAGAGAATAATAACACTCTATGTTTTTCAGCTATAACTTGCTCAAGCATGTTTTGAAGCTGTTCAAATTTACCTGATTCATTTATGCCAAGCTGGCCTTCTTTATCATATAATCTTGGATGACAACAAATTTGCCTTAAGCGCAACAATGCCGAAAAAATAGACATTCTGGATTTTTCAAGTCCAACCGTTTCAATAGATTTAAACAACTCTTCTTTAGTTGAATCAAGAACTTGTAAATACAAGTCTTTTTGATCAGAAGTGAGCTCGCAATATGCAACTGATTCGATTTTATCAGGCAAATCTTTTGCAACATCTCGCTTCATACGACGTAAGATAAATGGGAAGATTTGCGATTTTAAACGTTTTTGAACTTCAGTATCTTCACCATCAACAATTGGAACAACGAATCTATTATTAAATTCTTTAGCATCAAACAAAAATCCTGGCATCAAAAAGTCAAATACGGACCATAATTCTTCAAGCTTGTTTTCAATAGGAGTACCTGATAAAGCTAAACGATGACTCGCATTAAGCATTTTACATGCGCGTGCTGTTTGAGAAGATGAATTTTTAATATTTTGTGATTCGTCTAAAATTGCATACCTAAATTTAATGTCTTTCAAATCTTCAATGTCACGTCTTATTAAGGCATAGCTCGTAATTACAACGTCATAATCTTGAATCTTATCAAAATTATTTTTTCTATCAACACCAGCTAAAGTTAGAAATTTTAAATTTGGGGCAAATTTTTCTATTTCTTTTTCCCAGTTGAACACAACAGATGTTGGGCAAATAACCAAACTTGGCTCACGACCGTCTTTTTCTTTAGCCTTTTGGAGCAAAGTCAATGTTTGAAGAGTTTTACCAAGACCCATGTCATCAGCTAAAACACCGTTTAAACCATACTTATATAAAAACCATAGCCATGAATATCCTTTGAGTTGATATTCTCTTAAATCTGCTTTGGTAGCTTTTGGAAGAGCAGTAGTATCCATAGTTGAAAATGTTGATATTTCTTTCCAAAATTTAGAAAAACTTCGGCTCATTTTAAGGGTTATGCCCATCTTTTCCATTTCAGAGACAACACCGGCACGATAGGTTTTAACTATGTATTTATCTTCATTATTTTTATAAACATCATAAGTATTAAATGATTTTAAAAGTGATAAAACATCATCTGTAGGTATGGAAACTTGGCCACCAGATGGAACATTATAATATTTTGCACCTTCATAAGTTAAATCAATAACTTTTTCAAAATCAACTTCTCTGTCATCAGCCATTCCTTTTAGTTGAATTTCGAAAATATCTGTCCCGTCTTGCGAAAAATCTATATCAGCTATTAATTTTAATCCTTTTTTGTTTAATTTATAGAATGATAAATCATCTTTTTCGATAAACTGCCACCCGTCACCAGCTTTAGAAATATAATAATTATAAAAATCAATCGCATATTCTTTATCAAGAGCTAAATTATTAGATTGAACAGGTGCAAATCGACAGGCTAACAACATTTGATATGCAGCTTGTTCAAACTGCATGTCTCTTTTAACCCAGTATAATAAGTCTTTTTTAGGGTCTTTTATCGTAACATATGGGCTTTTAAATTGCTTTTGATATGGAACTCTAACTCCATCATACTCAAAATCCAATGATGCCTTTAGGCTTTGGTCATAATCAACTCCAAGCTCAACAACGCATTTTGGGGGTCGTTTTTCAAATGTTAATTTTTCCATTTCTTCCGACATATTAACAGTCATTGCTTCTTTGATTTTTGGTAAATCTTCATACACAAATTTACCTCCATCAGCATCTTTAATGTCAGAAAAACTTGCTTTAGTTAAATTTTGCGGAACAACACTAACTGACGCATCAACCGGGAATATAATATCTTTATATCTACCCCATTTTAATTGACGAGAAAAATACCTAACTTCTTCAAATGGATAAATTTCATCAACATCATTTCGTTTCCAATATAAACTCAATAAAACATTTCCAACATATGAAACATTTACATCTAAACACAAATTCCAAATTGATTCAGAAAATTTAATTTTTTTATGTGTCTTAGCATCGATTACGTCTTCCTGTTTAGAAAGCATTTTGAAAAATTCATCAAATTTATTAATCTGAACATCATACCAACCAGATTTTTTATCTAATCTTGATTGACTCAAAAGCATTTTAAACATGACTACTTCAAGTTTTTGTGCGTTATTTAATTCAAAATCCTCTTCTTCTTTTTGACGAGCTATAATTTGCTTAAATACAGCTTCTAAATCTCGAATAACTTTTTTAGTATGACGATTCATAACCAAAATTGAGAAAAAATTTTGACGCCTTTTAGGATTAAAATGAAATATAAAATCACCTTTAGGATCTTCACACATTGGCAAATCTTCATCAGTTAAAACTGGTTCAATATTCATTTTTTCATAAAGAAATTCTTCAAAAAAATGATTCTTCAATGAAGCAAATCCCAAAGCAATTGCATGTTTACACCAAGGTTCCTCAAGAGGGCAATTACAAGTTGGTTTAACGCCTGCTTTAGTAAACTTAATCCCAGTTTCATAATGAGATTTAAAATTACCCTTAACTTTTGCTCTTACAATATTTTCATTAAATTTGAGCTCCGTAACCATATCTTTTTGAAAGGTTTCATAACCTCTTCGATATGATCCAGGCTTCGAATTATCCTTAAGAAATTTATTATTAAAAGTGTACTTCACAAGTTTCCTAAATGACCTAATACAATATAAAAAGCACGAAAATATTAAAACCTAAAAGGTTACTCCATCCAGTGCCAATATCTATATAATACCATCTGCAAATTAAAACGCAAGCCCTTTAAAAGGATTATTTCAAATAATAAACCATATTCACTGAAGCTCTAACATTTATAGTTCCAGGTTCAATTGTTTCAAAGTTTTGAGTCCCAGAAGCAACTGAATCCTCCATGGAATTTGAATATGTTTTATTAAAACGAGGTTGAGTATTGCTTGAAGATAAAGAACAATATGGATTAATACTCTTTGGTTTATCAAGCGAAGTTCCGGCTGCCATAGATAAATGTTGAATTCGTTTTTTTCCCATTTTAATTGCATCAGCCATCATTTGATTGCAAACATATTCCGAATCTTCAATTATGAAATTTATTCCAGATACATTTTTAACACCATGCTCCATGGCCAAGTTGATTACTTTTGAAATTTTGTCTAAATCTTTTAACTTTACTTCAAAACCATTAGAAACTACATATTTTTGAAATACTCTCACTTTATCCTTATAAGAATATATGTTTCTCACATTAAATGCTATCGTTTTAATAGATTCATCTTGATTTAACATTGTTTTAATTGCAGCAATAGTATCATTAACAATTTTATCATTTTTTTCTTTAATTGTAGCTAAATTTATGCCGGAATTATCAACCATAAACCTAATTTTTGCTGTATCAGGTGCAACTTCTCGATTTATAACTGCATCAGTCGTGATGATGGATTCATTACTTTCATTAGCCGCCACAAAAGGCACCAATAAAGAACAGAATACTAAAGCGATAGCAATTTTTTTAAACATCATTACCTCCATTAATAATTTTCAATAATTCTTTTTCATTCAAGATTGTAATTCCTAGCTCTTTTGCTTTAATAGCTTTAGAGCCAGGATTTTCTCCAATGACAACATAAGTCGTGTTTTTAGACACACTTGATGGTGTTTTAGCACCCAATTCTTTTAATTTTGCTTGAGCAACATCACGGGACAACGATTCTAATGTGCCTGTAATAACAAAACTTTGACCTTTTAAGCGCAGGATATCCGCATTGGTGTATTTGTTCGTAATTTTTACACCCAATTGAATCATTTCATCAATCATTTCGATATTATCTTGATTAGAAAAAAAGCTCACTATACTTGCAGCCATTTTATCGCCAATTCCTTCAAGAGAAAATAAATCATCATAAGTCGCTTTTTTTAGTTTATCGATATCAGAAAAATTTTGCGCCAAAACATCACTAGATTCTTTTCCAACAAAACGTATACCAAGTGCATTTAAAAATTTTGACAAAGTGACTTTTTTAGATGCTTCAATAGCATTCAATATATTGTTTGCAGACTTATCTTTAATAAGCTCAATTGTTAAAAGCTGTTCATAAGTCAATTTATAAATATCGCTTGCTTTTTGAATATATTTCTTTTCAATGAGTTTTTCAATAATAGAATCACCAAAACCATCTATATCCATAGCTTGTTTTGACACAAAATACTCTAGTCGTCCTTTAATTTGAGCAGGGCAATTTTGTTTATTCGGACAATATATTCCAACTTCGCCCTCAATTTCTATAAACTTTGTTCCACACGACGGACAAACTTCAGGCAAAAGTAATGGTCTAGATTTATCTGTTTTTCTTGCCTTGCAAACCTTGGGTATAATTTCAGCTGCTTTTTTAATTAAAACTTCATCACCTAGTGATATATCAAGACGATGAATTTCATCAAAATTATACATAGACGCTCTTGAAACAATACTTCCTGATAAATTCACTGGCCTTAAAATTGCAACAGGGGTAACAATTCCTGTTCGTCCAATAGAAAATTCAACATCTAAAAGCTCCGACCATACTTCTTCTGGTGGAAATTTGAATGCCGTAGCCCATTTTGGAGCTCTGGAAGTAAAACCAAGTTCATTTTGCTTTGCATAAGAATTAACTTTAATAACAACGCCATCAGTCGCATAATTAAGAGTTTTACGATATTCAGACATATCAGAACAATATTTTATTACTTCATCAATATTTGCGCATTTCTTGTAACCATTTGTTTTAAAACCTAATTCACGACATTTATCCATGGCATCACTATGAGATAAAATTTTGGCAGATTTATCAAAAATAGCTCCATAAATAAAAATTGATAAATCTCTACTTGCAGTGATTGATGGGTCTAATTGACGAATTGAACCAGCAGCGGCGTTTCTTGGATTTGCAAAAGTTTTTTGATTATTTTCTATTTGTCTTTGATTAAGCTTTTCAAATGAACTAATTGGCATATAAATTTCGCCTCGTACTTCGACATCAATTTCTTCAAAAAGCTTTAAAGGGATCGCTTTAATGGCTTTTAAATTACTGGTAATATCTTCACCAATAACACCATCACCTCGGGTTAAGCCTTGAACAAATTTACCTTTTTCATATGTTAAACTAACAGCTAAGCCATCTATTTTAAGTTCAGAAACGAGCTCTATATCACCTAAGTTATTTTGAAACAAGCCCAGTTGTGCATTAGGAGCTTCTCCTACATCTTTCAGAACTCTATTATACCAAGATTTTAACTCATCAGAATTATTAGAATTATCTAAGCTATACAACCTTATTTTATGAGCCACTTGATTGAACTTTTCACTAATTCCGCCAACTCTTTGTGTTGGGCTATCATCAGTAATCAAATGAGGATTTTTTTCTTCTAGCTCCTTAAGTTCTTTAAATAAAGCGTCATATTCGTAGTCCTCAAGAATTGGGTTATCTTCAACATAATATTTATATGCATTTAACTCAATTGTTTTGCGTAATTTTAAAATTCTATCTTGTATGTCCATAAATGTTATTTTAATATAAATTTATGAGTATAATCAAATTATTAAGCAAAAAACAAGATAAATTATTATTTACAACTCCATCACACAATCAAAAAGCACTATTTAATAAAAAATACAATTCTTTTTATTTAGACGACTTTTCTGAAATAGATGGCTTTGATAATCTTTCTAATCCAAAGGGTGCTATATTGATAGCTCAAGGCAGAGCATCAGAAATTTTAAATACAAAACATACATTTTTTGTAACGCAAGGCGCAACAACTGCAATTTTAGCAGCAATGAAAGCAACAATTAATCCATATGACAAAGTATTAGTTGCAAGAAATTGCCATAAATCTGTATTTAGTGGATTAATATTAACACTAGCTCAAGTTGATTGGTTTTTGCCAGAAAATGACGAAAATTGGGGAATTTATACTCAAATTGATACAGAAAAACTTGAAGCTACTTTTAAAATAAACCAATATAAAGCCTTTATAATGACTTCACCAACATACGAAGGAATAAATTCCGATATTGAAAAAATTTCTCAACTTTGTAAAAAATACAACGTTTGTCTAATAGTTGATGAAGCACATGGATTCTTAAATAATTTTTGTGATGATTTGCCCAAAAGCGCAATTGAACAAGGTGCAGATATAGTAATCAATTCGCTCCACAAAACATCGGGTGCACTTAATCAATGTGCCATTTTAAATATCAATAAAGATATTCAAAATTTTGAATGCGAAACATTTCAAAAAGCTCTAAACTTATTTCATACTTCTTCGCCATCTTATCCACTACTGGCTAACATTGAAGCTTGTATAAATTTTTTAAATTCAACTAAAGGTAAAAAATATATTAAAAATCTTTTAAATGAAATTGAAAATTTAAAATCCGAATTATCCCAATTTGGCGTTAAATTCTATAGTAATACAAACCAAGATCCAACAAAAATATTACTTCAAAAACAAGGAATATCTGGTTTTGAATTATCTCATATTATATCAAACAAATATAATATAGAAGATGAAATGTGCAATGCAAATTCATGTTTATACTTAACTGGAATTGGAACAACTAAAGGCAAATTAAATAAACTAAAAAATGCTCTTAAAAAAGCAGAAATAAAATCTTCTTATGAATTTACCAAATTAGATTTTCAACCTTTTCCATTAGTTAAATTGCAACCATATGAAACATTTAATAAAGATTATACATATGTCAATAAAAATGATTCGGTTTTAAAAATTTCAAATCAAATGATTTTACCCTATCCGCCAGGAATAGGATTATTATATCCTGGTGAAGCCATCCAGGAATGGCACTTAAAATATTTAAATAATGATGTAGAAATAATGGTGTAACTATGAAAAGAGCAATTGTTGTAGTTGTTGATTCAATGGGTTGTGGCGCATTATCAGATGCAATAGAATACAATGATGAACCCACATGTAATACTTTGGCAAACCTTGCTAATATTACAGGCGGATTAAATGTTCCAAATTTAGAAGCAATGGGTTTTGGAAACATTATTGATATTAAAGGTGTATCAAAAACAGAAACACCTACTGCTGATTATGGCATATTAAAAATGAAATCCAAAGGGAAAGATACTACAACAGGTCATTGGGAGTTGATGGGCTTAATATTGGATAACCCATTTAAAACATATACTAAATTTGATGATGTTATAATTAATGAATTCATAAAAAGAACAAATTGTGGCGGCATTTTGGGCAACAAACCGGCTTCAGGGACTGCTATTATAGAAGAATTAAATGAAGTACATCAGAAAACAAAATTTCCAATAATCTACACTTCAGCAGACAGCGTATTTCAAATTGCACTTGATATTGATTTAATTCCGGTTGAAACTCTTTATGACTGGTGTAAAATCGCAAGAGAGTTATTAGATAAAATGAATTATGGAATTTCAAGGGTGATTGCTCGACCATATCAAATTATTGACGGAAAGCCAACAAGAATTGGGGGGCTTCGCCATGATTATTCTGTTGTGCCACCAAGTGATACTTTGTTAAATATATTACAAAAACAAGATAAAAAAACTCTTGGAATTGGTAAAATTTACGATATTTTCGTTGGTTCTGGAGTAGATGAAAAAATACTTACAAAAGGCAATACTGATGGCCTAAACAAAACACTCAATGCAATTCAAAATTCAAAAGCCGATTTAATTTTTACTAACTTAGTTGATACAGATATGCTCTATGGTCATAGACGCGATTCAATGGGCTACAAAAAGGCTATTGAAGAAATTGATTCATATATTCCAAAATTTATTGAAGCAATGCATGATGATGATATTTTGATAATTACTGCTGACCATGGTTGCGACCCGACGTATAAAGGAACAGATCACACTAGAGAACAAGTTCCTTATTTAATGTTTAAAAAAGGTTTAAAGGGACAATATATAGGTATTAAAGACTCATTTATTTATGTAAGTCAAGTTATAAATAATCATCTAAATACTTAAACACAATATCAATTCAAAAATTGTGGTAATTTATAGTCAAAAAATTTACATCTAGGATTGCATTTTTTAATAAATTTACCACTTGAATTTTTATATATAGCTTCTTGTGCCTCAATAGCGGATGCTACGTCTAGAGGTTTAGTACCTTTTTTAATTAAGGAATGAAAAGAGTCTTTCTCATAACTATAACATTCTTCCCAAGAAATATTGCTTGATTTTTGAGAAGAATAATTTTTAAAATAATGAATTAAGCCTTGTTTGTAATCAAAGGTATATCTGTCTTCTGAACTACTCACATTGTTATCATTTAATTTAACTTTAAATTCAACACTTTTTATGTTGCCTTCAAGATTTCTTAATATAATTCTTTTTTCAAATTCAGAAGAATCGGTTTCAGGAACAGAATTCAATAATATCATTGAATCAGCATCTGACTTTAAAACATATACACCATCACAATCTTCTGTCATATCAGAATTAAGTTGCACATTTTTTGTTACAACAAATTCGCTTTGATTACCAAAAAAATCAAACACATCAATCTGTTCGTCAGTAATTTTAAGTGTCCTTACTGGATTATTTCCACTCAACATCATTTGCTTAATCAACTTACCTTCGGCATCGAACTCTTCAATTAAAACAGCACTGCTTTTTTCGTCAGCATGAATAGTCTTTTGTAGACGTGTTCCCCAAGGCGTTTGAGCAAAAATTTTAAAACAACTATCTTTCAAACAAGTAAGGCAATCAAATACATGTTTTTTTTCATCAGATGCTTCTTTATAAATAGCGCTAGCGTTATTAATTACAAGACTGCCTTCATTAAGCAAAAAATCGTCTATTCTTTTTTTTGCTTCTAGCGCAGTTTTTTTAATTTCAAACAATTCAGGATGTGAAACCTGAGAAGAAGTGAAGCTTACAACATCAGAAGAAAAGGCAAAGCTTTTTAACGATGTGTTTTTAACACCATTTCTATTTTTTAAATTAGGAACATTATTTTTGTATGATTTATTAATTAAATTTATTTGCATTTATACCCTCTCATAATTATTGCAAAAAACTTATAATACCTATTGGCTTCATTTAAAACTTCAATAGATTTTTCTTTAACAGCTCTAGACTCTTTTCTTATTTTAAAAGATTCACTATTATTTAGCTCATTTGATTTAAAAGAGACCAAATCACTCGGCGATGCAGTAATATTATTTTTAAATATACTTGAATAATTATTACCGTATTTACATTTATTAAAAGATATTAAACTACTGATTCTCATTTAATCCTCTTATCGATTATACAAAGCACGAAAAGCGCAAAATTTGCGTTTTTAAGATAAACTTATTCAACTTCATCACCCCTGATTATGCATTCTAAATATTTCATGAAAGAATAGGTAACCTTCCATCTGTCATTGCTGAAATATTGCTATCTCTTTTAATTTCAAATTTTCCAGCTTTTGTTTTTAAAAATGCTTCCTCAAATAAAATGACTGACGATTCACTAAGATTTTCTCCACTTTTAATGTAACCAGAAAGCCTATTATCATCAAAATAATAACCAAGATCCCATGAACTTTTACCTGCCAAATCAACTTGAAAACCAGACTTTTTGGAAACTAATTCATTATCATCGAAATCAAATTTCTCTTTTGACTTAAAACAATCTTCTTGTTCAATACAACCATTATATCGAGTCACCAAATTACCAGAAGAATAAATTGCAAGATAATTAGATTTAGTTGAATTTGAATTCACCTCAACATTATCTTGTACCTCTGCGAGCATACCATCCTTAAAAGAATATATCTTGGCAATTTCGTCACTTGGACTTGGCAATAATGATTTACAAGAATAATAATCAAAATTATCACAATCATCAAAAGCAAAAAAACTTATACAAAAAGATCCATATTTTCGAACTTCCTTAGGTTCTAAACCAACAGCAACAAAAGTTCTATTCATTACATTACGTTCGTTGAATTCATCTATAAAAAGTCTTAAAACACGATCTTTTCCAAGAATAAAACGAAATTTTATACTTTTACCATCATCAAGATCTATACATCCGTAATGTGGATTTTTGTATATTTTGTCTATATAAGTCATGCAATCATCGTAAGCTTTTTTGGATTGTTTAAGAATTTCATCAGAATCATTCAAATCTTGTTTAGCAACTTTAAGAACGCTACTTGCTTCTTGAAGAGTACTTTTAGACTCATTACATAAATTTTCCATAACTGTTTGAGATATATAATTTGATGTAAAAGAAACAATATCTAAAGAATCAAAAGCAGGAGAATAATCCTCTTTT
Source organism: Candidatus Gastranaerophilales bacterium (assembly GCA_017560095.1). GTDB lineage: Bacteria > Cyanobacteriota > Vampirovibrionia > Gastranaerophilales > Gastranaerophilaceae > RUG14156. The sequence goes on from JAFYOU010000027.1 coordinate 169,583, forward strand.
TTACTAACAGGTAAGGTTTTAAGATTAGGTGTATTAAATGATAAATTTAAAATTTTCATATTTAATCCATGTAATTACAAATATTAAATGCTCAAAAAGCGCAAATTTTGCGCATTTAAATATAAATTATAAAATATCAGTACAGAAGTTCATTTAGATTTACAAAAAATTAATAAAAAAATAAGATTTTGATAATTAGGCAATTTAATATCAAAGCAAATAAAAGATTAAGAGCAATTGAAGAAGTATACAACAGTTTACCTAAAATAATTGAAGCAGCATAAAAAAAGAGACGCAATAATTGCGCCTCTTTTTTTTATTTATATACGTTATTTAGCAACAATATTCACTAATTTATTTGGAACAACAATTACTTTTACAACTTGTTTATCTCCAATAAATTCTTTAGCTTTAGGAGCAACAAGTGCCATTTTTTCAAGTTCGCTATTAGGTAAACCTTGAGGAACTTCAAGTTTATCTCTTAATTTACCATTAACTTGAACAATTAAAGTAATTGCACTTGTTTTTGCAAGAGATTCGTCAAATTTTGGCCAATCAAGCTCATGAATTGATTTATTTGCACCAAGTTCACTATAAATTTCTTCAGACATAAATACACAAACTGGAGAAATTAATTTTAACAATGTTAATAAGCCAAAGCTTAAAACATCAAAATTAATTTCATTTTCATTTTTAATGTATTCATAAATCGTATTTGTAAGTTCTCTATAGCTAGATATTACTGTATTAAATTGAAACTCATTTTCAATATCATGAGTAATCTTTTTAATTGCAATATGGACTTCACGAACAAAATCGTCATCTTTTTTAGAAAGATTATTAATATCAAAGTTATAATCCAATTTAACTTTATCTTGGAATTTAGAATAAAGGCGATAAACCCTTGAAATAAATTTATAGCAACCTTCTACACCAGCGTCCGTCCAATCAAAATCACGAGCTGGAGGAGAATCAGATAAAATAAATAAACGGGCGGTATCTGCACCATAATTAGCATAAATCTCATCAGGATCAACTGTATTTCCTTTAGATTTAGACATTTTTGAACCGTCTTTTAAAACCATACCTTGCGTTAAAAGATTAGCAAAAGGCTCATCAAAATCTAATAAACCGCAATCTCTTAGTGCTTTTGTAAAAAAGCGAGAATATAATAAGTGCAAAATCGCATGCTCAATACCACCAATATATTGATCTACTGGCAACCATTTATTTACCAAATCTTTATCAAAACATTTATCGTGATTATTTGCATCAGCATATCTTAAATAATACCAGCTAGAGCATACAAATGTATCCATTGTGTCTGTATCTCTTATAGCTTTAGCGCCACATTTTGGACAAATTGTTTCTTTAAAAGTCTTACTTGTTTCAATTGGAGATTTTCCTTTAACCGAAAAATCAACATCTTCTGGAAGTAACACCGGCAAAGATGATTCATCAACGGGAACTTCTCCGCAATGTTCGCAATAAACAATTGGGATTGGAGCACCCCAATATCTTTGACGTGAAATTAACCAATCACGAAGTCTATATTGCGTTTTAAATTCACCAAAACCTTGCTCTAGTGCAAATTGTGTAATTTTATCTCTAGCTGAAACCGCATCAATTCCATCGAATTGCTTAGAATTAATCAATGTTCCTTTTTCTATATAGCATTCACCTTCCCTAAAATCTTCGCCCGTGATTACTTGAATCATTGGTAAATCATATTTTTTAGCAAAAGCAAAATCTCTTTCATCATGATATGGAACCGCCATAACGGCACCTGTTCCATAATCAACTAAAGCATAGTCTGCAACCCAAATAGGGCACTCGCGACCAGTAAATGGGTTTATGATATGAGTTCCTAAAGGAACACCTGTCTTAACTCTATCCGTAGAAAGACGTTCAATTTCGGTCATTTTTTTAGCATTTTCACGATATTCTTGAACGGCTTTCAAGTTTTCAGGAGTTGTTAATTTTTCTATATCTTTATATTCTGGAGCAACAACCAAATAAGTTACACCATAAACAGTATCTGCTCTTGTTGTATAAACAGGAATTTCAACATCATTAAGTTCTTTAACTTTAAATTTTAAAATTGCTCCGGTTGATTTTCCTATCCAATTTTCTTGCATAGTTTTAACGTTATCACCCCAACCAGTTAATTTATCAAGGTCAGCTAATAATTGCTCTGAATATTCGGTAATTTTAAAGAACCATTGAGAAAGATTTTTTTTGGTAACCTCGCTATCGCATCTCCAGCATTTACCATCAATTACTTGTTCATTAGCTAAAACCGTAGCGCATTTTTCACACCAATTAACAGGTGCATTTTTTTTATATGCCAAACCTTTTTTATAAAGTTGCAAGAAAAGCCATTGAGTCCATTTATAATAATCTGGCATGCAAGTTGTAACTTCTCTATCCCAATCAATGGACAAACCAAGCATTTTAAGCTGTTTTGTCATATAAGCAATGTTTTCTAAAGTCCAAGTTTTTGGGTTTGCACCCTTTTGAATAGCTGCATTTTCAGCGGGAAGCCCAAAACTATCCCAACCCATTGGATGTAAAACATTAAAACCTTGAGCTTTTTTAAAACGGGCAACAACATCAGTAATCGTATAGTTTCTAACATGTCCCATATGAAGCTTTCCAGATGGATACGGAAACATTGATAATGCAAAATATTTTGGTTTATCACTATTTTCATCTACCTTGAATGGTTTTGTTTCTTCCCAATTATCAAACCATTTTTTTTCAATTTGTTGAGGATAGTATTCTTTTTCTAACATTTTATTTACCTATTCGTTAATTACTTTTACAATATCTTCAATTTTAGCACTTGTATGATGAACAGTTGCCTGCGAATGATCAATTGCCGTTGTTGGGTCTTTTAAGCCATTTCCAGTTAAAATGCAAACAACGCGCGAACCAGCTTTAACTTTATCTTTTAGTTTAATAAGTCCAGCAATAGAAGCAATTGAACCAGGTTCAGCAAACACGCCTTCAGTTCTTGCTAGAAGTCTATAAGCACTCAAGATTTCTTCATCGGTTACACAATCAATAACGCCATTTGATTCATCTCTAGCTGCTTGCGCAAACTTCCAGCTAGCCGGGTTACCTATTCTAATAGCAGTGGCTATAGTTTCTGGGTTATCAATTTTATGACCTTTAACAATTGGGGCGGCACCTTCTGCCTGAATACCCATCATTATAGGCAATTTTGTTGAATTACCAGCTTCAAGATATTCTTTATAACCTTTCCAGTAAGCTGTAATATTACCTGCATTGCCGACAGGAATAAAGTGATAATCAGGAGCATCACCTAAAGCATCTACTATTTCAAAAGAACCTGTTTTTTGTCCTTCTATTCTATAAGGATTAACAGAATTTACTAATGTTATCGGATACTTTGAAGCAATTTCCCTAACTGCATCCAACGCTTCATCAAAATTACCCTGAATAGCAATAACTTTAGCTCCATACATCATTGCTTGAGAAAGTTTACCCATTGCGATATGGCCATCTGGAATCAATACATAACATTTAATTTTCGCTTTAGCAGCATATGCTGCAGCTGCTGCTGATGTATTACCAGTTGAAGCACAAATGATGGCTTTCGAACCATCTTCAACAGCTTTCGTAACCGCCATTGTCATGCCTCTATCTTTAAAGCTTACAGTAGGGTTTAATCCTTCATATTTTAAATAAATTTCAGCATTTAATCCAATAGCACTAGCCAAATTATCAGCTTTAATTAAAGGGGTATTCCCTTCACAAAGGGAAATTACAGGGGTTGAATCTGTAACAGGTAAAAATTTTCTATATTTTTCAATTAATCCTTTGTATCTCATTTTATAAAACCCTTATTTTATTTGTTATTTGAATATTATTTTCACTTTGTAATTTCTGAATCATTTGATTCATGTCTTTTTCAAGACTTTCTTCGGTTATTACAATAATTGTAGCACTGCCATCGCCATTATCACCTTTTTGAATAACGCAAGAAATATTTACATTTGATTCGGCGCAAGCACATCCAATTGCGCCAATTACACCTTTAACATTTTTAGCAACAATTGATAGATAATAACAATTTTTTGTTTCATCAATGTTAATTTGATTAGCGTATTCACTATGATGACAAACTGTCATAGGAAGAGCGTTTTCACCCTTTTCAATTTCTGCCTTCAAACATAAGATGTCTCCTACAACAGAGCTTGCTGTAGGAAATTGCCCTGCTCCAGGGCCTACAAACATTACTTTATCAACAGGAAATCCATGTAATAAAACTGCGTTTGTTGCATTTTTGATATCAGAAATCGGATTAGCTTTAGCAACTAACATTGGATGAACTCTAACATCTATTCCATTTAAAACCTTTTTAGCTTGGGCAATTAACTTAATTTTATATCCAAGTTCATCTGCAATCTTGATATCTTGTGCAGTAATTTTAGTGATGCCTTCTTTATAAATTTTGTTTACATCAATTCTTTTTCCAAAAACAATGTTAGCTAAAATTGCTATTTTGTACATAGCATCAAACCCTTCAACATCACCTGTGGGATCAGTTTCTGCATATCCTAGGGCTTGAGCTTTAGCTAGACATTCATCGTATGAAAGATTTTCTTCTTCCATCTTTGTTAAAATATAATTTGTTGTACCGTTTAAAATACCGGCAACTGAACTAAAATCATTAGCCGTCAAGCTTGTTTTTATAGGAAGAATTAAAGGAATACCACCCGCAACAGCTGCTTCATATAGAATTATTACTCCATTTTCACGAGCTAAATCAAATAATTCTGCCCCATGGCGAGCCAATAATTCTTTATTTGCAGTTACAATATGTTTTTTATTTTGAATTGCAGTTTTTAAAACATCTAAAATCCCGCAACCACCTGCAACTTCAACAACCACATCAATATTAGGGTTAGTTGCAATTTCCATAGAATCAGTTGTTAATGATTTAACTTCGACATCTCTTTTTTTGTTTAAATTTTTTACAGATGCGCTAACAATTTCAATGTCGTCATACTTTGCTAATACTTTAACTACTCCGCATCCAACGGTACCAAGACCGATAATCCCGATTTTTAATTTCTTATTTTCCATAGAAAAATAATAACACAAATTTTTTTTTGATGTACTATTGTGTTATCAAAACAATATTAAAAGAGGATTTTAAAAATGTCAGAAAAAGTAAGAGTAAGAATAGCACCTTCTCCATCTGGAAATTTACATATTGGAACTGCTCGTACCGCATTATTTAATTTTTTGTTTGCAAAAAAAATGGGCGGTGAATACGTTTTAAGAATCGAAGATACTGATTTAGATAGAAGCTCTGAAGCATTTAAACAAAACATTTTTGATAGCTTAAAAGCTCTAGGCTTAAACTGGGATGAAGGTCCAGATGTTGGCGGAGAATATGGCCCATACAAACAATCTGAAAGATTTGATATTTACCCAAAATTTGCTCAAATGCTTATTGATAAAGGTTATGCATACGAATGTTTTTGTTCTAACGAAGATTTAGATAAAGAACATGAAATTGCCGAAGCGCAAAAAATTCCATACAAATATTCAAGAAAATGCATGAATTTAACAGAAGAAGAGCGTGCTGAATTAAAAGCAAAAGGAATTGTTCCTTCAATTAGATTTAAAGTTGATTACAAAGAATTAATTTTTAACGATTTAGTTAAAGGTGAATTAAAATTTGATACATCATTAATTGGCGATTTTGCAATTATGAAATCAAACGGCACTCCAACATATAATTTTGCCGTTGTTGTTGATGATATGTTAATGAAAATAACTCACGTTATTCGTGGCGAAGATCATATTTCAAATACACCAAAACAAATTTTAATTTATGAAGCACTAGGCGCTGATGTTCCACAATTTGGACATTTAGGTATGATTTTAGCTCCAGACAGAAGCAAACTTTCAAAGCGCCATGGTGCAACTGCAGTTTCTGACTTTATTAAACAAGGTTATTTAACAGAAGCTCTATTAAACTTTGTTGCATTACTTGGTTGGGCTCCATCAGATTCTCAAGAAATTAAAGACGTTGACGCTATTGCAGCAGATTTCAGAATCAACGAAGTTTCAAGTTCAAATTCAATTTTTGAATATGAAAAATTAAACTGGATGAATGGTCAATATATCAAAAAAATGGATATCTCAAAATTAACAGATTTAGCACTACCATTCTTGTCTAAATATGACACATCAATTTATTCTAGAGAAAAATTAGAAAGAATAATTGAAGTTACAAGAGAACCAATTACATTGCTTTCTGACCTTGAAAACGACACTCAATATTTCTTTGAAAATCCAATTTATGATGAAGTAAAAGAAATTTTAGATGGTGAAGCAGCTTGTGTAGTTTTACCAAAATTCCTTGAAGAAGCAAAAACTTGGGATTTTGAAAATCATGATGAAATCCATGAAAAATTAGGAGAATTAAGAACATTCTTCAAAGAAAATAATGGATTTAAACCAAAAGAAACAATGTGGGCAATTCGCTCTGCTCTAACAGGAAGAACCCACGGAGCTGATATGGTTGCAACTATTCAAATCTTAGGTAAAAACGAAGTTATCAAAAGGTTAGAAAAATTAGTTTAGTATTAAAAAAGCCCCGTTTGGGGCTTTTTTATTGTAATTTATCAGCATGTTTTGCTTTTAATTCTCTTTTTAAATCCATTTGAGCTTTTTTAGCTTTTAATTCTGGTGTATCAAATCTTGCAACACGCTTACGCATTTCAGCTTGTTTTGGAGTATCTCCACCTTTCATAATTACCTCAGCACTTTCTTTAGCTGATTTATGGGATAAGCCTGGTTCAATCATTTCTTTAAAAGCAAACTGTGATTTCATCCATTCGGCACTATCTTGAGCAGATTTATAAGTTGGAGTCCAACTTCCTTTTGAGTCACCATAAAGTAAATTTTGCACACGACCCTCTGAAAATTCATAAGGAACATTCATACTATTTCTATTTGCCATTTCTTCCACAGATGGAACAGTTGCTCTAAATTTTTCGGACAGGGAAGTATCTATTATGTATTTGCAATTTTGAGCAGGTCTTTCTCCATTATCTATTAATTCTTTCTTAGCTAATTCTACCGCTTTATCAACTTTTTGTTTATAAGTTTCCAGAGTATTTGGTTCAGAAAATGTATTAGTTACTTTTTTAGAAGGGGTTATATCAAGCCTATTAACCATAGCTCTACCCTGAACAGCCATAGCAGCCAAAGCACCTTTTACGTTTTTGCCAGCAGTTTTAGCTTGTTCTATAACTTTAGCACCTACATTTCCTGTTTTTTTAGAAGATATTTCTTTAACAGTACCTGCTACAACTTGAGTTAGTTTTGATAATTGCATTCTATATTCTCCTTATAAACTAATTGCATATATTTATCAAAACCGTTTTTTTTTTTTTTTTTTGATATTTTCCCTTTTGTTTGTAACGAAAAATTTACAATTAAATAAAATGCATTATTTTATGTAAGTTCTAGTCCTAAACTTGAGATACGTTTCTGAAGTTGCCTACCAGATGAGAGTCATGGTTGGCAACAATTACTTCTTTGTGACCATAGTGATCTTAGTTAATAAAGTCAAAAGTGCCACATTATAATAGACCCCACCATACTTGATTAATCTACTTGTAAAATTAATTATATTTTTTCATTCTTTACTTTTATGCAATATAAAAACATTTTGAATAATTTAGCATATTCAATATAATTAAAGAATTTTATCAATATCAGTTTTTGCCAGGGCAGCAATTACATGCGCACAAGAAGTAGCGCTTCCAATAATAAGTAAAGCAACGTAAAACCATAAACTACTTGCAACTAAATTTGTTTCCTTAATATTTAAAATACACATTAAAAATTTTACTAAACTTAAAACATTAAAAAAGAGTCCATACGGACTCTTTTTAATTGGCTGGGGTGAAAGGACTCGAACCTCTGAATGCCTGGACCAAAACCAGGTGCCTTACCACTTGGCGACACCCCATCGGGCAATTACTATAATAATATATAAAGTTTATTTGTCAAGAATTTTTTATAAACTACATGATTTATCTTTTAAGACAGAAACAATAGCGTCAATAAGCTGCTGTACAATATCTTCTATATATGCCTGACTAGTCATGCCATTAATAACAACATCTGCAACATCCATTGAAGGACGAATATGACGAAAAGCAGTTTGATTAACATCGTGAAATTGCATTTGTGCAGCAAGTCCTGTTTTACCTCTGCTAGTTGCACGTGCAAACCATCTATCTTTAATAACTTCAAACGGAGTATAAACATAAATTTTTACATCGGTAATATTTTCAAGTTTTTCATGAAGAACATACAAACCTTCATTTAAAATTAATTTTGCAGGCTTTTTTAAAACAACATTCTCTTTACTTTCGCAAGTAACAAAATTATATAATGGAGAATAAATTTCTTCACCATTTTTAAGCTTAATCAAATGTTCGCGCATTAATTCCAAATTAATTGCATCAGGGGTATCAAAAGAAAACCCTGATTCAAATAATTTTTCATAACTACCAGCTTCTGTTAATTCCCTTGATGCGTCTTTATAATAATCATCGCAACACACAACAGTATATACATCATCAGTATCTGATTTAACACAAGCTTTAGTTGCATTTTTAACTAAAGTAGTTTTCCCGGAAGCGCTTTCACCAGCAATAGACAAAATGAAAGTAGAATTTTTATCTTCAATTGCTTTTCTAGCAATATTAAAGATGAATCCCTCATTAATACGAAGTATCAATGGTTGTTTTTGCATTCTATCGCTAGCGATGATTTTTCTTATGTTTTCAATAATTTGCGACATTTTAGACATTGAAACCAATCTCTGAGCTTGTCTAATTTGATTTTCACTTAAGTTAGTCATACTTATAACACATTTCCAAATCTATTCTATTCTTCAGACAAAAAACTATCTTCATCATCATTTGCTTCGTTCTCCAAAAGTTTATAAGCCATATATGCACCAGTTGCAAGCGCTTTTGGATCAAGCTGAGACTTTTGAGCTAACTCAATAATAGCTGTGTTTAATTCCGGGTTTTCTTCTTTTATATAATGTATCATTTCCTTTCTCCAAGCAGGAATGTCGGAAATAATTTCATTAACGGTTTGTTCTACATTTTCTATTGAAATAAGTGGTTGCATATCTTAATTATATTAAAATCCTAACTTATCGTCAATTTTATTTAGAAAAATATTTATCAAACAATAACGACATTGAATGATTAGCACACATATACCCCAAATTTCCTTTTGTTGCTAAATCAATTCCATCAAAAACGGTTTTATCTAAACTATTTTCAATTTGTTTTTGCCAATCATTATTTTTTCTAGCAAATGAAATTTTATAATTTTGAGAAATTGCCCCTGAAATACCACGAGCTAAATCTGCACAATGTGCAGCTATTTTTGCACTCATGATTCCTTCTCTAATATGAGCTGGATGAGAAAATCCAATTCTATCAACACTTGTTGTAGCTTTTAACATATCTGCTCCTTGATAAGCAGCCAAAGCACCACCAATTGCTGATGAGATATTATCATAACCAACTGCGCAATCACAAGCGATTGCACCAGAAACATATAAAGGTGCAAAATCCGAAAGCTCTTTAATATTTTGAACCATCATTGGAATTTTATTTAAAGGTGCTTGTTCAATACCTTCTATCATAACTTGAACATCCAACTCACGAGCACGAGTTACCAATTCGCCCAAAACTATTGCTTCAGCAACCTCTAAACCATCTGAAGCATCGGTAGTTGAACCAGATTTAAATGCACTTTGTAATAATAAAGTAACATCATAAGGTTTTACTAAATCCAATAACTCATCGAAATATTCATACAAAGGATTTTCTTTACCCGAAGCCTTCATCCAACAAGCCAACATTGTTGCAGCATGAGAAGAAATTGTTGAAAGTCTTTCTTGCTTTTGAAACCTTTTTAATAAATTTTGATTCAAAGCACAATGCAAGCATATAAAATCAGCTCCATCGCTGCAATGCTTCTCAATAACATTAAATATTTCTTCTTTTGTTAAATTTAAAATATCATTATTTTTATTTAAAGCCTCAACACCAGCTTGCACAACAGGCATTGTTCCAACAGGAAGTTTTGAAGCAGATAAAATAGCCTGTCTTGTTTCATCAATCAACTTATTTGAAGAAAAATCCATTAAAACATGGGCTCCAGCTTGATTGATAACTCGAAGTTTATCTAACTCTGCATCAAGCGAAGTTCTTTTATTGGCAGTATTTATATTGGCATTAATTTTAACTTTAAGATTTTCGCCAACAGCAACGGGAATTGTATCAATTCGTTTATTGTTTTTCAAAATAACTATTCGTCCATTAGCAATGCCGTTTCTAATTACTTCGGGCGAAACACATTCTTGTTCGGCACAAAAGCGCATTTCATCTGTTATAATACCGCATTTTGCATCTTGCATTTGTGTTGTCATTTCTCTTACTCCCAACTACTTTCTATATAATTTCTTTATTTCATTAACATCTTTTTTTGAAATTGCACGAGCACCACCTAAAACCTCTGCTCCAAAATAAGCTTCAACATATGCCCTAATTAAATCAAGCTTATAATATGCATTCTGCAGACTTGTATCACCTAGGACAATTCCATGGTTTTTTAAAAGCGCAACATTATTTTGCTTAAAACATTCACCTACACTAGTTGCAAGATCAATGCTTGAAGGACAATGATAAGAAACCAATGGAATTTCATCCCAATAAAGCGCAAAATCAGGTAAAATTGGTTTTTTAATTGGAACCCCTGCAACGGCAAAAGCTGTAATCATGGGACAATGACAATGAATTATTGCATTAATATCATCTCTATGTGTATAAATTTCACTGTGCATTATTTTTTCGCTAGAAGGCTTTTTAGTCCCTTCTTTTACATTTCCATCATAATCAATTAAAACAATGTCGTTTTCATCCATATCATTTAAGCAACAACCGCTTGCACTAATCATAATTCCATCTTTAGTCTTAATTGAAATATTTCCGCTGGTAGCCGGACTCATTCCACGCTGATATAAACGTTTCGACCAATATAAAATACTTTTTTTTGCGTCGGTATCCAAAAATTCCATTTCAACTCCAAATTTTAATAATTATATTGTACTAAAAAAATGTTTGTGTTTAAATATTTGTAGCAATATTTAACAATATTGACTCTCAAAGAAAGTTGGTTTAATACCATTAAAAAAACTATTAAGTTAGCTAAAAACGCAGGTTTTTGCTATGGCGTTAAAAGAGCCGTCGACACAACTAAAAAAATTAAACAAGACAATCCCTTGAAAACTATTTCCGTTTTAGGAGAATTAATACATAACTCACATGTAACAAATGAGTTAGAAAATCTTGGCATAAATACTTTATCAACGTTGCCAGAAAAAGGCAATGGAATTTGCATTATAAGAAGCCATGGTGAAAGCGACGATACATTTAATGAAATACAATCAAAAGGCTTTGAAATTGTAGATTTAACATGTCTTGATGTTAAAAAGGTTCAACAAAAAGCTGTCGAATTAGTTTGCAATGGATATTTTGTAATCATACTTGGAAAATATGACCATCCAGAAGTAAGTGCAATATACACAAATGCAAAAAATCAATCAAACGATGCAAACAATGTCTTTGTTGCACAAAACCTAGAAGCCTTAAAAGGTATTGAACCAAGAATAAAAAAAGCAGCAAAAGTAGGTATTGTTCTTCAAACAACACAAACAAAAGAGTTTTTAATAGAAGTAGTAAACTATCTTTCGCAACTTTGCAAAATTCTCAAAGTGCAAAATACAATTTGCCCTTCAACCACACTTCGACAAGAAGAAGCAAAAAAATTAGGTAAAGAATCTGATTTAATGGTCGTTGTTGGTTCAAAAAAAAGTGCAAATACAACACATTTAGCACAAATTTTAGAATCAATAACAGACACAATTCATATTGAACACCAAGACGAATTAAAGAATTTCGAAGACAAAATCAAAAAAGCACAACACATTGGCGTAACAGCTGGAGCTTCTACGCCAGATTCCATAATAAATAAAGTTATTAATAAGCTAGAAAATATAAATTAGAAAGGGAACATAAAAATGACAGAAACTATGTCAAATCAAGAATTTGAACAATTATTGTTAAATTCTTACACTTACAAAATCAACGTTGCTGATGTTGTAAAGGGCGTTGTAGTAAAAAAAGAAAAAGATGGCTATTTAGTAGACATCGGAGCTAAAACAGAAGCTTTTCTTCCAAACCGTGAAATTTCTAACTTCCCAGACAAAGATATTGATGAAGTTATTAAACTATGGGATGAAAAAGAATTCTACATCATTAAAGATGAAGAAGATGATGAAGTAGCAATTCTTTCTCTTAAAAAAGTTTCTTGTGCTCAAGCTTGGCAAAAACTTGCTGACATTAAAAACAATAACGAAAATGCAATGGCAAGAGTTTTATCATCTGTTAAAGGTGGTTTAATTGCTGAAATCGAAGGCTTAAGAGGTTTTATTCCATCAAGCCAATTAAGAACAGGTGCTCCTTCTGAAGTACAAGTTGACTCAGAAATCGAAGTTAAAATTCTTGAAGCAGATCCAAAAAGAAACAAACTTATCTTATCTCAAAGACAAGTTTACACTCAACAAAGAGAAATGGTTGCTGACGAAATCATTTCTAAACTTGCTGTTGATCAAATTGTTACAGGCGAAGTTGTAAGAATTGCTGATTTCGGCGCATTTGTTGACATCGAAGGAATCGATGGCTTGCTTCCAATTTCTGAAATTTCTTGGGAAAGAATTAAACACCCATCTGATGTTATTCAATTAGGTCAAAAAATTGAAGTTAAAATTATCAAAATTGATGAAGACTTAAAACGTATTTCTTTATCTTTAAAAAGAATGGGTGCTAACCCTTGGGAAGAAATTGTTGATAAATTTAAAGAAGGTGATGTAATTAAAGGTACCATCAACAAAATCACTTCTTTTGGTGCATTTATCAACATTTACCCTGGCGTTGAAGCATTGCTTCCATCATCAGAAATTGCTGATGGTCAAGTAAATATCAACTCTATGTTTAACTTGGGTGACGAAGTTGATGTATTAATTAAAAAATTCACCCCTCAAGAACACAGAATTGGTTTATCAATGAAAGATATTACTAAATAGTTTTATCTAAATATTAAAAAAGGCAGACTATGCGCCTGCCTTTTTTAATGCAAATTTTATTGGATTGTAAAATTCTTATAACATCTTTGATTATATTGAAAATAATTGATATATTTTAATATAAATGTGAATTAATAAATCATGGGGTTAACTATGCTTTTTAAACGCAAATATCGCAATGGCTTTTCGCTTGTCGAAATGATGGTTTCATTTGTAATTATATGTGTAATCGCAACAGCACTTACTCCAATTATAACAAAAAAAATGAAAAGCGCTACAGTTGCAATAGATACTGAAGGCGATTTTATTACAAACTGCACAGATAAATTTTCAAGTTCATGTGCATTATGCACAACAAATAAATGCGTCATTTGCAACAAAGAATGCCCAAATGATCAAACATTAGATTATGATTACTGTACATGTAGCTCTTGTGTGACATCTTTTGGAGCAAATTGTCTTGAATGCAGTGAAACAAATTGTACAAGATGTAAAAATGAATATTTTACAAATAATGGAACATGTGAAATTTGCCCTGTCGGGTATTACTGCGATGGAATTAACAAAACAATATGTCCAGAAGGTCAATATAATGAAGAAACTGGTCAAACAACATGCCTAGATTGTCCAATTGGCTATTACTGCACCAATGGCGAAAAAAAAGCATGTGAAGCTGGAACATATTCAACAGGAAAAGCGAGCGAATGTATAACGTGTCCAGTAGGACATAAATGCATTGGTGGCAGTGATAAAACGAAATGTACAGGTGCCGAATATCAAAGTGCAACAGGACAATCAGCTTGTCAGTTATGTGCAGCAGGCAACTATGTTATTGATGCAAGAGTTATATGCGCGTCTTGCACAACAGGTAATAAGTGCACCGGGGATGGAACACAAACTTTATGCTCAACAGGAGCCGAATATCAAAATGAATCAGGAAAATCAACATGTAAAACATGCGGTGCAGGCTATTATGTTTCAAGCGATAGAAAATCATGTAACACTTGCACTGTAGGCAATAAATGTACTGGCAACGGGTTACAAACGGCTTGCAATAATTCATCGGGTACAGCAGGAAACCAATATCAAGATCAAGAAGGTCAATCCACATGCAAAACATGCACTACAGGAATTGTAGGTGCCAACGGTGCAACATGTCATGCATGTACGGATGGCACATATCTTTCAAGCGGCAACTGCGTGAATTGCCCTGGAGGATATTATTGCAACAATGGCACTCCAAAACAATGCTGGGCAAACTCATCACCAAATGCAAACAGTGGAGCAACTAACTGTGTTTGTAATGCAGGATATTATCTAAGCGAAACAAAAACATGCTCAACTTGCTCATCAAAAACAGAACACTGCGCTACATGTAACGTAACGGATGGAACCTGCTTATCTTGTGAAGATGGATACACCTTGTCAGATGAAAATGAATGCAAGTTGCCTTGTAAGGATTATGCAACAGTTATTGAAACAAACGGGACAAAACTATGCATGACGACATACAATATTGGAGATGCAAGCTCATTAACAATTCCTGCCTCGGTAAACAATGCCAATGTAGATATGGGTGACTATTGTGACCCAACAGAAGAGCTATGTTGTTGGAGTGGAACAACGGCAGATGAATGCGATGACGGAAGTGTTGATTACTCAGGATGCGAAAGAACAGTTTGCGACTATAATGCCGCAGAAGAAATATGCTCTAGATTAACATATTTAGGAAGAAGTTGGAGATTACCTACTGTGGCCGAAATAAGTAGTCAGCCTACTAACACTATTGGTTCAAGCTTAAATTTCTGTGACGAATACTCGGGTTATAGTTATCATACTGCACAATGTGCAATGTCATTTAATTGCTCGGGCGCAGACTCAGACGAATGTCACCCAAACTACGTTTGGGGTCAGGGTTTTTACAGCGCAGGAGTATTATATGCTAATTATTTCCAATACAGCAACGGATCCCTATCACAAGTTCAACACGATATTTCAGGAGAAGCGCCAGCAGCAAGCGTGCGCTGTGTATCAGATTATTAAAATTTAATTTTAACCTCTTCTTACAACAGTTGAAATTGGTTCACCATAACTATCGAAATGACCTGAAGTTTCTTCGATTGTATAGCTAATTGTCTCATCTTTTTCTTTTAAACTTGTTGCAAGAGCTACTGCATCATTAATATTCGAAAATTCACCAACCATATCTGAGCTATATTGACCTTGTTTTTTAACAAACACGTTAAACATAATTTCTCCTTTTTTAAAGTTATTATAGCGCAAAAAAACGCCTCCAAAATGGAGGCTTTGAAAATTTT
This sequence comes from Candidatus Gastranaerophilales bacterium, assembly GCA_017560095.1. Lineage (GTDB taxonomy): Bacteria > Cyanobacteriota > Vampirovibrionia > Gastranaerophilales > Gastranaerophilaceae > RUG14156. Next base: position 185,132 of record JAFYOU010000027.1, read on the forward strand.
TTTGAATTCTCGTGTAAAAAGGTTAGTGTGTGAATAGTTTAAAACTAACTAAGGGGAAGGGTATTTATGTCTTACTTATATATAAAGTATATAAAAAAATAATAATTACCCAACTCAATATTATTGTTACATTTCTTAACATTCAACCACAACAAAAGCAACAGCTTTATCTTTTTCATGAGAAATTGAAAGAGAAAAATTATATTCTTTTAATTCATCAATAAGCATATTTACACATACAGAACCATTTTCATTTTTTAAAATTTCAATATTAGAATAACCAATAGTTTTATTATAAAAATTTGATAACGCTTTTACTACTGCTTCTTTTGCACAATATCTAGCAGCCAAGTGCGGAGCAGGATTTGTATTTTTAAAACAATACTCCAATTCTTTTAAAGTAAAAACGCGCTTTAAAAAATTTAAATCGTTTTCAAGAGTTTTGTTTTTAAAACGAGAAATATCTTCAATATCTACACCAACTGAAATCATAAGAAAATAATAACATAAAAAATTTTTAGAGGTTTTATACATGTATGAATATTTCATTTCTTAAATGTCATAATTTTACTGGACATGCTGCAGGACGCATTAAAGCTTTATATATGCAAAATACAGGTAATTCTTCTCAGCTTAATTTGTATAATCAAGTTCGTCAAATAGGAATTAAAGAAGGATTTGATGTTATTATGCATGCGAAAGATGGGCTAAAAAACGAAAATTTATACGAAACCGATCTTAGTTACAATCCTTGGGGTGTTTGGTCACAAGATAATAAATTTTTTCTTTCAAGGAATGGAAAAACGACTATTTTTTATCCCCAAGCTTCATACGACTGGATGAAGGATGAGGTACAAAGTATAGCGCAACAGCTTGATTACCCTTTGCAAGAAACTCAAACTTATATTGATGGTGGTGCGGTATTTTTTGGCAAAAAAAATAACGGTGAAAAATATGCACTTATAAGTGACTGGAATATTGATTATTGTGCCGCTTATCAGTATATAAAATCTAAGAATTTACAAGATATCGACAATAAACTTTTGGATAATTTTTACAGAAGTAAATCTGTTTGTTTTGTTAAAGACATAGCGCTTCGCTGGGATGAATTTGAATCTAATATTGAATTATACAGATATAAAGCATTGGAAGTAATTTCTTCTGAATATGATATTGAACTTTGCAATATAATCCCTCTTCCTGATTGTGAGTATCATTTAGATTTAATTATGCGCCCATTAGATTATCCTTATGTCCTTGTAAATGATGATGAAAAAGTTGATGAACTTATTGAAAAATGTAGGGTAAAATTTTCAGATGATTTTGTTTTAAAAACTATGCTTGAAGAATTGGTAGCAAAAATTCAAAGAAATAGGAAAAAATTTTGTTCTTCTGATGAGTTATGCAAAAAACTACAACAAGAAGGTTTTATCCCAATTAAAATTGCCGGAACGTTCGGAAGGAGTTCTATTAATTTTATGAATGCCATTGTTCATCAAGCTGATGATGGTTTGGTATATATTACAAATTCTGCTTATGTTGATAATCCTTTGTACCAATTTATACAGAATGACTTTGAAGAAAATTTGCACAGGCTATGCCCTCAAATAAAAAGAATACATTATGTTTCAGGAAATAAGGCTGAAAAGGATTTAAACGACATAATGATTTATCTTAAGGGATATAATGGTGGAATACACTGTCTTTGTTCTGAAGAAATGATGGAATAAAAACATTAAAAAGCAAAGCTTGTCGCTTCGCTTTTTAGTTCTTCACTTTGGCTTCACATTCTTGCTCCTGTGGGTATCTCGCTTAAAATTTGCTATCGCTCACGCTGTCGCAAATCCGCTCGATTATCCTACGTCGCCTATCAATAGTTACGCATAAAAAAACGAAGCTCATCACTTCGTTTTTTTAATGCTTCACTCTGGCATCACATTTAGTTTTCAAACACATATGCCATTAAGCCAGATTCTCTAGCTTTTTTAACAGCGTTTGAAAGCATTCTTTGATGTTTAGCGCAAGTGCCTGTAATTCTTCTTGGAAGAATTTTACCTGCTTCTGATAAAAATCTTTTTAATTTTGCTGTATCTTTATAATCTAAGCATTCGATTTTATCATTACAAAAAGCGCAATTTTTTTTCTTTTTTACGTCTTTTAAATCTTTAGCCATTTTTAAATTTTGTCCTTTTCTAGTTTATTTTTATTCGACCGAGATTCAATGTTTAAAATGGAATCTCATCTTCATCAATTAAATCTTGAGCGATTTCTTCTTGATTAAACGAAACAATACTTTCGCTTTGTGTTATTGCTGGGGTTGCACCAACTGAGCCACCACCAATATTTTCAACAGTGCTTGCTTGAATTTCGAACACTTTTTTATCTTTACCGTTTGGTAATTTATAGCTATTTACTTGCAATTTGCCTTCAACTGCAACATTGTCGCCAATATTTACAGTAGCACTTATAGTTTCAGCTAATTGACCAAACGCAACCACTCTAATAAGACCTTCGTTTGCAGGGTCAAAATTAACAGTAAAACCAGCAATAGCCATATCATTTTGAGTGAATCTTTTTTCAGGAGCTTTAACAACTGCGCCTGTAATAAAAGCTTTTGCAAGTGTCATTTATGCACATTCCTTAATTGTAAACATAACTCTGATAACAGAATCGTTTAATTTTAATTGTCTTTTTAAATCAACGATCTTATCAGCAGGCACATTAACAACTTGATTAACCATGAATCCATCAGTAAAACCAGCTACTTCAAAAGCTAATTTTTTTCTACCCATTTTTTCGCATTCCAAAACTGCACCGCCTAAAGTTTTAACAATTTCTTCAACTTTAGCAACAACTTTGTCAGCTTCTTCGTTGTCCAAATTAGGTTTAATTATTGTAAATAAATCGTATTTTTTCATTTTTTCTCCTTTGGTGATAATTATATATGCTAAAAGTTAACATAAACATAATTTTTAAACAAGAAAAAATTAAGTTATGCTAATTATTTGTTATACTCAAGAAATATTTCTCTAATAAATTCAAAACCTTTTTTTAAGCTTTCGACTTCCATTGATTCATTTGGAGAATGCATTGAGTCTATGTTCGCCACACCAACTAAAACTGGTTTGAACTTGATATCAAATTTATTTGTTTTATTGGCATATATATGAGTTTCTGCTCCCGCGTGGAAAGATTGAACTTTTACATTCAAATCAATTTTTTTTCCAACAATTTTTGCAATATTAGACATTTCTTGATTTAGTGATTTTTCAAAAGGCAATAAATGCGTTTTAATTGTTATTTTTGCATTTGCATATTCGCCGTATTTTTTATTGAATTTGTTAATTTCTTTTTGAAATTTAGAAATTAATTTTTCTTCGTACTTTTTAACACTACTTCTTAGTGAATATTGTGCATAAGCGGAAGTATTTATAATATTATTTGCACATTTTGAAATTAATGTTTTAGAATACGGTTTTTCCACATTTTCCATTTCTAAAATTCTTTCGATTCCAATATCTGTTGCTCCAGCAACAATTGAACCAAGATTACAAGAAGTAATTGTAAATCCATTTTCAACTTTGAATACGCCATTTGGAAGTCTTGAAACTAAATCTGCAATTAATTTTGCAGCATTATAGCGTTTTTTATCTTGAATATCATTTCCACTATGTCCGCCAAGCTTTGCATTAACTTCTAAATCAATTATAGTGTATCCTGCTCCTGCTATTTCAAAATTTCCCAATGAATCAGAATCCAAAACCAATACATTTTCTGATTCCAATTCTTCAAATTTGACATTTTTTATACCCGTCATTGTTGTTTCTTCATCACGTGTTAAAACAATTTCAAGACCTCCATGTTTAACATCTGGATTTTTAGCCAAGTAAATTGCAAGATTAAGCGCAACTGCAACTCCAGCCTTATCATCTGCACCAAGAGTGCGAGTACCATCTGTTTTAATTATTTTTTTATCATTAGAATAGCAAATATTGACTGGACTTAAATTTCCGACAACATCCATATGAGCCGATAAAAGCAAAGGTTTCTTGCCTTCACAATTTGCTGGAATTTTTATAATAACATTTTTATAATCATCAAAATAAGCATTAATACCGTTATTATACGTATATTCCATTATTTTTTTTGCAACATTTTCTTCATACAATGAAGGAGAAGGAATTTTTGCCAATTCTTCAAAAATACTAATTGTATCCATTATTTACCTCTTATTTATACATTTTAATTACTTCAACAGCGCCATCAAGCACTTCTTGAGCTTTTACCTGAGCTTTTTTAGAGCCTTCATGAAGTATATCATTTACTTTATCTAAATCATTTTCAAGTTCAAGTCGTTTTTCTCTTAAAGAAGCTAGGTTTTCATTAATTTTAGCAGCTAATTTTCTTTTACATTCAGCACAACCCATAGTTGCATTTTTACATCCATCACAAACGCAAGCTAAATCTTCTTCAGTGCCAAAGATTTTCCAATACTCATAAATCACTTCGCAATTATCGGGGTTTCCTTTATCATCTTTTCTTATTCTACTTCTATCAGTTATGCCTGACATTATTTTCTTTTGAGTAATTTCGACAGTATCTGCCAATTTAATATCATTATTAAATGATTTACCCATTTTATTTCCATCAAGACCTTTTAATAAAGGAACTTGGGTTAATTTTGGTTGAGGCTCAATAAAATAATTTGTTTTATAAATATTATTAAATCTTCTTGCAATATCACGAGATAATTCAACGTGCGCTACTTGATCAATTCCAACAGGAACCAAATGAGCATTAAATGTTAAAATATCTGCTGTCATAAGTACAGGATATCCAAATAAACCATATGAAAGATTAGACATATTTTCATTTTTATCTTTCATAATTTTTGCCAAATCTTTCAAAGTTGGGTCACGTTCAACCCAATTTTGAGGAGTAATCATAGACAAATAAATATGTAAACTTGCAGTTTGAGGAACTAATGATTGAAGATAAATTGTTGAAACCTCTGGGTCAACTCCAGAACAAAGCCAATCCAATAAAACATCTTGCACATTTTGCTTCATTAATTCTGTATCATTATATTTTGTGGTCAATGCATGCCAATCTGCAATTGAAAAATAACAATCGTAATCATTTTGAAGATTAACCCAATTCTTTAAAACTCCCAAATAATGACCCAAATGGAGTTTTCCCGTTGGGCGCATACCAGACATTATACGCTTTTTATTTTCCATTATTTATCTCCTCTAATAAATCAAGAGCTTCTTTATAATCATCAAAAATCATTAAAGCTTGTCTTAGATGTTCATTTGCCTCTTGTTTTTTATCGCAATTGTATTCACATTTTGCTAAATTTGTTAATAATATGTGATTTTTAGGATAATTTAATACTAATTTATGAAAAATACCCATTGCATCATGGTAATTTTCTTCTACCAAATAGCATATTCCAAGCATATTCATAGTTTCATCATCTTGAACCTGTTCAATAATATCAAGCAAAAATTGTTTAGCGATATCATACTTTTTAACTTGGAAATAATATTTAGCGCTATGGCTTTTGGCCAAGAAATTATCAGGCGCAATTTCTAAAGCTTTTTGTAAAGCAATTTGTGCTTTGTCATTATCATGCTCAAGCATATATGTGTAACCTAAAAATGCCAATATATCAGGATCACTTGAATCAAGCTCACTTGCTTTTAATAAAGCTTTTTTACCATCAGATATATTGCTCAACATCAAATAAGCAACGCCCAATGAATAATAAAATTCGGCAATATCATCTTCAAGTTCAATTGCTTCAAGCATTTCATCAACAGCCCAATCATAGCAATTCATTTTTAAGTATAAAACACCTAAGTCTTTATGAGCATAAGGATTGTTTGGTTCTAGAATAATACATTTTTTAAACATTTCTTTTGCATTATCAAAATCGCCAATTTGAACATAACTATATGCTAAATTATAATAAATTTCGACATCAATTTTTCCACGATTTAAAAGCAATTTTAATGTCTCAATAGCTTCTTCGCAGAAGCCCAATTTTCTTAGCAATGAACCTTTTTTCTTAATTAAATCAATATTTTTTTGATCAACCGACAAAAGATTATTAACATTATTCAAAGCCTCATTATACTGAGACGTAGCCTCCAAACACTCAATATAAGAATAGCGATACTCTGGGTTATTTGGATATAACATGACAAGATTTTGATAAATCACAGACGCCATCATATATTCGCCACTCTTTAAAGCACAATTGGCTAATGAAGACATCATTGTTACAGATGGCTCAATTTGATATGAAATTTGAAAATATTTAAGAGCCTCGTTATAATTTTCGCAGGACTGATATAAAACACCTAAATTATATGCAGTAAGCGCATTGTTGTTATCAAGCTCAAACGCTTGAGACAAGACTTTTTGCGCCTTTTGATACTCGTTAATTCCCATATAACATGAACTTAAACTATTCATTATAGGCAAATGCTCAGGATTGAGCTCAAGTGCCAATTCCAAATATTTAATTGCTTGAATATTATCTTTTTTAAGCATATAACATGTTGCAAAAATATAATAAAAAGTATAATCAGCTTCTATTGCTGTATCTTTCAATGCTTTAGATAAGAGCTCAATAGCCTCGTCAATTTGACCAAATTCAACTTTTATCATTGCAAGACTTTTATAAACATCAATAAAATCAGGACGAAGCTCAATTACTCGTTCAAGGTTGCTGATGGCATCCTCTTTTTCGCCAATTTTAGATAAGCAATTCGCCAGATAAAAATAGCTAGTAGCATCGTTTTCATCTATCAAAACTGCTTTTTTAAACAATGATATGGCTTCAATCGGATTATCTAAATTTACCTCACACAAAGCTAAATTTTTAATTGCATCTACGTTATCTGGTTCTTCAGATAAAACCTCTTTTAATTCTTTTTGCGCCAAAGTATATTCATCATTATTGATTAAATCAAGCGCTTTATCAATTTTTTCTTGTAAACTTTCCATATAAAAATTATATGCCAAAAAGAATATTTTAACAGCTTTTCCTATACACTAATGGACAAACTTTTTTAAAACCATACGACTCTAGCAAATTTCGCAAATAATATTCATCAAAACTTCCAATAACAAGTAAAGAAGTATTATCAAGTTTTTGTGCCAATTGTTCAAAAGTTTTTTTAATATCTTGCACAGATAAGTATGGCCAAAAATTTCTACACAAAACAAGAGAATTTGAAGATTCAATGGATTTTAACCCATCTTGAATGCTTGCGCATTCAAACTCAATCTTTTCTTTTAAAATTGATTTTGCCTTAAATTTTGAATCCAAAGAACAGGAATCATCTTCAATATCATAAAACTTACCAATTTCTTCACTTGGCATATAGTGCTTTAAAACACAAATATCTTCATAATTACATGGAATTGAACCACTGCTAGCAACTTTAATCATCTCTGCATCAACATCAGAAGCTTTAATAGGAAAATATTTTTCAGCTTTAGCTAGACCAAGATTATTTATTAAACATAAAGCTAACGAGTATGCTTCAGAGCCATCCGAGCAAGCAAAATCATAAACATTTACTTTAGAAGCAAATTTAAAATTATCTTCAATTGTACTACAAAAACCACCCCAAGATTCCTGAGTACCATACTTAGGAATATGTGCATTATCTAAATCGCAGCGAAAAAACATTGTTGTATTTCTATATACAATTTTTGCTTGAGGGAATCTAGATAACAAAACAAGATTTTCCAACGTATCACCAGATATTATTGTACCATCAGGCACTATAAAAACATTCCTATTTGTTGTTTTAAAGCTTGGATTATATGTTTTAATTAAATTGATTCGCATATTTAGTTATTCTCATTTATAATTACAAAAACACTAAATATTATATTTTGTCTAAAATAATCAAATTTAATCAACAATAAACAATGCCTAATTTTATTTTGAGCATTGTTTATCATTAAAATAAAATTTATTAATTAAGTTTTACAATTGGTGAAGACATATTAACTTGAGCTTCGCCAATAGCAGAAAGAGCGCAAGCTGCTGTTCGAAAATTTTCATACTCTCTCTTATAAGGCATTAAAGGCCTTGAACTTATACCCTCGCAATAATAATGAAAAGGCAGAACAAAATCATAAGCGGCCTCATATTTCTTTGGGTCATCCAAATACGCATGTAACGCTTTTTGACCATTAGAATAATCTTGAATAACATCATCTACAAGCTTAGGTTCATAATTTTTTGGATCAATTCTTTGAAATGTATCATGAATCAGTTTTGATATCTCAGGCGACGTAATTTTTAAAGCTTCACCTGCTGCATTAACCACCTTAGCTATTGGAATTTTTTCTATAAAAATTTTCTTTATTATATCGTCAACTTAATGAAATTTTATAATTTAAAATAATTTCAAAAGAAAACACCCGCTCTTTTGAGCGGGTGTTTATCAATCAAGTTTATTTGTTTTCTAAAACTGCTTGAGCTGCAGCTAATTTTGCTTGAGGAATTCTAAATGGAGAACAAGATACGTAATTCAAGCCAATTTTATGACAGAATTTAACTGAATCAGGATCACCACCATGTTCACCGCAAACACCACCAACTAAAGCAGGGTTTACTTTTTTACCTTTTTCCATAGACATTTCAAGCAATGCACCAACACCTTTTGTATCTAGTGTTTCAAAAGGATTTGTTGCAAGAATTTTTTGCTCAACATATCTATTTAAGAATTTGCCTTCAGCATCATCTCTTGAATAACCAAATGTCATTTGAGTTAAATCATTTGTACCGAATGAGAAGAATTCGGCGTGTTCAGCTATTTCATCAGCAGTAATAGCGGCACGAGGAATTTCAATCATTGTACCAAATTTATACTCAACTTCTACACCTTTTTCAGCCATGACATCTTTAGCTACTCTAGTTAAGATTTCTTTAGCAACTTTTAATTCATTAACATGACCAATTAAAGGAATCATAACCCAAGGTTGAACTTTATAACCTTCTTTTTTAAGGTCACAACAAGCTTCAAAAATTGCTCTAACTTGCATTTCGTTGATTTCAGGATATGTTAAACCTAAACGACAACCACGAAGACCCATCATTGGATTAGATTCAGAAAGACCTTCAACAATATGTAGCATTTCTTCTTTTTCTTTAGCATCTTTACCTAATGCTTTTAGGGTTGCAACTTCAGCAATTAAGTCTTCTTTTGAAGGTAAGAATTCGTGAAGTGGTGGGTCTAATAAACGAACTGTTAAAGGTTTATCACCTAATTCTTTAAACATTGCATAAAAATCTTCATATTGCATTGGAAGAAGTTTAGCTAAAGCTTCTTTTCTAGCTTCTGCGGTTCCTGCAATAATCATTTTTTGAACCCAAGGTAATCTAGCTGGATCCATAAACATATGTTCTGTACGACATAAGCCAACACCTTCTGCACCAAATTTTAATGAATTAATAATATCTTTTGGAGTATCAGCGTTAGCTTCAACTTTCATTGTTCTAATTTCATCAACCCAAGAGAAGAATTTATTCCAGTTGTCGTCAATTTTAGCTTCAACCATTTCAACAGCACCAGCCATAACAAGACCTTTTCCACCATCTAGAGAGATAATGTCATCTTTTTTATAAACTGTGCCATCTGCAGCAGTTAAAGTTTCATTAGCTAAATCAATTTTAATATCTTCACAACCAGATACGCATGGTTTACCCATACCTTTTGCAACAACTGCTGCGTGAGATGTAGCGCCACCTCTTAAAGTTAACACACCCTGAGCAACTGCCATACCGTGGATATCATCTGGGCAAGTTTCAACACGAACTAAGATAACTTTTTCGCCCGCTTCACCACGAGTTGCAGCTTCATCTGTATCAAATACGATTTTACCAACAGCAGCTCCAGGAGAAGCGTTTACACCTGATGAAATTTTCTTAGCTTCCATTAATGCTTTATCATCAAAACAAGGAAGTAGTATTTGATTTACTGTGTATGGATCAACATTTTGAATTGCTCTTTCTTTTGTGATAATACCTTCCTCACACATATCAACAGCAATTTTAACTGCAGCTGCAGCTGTTCTTTTGCCGTTTCTTGTTTGAAGAATATATAATTTACCTCTTTCAATTGTAAATTCCATATCTTGAACGTCTTTATAACCTAGTTCGAGTTTTTTAGCAATATCAACATATTGTTTGTATAATTCTGGCATTTCGGTTTCTAATGCTGCAATTGGTTTTGGAGTTCTAATACCAGCAACAACATCTTCACCCTGAGCGTTTGTTAAATATTCACCATAGAATTTATTTTCACCAGTTGCGGGGTTTCTTGTAAATGAAACGCCAGTAGCACAATCATCGCCCATATTACCAAATACCATTGATTGAACGTTTACCGCTGTACCAAAGTTATGGTCGATTTTGTTCATGTTTCTGTATGCAACTGCACGAGGAATATTCCAAGATCTAAATACCGCTTCAATAGCTTCTTGAAGTTGAACATATGGATCTTGCGGAAATTCTTTACCAGTTACTTCTTTAATAACTTGTTTATAAACAGGAATTAAAGATTTCAAACCTTCGGCAGAAATTTCTGTATCTTCTTTAACACCTTCACGTTCTTTAACTTTCTCTAATTCAGATTCAAAATATTTTTGTCTATCCATTTCCCAAGCAACTGAACCAAACATTGTTAAGAAACGTCTATATGAGTCATAGCAGAAACGAGGATTGTTTGTTAATTTAATCATTGCTTCAACTGTTTCATCATTTAAACCTAAGTTCAAGATTGTTTCCATCATACCAGGCATAGAAACTCTAGCACCTGATCTAACAGATACAAGTAATGGATTAACTGCATCGCCAAATTTCTGACCTTTTTGTTCTTCAACAACTTTTAGTGCAGCTTTAACTTCATCCATTAAGCCTTCTGGCATTTTATTGCCATTATTAATATAGTCCATGCAAGTTTCTGTAGTGATTGTCAATCCTGGAGGAACTGGAAGACCTAAATTAGTCATTTCAGCAAGGTTTGCACCTTTACCACCAAGGAGATTTCTCATGTCTGCATTGCCTTCTTTGAAAAGCCATACGCGTTTTTGCATTAAATACCTCCGATTTTCTATATACTTTTACTTATAACTTTTTAGTTTAAGTTTGAAAAAATCTTAACAAAAACATAACCTATTTACAAATTTAATTTAATTTATTTAACAATTAGAGAGCATTTTTTATCAAATTTTGAAATATCATATTCAAAAACAAAACCTGAATATTCATTGACACAATATTTATGATTGTTTGATGAATACCACATAACATCTAAATTATTTTTCATAAATTCAGTATCATTTTTAAATTTATAAAAAACAACATCACACTCATTATTATGAGAAAAACGAGTTATTCTTTTATCGTGTCCCGATTTTTGCCAATTAAAATATGAAATATAAGGTATTTGCTCAATCACAATCAAAGTCATTATTGCTATTGAAACCCAAACTTTTTTAAAACTTTTTAAATAAAATGCCAAAACTAAAGCATAAATCGGAATTAATGCAAATACATATCTACCTAAAGCCCTTATAGCTCCCATTGGAAAAAAATTATCATATAAAAAAGAATAAATATGCTTATTGCAAAAAGATAAAATTAAACTCAAAACAAAAAAAGCAATTGGGGTTCTAAACTTATTTTTAAAAATGGCAACTATAATCAAAATAGTTGTAATTAAACCGACACCTAATAGTGCTTCAGGAAAATAAAAATAGGAATAATCAATTACAAGTGAATCAAAAAAACTTTGAGAAAATAATAAATGAAATACGCTTGAAGGCTCAGCTTTTGCAAATTTTGACCCTACTAAAAGATAGTGATAACAAAGTGGAATTAAAGAAAAAATTCCTGCTAACAATGTGATTGAATTAAATTTATCAAAATTTTTAAACCAACCAATTAGTTTTTCCCTAGTATTTTTGTTTAACAAACAAGCAACCAAAAAAATTGGCAAACAAAAGGACATATACCAGCCAAAATAAAAAGCAGTATAAAGCTGAAGAATAAAAAACGCGACTCCGCCTATAAATAATAATCTATTTTTTAACTTAGAATTCTCATTAAGTATTAACGAAAAACACAGCACAGATAAAATTGAATAAAATTGCCAAAATAATTGCAAATGAATTGTTTGCGCATGTCGTACAAGACAAAAAGTAAAAAAATATGCAGCAAAGGAAGAATATAAACAATTCAATTTAAACCTTTTAGCTAAAAAATAAAAAGAAACAAAATTTAATATCAAAACTACAACGTAAAACAATTGAAAAGCGGTTTGAGGATTCTTAATAAAAAATCTAATAGGAGAATAAATAATCATTGCTCCAAGCATAATATCTGAATATGCAAGGGTATTTTTATGAGGGTAAAAAACAGGCAAATCCCAAAAGTTTTTATGAATTTCAACATTATTAAGCCAAAGATAACCATGCTCTAGAACATAATTTATAAACCTTGCATCAGAATAATCACCAGGCATTTTATCTAAATTTAAAAACATTGGATAACAAAAAATACTTATTCCAATCATTAAAAAAACAATTGGAATAAGCATTTCAAAAAAAATATTTTTATTTTTATTCATTAATATTTTCTTTTACTCGACATAAACACTCAAGTAACTCAAGTCTATCTTTTTCATCTAACTCAACTAAAGGACGACGAACATAGTTCCTTACCACATCTAATTTAGATAGTAATGCTTTAATTGGAGTTGGATTTGGAGCCATAAATATCTTTTTAAATAATGGATATAGAGCCTTATGCATATTTGACGCTGCGGTTATTTGACCTGATTTAAAATTAGCAATCATTGATTTAATTTCAGAACCAACTACATGAGATGCAACAGAAACAACCCCATGAGCACCAATTGACATCATCGGCAAAGTCAAACTATCATCCCCAGAATAAATTGCAAAATCATCAGGGCACAACATTTTTATTTCAGAAATTAGATCCAAGTTTCCATTTGATTGTTTAACAGCAACAATATTTGAATATTCTTTTGCTAAAAAAGCTATTGTTGATGGTTGCATATCAATTCCAGTCCTTCCTGGAATATTATATAAAACAACAGGAATATCAACACTTTTCGCAATTGCTCCAAAATGCTCAATTAAACCTTGTTGAGAGGGTTTATTATAATAAGGAACAACCGATAAAATTGCATCCGCGCCAAGTTCTTGTGCTTTCTTGGAAGAACGTATTGCTGTATCAGTTGAATTAGAACCAGCACCCATTATCACCTTGCAATCTCCATTTACTGTTGCTTTTACGCAATGAAGAATTTCATATTCTTCTTCATGGGTTAAGGTTGGAGATTCGCCAGTAGTGCCTGCAACTACAATTGCATCGGTTTTTTGTTCAATTAAATGTCTTGAGATTTTTTCAACTGATTCATAATCAATTGCTCTTTGTTCATCCATAGGTGTTACCATTGCGGTAATAACTTCACCTGCATCATATCTTAATGTCATATAAAATTCTCCTTAAATTATCTTTTCTTAGTGCTATCGTCAACCCTCAACGGGTCGCCGATTTGCACCGGCTTACGCTTTTGCTCCTGTTGAGTTTCTTTTAGAAACTCTTACGTCGCCTTCGTAGTGCTATCGTCAACCCTCAACGGGTCGCCGATTTGCACCGGCTTACGCTTTTAATAAAGTTCCATTGAAATAACTTTTTCAGCTATTCTCACAGTATTTAGCGCTGCGCCAATTCTTAAATTATCTGCTACGCAGAAAAATTCCAAACCATTATCAAACGCAATTGAATTTCTTATTCTTCCAACATAAACTGGATTTTTTCCTGCAGCATCTTTTGGAGTTGGATATACAAAATTGTCGATATCGTCAATAACTTCAACACCTTCAGTAACTTTTAATAATTCACGCGCTTCAGAAGCATTGATTGGATTTTCAAATTCAACTGAAACTGATTCAGAATGCCCAATATAAACAGGAACTCTAACTGCAGTACAAGAAATTTTTATGTCATCTGAAAAATGAAGAATCTTTCTTGTTTCGTTTGTAACTTTCATCTCTTCTTTTGTGTAACCATTTTCACAGAAAGAATCTATTTGCGGAATTACATTAAAAGCTATTTCATATTTAAAAGCAGATGGCTCGTATGGCATACCAACAAGATTTGTTTTAGTACAATCAGTTAATTCATTGATTGCCTTTAAGCCTGCACCAGAAACAGCTTGATAAGTTGAAACAACCATTCTTTTAACTTTGTATTTACTATCTAAAGCCTTTAAAGGAAGCATTAATTGAGAAGTTGAACAATTAGGGTTTGCAATAATTCCTTTATGCAATCTTAAATCTTCATCATTAACACCTGCAATAACTAATGGAACATCTTTATCCATTCTAAATGCTGATGAATTATCAATAAATACACAACCCTTTGAAGCTGCAATTGGAGCAAATTTTTTACTTGTTTCACCGCCCGCTGAAGCCAAACAAATATTTATATCTTCAAAAACATCGGGTGTTGCTTCAATTACAGTATGTTTTTCACCTTTAAACTCAATAGTTGAACCTGCCGAGCGAGCAGAAGCCAAAAATTTAATTGATTTGTATTGCACATTATTTTCTTGTAAGATATTTAAAATTTCGCGGCCAACTACACCTGTTGCGCCCAAAACTGCAATATTTGGTAATTCTTTAGTCATTATATTATATTCTCCAATCCATAAATAAATTTGTTGTTACTAAATATATGTTTAACTGCTAATGCCACGCCAGACATATAGCATTCGCGATTAATTGTATCATGATGAATTTTTAAAACTTGCCCATCTGCTCCCAAGATTACTTGTTGTGAAGCAACAAAACCTGGCATTCTAACGGCGTGAATTTGAATATTTCCTTTTCCGTTTTCGTTGTAATTTCCACCGCGAGCACCTTGAATAGTTTCAACTTCTTCGCAATTTCCAAGTTTGAAATTGTCATTATTTTTTATCATCATTTGCGCTGTTTTAATTGATGTGCCTGATGGTGCATCTTTCTTTTGATTATGATGATATTCAATAATTTCAGCATTATTAAAATACTTTGAAGCACGTGCAGCAAACTCCATCATCAAAATTGCACCTATTGAGAAATTTGGAGCAATAATCACACCAACACCAGCTTCATTCGATAATTTTTCAATGTTTGCAACTTGATCTTTCGTTAAACCAGTTGTTCCTATAACAGATTTAATCCCAAATTTTATATAAGTCTTGATATTTTCATAAATCACGCTTGGTTGCGTAAAATCAACAACCACGTCAGGCTTTCGCTTGACTAAAGATTCTTCTAAATTTTCTTCAATAACTACTGTTTCTGTTAGTTTTTTGCCTGCGCCAAATTTGTCTACGGCGCATACCAATTCAAAATCTTTGTCGTTAATGGCTAGATTTACAACTTGTGAACCCATTTTGCCATTTGCACCAACTACGCCTAATTTAATCAAAATACCTCCTTTACTATGTCAGAAAAGTATATCACAGATTGAAAAAAAAATTCAATAATTTTGCTATCAAAAAATATTTTCATACCACTTGTATTATTAGATTTTGGTTGTAAAATCTAATTCAAGTGTTGTTAGTTTAATAGTTTGTTGAAAGGATAAAGAGATGATTCAAGGTATTCGCATTACCAAATTACATGCTCAAAAATTAAGCATGTCAAAACACGTTGCTCCTATAAATGTAGCGCACAACACAATTACTAATTTTGAAAGAAACTCAATTGCTGCAAGTGATGCAATTAAAACCCACAATTTTAATCTTGCCAGAACAATAAGTTTTGGTGCTTCATTGGGTAAAGCCATTGAAAACCATACAAAACCAATGATAACATGCGGAAATGAAGGCGTTGGTGAAGTTATTGATATTACAGGTCTATTATTCGATACACAAAATGATAGAATGAATCCCGGAGACAGCGCAAAATCAAACACTATGATAGGTTCAAGATATGTAAGAAATAGTGCGACTGCAATTGGTGCAACTATATTCCCTGGAACACAAAACACTAAATTTACAATGGTTGTTCGTGGTGATGATGCCAAAGAATATAATCAACGCTCAGAGCACCCAGTGCAAAAAATAGCAATTACTACAACGCCCATAAATAAAAAAGGACAAGGAACAAAAGAACAAGTTCGTGTTCTTAATACAAAAGGCAATAAAGGCGATAATTTTGTTGTAACCATACAAGATGATAACAGAAACATCTTAATGACAAATGCAGGAAGTATAACAAAAAAAGAACAAGCGGAAGGTTTACTAAGCGCAGAAGCCGAACAGGCTAAAAATATTTTTAAACCATTCAATGTTACTATGGATCCAATTCAACCAAATGTACCAATGCCTTCAATAGGCAAAGGTACCGAAATTGTAATCGGTATGGAAAATGGAAGATTTGTAAACGAAATTAAAGCTTCAATTCGCGAATTTGTTGAAAAAATTGAAAATGAAGAAATAATTCTTCCGCAATTCATAGCAGCAGAAAATGCAAGTGATATCCAACTTGTTATGCTTGCAGGCGGGTTTGGATCACGTGCAGAATATGCAAATGCAATTTCTGAAAAAATCGTTGACGGTACACAAAATGGTGCAATTTCGACAAAAGGCGTATTTAGAACAGCTACTGGTTTAACACCAATGGAAACAACATTTGTAACTTTACACAAAGCTGGACTACTTGACTGTTCAAAAGGTAAAATTGGCATAGGTAAAAACATTCATTTTTATTTAAATCAAGGTCAAAACAGAGGCAATGGCGAATTTAGTGCTGATCTATATCAAACAATGGCTCGCCCTGGAAGAAAAGCGGCCTTAATTTTACCAAACGACTCAATGTCAAGAATGACTAACGCTGTAATCGAAGCAAATAGATTAATTAACAGTGGAGATGCCGCTATTGCAATGATAGCCAAAAAAGTTAAAGCTCAAGATTGCATTAAAACATTCGGCATTATCAAATATGATCCACAAACAAAACAAATTCTAGGCTTTGCAGAAAAGCCTTCAGAAGAAGATTTATATGGCAAATATGCTGATTACATCGATGAAGATGGTATGTGTGTAACAAATACATTCCAATTTGCTGTATCAGATCAAGCATTTCAAGTATTAGATAAACTTGAAGACTTATTTATTCCAAAAATTGACCCAAAAACAGGAAAAACAAAAGAAACAAGGGATTGGTCAAGCCAATATGTGCCAATTATCAAAACTCTTACTGAGGAAACTAACACAGAAGTGATTAGACAACAACTTGCAATATCCCTTAATAATAAGCCAGAAGCAATTTCCGATGAAATAATTGCCGAATGCAAAACATTATTAGGTAATCAAAAATTATATACAATTCCAACATCAGAACCTTGGGCAGATTGCGGAACATTAAATGCGTTGTATGACACAACAATGAAAATCGTTAGTGGCGATTTTCCTCTGGAGGGCTTTGAAAGAGCACGAGCTTTTTCTTGCGTTAATACTCAAACTGGTTTAATTGCCTCTAGTCCCGAACAAAAAGAAGAAATTGAAAGTAAATATCAAATCAAAGGGCAAGTAATAGCTGCAAGACTAGCCCCAAAAATCACCGATACAAAAGTTGCTGACATCCCTGTGGTTGTCCATAGAGATTAATCAATAAAACAAAAGACCCTTCCTTGCGAAGGGTCTTTTTTATGTTTAATAGTTTTAAATAAACAGCATTTCTCTTTGATTTCTAATAATTTCTTTGTTGAAAGAATTTCTATAAGAAATAGTTCCAACCATTTCTGAAATTGCTGATTTTATGGCAACTTCGGTTTCTAATTTACATACAAACGAATCAACATTTACAGCATTTGCTCCATTTTCAAATGCAAATTTTAAAGCAGCTTTGTTAATTGCACTTGTAGCCATAATCGGCAAAACAGTATGTTTTTGTAGTTCAGATAAGCCTTTAATAGAAAATTCTGCACTTTCAACAATAACATTATGATTAGAAGGAGATTTTTTATAGCCTTCGCAGACCAACAAATCTACACCAATAATTTCTAACTTTTTAATTAAATCACATTGTTCTTCAAATGTTAAAGAGGCAGGAATCGTAACACAAGTATAGACATTGTATTCATTTATAATACCTAATGTTTCAAGAATAACATCATAAATTTCAACAGCACTGTACCTTTTTCCGGCTTTATAAACATCAAAATAAGGGCCAATTTGAATTGCATCAACTCCAAGTTTAACTGCATTCAAAATTTCAAAAGGATGAATTGAAGAAGCAAAAAGTGGAAGTTTTGTATTTTTTCTTGCTATATTATAAGCTTCTTTATTAATTGGAATTTCAACCGCACTAGCTTTTGAAGCTTGTGCTGAACGACAAATTTGCGCAACTTTATTTAAATCGTAATTACCTGAAGCAGCAGAAATTTTAATTGCTCTTTTTTCCCTCAAGTGTTTTTTGAAAATTTCAATTCCCATTAATTTGTTCCTTTTTTACACTCTAGTTGAATTTTAACATACCTAAATATTATGTGCAATGAAACTAAATTTTTCACATGGTAACATCTTATTCACAATCAAAGGTATGTTATGTATAAATATATAAAAACAAATTTTGCATTTTTATTGCTACTTTTATTATTTTTATTGACTTTAAACATGAAAAGTATTGCATTTGATTACAATTCAATAGAAGAAAAAAATATAATTGAAATATACGAAAAAACATTACCATCAATTGTATCAATAGAAGCAGAAATTGACAGAGGTACATCTGGTGGAACAGGATGTGTAATATCAAAAAATGGAATCATTTTAACCAGCTCTCACGTAATAGAAAACGCAAGAAACATTGAAGTTATTACGCATAGCGGAAAAACATACACTGCAATAATTTTAGCAATTTTAAAAAATAAAAATGATTTAGCATTAATTAAAATTAATACAAATGAAAACTTGCCATTGGCAAAATTTGGAAACTCTGACAATATAAAAGTAGGTCAAAGAGTACTAACAATTGGATGCCCTTTTGGATTTAAAGATACACTGACAACCGGAATAGTCTCAAGAATCGATTATGAAAGAAATAAAATTCAAACAGATGCAGCAATAAATCCTGGGTGTTCTGGCGGGCCATTATTAAATTTAAAGGGAGAAATAATAGGAATTAATCAGTCAATATACAATCCTGATAATAATCGCTCAAATATAGGAATAGGCTTTGCGCTTCCTATCAATTATGCTCTTGATTTTATCCAAAAAGCAAATAAAAAATTATCAACACTAAAATGAAGAAATTATTGTACCGCCACCCAAAACGACATCTTCTTGATATAAAACAACTGCTTGAGATGGTGCAATTGAACTAATTTTATCCAAAAATTCAATTTTAACCTCGTTCATATCTGGATAAACAACAACATCAACAGGAAGCGAGGCAGAGCGAATTTTTGCTTGAGCCTTAAACGCTTTTGTTGGATTATTCAATGCAACCCAATTAAAATCACGCGCAATAAGTCCTTTGCAATAAGTATCATTTTTAACACCAATAATAACAGAATTATCCGTTTGATTAATTTCTAAAACATATAATGGCTCACTATAAGCAATCTTTAAGCCCTTTCTTTGTCCTATTGTATAATTCCAAATCCCATCGTGATACCCTAAAACATTTCCGTACTTATCTTTCAATTCACCCTTTATTGGTGCAACATCAAACAATTCAGAATAATCACCCTTATAAAAATCTTGACTATCTTGTTTTTGCGCAACAGGTATATTGTTTATAATTGCATATTGTCTTACTTCTTCTTTTTGCATTGAACCAAGCGGAAACAAAATATTGCTCAATTCTTTCTGGGACAATTTGTATAAAAAATAAGTTTGATCTTTTTTAGGATTAATGCCTTTTTTTAACTCCCAACGACCCGTATTGGAATTAAATTCATTTCTTGCATAATGCCCTGTAGCAAATTTATCAAATTGAATACCTAATTTTTGAATAGCCTTAGGAAAAGCACCAAATTTAATTAACTTGTTGCACATCACGCAAGGGTTCGGGGTTAATCCTGACAAATATTGATTTTTAAATTCACTAAATACAACATTATCAAACTCGGATGCCAAATCAACAGTTACAAATTCACAACCAACATGATTACAATTTGCTAGCGCATCATTTTCTTCCTTAACCTTGTCAGTACCATAACAGGAATTAGCAATAGACTTTATATCTCCGCTATAAATTTTCATCATGGCGCCAACAACGCTGTGCCCTTGAGATTTTAATATATGTAAAGCAACCGCTGAATCAACGCCGCCCGATACGCCAACTAAAATTTTCATAAACAAATGATAGCATAAATTAACAAATCAAAACAAACCCCTTGATTTTTTTTGTTGAGCAGATATTATTAAAATAACAAATACTTATGAAAGGATGTAGAAATGTCAGTATATTGCGAAATCTGTGGAAAAGGTTCACTAAAAGCAGCTAAGATTTCGTTCTCTCATAAACAACATGTACACAGACAATTGCCAAACTTGCAATCAGTAAAAGTTAGATTAGCAAACGGCACAGTTAAAAGAATGTCTGTTTGCACATCTTGTATCAGAGCAGGGAAATTTACTAAAGCGTAAGTGAAGCTTTTAATAAAACAAAATTAAAGACGGTTGAGATTATTAATTTGCATAAATTTAATCTGACCGTCTTAAATTTTACGGAGTATAAATTTGAAAATAGGCATTTATTTAGGGGACATCAAAAAACCAAATTCAGTAGGAGATTTAACATTTGAACTTTCATTTGTTGAAGAACTGCTAAAACAAGATACGGCTCACGAGTTTGTCTTTTATTATTTTGGACAAAAACAAGACTTCAAAGAACAAGAAAATGCACGTTTTGTCAATTTAAAATACTACAAAAAACCCCAATTAGGGCTTAATCCGATTTCGATAAAATTCTATAAAACCCCTTATCGTTCGCTAAATCATCGCTTAAAAAAAGATAACATCAATGCGGTATTCTTTTTAACTCCATATCTTCACGAGCATATAGAAATACCGTATTTTGCAGCAATTAGAGATGTTGCACACAGAATCTTGCCACACTTTCCAGAATTTAGTACAAATTCCGTTTTTGAACGAATGGATAAAAAATTAAATTTATTTTTAACAGGTGCGACAAGAATTCTAACTTGCAATCATGTGGTAAAAAATGACATCATAGCTCTTTACGATGTCATAGACGAAAACACCGAAGTCATAAATCTTCCTTATCCGAATTGGATTGAAAAAACAAAAGAAGATAAAAACTTTTTAAAATGGAATGATTTATCCAAAAACAATTACATATATTACCCAGCCCAGTTTTGGAGCCACAAAAATCATATACGCCTAATTTTAGCAGCGCAAATAATGAAAGAGCAAAATATTAATCTAAAAGTTGTTTTCTCTGGACTTGATAGAGGGAATAAAAAATACTTAATTAATCAAGTTGAAAAACTAGATTTACAAGAAAAAGTTATTTTTTTAGATTATGTTAATCAAAAACAAATGGCTTCATTATATAAAAATGCATACGCATTAGTGTATCCAAGCTTGGCTGGCCCAGACACCATTTCAGCCTTAGAAGCGTTATATTTTAATTGTCCAGTTTTGATTTCAAATCACTTAGGATATACTCAACAACTAAAAAAAGCAGCTTTATATTTTAACCCCTTGGATGAAATGGACATAGTAGCTAAAATACAAAATTTAAATGATTTAGCAATAAAAGATGATTTAATAAACAAGGGCCAAGCAATAATAAAAGAAAACACAATGCAAAAATATATAGATAAGTTTTTAAATATAATGGATAGTTTTTACTTAACAAGACAATGTTGGTCATTAGAAGAAAGTTATTTAAATAAATGAATATAATCGGCTTATTTTTTTTAATCGGGATAGTGTTAGTATTAGTTATTTTGCTTTCAATATTAATAATTAATTATGAAAAAAGAAACAAGATTAAATCAATAAAAACATTACAAGATATATTGGATGAAGCTTGTTTTTATCCAACGGAAATACATTTTGTTAATAAAAAATTATCAATTGCACTTAACAAAAGTAAAACAAAAATTGCGATAATTAAAAATTTTAATCCTAACAACCCAAGATATTATGTATACCAAGAAATAGCACTGTCTTTTATCGAAAAAATTGAAAAAAATATTTCAGGAAAAATTTATTACTTAAAAAAAGGTGAAATAAATAGTTTAAACATATACCCATTAAACAAAGAAATAGTTGACTTTTTGCACAATATTTTTGAATTATCACTAATAAAAAGAATTGAAAACAAATTTCCCGAATGCAAGTTTACAAGCTATAGTTCAAGCGATTGGGAATGCAATTATTTTTGGGCTTATTCAAAATATAATTCTACGTTTGCATATTTAAAATTAAACCCAAAAAATCAATACGGGAAAATAAATCTTAGAAAAGAACATTTTACAATAGATACAAAATTTAATTATTTTGAAGCGCCAATTTTTGGAATTGCACAGCAATTGTTCACATATAACAACTATTTTTTAAAGAATATTTACGAAGACTTATTAAAATTAATAAAAGAAAAATATAGCCAAATAGCTCATAATTCAATTTATTTTGATAATTATAGCAACACTACATATCTGACAAACGGTACAAATTCACTTCAATCTATAATAATAGATAAAATAGATAAAGTAGATTATAGAGATAATAGAATCTTGTTTAAACTATATAATGAGCATCGCACAATCAATTACATAGCAAATCAAGAACAAATTTCGGAATTTGAAAATTTTGTTATAGATCACAACCTTAAAAAAATCGCCCAAGGATTTAACAACAAAACTGACAAACTAATCAATACAACCCCTTACACAAAATTAATAATTGATTTTAGCAGAGACAGAGTAATTTATTGCGCCAATTTAAACAGATTTTCAAGTTTCAATTATATAACAATACCTTTTATAGAAATAGAAAAAATTAATATTGAAAAATCAGGTATAAAATATTTTTTAAGAATTAACACCAAAAACAAAGAAATTGTCGATATCACTTGTGACAAAAAAGAAGTTGCGCAATACATAGAAGTGCAACTATCCAAAATTATATAATCTAATAAATAAATTCATAATTAATTAGCTTTTGTTGAAAATTTACCAAGCCATTCTTGCACACGAGGACTATTGACAATTCTTCCATCGTATCGAAGGGCTATCCAAAAAGGGTCTTCTCCATAATCAAAACCGTCTATATCTATACAATGAAATTCATATTGTAAAGAATTACCAAATTCATCCACGCAATATTCTGAAAATGGCACACCATGTGTTTCGGAATTAAAATTTTGCGGAGCATAATAATATAGAACATTATTTATATCTTTCACATAAGAAATATTAGACTTATTTGGAGGGTTACAAAAAGCCTCGGCATGGTGTGTCTCCCCGGGATTCCAAGTAACTGAGCCACCTGGACAATCTACTCGTTGCCCTTCAAAAGTAGGCAAGGCTGAAACAAGAGCTGAGCCATTTTTTTTGCAACTTTTTTCTTTTAAATGAATAAAATTGCTAAAAGATTCACAAAAATAAGCACTATCAATTTCATGAGTATAATCAATCAATTCTCCGTTTGATTTTACCCTCATATCACCATTCAAATAATATTTATCAGAATTAATAAGTTCTTGAAGAGCAGTTATATAAGTATCATATGCTCTTTTGAATTTAACAAGATTTTTATCAGGTGTACTATTAAAAGCAACAGGAAGTAAAATTGTAGCTAATACGCCAATCAAAACAAGAACTATTGTAACCTCAACAAGAGTAAATGCTGTTTTTTTCATTCCAACTTATCCCATAAAACCATCTAAAATCAGTTTATAATATAAACGCAAACTCTTCAAGACAAGGCAATAATTATAGTTTAAAACTAGTTTTAATTTCATTTAAAAGCGCTTCGCACCCTTCGCATATATCTTCATAAGTTTTATCAAAATTTCCACTATACCAAGGATCTTCAATGTTTCTTGGATTCATTGTAAAATCTAAAAGTCTTTTTATTTTATTATCAGTATCATCACCAATAATTCTTTTAATATCGATAATATTTTCACTATCCATCGCAATAATAAGATCATAATAATGATAATCATATGCACACATTTGTCTTGAATAATGTTCATTAAACGAAATTCCATTACGCCTCAAAACTTCTTTAGTTCCTCGATGAATTCCAGCACCACAAGATTCATTATAACCTTCAGTTCCGGCTGAATCTATTTCAAATTTGCTTTCAAGGCAATTTTCTTTTACCAAATTTTCAAAAATAATCTGTGCCATAGGAGAGCGACAAATATTACCTAAACATACAAACAAAACTTTAATCATAATACCAATTATAACACTCTAAACAAAAAAAGAACCACTTTTTGATGTTCTTATTATTAACGCTTTCAAATGGCAAAATAAAAGTCAATAAAATTAAAACGACAATTATAGGAATAAATAAAAACCTTAGACTAAAATGTGATTAGGCAAATAATAATCAATATGGCATCAGCAACAAATAACAAACCGTAAATACACCCTTTATAGAGTAGATTTTAAACAGTCGAGGCGCAAAAATACACATGAATCACCTGATTCATGGGTATTATTAACTGTTAGTAGTGATTCAATGGATTGTCCTACTAGCCCAATAAAGATTGTGGGGTTATTTTAGTTGATAAAAACATCACAGACTTTAAAAATGTTGGTATTTATGCGATAGCATTAGATGATGCCTTGCATGTAAAAAGATTGCAAATATTGCCGGGAAAAAAATTAAAAGTTAAAAGTGATAATTTAAATTATAATCCATTTAAAGTTTCACTAGAAACAGATAACTTCCATATCGTTAGTAAAGTTGTTTGGGCGGATGACTATTAGAATGTATTAAATAATTGGGGTGGCAGAATGAGTGAATTTTTTAATCGAACAAAATGTTTATTCCTTTTGTTATTTTGGCTTGCCCAAGCAATTCTAATGTATATATTTAGAATTAAAAAACAACCAATTGGTAAAATATAGCAATAATACGTAAACTTTTGTTAACAAAGTATGTAATTTAGTCATTTTTTAATATTCATCTTCTTTATCAAAATACAGATAAAGGAGAATAGGTATGTTGAATATTAGCCCAATTAATTTTACAAAAATCACTAATAATTTTGCAAGAGCAAATCAACCAATCAATCAAGGCTTAACACGAGACGTTTTTGTAAAAAGTACAAACAATGTTAGTTTTAAAGGAAATGAAATAAAAGCAGATAAAAGTGATTTCCAAAAATGGGCTGAAGAAACAGATTTTGTACAAACTCAATTATTAGATATTATTACTAACAAAGAAAATGAAATTGGTTCTGGTTTTATACATACTGCATTTTCAATTCCTGGTAACGACGATTACATTTTAAGAATTAGTACAAGATCTTTAGAATGGACTTTATGTGAAGAAAATATTGGAATTGCTGAATTAAATGTCGTTGATGGCAATGATGACATTAATGTTGGTCAAGAAGTTGCCACTATTACAATTCCAGATAAAGATGCAAGACCAGAAGAATATTCTTGGAAAAATACTAAAATTGAAGTTTTAAGAAGACAACACGGAGAATCAATTGGCGTACAACCACCTGAAACTTTAGTAGAAGGAGAATGGAGCACTCATACAAAACCGGGTGTTGAACCATATGAAGCACCGTCTAGAAAAGAAAAATATGCAAGAACCATTCGTAAAGTTGCAGAATTACCTGTAGAATCATATGAAAAATTAATTGAAACTTTCAAAAAAGCTTCAGAAACTGGTTACGATTTTGACTACTTAAATTCAAATAACTTATTAGTTGATACAGAAGAAGGTGCTATTAATCTAATTGATATGGAAAAAGGTCATGATCCAGTAAAACCAAACTACTTAAACTTATTATATGCACTTACAAATGTAGCATACTATGGAACTTATACTGCAGATTGGTGTAAAGACCCTATTCCTGAAGACAAACGAGAAGGTGCAAAACAAGACACAGTAACTATAATTAATAAATTTATGAGTGCTATGAAGAATAAAGGCGAAAAATTAAACAGAAATGATGTTTCTTTCCAAGCACAAATATACTTATTAAATAGTTTACCAATGACGTATGCTTGTGGTGGTGATAGTGGATTTTGGCAAAAAGCTAATGAAATGGGTATTTTAGAACAATAACAAAAAGGCTAGAATTTCTAGCTTTTTTGTTTTATACATTATCACTACTATGCTCGGGCAAAGAAGCAGAATATTCTGCAAAAATTCTTGAAATGTCTGAACCTTTAACAACAATCTCAAGAATCAATTAAGCATTAATTATAATTTTATCGGTGTATTCTAATTCATCAGTATCAAAACTTCTTTAGTTCCTCGATGAATTACAACTTTTTGAGGTTCTTATTATTAACGCTTTTAAATGGGAAAATAAAAGACAATAAATTTAAAACAACAGTTATAGGAATAAATAAAAACCTTAGACTAAAATGTGATTAGGCAAATAATAATTAATATGGCATCAGCAACAAATAACAAAAATTTAATTGATTTACTGAATTTTTAGTATAATCAGATCATGGAATTAACTAAAATCAAAAAAGAATTAAACGAAATCAAACGAACAAAATTTGGAATATCTATTCCTGAATTAAGAAAATTTGCAAAAACTATCGCAAAAGATAACTATAAAGAATTTATAGAAAAAAATGATTATTCAACATATGAACTTAAACTTTTACACGCATTTCTTATTGGTTATATAAAAGACGATATAAATACATTACTCAAGTATTTTGAAAATTTTATTCCATATGTTGATGATTGGGCAATTAATGACTCTTTATGTCAAAATTTTAAAATAGCAAGAAAATATCAAGAAATTGTATGGGATTTTTTAATGCAGTATAAAAATTCTAAAAAAGAATTTGAAAGCAGAATTGTCTCGGTTATTTTATTATCACATTATCTTAATGATGAATATATAGATAAAGTTTTTAAAGTTTTAGACTCCCTAAACACAGATAATTATTATTCACAAATGGGTGTAGCTTGGGCATTTGCAACAATTATGGGGAAATACCCACAAAAATGTTTAAATTATATAAAATCATCAAAATGCAAACTTGATAAAATAACCTACAACAAAACTCTTCAAAAAATTCGAGAATCGCTCAAAATATCCAATGAAACAAAAATGTTAATAAAGACTTATATTAAAAAACAAAATAAACAATAATAAATAAAATAAATTTCAAACGCAAATATAAAACAAACACACTTTCAGCAGAGAGTATTGCCTAGTATAAATTTCTTTAAAATTATCTTGTCGTTCCGACATGCAAAATATATGAGCAATTTTTTTTGATAAAAATACTTTAAATCAATATGGAGACTTAAAGTGAAAGCTCAAAATATTAACACTACAAATAAAAATAGAAATAAAATAGGCGCTATTGCATCAATTGGCACAGGTGCTTATCTCGGAAAAAGGGCAATTACATCAGGTTTAAGAAGAGCCTTAGGCGTAAGAATCGAAACCCATACTACAAACACTGCAAATGCAAAAAATATTATCAAATCGGGTAAAATTTTAAATCCAAAATACGGCGGTACTGGCGCTGCGCGATTAGTTGGCGCATTTCAAGAAAATTCTCAAAAATTTGTTCATATTACCGGTTTTCATAAAGATTGGAAAAAAACTCTTGCTGATTCACCCATTAATTTCAAAGATATATTAGAAGCATCTGGCCAAGAAAAGTTGTATTCTAAAATTAAAAAATGCGAAAACACTCCAATTGAAAGCATTCTTAAAACCATTTATCGAAAGATACAAAATATAATATATAAATGCGCAAATATTATGGATATAAAAAGCCAAGAAACAATTATCGAAGATATCAAAAGAAACTTTACCGATAAAAAAAGTACATTATTTACATTGTCCAAATTTATAACAGGAAAAGGTTCAAAAACTTTTTATATTGGTGGCACAGATAAGTTTTTTTCTGACAATTTCATTCCAGATACAAATGATTTTGCTCTAAAATCAGACAAGCCGGTTAAAGTTGCATCTACTAAAATTGGCGCCATATTTGATTGTTTAAAAAGAGATGGTCTGTCTGGAATCAAACAAAATAAAAGTCGCGCCATTGCTGGAGTTGCAATTTTTGCCACATTTGGATATGCATCATACAAACTTATTAAAAATGGCATAGAAAAATTAAAAAAATAAACTTGTAAACTTTAGATATCAAACAAATAATCATTAATGTGCATATTGACACTTGTCAAATGAAATAAATTATTAATAAACATAGTAATGCATATCATAACAAATAAGAATACCTATATTGAACCATGAAATTGTTTTTAATTTAAAAAGATTCAATAAAGATACCCGTGTAAGCGCTTTTAGGCATAATAAAAGAGAGTCTCAGCAAGAAACTCTCTTTTATGGTCGGGATGACAGGATTCGAACCTGCGACCCCCTCGTCCCAAGCGAGGTGCGCTACCAAGCTGCGCTACATCCCGAAATATAATTCAATTGTCATTAAATTCTTAGTTTCAATACCCGCGGGATTTGCGCACCTCCTTGCTGCCGAGGAGTCCTTGCTACATCCCGAAAGGAATCATACGAAATATCGCAAATTCAAATTTACCAACAACAAAACATAAAGTCAATAGATTGACTTAAAAAATTTTAAATTCATAATTATCATATGAAAAGTTATAAAAATATTTTATTTATAAATTACGGTGGAATTGGCGATGAAATACTATTTTTGCCAACAATTAAATCGGTTAAAGAACAATACCCTAATTCAAAAATTACACTAGCGCTTGAACCTCGCTCTAAAGGCATTAAAGACTTAACAAATCTAATCGACGAATTGATTTATGTTGATATCAAAGCTTCTGGTGTTAAAAAATATCTAAATATTATTAAATTTATAACAACCACATGGTTCAAAAGATTTGATTGCGTTATTTCAAGCGGTAAAAACCCACTTGTGGCTATTATTCTTTTTTTAACAGGCATTAAAGAAAAAATAGGCTACAACTCAAAAACTGGTTTTCTTTTAACTAAAAAAGTGCAATTAAACGAGAATCAATATGCCGGACAAATGTATCATGATTTAGCAAAACCAATAATTAAAAATGAATATCAAGACCCAACAATTGATATTATGGGAGAATTTTCTTTGGCGCCTGAATTAAAGAAAAATGAATATATTTGTATTCATCCAGGCGTATCTAAAATGTCAATTTCAAAAAATATATTTAAATGTCCAAATATTGATTTTTGGAAAAACTTGATTATTGGCCTATTAGCTAAAGGCAAACAGGTAGTTCTTTTGGGAACCAAAGATGATAAAGATTTAATAGAAGAAATTTTAAAAATCAATGAAATTTCAAGTAATTCAAATTTTATAAACTTTTATAATAAAACAAAAAACATAATGGAAATGGCTTTTATTATGAAAAATTCAGGCCACGTAGTTTGCGTTGATAGCGCACCATTACATGTTGCAGTTTGTGTCAATGCAGATATTTTTGCAATTTTTGGCCCAACAAATGAAATTAAATTAGTGCCACAAAATCAAAAAATAAAAGTAATTAAAAATAACTGCAATTGCAGACCTTGTTTATGGCACAAAAGAACTTATAATTGCAAAAATTCTGATTGCTTAAATATTGACTACAATCAAATTTTAGATAAAATTAATTGATTTTAATACCATATTATTGTAAGATTATCTTGTAATATTGTCAAAAGACCAATTAAGAGGTATTAAATGAAAAAGTTTCAAAAGTTTTTAGTGGCAACATTTGCAATTTTACTATTAAACGTTGCAAATGCGCTTGAAATCGTAGACGTTAGAAGCGATTACTGGGCTGGTCAAGAAATAGTTAGAGCGATACAAAATGGATATATATATGTTATCGATGGCAATAAATTCAAACCTGAAGATAATATGTCTAGAAGCGAATTTGTTACAGCATTATTAAAAGTAATCCAACGCCAAAATGAAGAAATCATACAAAGAACAAGCTTTAAAGATATAGACAATTTAACTCCAAATAAAAAAAATATCACTCTATCTGAGCAAATCAGAATGGCATTCGGATACCCAGATAAAACATTTAAACCCAATTTGGCAATCAATCATAATGAAACAATGAGTATGATTGCTAATATTACAAATGCACAATATGTTGCAGGTGATATTACAAGATTTAGCGATTATAAAGAAATTCCTCTTTGGGCACGTCGCGCTTGGATTAAAAACGTTGCAAACGGTTTATATGTAAATCACCCAGATTTACTAAGCTTCACACCAAACAAAGATTTAACAAGAGCAGAAGCAGCTGTTTTGTTTGATAAAATTGCAAACAACTTAGATAAAGTCAAAGACCAATATAAAGACTTGTATAATTCCGCAATAAGCGATGAAGACGAAGAAGATAATGGTCTTGATTTCGACAAATCAGTTTTCATTGCTGAAAACACTTTAGATATGGTTTCTTTTGCACCAAACAACAAAGTTCAAGTTTATGACAACAAAAAAATTATTGAAGCCGGAAATATATTAATTGGTACTGCTTTAGATGTTGTTGAAACAAGAAAAGATTTAGTTGGTCATGAATACAGATTCACTGCTCCAAATGATGTTTATACCACCCAAGGAACTTTCTTATATCCAAAAGGAACTGAATTCTATGCACGTGTAGATAAAATTGGATATAGTGATTGGAGATCAAAACCAGAAACTTCAACGGTAGTATTCCACAAATATTCATTACCTTCGGGTGAAACATACGATATGGCAGGCGTTCCATTTACTAAAGATGACAAAGTTATTTATGTAAGTGATATTAAAAATGCTAAAAAAGCTAAAAAATTATCAAATTATAAAATGTCTCAAAAAGAGTATTTGATTGCAGTAGCACATCAGAAAAAACCTTTAATGGAATTTAATATTAAATCAGGAAAAACAATTTATATTCTTCTAACAGGAGATATGGTAATTCCTCAAAATAGCGAATATCTTCAATTAAGAACAAAGAAAAGTCTACTTGAAGAAAAAGATAACGATATGTAATTTAAAAACCCTCTCGATTGAGAGGGTTTTTTAGAGGTCAATTGTTAATTAGGATTAGTTGTTAAATTAAAAAATATCTTTTAAGAATGTTTGCAAAGCTCCTACGCCTGCACCGATTACTCCACCTACAACAGGTCCAAAAGGAATAAAAGAACAAGCTCCAATTGCCGCACCCACAGCAGCCCCAGATGCTATTGCTCCGCCATATTCTTTTGCTTTATCTTTAAATGACGCATTTTCATTATCTAATGCAGCATAGGCTTCGGCCCTTGTTGTATCTTCAACAAACAAACCGATTATTGGAATACCTTGTAACATACCCGAAACAATAGGTTTTGCTGTTTTAGAATCGATAGCATCGGTAATATCACAACCTGTTGCATTAATAAATGCATTTGACATTATTGTCTGTACCTGATAATTGTCAATAGTTTTATTTCCATAACTATTTGATGCTTTAATTTCATCAAAAAGTTCCTGATATTTCGATAAGGCTTTTTCAATTTCGCCATTTTTGATATTTTTACCAACTTTTGTCATTGCGAAATTATATCCAGCACCAGTATTTCGAGACATTGAATTAATATTTGCAGATGTTACTACTTTGTTATAACCTGAACCCGAATAAGAACTCCCAGATCCAAGCGAAGTATATCCGTCACCAAAATAAGTACCAGTTGGAACACATAATCCATAACTCATAATTAAACCCCACTAACTATTAAATTTAAACTAACCTACATTTTAATAAAGTATTTTTAGATAAATTAATTGCGCAATTAACTTTGTTTTGTTAATATTTCTTAACAATTATATATTGCATACAATTACAAAGTATTTTAAAATTGTCATATGAATGAGATTTTGTGCTTCGGAGATTCCAACACATACGGTTTTAACCCAAAAGATTTTAATAGACATAACGAAAAAGAACGCTGGAGCGGAATTTTAAAACAAAACTTTAATGTAATAGAATGCGGATGTAATAATCGCACGATTTTTAATAATTCTAATAACTTAAATTCAATTTTAACTTTGCCAAAATATTTAAATAATGGCATAACGCACATAATCTTACAAATCGGAATAAATGATTTACAAACTCAATACAATACAGACTTAAAAGAACTGGAAAGCAAATTAACGCAGCTTATAAAATCGATTGACAAAGAAATAAAAATTATTTTGTTATGCCCAAGTCTGATAGATAAATGTATCTTAAATAGCAATTTTGCACAATTATTTAACAGTGAATCTATTGAAAAATCAAAAAAATTACCAGAAATTTACAAAAATATATCTAAGCAAAACGATTGCACATTAGTTAATTTAAACAATATTGCAACTGTTTCAAAAATCGATGGCTTACACTACGACATAGAAAATCATAAGCTAATAGCAGATTATCTATCAAATATTCTAAATTAAATATTTATCTAATTCAGCTTTGTTAAACACTTCTATACTATCTTTACCATGAATAAATATCAAACAACTGATAACGGATTTAAACATATTAAATTCACTAAATTCAAATTTTCTTCTTAAATCATCCATATTTTCAGCTAAAAATTCAGTGATTAAGGTTTTGTTTTTCAAAGTTAAAGATGTAAAGAAGTCAAGCCCTTCTTTTGTAGTTATACCTTCAAAATAAATAATATCAGGAGACTGAAATTCGATAAATCTCATTGCTTTATCTAGATTAAATCCTATATTTTCATTCAACTCGCACTGCGCAACACCTTTTAATCTATATTTTGCAATTGATTCCAAGGTCATAACGTTTTTAGACTCCGAAATTAAATTGGATAAAATAGAATAAATCAAATGCGTTTTACCAGACAAAGAAGCACCGCAAATCAAAACAAGACCGGGTATATTTAGCGAATTCCTTATTAACTCAATTCTATCCTGAGCAATGCTTAACTTTTCAATTTCCATCGGTGGATGATAAATTTTAATTAGAATTCTTTCACCAGAAATCGTTGGAAATGCACTAACACTAGCAGTCAATTCAGCTTCATCAACATTAAAATTTAATTTGCCTAATTGAGGAATTTCAAAAACATTAGGATCAAGATTTGACATCAATTTTAAAGATTGAACAAAAGGATTTGTCAAAAGACTTGGAATTATGCCAGTTTGAATATTTTTTTCAGCTTTTTTAAAATTAACACTTAATCCTTCATAAGTATTTTCAAAATATAATTCATGCACATTTTCACTAATAGCTTGCTTTAAAATCGCCCTAAATAGCGTTTGTATGTGCTCAGCAGATAAATCATCATTATGAAGTTCTTCTTGCCAGGCGTAATTATTAGAATCGCCAAGTTTTATATCTTCAACCTTGGATTTAACATCATAGTATTCATTAATTTTTTTAAGTATGCTTTTTTCAGATGCAATTACCGGATCAATATTCTTTTTAGTAATTTGCATAATTTTGTCAATTGAAAATAAATCCATCGGATCAGCCATTGCAACTGTTAAAGTATCTTCAATAACGAATAATGGTAATATTTTAAATCGAATAGCATCTTGATAAGAAATAAATTCTAAACATTTTTTATCAATGGAATAATTTTCTAAATCAACGCTTGGAGTATGAAGCTTTTCTTCCAAAAAACGCATCAAAACAGCTTCATCTATCATTTGGGTATTAATTAGTATCTGTCCAATATTAGTATTTTGAGCTAAAGCAAGTTCAGTTGCATGTTCTATATCATCATATGTTACGATACCATCACGCACCAAGTCATATTTTAATTTGTCAATTGTTTTATTGTCTAAAGAGCTATTTCCGTTTAATAAATCCATTTTATACCTAACACTATGCTAAATGTTTATTAATTTTCTCTAAAACTTCTGAAAATTCAAATGGCTTTGTAATATATTCATCAGCCCCAGTTTCTTCACCAATTATTTTATCTTCATCTTGACTTCTTGCGGTAACCATCATAATTGGAATGTTTTTATACTTATTATCAAATTTTAATAATCTACAAATTTTATACCCGTTAATTTTTGGCATCATAACATCTAAAATAACCATATCTGGATTTACAGTTTTTGCAAGATTCAACCCTTCTTCGCCATCGTACGCGCAAATACAATCAAACCCTTTTGCTTTTAACATAAATGAAAGGGTTTCAACAATATCTCTTTCATCATCAACTATTAAAATCTTTTTCATTTTCATTCTCCGGCCAAACTTTTGATTATTTTTATTGCATCATAACCATCTTTAGTGCTATGCATTTTAAACAACATTATATCATGATCATTTTCTCTTATTTTTTCGCAATATTCATTTAATGTGCATACCAACGCTTCAAATGAATCATACGAAACTTTTGGAATACAAGCGCAATATTCAGTTTTTTCCCCATGACATAAACTAACTTCTTTTGAAAATTGAGATAAATTCAAAAGTTTATTCTCTTTCAGCTGATCAATTAAATTAATTTTTGAATTATATTTAATTTTCAAAATGCCAACATCATCATTATTTATTAATGCATGAGACAAATCCATAGCAAACATTTTAATATCGTCAAGCAAGGGTAAATAAACATTAAATGTAGATCCACAAGATTCTTGCGATATAACTTCAATTGCACCTAAATGAGAATCAATAAGTTGCTTGGTAATTGTTAAACCCAAGCCGACACCGCCATTATTTCTCTTTAAGGATGATTCGATTTGAGAAAATTTATCGAAGATTTTTGGAATATCCTCTTCTTTAATACCGATTCCATTATCAACAACACTCACTTTTACATATTTCATGTTTGGAATAATAATAGGATTTATTAATTTATCTTGCTGAATTTCATTAGCCTTGATAACAGATGCAATAACATTAATTTCACCATTTTGCTGAGTAAATTTAAGCGCATTTGAAACCAAATTTGAAAAAATCTGTTCTATTCTTCTAATGTCAGCATAAATTTGTGGCAATTCTTCATTTATTAAAAGATTTATACTTATATTTTTTTCAGTTGCAACTTGCAAAAAAGTCTTTTGCAAAAGCTCCAAAGAAGAAGTAATATTGCAAATTTTATAATTAAAATCCAATTTACCAGTCTGTATTCTAGACAAATCAAGCAAATCTTCAATAATTCCAGACAATCTCTGTATATTTCTTTTAGCCATTGAAATGAAATTTTTAGCTTCAGCAGAAATTTCACCTGCTTGTTCTGATAAAACAATTTCTAGGGAATTATTAATAGGAGTAAGAGGGGTTCTAAGTTCATGAGAAACAATAGAAACAAACTCAGACTTTAGTTTTTCCAATTTTTCAAGCTTTTTATTTGTAGTTGAAATTTCTTCATACAACTTCGCACTTCTTAAAGGCAATGCAACTTGATGGGTAATTGCTTGAAAGCATGTAACATCTTCATTTTGAAATGGAACTTGCCTAAACAATTCAACTACACCAAAAAACTCATTTCCAATTTTTATTGGAGCGAATAAGGAATCATAACTTATGGTTTCAATTCCAAACATTTTATTAGAGCGAGCTTGCTTTGTTTTTTGAATAATTTCAATTGAATCAGTATCAAACGAAGTAAAAGCTGAATCTTTTTCTAATTCATTTCTATAATTCAATATTGAGCGAATTTTAAGTGCATCAATCAAGTTTTCGCTTGCTTCATGCATTGTATTCAGATTAAATACAGGTTTGCCCTCTGAATTCAAAATTAACACACAAGAAATGTCAAAACTCAACGTTTTTTCCATAGCTTCAATCATAATGTCATACAATTTTGAAGTATTTAGCGTTCCTGTAAATTGAGAGCTAGTATTATATAAAACATTTAATTGATATAAACTTCTAGATAATTCTTTGTTATTTTCATAAAGCCTATCTAATGATTTTTTAATCTTTGTATGAGACTGAATAGTTGAAAACAAAATTTGTTCATTTACCGGATATTCAATAAACCCATCTGCTAAATTAGCAAACTCGCATTGCTCGTTTTTATTTAAAAACAAAATAATTTGCGTATTTTCATTTCTTTGATTTGATTTAATTTGACGCACAAGTAATTCGCTATTTTTATAGCCACTTTCAATTAAAATAATATCTGGACAAAAATGATGAATTTGTGTTAACACATCTTCAATTTCACCAAAAGACTCCATTAATTTTATATCATTTTGTGATAGCAAATAAGAATTAACCAGATTTTTGGCACCTAAATCATTAAATAACAAATAAACTCTACTCATACTAAAATTTTACCAAAGCAATTCTTGAATGCAATTTTTAAAAAAAATGTAATATTTGTTAATAAATTAAATACTTTAAAATGAAGAATTTATGTACTTTTTAAACAGGCTAATATTATTGATTTTTGAGGCAATTAATAAATCAGCTCTTGTTTCTTTTAATTTCAACATTTCAAAAATAGGGTCTAAATAAAATATTTCACGTGTTGACAACTTATCCTTTGCGCAATTTACAATTTTTTGAACAACATCCCATGAATTCAAATTACAAGTCAAGGAATAATCAAGACCTTGAGTAATGGTAGACATAGCGTAATTATCTATTTCATAAACTTTTAAGAATTTAAATTCAGATAAAAGTTTCAAAATATCGCACCGACATAAACCCTTATAAAGTGCACATAATGCCAAAGCAATTTTTGGATCAGAACTATCATGATTTCTAATTTCAATATATTTTTTTAACCTAACATCAGGAAAACATAAACTTTGATGCAAAATATAATCTTCAAAAGTGGCAAAATAACCCATATAACCTTTTTTCATAAATTCCCTAAAAGTTATTTCGCCTCTAATTTCAATTATTTCGTTATTACGCTCTATATATATCATAGGAACATCAAGAATGCAGGATATATAATTTTTAAACACATTCTTTTTAGCAAAAGTTTTATTAAAAATATTTTTGTAAAACAAATTGCATCGATTTCTTCCACAAAAACGCCAAACATTATTTCTAATCGATTTTTTATCACTTAATTTTCCATTTTCAAAAGGGCTATTTGATAATAAAGCCGATACAAAAGGCATAATTAAATTAAAAAATTTAAGTTTATAATAAGCGTCTATGTTATCAGAATAATCAACATTAATCTGAATGCCGGCGCTTTGACGCATCATCCTGGGAATGAATTCACCATATTGACACATAGGTAAAAAATCATTCATAATCTTATATCTTCTTTTGTTCAATAATTCAATATCATCAACGCAAGATTTTGGACTGATTCCATAACCAAGAAAGATAACATCATATAAAGCAGCAATTTTATCAATTTTATTTATAATTTTAAATAATTCAATTTCAATTTCAATTATATCTTTTTTGGGCGCAAGACTTATTTCTAATTGACAACCGGGCTCTAATGAAATAGAAGAGCCATTGTCAGAGATTGCCCCAATAACAGTTTCATTATCTAAAATCAATTCCCAACGATTTATAGCAGAAAATTCTTTTATAATTTTTTCTAGTTTTTCATAATTTGCATTCTCAAAAGTGTTTTTATCTAAGCTTAATCTTTCATATTCAAGCCCAATTAAACCTTGTACATTCCCAATATAAAAATCATTTATTTGTCTAAAAGTTAATTTATTATGATTTTTTGTTTGTTTTTTATCAACCAAATTTAACATATTCAAATCTTAGCATAAATAATAATTTCACAAGTTAGCTATAAGTATAATTTATGATAAGATTAATATATGAGTTTAAATTACATTTTAAGAGCTAAAAAATTTAAAGCGAAAAAATCTTTAGGGCAAAATTTTTTAATAGATGAAAAAATTATTGATTTTATATCAAGCAACGCAAAAAAAGATGATGAAATTTTGGAAATCGGGCCAGGCCTTGGTTTTGTAACAGAACAACTTATCGAAAATTCATCCAAAGTAGTTGCTCTTGAAATAGATAGAGATGCAATAAATATTTTAAATAAAAATCTTGGTGATAAAGAAAATTTTCACCTAATTGAACAAGATATTTTAAAAACAAATATAAATGACTTACCATTTACAAAAGACAAGATTAAAGTAATCGCAAATATTCCATACTACATCACAAGTCCAATTTTAGTTCATCTATTGGGTGAAATTGATGAACTTTCACACAAAAATCGTTCAAGAATATCTGAAATTATTCTAATGGTACAATTGGAGGTTGCAAATAGAATTGTGGCAAATGAAAACAGCCAAAACAAAGAATATGGTCAACTTTCAATTTTATCTCAAATGTATTGCGACGTTGAAATAATTAAAAAAGTCCCCAAAAATTGCTTTTCACCAGCCCCAAAAGTAGATAGTGCATTAGTTAAATTTACAATAAACGAAAAACCAAAAGTTGAAATAACTCGTCTTTTAAAAAGAACTGTCAAAGCTATATTTATGGCAAGAAGAAAAAATGTTAAAAATTCATTACTTAATGCAGGCTTTATAGAAGTTGAAAAAGCATTAGAAAACACTGGAATAGATAAAATGACACGTGGCGAAAAGCTTTCTTTAGAAAAAATCCAGCAACTTTCTGTAGCTCTAGAGGAATTTAATTAATGCAAATAAAAATTAAATGCCCAGCAAAAATTAATCTTGATTTAAAAGTTTTTCCCATTAATGCTGATGGTTTTCATCCAATCAAAAGCATAATGCAAACTATAAGTTTATTTGATTATCTAAATATTTCAATCTCGGATGGAAATGAAATCAAACTAAATGGCAATAGTGAAGAAATTCCTTATGACGAAAAAAATATTTGCCACAAAGCTGCAAAATTATACTTACAAACAATAAAACAAAACAAAGAAGTTAAAATATATATTGAAAAAAATATTCCTGTTTGCGCCGGCCTTGCAGGTGGATCAACAGACGCAGCAGGAGTACTGTTTGGTTTAAATGAAATTTTCAACAAGCCATTAGATAAAGAAGAGCTCCACAATCTTGCAAGTCAACTTGGTTCAGACTTAAACTTTTGCCTTGAAGGTGGAAGAAAACTTTGCGAAGGCAGAGGTGAAATCCTGACCTCGCAAAAGTTTATTGAATTTCCAATAACATTGGTCAAACCAAAAAAACTTCAAATTTCTGCCCGAGAAGCTTATATTGCATATGATAATTTAAAAAAACAATCTAATATGCCAAATGATTTGGAATTTGCACTAATTGATAAATACGAAGAACTTAAATATTTACACTCACTAGGCCTACAAATGTCTGGCTCCGGGCCAACTTATTTCATCAAAAAAGAGGAACTTGGCTACAAATTAGATAACAATTATTTAATAATTGAAAATCTAAAAACTATAGATTATGGGGTTGTCAAAATTTAAACGTTATTTTGCAATTTAACTTTTGGCCCATGCAAACTTTTATATAATTTTTTTGAATTTTCAGGCAATTCCAATCCTTGCAATTGTAGAGCGAAAGCTTCAGCAATAAACTCTGGCACCCCATAACATGCATATGGCGAAACTGCAAATGCAGCTTGCATTGTTTCATAGTTTTCGAGCCATTTTCTCATAGTGGGATTGTAAGCTTGTGGATTCCTAAAATCAGTAATTATAAAATGATAATTATACAGATAACTTTGCAAATGCCCAAGCTCATGAAATAAAGTTTTGTATCTTGTAAAATTAAAATCAAAATCGATTTTACTGTTTTTATGAGCAGTTAAAAAACCAAAAAGATTTGCAAAATTTGATTTTTTATTTTCTTCACGTAAAATTTCAACTTCAAAAGCATCAATATCATCTTTTTTAAAATCACCATAACAACCAGCTCTTAGCATTTTAACAATTAAATCTTTAGGATATTTATTTAAATTTGAAGTTTTTGAATAAAATTTTCTTAAATCCGTATATAGTTCAATTCTTTGCGAATAATTCAACCCATCTAAATCACCACCAGCCCTAGAAAATACGTCATTAAAATATTCAACAACAGTGAAATTATCAAAATATGGACTAAGCTTACAAGATGTATCAATAACTCCATCTTGCATTAAAGTTGAAACCATTTTTTTTATTTCACCAATTAATCCTTGCGGGGAATATATTTGACTATTCACGGTTAAAACCGAACTTGGATTTTTTGTTGTTCGCATTAAACTTATACCAATATCATCAAAACATATATGATCAGGGGTTTTTAAGCGAGTTTTCGAAGTATTTATAGCCTCACAAAGGCCTTGGTTTATAAAATTCAAAACACATAAGGATTCTTCACTAAAACCATGATAACTTTTAACCCCAAAATGTTTTCTTCCAAAGTCATAAGCCTCTTCAAGCGAATTAGCATCCTTAAATTCAATAGGAATTTTTTTACCAAATGATAAATAATAATTTTTAGGATAAGAAGCTTTTTAAGACTGAACAACATCAAAACTGGAGTGAAATTTTTCGGTCTTAAAATTGTATTCTTGTTTACAAAATTTCATTATAGGTAAAATTTTCATGATACATATAAAAAACAAGAAGAGATTAAAACTTGCATGTTTAAAATTTAAAAATAATGATTGTAAACTTTTGTGAATAAAACATTTAAAAAAAGCATAATAAAAAATTCAGATGCTTTATACGACCAGCAAAAATCAAAAAAAGGAATTAAAAATGTTAAACTTGCAAAATATAAACCAAATCAGAAGTTTGTCGCCAGCATTAAAATTAATACAACCAAAAACAGCTACAAATACAATTAAACTAAAACCACAATTAACTGCTGACGTATTTCAACTCTCGTTTGGCTCAAATATTTCAACAGAAAAAGCGTCCAGTGATGAATTATATTCACTTGATCAGTTAACAACAAAAATAATCGAACTAAGAACTGCTGAAAGTAGTGAAGAGTTAGAAAATTTGACTGATGAATTTTTACATCAAGCATCTGAAAACAAAACAAATATTGCAGACTTCTTAAGCGAAAAAGGACTTGATTGTGAAACGGCTTTAAAATTTTTATATGGTTTATGCAAAGAAGAAGAAACCGGTAAAGTTTTAGTTGCTGGTTTAACAAAAAATCCAAAAGAATCTCAAGAAATTTACAACAAATTAGTTTCTGCTATAGCTTCAAATGAAAAAGATGAACAATTATTTAATTCTTGGTTTCAAGATGAAATAGCAGGATATAAAGTTGCTTTTAAAAATTATTATAGAGCAATGCTTCGAGATAAAAACACCGGATTGGAAGATATTGTCAAATTTTCACCAAATGTAGCTCCTTGGGTGCTTGTCGAAAAAGCTGGCAGAACCGATTTTACTATTGGAAATTTGCCAGGCTCAGATGATCCTGCGGCAGGCAAATTTTCATACGAACTTACATGGCCAAATGACTATAGAAAATTTGTTTATGACATTGCAAATCTAGGAGAAAATGAAGAAAAACGTTTTGGCTACAATAATGAAAATAGCGTAAAATTAATTAGCCCTGGTGAGTCAGCAAAAAGAGTTTATCGAATAACAACAAAAAACCAAGGTGACTATATTCTAAAAGCCGATCCGATTTACCCAAGAAGTACAGATTGGTATAGCAATAGGATACGTGAAAACTTAGATTTGAGAGCCGATATGCCATACACAAATGCAATGATTGATTTTTATTTAAAATTTAACGGTCTTGAAGATAGTGTTGCGGATGTACAATTTTATGATCATTTAACGGGTTCTATTTTATACAAGGCTACTGATGGCGAAGCTTGCATAGATGAATTTGACCCAGAAATTTTTGAGAATGTTTATATTTTTAGAATGCATCCTACAGCTAAAAAATATCAAGAGGTTGGAATATATTTAAATGATATGAACCCTCAAAACTTCTTGAAGGACAAAAATGGCAACATAGTCTTAATTGATACAGGCCATGCTAATTATAAAGATCCGCTAAAACCACTTACCATAGGTATGGTAGTATTAAGTAATTTATGCGGAAGGACATTATAGGTTTTTTATCATGAACATAAGGCCAATTGGTACTGTATCAACAATAAAACAAAATAATATAAAAAAAAATAAAACGGGTATAAACTTTTCTGGACGCTTAACATCCTTAGTAAACCCATTATTGAATACAACAAATACAAGAATTATGAATTATAATCCATTTATAAATGGCATTATGCCCATAGAAAAAAGAGATAAGCTTTTCCCAAAAGACGAAAAATACAGAAGAGAATTGGCAAATTCCCTAGGGATTACAGATCAAAAAAAATTGGCTTCTATAGTTGGTCATCAAGAATTAAAAGAAATTTTAAAAAATTCAAAACCATCCAATTTTAATCCTATGCTAGACGAAAACGGATATCCTACCAATCCAGATTTTTGTATAAATTTACATATGCATACGAAATACTCAGATGGATGTTTTGAGATAAAAGATTTGCTTGAACAGGCGCAACAATATGCAGAGAAAACTTCAAGACCAATTTTAATTTCAATTTCAGACCACGACACTCTTGAAGGTACTAAAGAAGCAATAAAATTAATAGCAGGCAATCCTGAAAAATACGATAAAATCTTATTTGTCCCATCAATAGAATTAAATGCAAAATATCAAAATCCATCAATCACAAGAGCTGAAGTGGGGCATAATTATGCATTTCAACTTGAGCTTTTGGGATATTCAATAAATCCTTTTAATCCAAAATTAAATGCTTTTATTGAAGAATTAAAAGACTCGAACAGCGAAATAGTAACCCAAATTCTTGATGTTTTCCAAGAAGAATATCCCGAGCTTAAAATAAGCATTGAGGAAGCAAAATCAATTAAAAAATCTGATAACGGAAACAGGACACATATGTTTTATCTAGGAAGCTCAGGAATAATTGATGATATAAAATCCTATTTGCACTCTAAAGCAGATTCAATTACTGACAAAACCAAAAAAGATGAAATACGAGCTTTTATTAACGAATATTTTGAAAAATATCGCCAAGAATA
The DNA here is from genome assembly GCA_017560095.1 of Candidatus Gastranaerophilales bacterium. Taxonomy (GTDB): domain Bacteria; phylum Cyanobacteriota; class Vampirovibrionia; order Gastranaerophilales; family Gastranaerophilaceae; genus RUG14156. Next base: position 228,344 of record JAFYOU010000027.1, read on the forward strand.
TGGCAGCAGAAACGTAATGCCTAAAACTCCCAACATAAAAGAAGCTATAAAAATATTAAAAAGCGATGGTTTTGGCTTCGTTGGAATTGCACATCCTGCAAAAATAGATTTAAATGGCGCAAAAGAAATTGGAAATTCTTCGCTCAAAAAAATTATTAGCGATTTTTATATTTGGGGTGGCAATGCAATTGAATACAACTATCAATATCCGGGAGCAGAAAACAACAAAGGATATACGGATTGGATTAATTCAATTAATGAATTTTGCGACACAAAATACCCCTGCATAATTAAAGCTGGCGGAATTGACAATCACGGAACAAGTATATTTAAACGTTAAACAGTTTAACTATCTGATTCTTGCAAAAATTGCAGTCGTAGATCCAGATAAATTAATAGCTGTTAATGTGGATCCATCACTATATATCTCATTTTTGCCATTAATATTACCCGAGCCACCATATTTTTTATCATCAGTATTAAGTTTTTCAATCCAAACACCTTGGGGGAACTGAATATAGTATTTTGCTGCACCTTGTCTTGGATATTTTAAATCTGCAAAATTTGTAACGGAAAATACCTCGTTTTTCCTTTGAGGATCATAAGCATGTGTAGCGAAAACATTATCAGGATTTTTTATGGTACTGTCTATCAATAAATAACCCCTTGCAAGCGCTGGGTTTTCAACATTTAGCTGATTTAAATCTTTGGTAAGTCTTTTAAACTTATTCATCAAATCTTTAGCTGATGTAGCGTAAGAAATGGATCCCATTTTTGATTCATTATATGCAGCTAAACCAGTATCGTATCCTTTTTCAACATGCATAGAATGTTCATTTCTAACAGACTCAAACTGCCTAAAAAACCTAAATGGTGTTAAATCAGCCTTTTCATCACCCTGGAAAACCATCTTTGGACCAGGAATTGAATAAGTTCTAGCTAACGCCATTTTATTTTTATCAAAACTTTTCATAAATGTTTCTTTTACTGCATCATAAGTGACACCAGATGAGGATTTTATACCCAAAGGCATTAGTATATCATAAATAAAGCTTTCTTCAAGTTCTGCTCTTCTTTTTGAATTTGTTATATTGGCAGTATTATATCTATCTAACTTTCCTGTTTGATACATGATTGCCAAATGCTCTGCCACAAATTGCGCTTTTTGCATAACTAAAGATCTTTTTGCGTCATGCATAGATTTTTTGGCTATCGAGGCAAATTCATGAACTCTTCTATGATCATTTTCATCCAATATTATATTCTCGTTTAAATGTAACATAGGCACCATTAATTTAGCAATTAATCTAGTACCTTCCCTATTTCCAATTTCATCATGGCTCATTACGTATTTGACGGCATTTTGAGAACAATAACATGCTTTTTCAAACCTATCTAAATTAATTACACCATACAGCCCTTCCTCTAGACAATGATGATAATTAAAATCCCATTCACTGTCATACCCAAGTCTACCTAATGAAGTTTTTCCGCGACATATATCCTCAATTGCCTCACAATGAACTTCTTGAGAAGCAGATTCACCATACTCAAATGGTAAAAGGCTGTTTACAACACGTTTATCATGCACTTCACCAGGATTATCCCAATAATTACCAAAATCATCAACACTTATTTTTTCTCTTGAATCTTCTGCAATTAAAAACGCATCAGGAAAATGATAATTTACCTCTGCAGCAATTTGTTTCATTGTGTAATCTGATTGCATATACTTAGTCATATCTAAACGCAGTCCGTCACAATGATAATTTGCAAGCCAATTAAGTGCCGAATTAACGATGTAATCTCTTACATATCTAGAATTCTTGCCTTCAAAATTAAACGATTCACCGAAATCATTTTGCCCTTGAATATATGGGCCAGTTTTTTTCAAAGAAGCTCCATCAGGCCCAAGGTGATTGGGGACCATATCCATAATAACATTCAATCCAATACTATGAGCATAATCAATTAATTCTTTCAATTGATCCGGACCACCCCTATGCTCTGCAGGTGCAAATTTATCAACACCATCATACCCCCAATTAAAAGAATAAGTATTTTCTACAGGCATAATTTCTATCGCATTAAAACCAATTCGCTTAATTGATTGCAAAACACTTTTAGTTGACTCATAAGTACCATCTTTTGTCAAAGTAGCAATATTTAATTCATATATTCTTGCATTACTAACCGGAGTTAATTGATTTTTTCGATTTGCTACTCTAGAGATTCTATGTTTATCTTCATTGAACCAAAAACTATCTCTCCATCTATATCTAGAATGATCATAAACAACGGACTCACCAAGCAATTTCATTTGTCTAAATGAATAAGGATCTTTGACGGTATCAACATTACCATCACCTTTATATATTGTATAAGAATATTTGTCGCCATGTTTTACCTCTCCGGCAGGAATAGGTTCTTTTGTTGCAAAAACACCCTCACCCATATTCGTTAATTCATAAGTTTTTTTTGATGTTTCATCTTTAGAATCTACTACCGTCACAATAACTTTTTTTGAATCAGGGTAGGTTAGAATTTTAAAAATTGTTTCTTTGGTTTTGGGATTAATAACTGCACCCCAACTAGTATGCTCCGACCACTTTCTTGTAAATGAAATAGGCATTTGATAAACATTTGGTAACGCATCCATTTGTTTATAACTTTTTGCTATGTCCCTATTAGATAATTTTTCTTTGGTTTTATCTAAGCCTTTATTAGAAACCGGAATAATACTATCAATTTTCATCTAAATCTGCTCAATACACACTACACAAGTCTAAAAAACGTAATGTATCACCACATGATCAACACCTGAACCAATAGTAACAAAAAACAAAGAAAATAACAAGAATACGACAAAATCAAATAACAATAAGTGCTTTTTAATAAAAAATATGCTACAATACATTCAATATAAATAGAGGAAGTTAGACAAATGTTACAATCTGTACCATCAGCAATCAAAAATGCATTTCGTGGTAGCTTTATGAAAAAAATCTGTAATTATTTACATGATTGCGTTAGAGAAGAAGTTAAATCATCTACATTTAGAAATTTAAAAGCCGATAAAGAAAATAAATGGACTTTTTTAGATGGATCTGAACAAGTTTTTTCAAATTTTGACACACCCTTACTTCTAGATGGCACTAACAGCTACCTAACAGAACTAATGATTCAATCAGAAATGAATCAAAAAGACAAATATTTAATATATGGTTTTTTATTTTTAGTTGGCAAAAATGGCAAATCGAGAAAAAATAATGAATTTTTAACCCCTCTTTTATATGCACCAGCAAAACTAGAACGAATTGGCTTAAACCTTCAATTAACCATTCAAGAAGATGTTTTATCATTAAATACAGGTGCAATTGCTCAATTAATCCAAAGGGAAGATGAACAAGAAACAGATGCAATGTTAGCTGGACTTTTAAATGTAGTTCCAAAATTACCTTTAACACAAGAGGGAATTGATATATTTTTAACAACCTTAAAATCTCTTGCACCAAATGTTGAAATTATGCTTAATATTGGTGCAACTGCCGACATTAAGCAAGATGAAAATGATTTTTATAACAGAAATGCAACCATCGAAGATATAGAAAACGGCAATTTTGATTTTGATTCAATTGAAACAATTCAAACTCAAGCTACACCAAAAGTAGATTCACTGGTTGTTGAGCAAACTCAAGCAGTAATCTTAACCACTCGACCTACAGTTACTGCTGGCGTATTACATGAACTTATGCAGATAGCAGAAAAACCATCTGGAGTTCATAGAGAAACTGTTTTAAATGTAATTAATCAAGAATTTCTAGAATCAACCGGCCAAGCAGAAGTAAAAATTGAAAACAAAGAGCTATTTAATTTTTTCCCTGTAACTCCTTTGAGTCTTTCAGATTCTCAAGAAGATGTTATAAGAAATATTGAAGAACATGACTTTTTGGCCGTTTATGGCCCACCTGGAACAGGAAAAAGCCAAACTATAGTGAACGTTGCAGCGCATTTAATTGCAACAGGAAAAACAGTTTTAGTAGCTAGCCGTATGGATAAAGCAGTTGATGTTGTAGCTGAAAGACTAAATCAACTTAACGCACCATATTTAGCCCTTAGAGCAGGTAGAAATAATTACCAAAGGCAATTAAGTGCAGAATTGCAAGAATTATTATCCAATAAAATTGAGCTAAATTCTGGCTATGACGACAATATGGTTGCCGATGTCACTGACATGAAAGAGCTTTTAAAAGATATTAAAAGACTAGAAGATACTGCGCTATCAATTTTATCATTAGAAAAAAAATATACAGAAATTTTTGATGAATATGAACAAATTAAAGATACAGTCACTAATTTAACTTTAATTGCAGATAAAATTAAATTTATTCAATTAGAAGAAGTTAAAAAAATATTCTCAGTTATTGAAGATATTGAAAACAAATACAAGAAAAATATTCTAGATAAAATAAAACTTTACTTTGATTACAGAAAAATCAAAAAAATTTTAAATATACACAAGGTTTTAAATGATGAAATCTTAAAAAAATTGCCTTACGAGCTTAATGTTGCCATGGAGCGCGCAAAGCTTGCCCAAGTTGAAGATGAAATTTTTTCAAAAGGCAATTTACATCAAATTCTAAGACGAATTAAAACCCTTAAATCAAAACAAAAAAAATTAGCTGTTGATATATTAAAAAACAAACGTCGTACAGCTTTAAAAAACATTCTTTGCGACGCAATAAAAAGAAGAAGATTAACGGTTCATGCTAAATCATTAACATCAAGAAAAACAAATCTTCAAAATAAAATCCTAGAAAAAGAAGATTTCAAACCATTATTAGCAGCTTTTCCTTGCTGGTGCACAACAACATATGCTATTTCAAATAGCTTACCTTTAAAACCTGCTATGTTTGATGTTGTTATTATTGATGAAGCTTCACAATGTGATATTGCTTCATGTATACCTGTTTTGTTCAGAGCAAAAAAAGCAATAATCGTTGGCGATGATAAACAATTACCACACTTGTCATTTTTAGAAAAAGCAAAAGAGCAAAGTTTCTTATCTCAATATAATATTGATGAAAGATACCAATTAACTTGGAGGTTTAGAGATAACTCCATGTTTGACCTCGCAAATTACTATTCAACTACACCAGTTTTATTGGATGAACACTTCCGTTCTCCTGCTCCAATCATTGATTTTTCAAGTAAAGAATTTTATGGCGGAAAAATCAAAATAATGAGTCCCAATATTAATACAGGCGAAATTGTTGAACTAAAAATTGTACGAGATGGAAAAGTTGACCATGATGCGACAAGAAATGTGCCTGAATGCGAAGAAATTGTTAAAACAATTCAAGAATTAATTATAAATGATAGAGATAATAATGAAGGCGAACCAATTTCAATTGGCGTAATTTCTCCATTTAGAGCTCAAGTCGATTTAATTAAAAAAGCAATGTTAAAAGTTTTTGATGGCGAAACCATTGAAAAACATAAGCTTGATGTTGGTACAGCTCATACTTTTCAAGGAGACGAAAGAGATGTTATGCTTTTATCTTGGACATTTGCACCAAATTCACATACTCAAAGTTTGATTTTTGCTCAAAAACCAAACTTGTTTAATGTTGCAATAACTCGCGCTAGGCATAAATTAATCAATTTTATTTCAAGAGATATCAACGAACTTCCAGAAGGATTATTAAGAAATTATCTTGAATATGTAAGAAAAATAAATTCAAATAAAACTAAAAATACATTTAAAAATGAATTTGAACGTGAAGTGTTTGACGCAATTATTGAAGAATTTCCAACTCTTAATTCTGAAAATAAAATTCTAGCAGGAGTCGAAATGGGTTCAGTTTCAGCAGACATTATGATTGATAAAACAATTGTTGAAATTGATGGCGTTGAAGATGAAATAAAATGCCGATTTAATGATATGAAAAAACAAGCAATAATGGAACGTTGTGGGTTTAATATTATGCGAATTACAAAACGTGAATGGCAATTATCTCAAAATGCTTGTTTAGATAGAATAAGACAAACAATAAATTTATAATTCAATATCGGGTTAAAGCCCGATATTTTTTTGCTACAATATTTTTATGCAAAATCAAAACTTAAATTCTCATAATCTAGCTTTAGAATTTGATAAAATTTTATCAAATTTATCTAACTATGCAAATTCAACATTAGGTGAATCCCTATTTAAATAACACGACAAATGATTAATTTATATCAGGCAAAAGCCTGATATTTATTTATGTAAAGATTTATTAAATTTTTCTCATCTTACCTAAAGTTCAAAAAACAAATTACGATAATTACTTTATACATTTGCAATATTGCATAAATTACAAGTACAACAAAATTAAATCTAGAAAAATCAATTTGTTGCGAAAGCAAATGCATAAAATAGTGTGTATCGAAACAGAAAGGATGAACAAATGATTCCAGGAATGAGACCAAACCAAGTAGCAATAAATGACGCTGGTAGTGGGTACAGCTCTCCATCTCTTGCTCCCCAAGCACCAGAAGAAAACAATACCTCAATATTTCCTGATAATGCAGTGGGAGAAATTGGCAACCCAGAAGTAATCCTTGACGACGAAACTATTACTCGAGCTATAAGTGAACTAGAACCCACAATGCCTCCCACAGTAGATTGGGATACAACAAACGAAGAAATTGACAACGTAGAACTAGCCCCTTCTGTCTACAAAATCTCCTCAAAAATCTCAAGACTTTCTGACGGAACAAACGAAGAAATATACAACATTCTCCAAAAAGAAGCTAAAGAAGACGACTTGGGGCTTTTTGATGAATATGGGCTGATGACATCAAATTTTAATGAAATTATAGATGCGTATCAATCTGGCACTGATAGTATAATTCTGGAACAATATAAAAATGGAGACATAACTGTTAAATATGATTCAGATAATGATGGAGTATATGATAGAACTGCAAGATACAGCACTGACGGAAAATACAGAGAACTGTTTGATGTAGCAGGCGATGGAACTAATGATGTAATCTTAAGTTTTGGCTTAGATGGCGAAATAGAAGAATATGCAAGAGACACAACAAATGATGGTGATTATGATTACATAGAATACAGCACAGAAGATGGCTCTAACCATAAAGTTGTTTATGACGAAAAAACAGGCAATATAAAATATAACGATATAACCTATCATGATGGCTCAAGATTTTTTGAATGGGATGAAAATCCAACTCAAGATGGTCTTGAAGGAAGCGTTTATATCGATCCAAGTGGCAAGATGTTTATGTTTAACAAAGAATTACCAGATGCTCCGCCAGCTGAGGCACCAGAAGACAACGAAAAATTACCAGATGCTCCGTCAGTTGAGGTACCAGAAGACAACGAAGTATTACCAGAAGCTTGCCCCGAACCACCAGATGCAAAACAAAAAGACCACGACATATTACCAGATGCTCCGCCAGTCGAGGTACCAGAAGACAACGAAGTATTACCAGAAGCTCCGATATCAGATGAAACGCAAAATTCAAACCAGACACCCCATACATTAAGACCAAATATTAGATTTAGAGAAAACTATACAATAGAATAAAACAAAAAACACGCTTTATAAATTAAAGCGTGTTTTTGTAATATAATCATTTTATGAAAAATGAAAATATAAACCCGCATCACCTAGCTTTAGAATTTGACAAAATTTTATCAAATTTGTCTAACTATGCAAATTCTAGCTTGGGGCAAGATGCGTGTAAAAATTTGCAAATTTTTAATAAAAAAACTCAAATTGAATATGAACTTGCTCTTGTTGACGAAGCTAAAAAGATAATTGATGATAACGGAAGTTCAGCCCCAATTGATAATTTAACCTCATTAAATGAAATTTATAAGCAAAATTATTTTAGTGCAGAAGAAATAATTGAACTAGCTAAAAATTTAAGATGTACTCGCATTGTTAAAAATTATATTTCCAAAAACGAGCAAGCTATCAATTTAAACGAAATAATTAAAAATTTTTATATAGATAAAACCTTTGAAGATGAAGTTTTTGGTATTTTTGATTCAGAACTAAATATCAAAGATAGTGCATCTGATACTTTAAAATCACTTAGAAATTCATATAAAGATAATAAAGATAATTTAAAAATTGCAATTAATCAATTACTTCAAAACCATTCTTTTGTAGATAATTTACAAGATACAGTTGTCACAATTAGAGATAATCGACCCGTTTTTCAAGTTAAAGCAAGTTGCAAAAACAAAATTCAAGGAATAGTTCATGATATATCATCAACTAATTTAACTTATTTTATCGAACCCAGCTCGCTAGTTCCTTTGTCAAATAAATTAAGGCAAATTGAAATTGAAATTCAAGCTGAAATTGATAGGATTTTAATGACTTTATCAAATCAATTTAAATCCATCCAAAAAGAATTAGTACACAATGAATCAATTTTGGTTAAATTAGATGTAATTTTTGCAAAAGCAAAATATTCAATTCATTTGCATGGAGTTAGCGCCGAACTAACTGAAGATAAAATAATTGATATTCAAGCGATGCGCCACCCATTGCTTATTGAAGTTAAAAAAGAAGAAGTTGTAGCAAATGATTTTGTTTTAGGCAAAGACTATAATTGCCTTTTAATAACTGGTTCTAATACCGGCGGTAAAACAGTTGCTCTAAAAACTGCAGGCTTAATGGTTTTAATGACAAAAGCCGGAATGCACATCCCTTGTTTAGGAGCAAAAATTTACCCATACAAAAACATATTTTGTGACATTTCATCAGAACAAAGCTTAGAGCAGGGTTTTTCAACATTTAGTGCTCATATAAAAAATATTTCAAACATAATAGATGAAATTAATGAAAAAGATTTAATTTTATTTGACGAATTAGGCTCTGGAACCGATCCAACAGAAGGCTCATCCCTTTCTCGTGCAATTCTAGAATTTCTTAAAGAAAAAAATGTTCAAGGAATAATTACTACTCATTTAGGCGAATTAAAAACTTTAAAATACGAAGATAATTATTTTGAAAATGCAACGGTTTTATTTGATTTAACCACCTTGAAACCCAAATACAATTTAATAGTCGGAATGTCTGGAACATCAAACGCTATAGATATATCATCTCAACTTGGTTTAAATCCAGATATTATTAAACGGGCACGAGAAATATTGATTGATGGCAATAACGAAAATTCTAAAATGTTTTTAGAAATTGAGAAAACAAACCAAAGCTTGATTAAAAAAGAGCAAGAAGCTAGTGTTCATTTAGAAAGCGCAAAATCAACAAAAATAGAGCTTGATGAAAAATTAAAAGAAGTAAAACAAAACAAAAAGAAATCATTAGAAAGTTTCAAAAAGAAATTTCAAAATCAACTAGACTCTGCCCGAGATGAAATTAAAGAAATAGTTGATGAAATAAGAAAAGAAAAATCTTTAAAAGTTGCAATGCGCTCATATAACCGCTTAAATAAACTTGAAACCGCTATTAGGGAAGAATTTAGTGCAAATGACGATAAATTAGCAGAAAAATTTATTGAATTAAAACCCGATGAATTAAAAATTGGACAAAATGTATTAGTTAAAAAACTTGAACAAGTCGTTATTTTAGATTCCCTGCCCGACAAAAAAGGTAATGTAGAAATTAGAATTGGAAATATTAAATCCAAAATACATATTTCAAAATTAGCTAAAACCGATAAAAAAGTTGCACCTCATTTAAAAAAAGTTCAAGTAAGTTTTGATAATACGGATAATCTTTTATCTCGTTTGGATTTAAGAGGAATGAGAGCATTAGAAGCAATTGAATATTTAGATGAAAAACTTGATAAAGCAAGTTTAAGAGGCCTAAATCAAATAACAGTTATCCATGGCTATGGAACAGGAGCACTAAAATCAGCCGTGAATGATTATTTAAAAACTTCTCCTTATGTAGCAAAATTTTATTATGGAGATGAAACCCAAGGCAGAGATGGCGTTGTTATAATTGATTTACTATGACAAAACTCCAGTATCAATTTACACATACAATTAAACAAAAATTCTAAGTGATATGTATCATTTTCAAATAACAAAAGCATGTTGTATAATTCAATAAAAAGGAGTTTATCATGTGGCAAATAATTTTAGGCATTGGAATCATCTTTCTTTTGTTGGAAATTTTCATACCATCAATGTTTTTTATTAATTTTGCGCTTGCATCTGTAGTTTGTGCAATAATTTCATTATTTTACAAAAACATATTTGGTTTAATTGCAATTTTTTCAATCTTATCATTAGCCTTTATTTTTATTTTAAGGCCAATTTTTCAAAAAAAATCACCAAATGATCAAAAAACCGGCATAGAAGAAAAATATGTTGGTAAAACCGCTCGAGTTATTGAAAGTGTAACTTGTAATTCAGGCATAATAACAATATATGACGAACGCTGGCAAGCAAGAAATGTTGAAGATTCAACAATTGAAATCAATTGTAATGTTGAAATTGTTGGATACGAAGGTCTTATCATGAAAGTCAAAAAAATAGATTAGCATAAAGGAGTTAAAATGATTTTCTTTTTAATTTTATTATTAGTTTTAGTAATTGTCTTTGTAGCAAAAGGTGTAATCATTGTTCAACAAGCAGAAGTTGTAATTGTTGAACGCTTAGGTAAATACCACAAAATGCTTCAAGCTGGTTTAAATTTTATCATTCCAATTATCGATACACCTCGTGGAGTTGCTTGGAAAATTTCACAAAAAGGAATTGATGGAAGAACATATTCATACATTAAAGAAAAATCAAGAATCGACTTAAGAGAAGCAGTTTACGATTTCCCTCGTCAATCAGTAATTACAAAAGATAACGCAACAATCAGTATTAACGCTTTATTGTATTTCCAAATTGTAGATCCAAAATCAGCAGTTTATGAAGTTCAAAATCTACCAGAAGCTATTGAAAAATTAACTCAAACAACCTTAAGAAACCTTGTAGGTCAACTTGATTTAGATGAAACTTTGGTCTCAAGAGATAAAATCAACGTTGAACTACGTTCTATCTTAGATGAAGCAACAAACAAATGGGGCGTTAAAGTTAATCGTGTAGAATTACAAGATATTATTCCTCCAGTTGATATTCAAACTTCAATGGAAAAACAAATGAAAGCTGAACGCGACAGACGTGCTGCAATTCTAGAAGCTGAAGGTATGAAACGTTCTGCAATCCTTAAGGCGGAAGGTGAGAAAGAAGCTGCTATCAACAAAGCAGAAGGTTTAAAGCAAGCTGAAATTTTAAAGGCAGAAGGTCTTGCTCAAGCTCGTTTGGTTGAAGCAAATGCCGAAAAAGAAGCAATTACAAGAATTACAGAAGCATTTAACAGCCAAGGTCAGCCTGACAAATACTTAATTGCTATGAAATATTTAGATTCTCTTGAATCAATCGCAAAAGGCCAAGATAATAAAGTTGTTTATATACCTTACGAAGCAACTGGAATCTTATCATCAATTGATGGTATTAAACAAATGCTAAATAAATAAAATCATTACAATAAAAAAGCTCTACATTTATTTGTAGAGCTTTTTTATTACTTTATCTATAGCGCCATGTAGTATTTAATCCAAAAGAAGAAATCGTGATTTGTTGAGCTGCCCAAGTACTACGTTCAAGAGAAGACCCAGTGGTTTTTGAATTATTATCATTTGGGACATTTGGATCAACATTTCCTGGTTTTTCATCTTCTATACCATCATCTTCGGGATCGATATCAGGAACTTCTTCTTCTGAAACTGGTAAATTATTATTAACATGAGCCATAAAGAAGTCTTTTAAATGTTTAGAAATGAGAAGATCTCCTTTTTTGCCTTCTAGAAAATATGTATTATTTTCCAAATGTCTCAATAAGGCTTTTGCATTATCACTAAAGTTCATTAATCTATAATCGATGTGTTTACTTTCATCTACTTCTAGCAAACCAGAATTTAAAATTTCAGCAAATGTTTCTTTTATTGTTTGAATATCTCCAAATTTATCACCATGGTTATTATCAAGAAGCCATTTTGCAATTTCTTCATCAGAAATATCTTCTGGTTTAACTGTTAAACCTTCAGAAGAAGATACCAATTGCGCTTCAGAAGCAACTAGTTCATTCAACATAACCAAAAAATCATCTACTGAACCAAATTTATCACCATGTCCTTGATTGTTAAGCCAATTCTCAACTTCTTGACGGGTAATTTCTCCATTACCACCATCAATTTTTGCAATAAAATTAGCCAAATGTTCACTAGAAAGTTCATCTCCAACTTTACCACCAAGCCATTGAACATTTTTAGCAAGATGATCGTATAATGCATTTTTTGCATCACTTAATTGAATATTGCTTTTA
>JAFYOU010000028.1 GCA_017560095.1 Candidatus Gastranaerophilales bacterium
GTTAAAGCAAGCCGTTATTTTCTTCTTTTTTGGTTCCATTTTTTCTTCTTTTGATTACGGCGTTTGAGTGCAAAAGAAGAAAAAATGAACTGGAGCTTTAGCTCCAAAGGAAAACAGAGCCTTTTGTTTTTAAAGAAAATTGAATAAAATAATACATTTTATTCAAAAAGTGCCCTATTAAAGATTTAATAATGCTAAGCTTAATAAATACTCTAAATTGACCATGTTTTATATTTTTGATTTATAATATATTATACGTAATTACTATAAAATGAGAGGTGCCATGACAAATACAGTTACAATTGATGATAAAAATATCGCAACTATAGATATGACCATTGCTTCGGATGTAGCAAAGAAGATGTATGAAAATACTCTAAGAGCATATAGTGCAAATATTAATATTGCAGGATTTAGAAAAGGCAAAGCTCCAGCTCCTATTGTTGAAAAATATGTTGGTGCAGATAGAGTTAAGATGGAAGTGATTGATAGATTATTTCCAGGTGAGTTCCAAAAAGTGGTTTCAGAAAATAAATTAAACATTGCTTTTACTCCTGCTATTGAATCTTATGAATTTGAATTAGGAAAAGATGTAACAATCAAGGCAACTGTTGAATTGAAACCTGAAATTAAATTAGGTGCTTTTAAAGATGTTGAAGTAGAATATGCTGAATTTAAAAATCCTGCTGATGCACTAGATAAAGAATTAGAAATGACGCAAAAAAGATTTTCAACATTAAATGTTGTTGAAAGAGCTGCAACCGATAAAGATACTGTAGTGTTTGATTTTGAAGGTTTCGTAGGAGATGAAAAAATTGAGCATGGCGAAGGTAAAAATTATACACTTGATCTTGCAAATTCAAACTTTATTCCTGGTTTTGCTGAAGGTTTAGTTGGTCATGCTGCAGGTGAAGAATTTGCAATTGACGTAACTTTCCCAGAAGAATATCACGAAGAAAAATTAAAAGGCGCTAAGGCTCAATTTAAAATCAAATTAAATGAAGTTAAAGAAAGAGTTCTTCCTGAATTAAATGATGAATTAGCAAAAAAAGCAGGCAAGGATACTTTAGATGCCCTAAAAGAAGATATTCAAAAATATTTAGATAATATGGCTAAAAACCAAAATGATAGAGCGAAATCAGATGCAATCTTTAACAAAGTTGCTGATGCTACTGAAATTAAAATTCAAGATTCAATGTTGAATCGTGAATACGAGGCAATTGTTGAAGAGGCTAAAGTTGGTGCTCAACAACAAGGTGCCGATTTTGACAAATTGGTTGAAGCTGAAGGAAAAGAATCAGTTGAAGCTAGATTTAAAGAAGAAGCAGCAAAAAGAATTAAAAACTCTTTAATTGTTGAAAAAATCGCACAAGAGGCTGATTTAAAAATTGAGCAAAAAGATATAATGGAACATATTAATCAATTGGCTATGATGTATGGAATGGCTCCAACTCAATTATTTGAAGAAATGAGAAAAAATCCAAATTCATTTGCTGCAATATCTCAACAAATTACTGCCAATAAGGTTAATGAATATCTATTAGAAAACAATAAATTTTTAGCAAAATAAAAAATTGAAAGGATAAAATTAGAATGAGTTTCGTTCCTGTAGTTATAGAACAATCATCTAGAGGTGAGAGAAGTTTTGATATATTCTCAAGATTATTAAGAGAAAGAATTATTTTCTTGGGAACTCCAATTGATGATATGGTTGCAAATTTAATAGTAGCTCAATTGTTACTTTTGGATAGTGAAAATTCCGAAAAAGATATTATGTTGTATATCAATTCTCCAGGTGGTTCTGTAACTGCGGGTCTTGCGATTTATGATACTATGCAACATATTAGGGCTGATGTTTCTACAATTTGTTTAGGTCAGGCTGCTTCAATGGGTGCATTCTTGCTATCTTCAGGTGCTAAAGGAAAACGTTTAGCGCTTCCACATTCAAGAGTATTGATTCATCAACCTTTAGGTGGTGCTCAAGGTCAAGCGACAGATATCGAAATTCAAGCTAATGAAATTATAAGAATTAAAAAATCATTGAATTCAATTTTAGCTTCTAACACTGGTCAACCTCTAAAGAAAATTGAAAAAGATACTGACAGAGACTATATTATGACAGCGCAAGAAGCAGTTGAATATGGCATGATTGACAAAGTAATCACACTTGAAGAAAATAAATAAAATTATTAAAAGGGAATAAAATGGCAAAACCAACTGATCCAAATTTAAAATGTTCATTTTGTGGCAAAACTCAAGACCAAGTTAAAAAGTTAATTGCTGGTCCTGATGTTTGCATTTGTGATGAGTGCATTGAATTATGTAATGAGATTTTAGATGAGGAATTGTTTAACTTTAAGCAAGAAGAAAAAGACGAAAATGCAGAAGTAAAAGTTGAATCTATACCAAAACCTCAAGAAATTAAAGCTTATTTAGATGAACACATTGTTGGTCAAAATGATGCAAAGAAAGTTTTGGCAGTTGCTGTTTATAACCATTATAAAAGAATTGCTCACAATATGGAGCAACCCGATTCAGATATTGAAATTCAAAAAAGCAACATCTTGTTGGTTGGCCCAACAGGTTCTGGTAAAACATTATTAGCACAAACTTTAGCTAAAATGTTAAATGTTCCTTTTGCGGTTGCCGATGCTACAACATTAACAGAAGCTGGCTATGTTGGAGATGATGTTGAAAACATTTTATTAAGATTATATCAAAGTGCCGATTACGATGCTAAAAAAGCAGAACGAGGCATAATTTACGTTGATGAAATTGACAAAATTGCAAGAAAATCTGAAAATCCATCAATAACTCGTGACGTTTCAGGCGAAGGTGTACAACAAGCATTGTTGAAAATGATAGAAGGTACAGTTGCTAATGTTCCTCCTCAAGGAGGCAGAAAGCATCCTCATCAAGAGTTTATTCAAATCAATACAAGCAATATTTTATTTATTGTTGGTGGTGCTTTTGTTGGATTGGAAAAAATTGTTGAAAGACGTGCAGGCTCAACTCAATCTGTAGGTTTTGGCTCAACTGGAATGACTACCGAAGAAAAAGAAAGAGAACAGGCAAGAATTCTTAAAAAATTACAACCAGATGACTTATTGAAATTTGGTTTAATTCCTGAATTTATTGGAAGAATTCCCGTATACACCGTATTAGATGCGCTTGATGAATCAACATTAAAAATGATTCTTACTAAACCAAAAAATGCAATTGTAAAACAATATCAATGTCTATTGGGTATGGATGGAGTTGATTTAAAATTTGAAGATGAAGCAATTGATTTGATTGCAAAAGAAGCATTGAAACGTAAAACTGGTGCTCGTGCATTAAGATCTATTGTTGAAGAAATAATGCTTGATATTATGTATGAAGTTCCATCTAAAGAAGACATTAAAGAGTTTGTTGTAACCAAGGAGATGGTTGAAAAAAAGCAGTTACCCCAATCGGCAGAAGTCGTACAACTTCCAATGAAACAAAAGGAAGAAATCGCATAAAATAAAGCTCCCAAAAGGGAGCTTTTTAAATATATTTTTGTTATACTTAAGAAAAATATTAATAGAGGAAGAAACATGGGATTAACACTAGCTCAAAAAATATTATCAGCTCATGCTGATCATGAGGTTCAAGTTGGAGAATTGGTTGTAGCAAATATTGATGTTTGCGCTACTCAAGATGGAACGGGGCCATTAGCTATAAAAGAATTTAAAAAACTTGGTAAGCCTTTGAAAAATCCAAAAAGAACAATACTTTTTATAGATCATGCTGCACCATCCCCAAGAAAAGAATTGTCTAATGCTCATAATATAATTCGTGATTTTGCTAAAGAATATGGCGCAGTGTTATCTGATATCGGCTGTGGCGTTTGTCATCAAAGATTGATAGAGGACTACGTTAATCCAGGAGAGATTTTAGTCGGTGCCGATTCTCATACTTGTACATCTGGCGCACTTGGCGCTTTTGCAACTGGTATGGGATCAACCGATATTGCTGTTTCAATGGCGTTTGGAAAGACATGGTTTAAGGTTCCGCCTTCATTTAAAATTGAAGTTAGTGGGAAATTCCAAGATAATGTAGTTTCGAAAGATTTAATGCTTTATTTGATTGGTTTAATTGGTGCAGATGGTGCAACATATAAAGTTTTAGAATTTTGCGGCGAAACAATTCAAAATATGTCGATGTCTGAACGTTTCACTCTTGCCAACATGGCTGTTGAAGCTGGAGCAAAAGCTGGTTTATTTGAAACAGATGAAAAGACATGCGAGTTTTTAACAACACGAGGTCGTGCAGATAAATTTAAAGAAATCAAAATGGATAACGATGCTCAATATGAAAAAATAATAAAAATTGATGCTTCGGTTATAAAACCAATGGTTTCATGTCCTCATACAGTTGATAATGTAAAAACTGCAGATGAATTAAATGATATTAAAGTAAACCAAGTTTTTGTTGGCACTTGTACAAATGGAAGAATTGAAGACTTAAGAGTTGTTGCAAATGTTTTAAAAGGCAATAAAGTCAATGAAAACGTTAGAATGATAATAGCTCCTGCTTCAAAAGATATTTATGTTCAAGCAGCCAAGGAAGGTTTATTGGAAATTTTCCTAGAGTCTGGTGCAAATTTAATTCCAGCTGGCTGTGGACCTTGTGTTGGTGTTCATGGTGGAATTTTGGGAGATGGCGAAGTTTGTCTTGCAACTCAAAATCGCAATTTCCAAGGAAGAATGGGTAATACTGAAGGTTTTATTTATCTTTCAAGTCCATACACAGCTGCTAAATCAGCTATTAGAGGTTATATCTGTTAGTTTAATTTCGGATTTGAGTTTTTGAATAAATTCGTCTCTGTATAAAAAACCTAGATGAGACCCATTATTAAATAAAATTAATTTATCATCGCAAAAGCCTTTTAATTCTTTTAATTGGCTTTTGTTTGTTAAATAATCATCTATACTATGAAAGATTTTATAATTATCTTTGTTTATTAAATAATTTGATATAGAGTTTAGTGTGTTTGTATTTTCTAATTCTTCTTTTGTGTGATTCGCTAAGAGATATTTTTCGGTGTAGTCCATAAAGTTTGAATTGCTAATCATCTCATATAATTCTTTTTTGTTGATCTCTGGATTTTTTCTTGTTTCAATTGCATATATTAAATCTGATAGTTTTTGATGGAAAATAAAACCACTAATTAATTTTGCTTCGTAATTTGTAAAAGGTAATTGAACTATATTTTTCTGTAGTTCTTTTTTGTTTTTAAAGGCTCTTATTACTTTTGCGGTTGTTTGAGCCAAAATTTCTTTAAAATCTTCGGGTTTGTTTTTCCAAGAATCAATTATTTTATCGATTTTATTTATTGCATAAAAAAGTTCATAAGGCGGACAAATTGCAATAAATTTATCTATATTATTTGCTCCAATTTCATATTGTTCATTTGCTAAAAACAAAACCGTGTAAGCACCAAGCGATGTTCCTAGTGCGGTTCTAGATAAAAATGTTCTATCATATTTTTTAGATAAGTTTTTAATAATATTATTAACTAATAAATTTATGTATTTTATATCAGTTTTAATATCCCCAGGATGATGTGAATTATCTATACTTTTTAAAAATTCCCATTGAAAATGACTTCCTAAAATAATTGCGCTATATCCTTCGTCGTAAAACATTTTAGCTAAAATTGAGCTATGAGAATTATTTACTCCTTCACCAATGGATGGAAAAATTATTACCAGTGGTGATTGCTTGTTTTTTTGTAAAATGTATTTATAATTATATTTTGGATAATTTTTAAGTATTTCAATAGTTCCTGTTTTTATTTTTTTGTTAAAATTTCTGTTCCATAATGATAATTCATTCCAAAAATATTTTTTGCTCTCTTTTAGGTCAAATAATGCTGTTCGCATAGAATCCAAAATAGGATTTTGCGGATTGTAGTCAGCAAGAATAATATCTGCATTTAATTCATTATCGAAAAATTCATTAACAATTAAATTTTCGCTTTTGCTTAATTTTCCTTTGACGTTAAGATTTTCCTTTGGAGTTGTATCGACTAATTCAATTTCATCATTAAAATCGTTTTTAATGTTTTCAATTACATTTTTTCTATCGTAATTTGACAATTTGATATATTTTTCAATGCCAAAAAATTTTCGAGCTATATCATAAGGGTCTATAAAATTTGATTCAACCATTTTAATCATCGGTTGAATGTATGCTGTTCTATTAACTAACAATCCAGCTTTAATTGCTGCTGTTATTGGTGTTGTGATGTATGTTGTAGGGTTGAGCGTAAAATCTAAAATTCTTCCGAACAAATCTCTAGTGGTGGTCGAGGATATAAATGGCATAACTAAATATTTTCCGCATTTGCATTTGCATTTTGCCAGAGCTTGTTCCATATCTTCATCATATAATTCAAGATTAAATAGCTTATTTGCAATATCAATTAAACCTGCAACGCCAAGCGTTGTGTTAATTAAAAATCTTTTTGTTTCGTGTTTAATTGCTTCAATATCCCTTTGCAATAGAGAGCTTATAACTCTTTTTGGATATTCAATATTAGAATAAGCCATATTTAGACTATCAATTATAAAATTTGGGACTAATGTTGCCCAAAGTGTATGAATTTTTTTAGCAAAAAGTTTATTCATTTTTAAGTTGAAATTAAATATTTTGCGATTTATACATTCGTTTATGTCTTTATCTATGTAAAATTCGGATAATGGTGGGTATTTTTTATGTGCGTGAAATGTTTGCGCTATACACAAATTGCTAATTAAAAGATTAATTAGTAAAAATAAACTAATAATTTTTTTCAATTTTAACTCTTTCTAACTTGCTAGTATTAAAGTTATATTGTTAATTTATAAAAAAATATATTAGCTTTCTTGGTAGTATTTTATGTATTAAAAAAGGTTGGCGCTTTGCCAACCTTTCGAGTATTTTATTTTCTATTACTTTTCGTTTATTTTTTCTTTGATACTGTTAACTATCCCTTTAATGCAAGAAATAGCCAATGTAAAACCAATTACGCCTACTGCTGCGCCAACGCCATATTCTTTTATTGTTTTTGGGTCTTTACCTTTGTTTTTTACAAAACTATCAAAAGATTGGTTTGCTACACCAAGGTATTTGATTGTTTTTCTACCTAAAGCTCGAACGCCTTGACCTGTGCGTTTAGCAATTTCTTGTATATTTGCAGTGATGTTTTGAATTTGCATTATTTATGCCTTTATAAATTTTGTTAGCAATCCCAATCTGGCATTTCTTGGAATTGTTCATCTAGTTTATCAAGTGTTACTTCGGCTATATCAGCAGTATTATCTGCTACAAGTGCTGCAACTGCTGCAGCGGCAGTTGCATCTACTACTGCACATGGATTATTTATATTAAGTGTGTCTAGTGCTGTTTTTATAGTTTTAGCTTGTTTTCCGCCTGTACATTTTTCAAGAACTTCCCCAACTCTTTTTTGGAATTTTGGATCTACAGCATCGGTACCTTGTCTAAGTTTGTCGGCAACCCTTCCGATTGCTTTGCTTGTGTTATCGGCGTCAATTTTATTGCTAATACAAGAACATAATTTGGTAATGCCTTTTGCAAGTTCTTCTATAATTGTAACACCTGTTTTTCTTATTGTTTCTACAGCTGATTTACCTTTCATTGCACAAGCTGCACCGGTACCCAAACCTGCAGCAAGTGTCAGTCCATGTACTATGTCTTCTTTTGTGCCTGTATTTCCTTTTGCATTTCTCAAATTTTTAAATCTTGTCATAGGATTTACTGTAGGATTTGTTGCAGGAATAGCATTAATTGCCATATTTTTATCTCCTAGTTGAAGTCAATACACCTGTATAAAATAGAAACAGAAATTTTATTGCTAATATAAGTTTTTATTTTAACAAATGTTTACAATTTACAACACAACATGTTTAGGATTATATTATATAATAAAATTTGTTTTTGCAACAGTACTAAATTTCAAAATATTTTTTGTCTTTAATTTCATCTGGCATGAATTGTTGAACATAATTTGGATTATCATGGGTGTAAACATAGCCTTCTCCGAAGCCATATTTGTTTGCATCTTTATAGTGGGCATCTCTTAAATGCTTGGGCGGAAGATAATCTAATCCTGATTTAATATCTGCAATTGCACTATCAACTGCCATTATTGCTCTATTTGATTTTTTGGCTCGTGCAATAAATTCAACTGCTTGAGCTAGAGTAATTCTAGCTTCTGGCATGCCTAAGTGTTCGACTGCTCGAAGTGCGGCTTCTGCAATCAATAAAGCTCTAAAATCAGCATTTCCAACGTCTTCTGAAGCAACTACAATTAATCTTCTTGCAATAAATCTTGGGTCTTCTCCTGCTGTTAACATTTTTGCTAAATAATAAATTGCAGCATTAGCATCTGACCCTCTTAAGCTTTTTTGAAAAGCACTTGCATAATCATAATGTGAATCAATTGAATATCTTGTTCCTGTTTTTTGTAAAAGTTCTTCAACGGTTTGATTTTTAATTTCTTTATCTGACGCAAAAAATGTATTTTCAATAGCATTCAAGCAATATCTTGCATCCCCTCTTGAAAGTTCAATTATTGTTTCAAGAGCTTTTTCTTCAATTGTTTTTTCTTCGTAAGTTTTGGATAAGTATTCCAAACCTTTAAGGGCAATTTTTTTAAGTGATTCTTTATCGATTGAATTTAAAATAATTACTTGAGCTCTGCTTATTAATGCAGGAACTGTATGAAAGCTTGGATTTTCGGTGGTAGAGCCCATAAAATAAAACAAACCTGATTCAACGTGAGGTAAAAGTGCATCCTGTTGAGTTTTTGAAAAGCGATGAATTTCATCGATAAAAACAATTGTTTTTATACCTTCTCTTAATTTTTGTCGAGCATATTCTGCGGTTTCTTTAATTTCTTTAACACCCGAATTAACTGCCGATAATTCAACAAACGCTGCATTATGAAAAGACGCAACAAGTCGAGCTAAAGTAGTTTTTCCACATCCTGGTGGGCCCCAAAGAATAAAAGAAAATAATCTTTTTGCCAATAATAATTTATAAAATGGTGAATTTGGGTTGATTATTTTAGTTTGTCCTAAGTAATCTTCAAGATTTTTAGGGCGCATTAACTCAGCCAAAGGAATTTGTTTATTATTATTTTCTAGCGAATCGAATAAATTCATAGTATAATCATATCATGATTAAAAGGATAGTATTATTTGTAATTTTAATTTTTGTTTTGTGGTATGGGGTTTCTAAAATTAAGCAGTATCAGCCTGATGTTGATACCAGAAAGAAATTTACCTTTTGGTCAATTCAATTGAAACCAATATATGAAAAACAAATGAATAATATTATTTCGGAGTTTGAAGAAAAATATCCAGAATATAAGGTTGTTTGGGTTGATATTCCGATACAAGAAGCCCAAAAAAGAACTCTAGCTTCTATATTATCTTCAACTCCTCCTGATTTGATTAATTTGAATCCTGAATTTTCACATATTTTAGCTAAAAAAAATGCATTAGAATTTTTAAACCCTATAAAAATGAATCGTTTTCATGAGGGGCTTGTGAATAAATTGAAATATAAGGAGCATGTTTACGGTATTCCTTTTTATGCGACAAGTCCTGTTGCTGTATACAATAAAGAAATTTTAAATAAATGCTTAAACGGGCAAGTTATTAAAACTTATAACGATTTAATTTTAAACTCTCAAAAACTATATGCATGTTCAAAAGAGCCAGTGTATGTTGCAAATTTAAATGAAAACGATACTTTATTGAAGATTTTAAATAAATATGACATTCAAGATTTTTCTAGTGACGAAGTTGTTGACGCTGCCAAATTGTATAATGCGCTAAATTATATGTATAAAGCGGGATATATGCCTAAAGATACCTTAACTATCAATCATAGAGAAGTTATTGAAAAATATATGTCAAATCAAGCTTCAGTAATTGTTGCGGGAACAAATTTTATAAAAATGATCAAGGAAAATGCACCTGATGTATATAAAAAAACTGCTATATCTGAACAATTAGTTGGGAGTAATAAAAAGTATGACGTTTCATTGATGAATCTTGTGATTCCAAAAAAAGCAAAAAATAAAGAATTAGCGTATGAATTTGCAAGTATTTTAACGAGCGAAGAAAATCAACTAGAACTTGCAAAACAGACTAATGTATTACCAGCAAACATTTTTGCTCTTCGGAATAATTATTTTAAAAATTGTTCTTCTGATATTGTTGATAAATCTCGTTGCGTAAGTGTTAAGCAGCTTGATAATTTAATTATAAATAATGTTGAAATAAAAGATAAAAAAGCATTAAATGAGGCTTTAAATAAAGAATTGGAGCGGATTTTACTAGACAAAAATTCCGATTTTAAATTAATTAAAATCGGAATAAATAACCTTTTTCCATTATTGAATTCATTTATTGAATAAAAAATTAAACATTAACACTTTGCCCTTGTTTAATTTTTTCTAAGTTTTTCTTAGCCATAGAGAATTTTTGTGCCATTTTTTTAACAAAATCAATAGCTTCAATATCTCTTTTTATAGCGCTTTTTAGATTTAAAATTTCCTCATAATTCAACGTGTCAATTTTTGATGTTTCGCAAATTTCAAAAATGTTTTTAAATTTTTCTTGTGTTTCGTTTTCGAAACCTGATAATTTCATTTTATAGCAATACCAATTATAAAATTGATAAATAAAAGCATAAGTGTTTAATTCACCATTCCTTAAAACAAACATTTCAGGAGTAGTGAAACTTATTTTTTTATTTAAAACAAAATTCAAATAAAGAGCAACCTTACCTTTTTTAGGTAAAATAAAGCCTTCTTGTTCATTAATGCGTGCCAAAATTTTATCCGCATTTTTAATTTTATAAATTGGAGTTTTGGCCCCTTTTATAAAATCAAAAAACTTATCAGGTTCGTTTATGTATTTTTCGATAATTTTTTCTATTTTTTCTTGGTTTGCCTTATCTTTTTTGTAAAGTTCATCTTTAATAGATAAAGTAGCACCATTTGTTGTGATTATTTTTTGTCCACAAACTTTACCTTTTAAAAGTTTGTCCATTTTTTTCTTGTGCTTTTTTTCTTGATTTTTATAAATAAAATCAAATATTTTAATTGAAATTTTGTCGATTATTTTTTTCATAAGCATCCTCTATATAGAAATAAAAACAATTTTGCGAAAAAAATTGCCTGTAATATAATTGATTTATGAGAATTAATAAATATATTGCTCAAAGCGGTTTTTGTTCAAGAAGAAAAGCTGATGAATATGTTTTAGCAGGTCGCGTCAAAGTAAATGGCGAAGTTGTTACAATGCTTGGCTATGAAATAAGGGTTAAAGATAAAGTAACAATTGATGATAAAATTCTTCGAGCGGACAAATTAGAGTATTTTAAATTTTATAAACCAACAGGCTACATAACCACAAAATCTGATGAAAAAAATAGGAAAACTATTTATGATGTATTGCCAAAAGAATATCATCATTTAAATCCTGTTGGGCGACTAGATAAAGATTCTTCAGGCTTAATTATTATGACTAATGATGGTAATTTGACATACGAATTAACGCATCCATCTATAAAAGTGGCTAAAACTTATCTTGTTAAAGTGGATAGTAAATTAACAGATGATAAGCTTCAAAAATTAACGGATGGAATTGAAATTGAAAAAGGGAAAATTGCATATTGTGATTGGGCAATTTTAGAAGAAGACAAAAATTCAACATTATTTGAGATAATTTTATATCAAGGTTTAAATCGCCAAATAAGAAAAATGTTTGAATTTTTGGGCTATAATGTGATAAATTTAAAACGTATTAGACATGCAAATATTGAATTAACTGGTTTAAAAAAAGGTCAAATAAAGCAAATTAAACCAAGACAAATAAAAGAATTAAAGGCTTATTTAAGTAAAATTAAAGAGGAAAAATAAATGCTAGATATCAAGTTAATCAGAGAAAATCCTGAAAAAATTAATGAATTATTAAAAAGAAGAAACCCTGAATTATCGGTTGATTCTGTTATAAAAATTGATGAAGATAGAAGAAAAATTCAATTTGAGCTAGACAACTTAAGAGCAACTAGAAAAACTGAATCAAATAAAATTGGTGCTATGAAAAAAGATGGCATTGATACAACAGAGCTTCAAGCACAAATTCGTACAATGGGTGATGAAATTAAAGTTTTAGAGGAGAAATTGACCGAATTAGACTCCGCTCAAAAGGAAGCATTGCTATTTATCCCAAATACTCCTGATGAAACAACCCCAGTTGGAGCAGATGATAGTGCTAATGTTGAAATCAAAACTTGGGGTGAACCAACAAAGTTTGATTTTGAAGCTAAAGCTCACTGGGATTTATGTCCTGAATTAAATATGCTTGATTTTGAAAGAGGAGTTAAATTAGCTCATACTCGTTTTACTTTATATCGCGGTAAAGGTGCAAAATTAGAAAGAGCTATTATTAATTTCTTTTTAGATACACATTGCGAAACAAGAGGTTATGAAGAAATTCTTCCTCCAGTTATGGCAAATTCAAAAACAATGACTGGAACTGGACAACTTCCAAAATTTAAAGATGATATGTTTAAATGTGTTGATGAAGATTTATATTTAATTCCAACAGCAGAGGTTCCCGTTACAAATATTTATCAAGATGAAATTTTAGATGAAGTAGATTTGCCAAAATATATGACAGCCTATACTCCATGTTTTAGAAGAGAGGCAGGATCTGCTGGTAAGGATACTCGTGGTTTAATTAGACAACATCAATTTAATAAAGTCGAACTTGTTAAATTAACAAAACCTGAAGAATCAGCAGATGAACATGAAAAATTAACTCAAGATGCTGAAAATGTTTTAGAATTATTAGGGCTTCCATATAGAAGAGTGGCACTTTGTTCTGGTGACATTGGATTTAGTGCTAAAAAATGCTATGATTTAGAAGTTTGGATGCCTTCATATAATGCTTATAAAGAAATTTCTTCTTGTTCTAATTTTGGAGATTATCAAGCAAGACGTGCTAATATTCGTTTCAGAAGAAAAGACGGTTCTGTTGAATTTGTCCACACTTTAAATGGTTCAGGTTTGGCGGTTGGAAGAACTTTGGCTGCAATTTGTGAAAACTTCCAAACTAAAGATGGTCATATAATAGTACCAGAAGTTTTGAGAAAATATACTGGTTTTGATATAATTTAATTATAATCTTAGGAGATAAGAAATATGAAAAAATTTTTAGTATTGTTATTAATGTTAGCGATAGCTGGTTTTGCAACTGTTAGTGCTGCAGATAAAGCTGTAAAGGCGCAAGCTAAAGCTCAAAAAGAAGCCTTAAAAGCTCAGGCAAAAAAAGAACAAGAGGTTGCTAAAGCCCAAAAGAAACACCAAAAACAATTAGCTAAAGAATTGAAACATAAAAAAGATATTATAAAAGACGCTGAATATAAACAAATTAAAATGGATTACTTTAATGCAGATGGGTATGGCGATACATATAATTGTAAGGTTGCTCAACAAAGATTTTGTAAAGTAAAAGATTTAGATACAGGCGTTTATGTTCTTTGTGATAGAGAAGTTTCAAGAACGCAAATGGAATCAGCTAAAATCTTTTATAGATTAGGAAGATGTACTAAGTTAAATTAATTAAAAACCCCTCAATAATTGAGGGGTTTCTTCTAATTGTAATAGCATTCGCGAATTAAATAAGCTATTCCTGCTCTTTCTTTAAGATCTTTAGCGTATTCTGTATAGCCTTTATAGCCAGCTTTAATTAACTCTTCTTTAATTTGAGAGGAAGTTTCTTCCGCTATAACATCTTCGAATGCATTAGTAATAATAACTTTGTCAACTTGTCCATATTTATACTTGATTTCTAAAAAGCGGGTACTACCCTTAAGTTCAAAAATGTAATGTTCACTTTTTATTTTACCTGTTGGATAAAAGTCTATTGCGTTCAAAGGATACATATAACTTTGTATTTTGTTTGCAACTCCATCCCAACTATCAATTTCTATAAAGCGATAATTAGAACCCTTTTGATAGTCGGGATGAAGTATTCTTTTTAAATTACCATTTTCATCATATTTTACATTATAAGGGTGTATAACGAAGCGTTCGGGGGGATTTCCTTCGGTTATTTTCGGAAATGTTTCTCCAACTACATTATAATGGCCATATACATCACGTTCGAAAGCAATCGTACAACCATTGCTTTTCACTATTTCTGTCTCGATTAATGTCCCATTTGCATCAAAACACTTATAAGTACCATCTTTCCAATACTTCTCATGCCTTTTTTTATAACTACGTGGCCTCCTAATTATTTCTTTAATAGGATCATTTTCACCCCTATCTGGGTAATTCGAGTAATCAGTTATAGTTGTTTCGGTTCTACTATTCTCTACTACTACTATGCTTCCATTTGCTCTTGTATATGTTTTTGTGTATCCATCCGCACTAGTTTTAACAATATTTCCCTGATTTAATGTTGCACTTTTATTTGTATCTTTATGTGAAATTTTGTCCGTACCAGAACCATTATATACTCCAAGTCCCGCTGTTTTAACTTTTGGACTAGGGACTGGGTTTTGTTTAGTTTCAGCAGTTACTTCTTCTAATCGTTTTTGCACCGAATGAGCTATTCTTGCTCTTTCTTGAAGATCTGAAGCGTATTCTGCATAGCCTTTATAGCCAGCTTTATTTAACTTTTCTTTAATTCGAGAGGAAGATTCTTTGGCTACAACTTTATTGTATTTATTTGTAATAGTAATATTGTCAACTTGTCCATTTTCATTAAACTCGATTTTAAAATCATAGTTATCATAGTTAAGATTAAAACCGTAATGTTCAGTTTTTATTTTACCTGATGGATAAAAATATATTTCGCTCAAAGGACAGCTATAACTTTGTATTTTGTTTGCAGCTTCATCCCAACCACCATATCTTATGCGCTCATGTCTATATCTATAGTCAGTCAATATATAACTTAAATTACCATTTTTATCATATTTTACACAACGAGGGTGTATTTTGAATTGTTCGGGATATTGAGTATTTTCTCCTTCGGGTTTTGGTGGAAATGTTTCTGTATCTACTAATAAACGGCCATAAATATCACGCGAGAATCTAATATAAGAATCATCGCTTTTCATTCTTTTTGTCTCGGTTAATTCCCCATGTTCATTAAAAAGCTCATAATCACCATTTTCCCAATGTCTTTCAATGAGTATTTTATCAGAACGTCCCTTATATATTTCTTTAATAGGTTTATCTTTATCCCTATTTGAGCAATTCGAGTAATCAATTGTAGTTGTTGTTTTATTATTATCCACTACTACTACGCTTCCATCCCTTCTTGTATATGTTGTTATGAATCCATCTGCACTAGTTTCAACAATATCTTTCCCATTCAATGTTAGTTTTTGAATTGGATTGTAATCTAAATCGGACGAATAAGTACCCTTATATATTCCGGATTCCGTTGTTATAACTCTTGAACCAAGGACTCCATCTCTAGCAGGTTTTGTTATATTCGTGCCATATTTAGTTTCGGCAATTACTTCTTTTAAGCCTCTTTCATCATAAACATATTCTTTTTCAAAAGCTTTTTCACCTTTTCTTGAAACGTGTTTTAATCTTCCAGAAGCATAAGTATGTTCAATTGTATCTCCATTTTTAAGAGTTCTTGTAGCAACACCACTGAATTTTTTGTCATCAAGCGTATATGCTACTTTCTTTTTAAACTTAAGATCTTTTATATCAATTGATGGCGTATCAGATTTTTGAAGAAGCCTTAAAATTACTTTTAATGCTTCTGCTGTAGCTTGACTAAACTCCTCTTGTTTGTGTATAATTTCCCTAACTTCTTCGGCAGTTAAAGGTTTATCTGACTCAGTTTTAGCTTTAAAGGAGATAGAGCCGCCTTTAAAAAATGTTTTTGAATAATTATGCGCAAAATTAACTTGCATTGTTTATCTCCCATTTGTTTCCTTGTTTAATTTAATGTTTCTAAAAATGTGAAGTTGTCAAAATTAAAATTAAAAGTTACAAAACTTATTATTAATCTTTTATAGATTAGGAAGATGTACTAAATTAAATTAAATTAAATTAAAACCTCTCAAATTATTGAGAGGTTTTAATTTAATTTGTCCCTTTTTTGTCACTTATAATTTTTCCAAACTCGGATGATGTAAGTTTTTTTAGTTGTTTCTTAATTTCTTTAAATCTATCTTCTGTCTTTGCTCTGTTTGTTAGTATATCAATATTTCTGATCGAACCTTTGTATTTAGCTTGATTTAATTGTTTAATGATTTCGTCTTTATTAAATTCAAGTGGTTTATAGCAATTGCACGAATTGTTTAGATTGTATTTAATGTCGCAAACATCTCCCGACTCGTCGAATGAAATTTCAAAATCGTGGTAGGCCAAGCAGTCATCATCATATTTTGCAGCGCTTCTAAATCTTAGCGCTTCTGTTTTTATTTTGCCGTTTGGATAAAATTCTATATTATAGCATTTAGCAAATCTTTCTGTTATTGCTTTCGCATATTCGTTTGATGTAACACCTCCGCTAGTAGATTTAGTCTTTAATTTAACCAACTTGATTTTGCCTAAATCAAAGGTTATTTTGGCTAGTCTTCCATCCTTGTTAAATTCATAGCTTTCGATTGGTAAATGTTCAGAATATGGTTCGTCTATATTTGAATATGTATAAACATTAGAATCCATATCTATAGATACTCCGTCTTCAAAAATTAAACAATTGTCGCACATACGGCGTCCATTATTTAGCTCGTATGATTTAACTTCATTAATCATAACTACTTTTATTGGATCTACATTTTCATCTAAACCTTCTACATCTGAATAATCTATTTCTGTTATTGGTAATCCGGCATATCCATAATGATGATCTATAACTCTTATATGTGCTCCGTTTATGCGTCCCTCTGTAATATAGCCGTGAACTAAATCAAACTTTGCATAATCTATAATGTGACCTTCATTATCTGTTTTTTCAAACTTTTTAACTTTTCCTTCGCCACTATATTCTACAGTATATTTATTTGTTGGAGTTGTCATGGTTTTTTCTTCAAGATGACCATTGCTTCCGTATTGAAATTTTGTTATTGTTTCTGATTCATCTGCATCCGTTTTAACAATTTTTCTTAATCTTCCGTTATTGTAAAAATATTCAGTTTCAAAAGCTTTTTCGCCTTTTCTTGAAACATGTTTTAACTTACCTTTAAGATATCTACTTTCAATTTTATCGCCATTTTCAAGAGTGCTTACAGCAATACCATCAAATGGAACATCATCATTTGTATATGCCATATCATTTTTAAATTTTAAATCACGTATATCAAATGTTGATATATTATTTGCTTGAAGTAATCCTAAAATTGCTTTAAGTGCTTGCGCTGTTTCATTAGTAAATTCTCTGAACTGCTCAGCAGTCACATATTTTGGTTCTTCTGGCTGTGCTGCACCTTGGCCTCCTTTAAAATGGATTCTTTGTATTGGTTGATAGTTTGCTAAATTGTTAATTTGCATTGCTGTTTCCTTTTTTGGTACTTCAATTACAATTGCATAAGTCATATGAATTTTCGCAATTGACCAAATATTAACAGATTGTTACAAAACATTAAATAGGAGTATTAAAAGATGAAAATAATATTTGCTTTTATTGCCATTCTTTTTTCATCATGATTTAATTAAAAATGTATAACTAAAAAAGGAATTACAAATGGCAGGACATTCTAAGTGGGCAAATATTAAGCATAAAAAAGCTAAAACAGATGCTGCCCGAGGTGTTAGTTTTGCTAAGTTTTCAAAAGAAATTATAATGGCTGCAAAAATTGGTGGTGGTGATTTAAGCGGAAATTTTCGTTTAAGAACTGCTGTTGAAAAAGCGAAAGCCGGAGGACTTCCAAACGATACAATTAAACGTGCAATCGATAAAGGGTGCGGAAACTTAGGAACAGATAACTATGAAGAAATAACTTATGAAGGTTATGGTGCAGGTGGTGTTGCAATATTTATTGAAGCTGCGACAGATAACAGAAATAGAACCGCAGGCGACATTAGAAGTTATTTTACAAAATATAATGGTAATTTAGGTGAAACAGGTTGCGTTGGTTGGATTTTTGAGCCATGTGCAATGATATCTATTGATAAGCCTGTTGAAGCAGATAAGCGTTCTAAAGAAGTTGTTAAAATGTTTGATTTTGATAAACTTTTTGAAGATTGTATGGAATTTGACCCTCTTGATGTTTTTGAAGATGAAGAGGATGGTGATTATAAAATCAAGACTTCTGTTGATAACTTTGAAGCAACCGTAAAAGGCCTGGAAGGACTTGGGTACATTTTAAAAAGCGCAGATTATACAAGAATTCCATCAAATTCTTGTGAAATAACTGATGCTGCAATAGCTAAAAAAGTTATGCTTTTATTGGAAAAGCTAGATGAGCATGATGATGTACAGAATGTTTATTCTAATTTTGAAGCCAGTGATGAAATAATGGCTTCACTTGATGTGTAGATAATTATAGGAAGTTTATGAGCAAGATTTTAACACCGGATGTACTTAGCCTAATAGCAGCAGCGGTAGCATTTTTGCTATCTTTTGGGCTTGACCCCGCTGTTCTCAGTTTTGGTATAATGATAGCAGGGTTTGTATTGTCTTTATATTCTTGTGTTTCAAATGATTCAATTCAAACTTTAGGAACTTTTTTGAATACAACAAAAGATAAACCAGCTTGGCAAATTTGGCTTTATGTTAGTTCTGTAATGGTAATTACTTTTGTTGTTGGGTGGATTGTTAATGACGGTGATATGGCATTTGGTCGTTTAGATAGAATTCCACATGCTGGAATCTTTTATTGGTGGCATATTTTACCTCCGTTGATTCTTTTGTATTTAACAAGAAGAGGGATCCCAGTTGCAACTGCATTTTTAATTGTTAGCGTATTTTCTTCAACAACAGTTGTTGGTTTAATGATTATGAAATCATTTGTTGGTTATGTTATGGCATTAATTTCTTCAATGATTTTATATTTTTTTATTGCAAGGCGAGTTGAAAAAGTATTCCTATATTTAAAAAATAAGCCAATAGGCAAAGGTTGGATCATTGCAAAATGGCTTTCAACGGCATTTTTGTGGAGCGCATGGTTATTGCAAGATGGAGCAGTTTTATTTATCTATCTTCCTCGTAAATTGACATTGTTGCAAATGATATTAAGTTTAAGTGTATTTGCTCTTTTGCTTCTTATTCTTTGTTGTAAACGAGGTGGAGAAATTCAAAATATTGTTAAATTAAAAACAAACACACAAGATCCTCGCTCTGCAACTATAATAGATTGTGTCTATGCATTAATTTTAATATATTTTCAAACTGTAAATAATATTCCAATGTCTACAACTTGGGTATTTTTAGGGGTATTGGCAGGAAGAGAAATTGCACTATATAACAGATTGCGTTTTATCACCGAAAAGAAAGTTTATAAACATTTAATTAAAGACTTAACAAAAGCAGTTGTTGGGCTTGTTGTTTCAATTGCAGTTGTATTTATATTAAACAATCATAAAGCAATTATTGATACTTTAATGCAATATGTTAGCCTGCATTAAGTATTGAGTCTAAAAATTCAATAGCTTTATCTAATTCAGAGTTGAAAATGTCATTATCGCCAAATTCAGCTCTGAATTCTTCACTTTGGATTGTTTCTTTTAATTCTATTAGTGCTAAATATGCCATTTCGTTTGTGGAATTATCTGGCGATAAATCGAGATAACATTCTTTTCCGTCATGAATTTGCGTTCTAAAACGTGTTGCTTCGCCTTTAAAATGGTGAGTTATTTCTATGCTTCCATTGCTGTCATCTGATGGAGAAGAAAAATCAATTATAAGAGAATTATCTTTCACGTTTTTTCTTAAAACGATTGCTGGGTGATTTTTCCAATTTTTCCCATAGTTTCTTGAAATTCCAAAAGTTTGTTTGTAATTTTTTCCTGATTTATCTAGACCATCAAATTTTACTACACTTGTCCTTTTTTTGGACATATCTATATTGCTATACATGTCTTCAAACATAACTTCTTGAATCCAATTGCCATTTTTATAATGATTTACAATAAATTTTGCACCATTATTAAATGTTGTACGCCTAATTATTTCTCCTTTAGCATTGCATTCTTCAAGATGATCACCATATGGGACATATACACCTTTGCGTAAAATAAAAAGTCTATCTCCATTTTGCATCAATAGATTTTGATCAAATTCATGATTGCCCATATAATATCTTTTAGATGTTACAACTTCATCAGGATCAACACCAAGTTTTTGGGAAAGTTCTACAATGTCGCCTTTTTGAGTGTTTGTATCGTATTTTATGCCAAAATTTATTGGATTATTTTTATATTTAAAATTGCTTCTAATTATATTTTGAACACTTTTTATTTGCATATTTGTTTAAAACTTGAAAATACTTTATTTTGCTAGTTCATTGTGAATAAAATCTCTTAATTCAAGTGTTTTTTTATAATTAAAAGAAATTAATTGATTGAATCTAAGTCCCATAGTGCAACTTGGACATGCGGTTAATATTAAATCCGCATTTGATTTTTTGATGGTAAATGCTTTTTTAAGTGCGATTTTAGTGGCTATAATTGGATGATAGATAAAATAGCTACCGCCAAAACCACAGCATGAGTCAATATTTTCTAAACTTATATATTTTATGTTATCGATTGATGATAAGAATTTTTCAATTTTTTGAAAATCGTTTTTGCTCATATGGCAAGGTTTGTGGAAAGTTACAGTTTTATTTTTGTATTTTGAATTAGGTTTTAATGATTTAAAATTATTTTCTAAATCTGTTATAAAGACGAGCTTACTTTTATCTTCTTGAGTTAGTTCTGAATAATTTTCGATTGCCGATTTGCAACTTACGCAATCAAAGACAACCATACTTGCTTTTTTTATTAGTTCAATATTTCTTTTTTTTGCTTTGTTGTAATTTTTTAAATCCCCACAAGTTAAATAAGGTAAAGCACAACAAGAAAAATTTGGATTATATAAAATTTCATCTAGGTATGTTTTTTTGTGTTGAGCTTTAGCAATGCAACCTTTAAAGTATAAAACATTTGAATTAAGTGAATTTTTTGGTGTTTTTTTAAATAAATTTATAAAGTATAAAAATTTAATTGGTAAAAGTTTTGTAGCTAACAATATGCGCTGACTTATTTTTGATGGATTTAAAATAGCATTTTTATATGCAAATATGCTTGTTGTTTTAACTCCCGAGGGGCAATTTGTTTCGCATTTGGAGCAGTTTAAGCATATTTTTAAATCTTTTTTGATTTCGTTATCAGATAAATGTTTTTTTTCATACCCTAACAATTTGCATATTAAACCACGTGCGGTATTATTTTCATCTTTTTTTATTTCATATATTGGGCAATTTTGAACACATAATGCACACCTTGCGCATTTAGATATATTTTTTTTAATATCTTTATCAAGCATAATTTATAGTATAATTTAAAAGTTATGAAATATGCAAAACTAATTAATGGAAAAATTCAAATAATTGATGCCTTTAAACCTGTATTAACAGCAAAAGGTGCAATTATAAAAGTTTTGGGATGTGGGCTTTGTGGTTCAGATATTGTTAAAATTAAACAGGCAACTCCTGAAAATGAAGATAAAATTATTCTCGGCCATGAAGTAGTTGGGATTATAGAAGAAATAAATTGCAGAGTAAGAGATTTAAAGGTTGGCGATGTTGTCGCTCTTGGGCATCATTACCCTTGCTTTAAGTGTGAATATTGCAAGAATAATTCTTATTCTATGTGTAAAACTTTTAAAGAATCTAACATCTCTCCCGCTGGATTTAGTGAATATATTAAAGTTGACGAAAATCACTTAAAATATACGGTTTATAGAATGAACCAGTTTTTAAAAGATGATGAAAAAGCATTTCTTGAACCACTTTCTTGCTGCTTGAGAGCCATAAGAAGGGCTGGTTTTGAATATAAAAAAGACAACTCTATGCACAGTGCTTTGGTAATTGGACTTGGCTCAATTGGACTTTTAATGTTGAAAGGCCTAAGAGCCTTTGGCGTGAATGCATATGGTCTTGATGTTTCTCAAGAACGTTCGATTTTGGCAGCTCAGCATGGTTTTTGTTTTGAAGATAATAAAAAATATGATGTTGTCTTTTTAACGGCTGGAAGTGACGGTGCTGTTCAAACAGCATTAAAGCATGTTATTGATGGAGGAAAGATAATTGTTTTTTCGTCAGTTAAAGATGAATTGACAGCTTTTTCCAATAACGAAATATATTATCGTGAGTTATCAATAATTTCTAGTTACTCACCTGCTGTAGAAGATATTAAATTGTCTAGCGAATTGATTAATAATAAAATTGTTGAAGTAAAAGGATTGAGCTCTAAGTATTCGCTTGACAATTTGCAACAAGCGATTGATGATAGTATCGAAGGAAAAGTTTTTAAGGCTTATATCGAGATATGAAAATGAAAGCAATTCGCTATTATGCTCCAAATGATATACGATACGAAGAAACCAAAATCCCAGAATTAAAAGAAGGTGAAATTCTAGTCAAGGTTGAAGCTGCGCTTACTTGTGGGACAGATGTAAAAACGTTTCGTAGAGGACATCCTGTTTTGATCAAAAAAACCCCAAGTGGTTTTGGCCATGAATTTTCTGGTGTGGTTGAAAAAGTTGATGAATCTGTAGTTAATGTAA
This sequence comes from Candidatus Gastranaerophilales bacterium, assembly GCA_017560095.1. Taxonomy (GTDB): domain Bacteria; phylum Cyanobacteriota; class Vampirovibrionia; order Gastranaerophilales; family Gastranaerophilaceae; genus RUG14156. The sequence goes on from JAFYOU010000028.1 coordinate 22,800, forward strand.
AAATTGGTGACAGGGTAGTTTGCGCTAATAGTGCCCCTTGTGGAGAATGTTTTTATTGTAAGCGAGAAGAATATGAGCTTTGTGAAAATTTGGATTTATTAAATGGAGCTTATGCGCAGTATATTGTCGTTCCAAAACGCATTGTTGAAAAAAATACCCTTATAATTCCAAATAATTTAACTTTTGCTCAAGCCGCATTTGCTGAGCCTTTATCAAATGTTGTTCATGGAATTGCAAAAACCCCAATTAAAAAAGGTGACGTAGTTGGAGTTATGGGTATTGGGCCAATTGGTTTAATGTTTGCGCTTTTGGCTAAATTAAAGGGTGCAAAAGTAATTGCTATGGGAAGAAATCCATTAAAATTAAAATTAGCTAAAGATTTTGCTCATGCTGATGTTGTAATTGATATAACAAAATTTGACGACCCAACAGATATTATATTAAGCCACACAACCGAAGGCAGAGGGCTTGATGTTGCCATTGAATGCGTTGGCTTGCCTGCTATGTGGGAAAAAATGTTTAATTTGGTTAGAAAAGGTGGTTATGTGCATTTCTTTGGAGGATGTGCTTCTGGAAGTTCTGTTAATTTAGATACTCGTCGCTTGCATTATGATGAAGTTAAAATTATCAGTTCCTTCCATCATACGCCTGAATATTTTAGAAAAGCATTGGATTTGATTTCAAATGGTGAAATTGAGGTTGATAAATTAATTACAAAACGTATGGATATGAAATATGCAAAACGTGCAATTGAAATGCATAGAGATGGCGAAGCAATTAAAATTTTGCTTGAAAATTAATACTTGACTATAGCGTTTTATTTGCTATGATTAGAAAGTTGAAAATTAAATAGATTTGCCGCGTTAGCTCCAAGTGAAGCGAAGCGGAACGGATAAAGAAACGTAGAGCATGCTCTACCAACTAAGTCCACATAGTTTGAAAATTAAATAGATTTGCCGCGTTAGCTCAGTTGGTAGAGCAAGGGACTGAAAATCCCTGTGTCCTTGGTTCGATTCCGAGACGCGGCAAATTTTTTGTATTCATTTGAAAGCTAATTTATAGGTAAGCGTCCCGGAGCGACCTCAGGGGTCGCCCTCTCAGAAAACTCCTTCGGACTTTTCTTCGGCAGAGTGAGACGCACCCCAAGGGTGCTTCCAAATCCTAAATTCGCATTAGCTCATTAAGGGTTTGTGGGCACGGCAAATTTTTTGTTTTAATTTAGTTTTGATAAAGATGTGTTTACATAATAACTCATAGATTATAGATGCCTGATTGTAAATTTAAGTTAAGTTTTTTTGATAAGAAGATAGTTTTTTTAAAGTTTTTTAATTATTCGTCGATACTTAGTTGGTGTGTAATATAAATTAAATTAAATCGTGGAATTTAATATGGAAAACTTAAAAGTCGAATTCAATCAATATCTAATAAGCCAAGGAATTAAGCCAGATTTGGATAATGATGAGTTTTCTGCCAAAAGCATTTTTGAACACAAAAAAGAGTTCGAAGATTTTTCTAGTTCTAAATACGGTATCGATATAGATAGTTCTTTTTTGGAATTAAGTGCTTTGACGAGTCTGGAGTTTGAAAATGGTCAATTTAAAATGCCAAAAGATGCGAGTTCGGATTTTGAATTGTCTGATGAATTAATGTTGAATCTGCTAAATATGCTTTTGGTTGACGATACAGTTTTTCAAAATTTAGATGACAATAATGATGAAAAATTAGATATTAATGAAGCTGAAAAATTTCTTATGTATATAGGAAATCAAGAAACTGTCAATTCAGAAAGAAATATTGATAATTGCGTAGCTGAGAGTAATAAAATATCTTTTGAGCAAATGCGAGCTGCAGTTGCGGGTTTTGGCGAGTATACTTGTAAAAGCGCTGTTAATCTAGAAACTGATTTCAATGAAGAACAAAAGAATTATGAACAATTGAAAGCTAATTATATTGCTATTTGTAATGGTACTAGTGATGAATTAAGGGATGCACAAACTAATTTTGATATCTATCGCAAGCAATGTATTGAAAAATTTAAAGATAATGAAGAAGCGCAATATTTTGTTAAATTACTAGATGAATATTTTCCTGTATTCAAGGATAAAAATGGACAAATTAATGCTATAAATGAACAAATTGCGTTTTTGTCTCAAGAAATAAGTATTTATGAAGGGATTGCGTCAGATTGTCAATCCAGAATTGAAAATTTAGAAAAAATGATTTTAAAATCCGAGGATGATGCAGATACAGAATCGGAACTTGAAAAAAGAATTTCTTTATTGGGTATATCAGAACCATATAAAACAGAAGCTGTAAATGAAGAAAAAGCTCGAATCCAGGCGATGATTGATGATGAGAAGGCAAAGTTAGAAGAAGCGCAAAATTTTATTTTGAATGCTCAAACAAAAAAATGCCAGCTTGAGTTAAATAGAAATGATATTCAAAAAGAATTAAATAAATTAAAATCCAAATATAATAATATTTATATGCAAATTAATAATTTGCCTGAATTTGTTAAAAATGATGATTCATATAAAGCTTTTATGGAAGCGCAAAAGCAGTTGCAATTAAAAGTAATTGAACTTGCTGCCGAAGAAAAAGAAAATATGAATGTTTCTTTGGCTAGTCTTAATAATATAGCTCAAGAATATGATGTTGCTAAAAAAAGAGATTATAAGGTCGATTGCGAAAAAATGCCTTGGAGGCATATTGCAAAACGTGCGGCAATGTATGTGGGTTATAGCGAACATAACAAAACAGCTGATATATTTTTAGATGATGGTGAGGGAAAAACAAAAAATACTCCTTGGTGTGGAGCATTTGTAAGATATATTTTACGAGAAACAGGAGTCTATGATGACACCCCTGCTTGGTATTATAATTTGGAAAACAAAAAATATTGCCCTGATATTTATCAAGCTGCAAAAGATGCTGAAGCTGTTATAAAACCACAAGAAGCGCAACAAGGTGATTTGATAATGTATATGAATGGTTCAAGCGCATATCATGTGGGTTTGATTGAATCAATTAAAGAAGAAAATGGTAAATGGATTATAATTACAATAGAAGGAAATACTGGAAGTGGCACTGTTAAGAGGAAAGAAATAGAATATACTTCAAATTACGCGCTTTTGGATATTACTCAATAAAATTAAGCGAATACCTAGTTTAAAAAAATGATCATTTTAAACTTCTTGTTACAAAAGATTAAAAAATATGCTATAATATAGTATTGATGTGGAATAATATTCGATATAGTGTATTTATACGGATATAAGAAAAGTAAAAGGATTTTAAATGTCACTTTCAATAACAGGCTTAGGATCAGGATTTGATATATCAGGAATAGTTTCACAGTTAGTTGCTGTGAAAGAAGCTTCTACGATAACTCCGTTAGAAGAAAAGCTCAATGCTTTGAATACTAAAAATTCCGCTTTAACAAGTTTGAAATCAAAGTATTCGACACTTCAAAGCGCTTTGCAAACTTTTACTAAAACTGTTTATAATTCTTCTTCTGATATATGGTCTAAAACATCTGTATCATCTTCAAATGATGCTTATGTTACGGCAACAACTTCAGGAAGCGTTGCTGCAGCCAAAATTGAAATGTTTGTTGAACAGATTGCAACAGCAACAAGTGCAAAAAGTGTACATAGCTTGGGTGCAATAACTAAAGAAGAATTAGAAAATGCAAAATTTGAAAACCTTGCAAATGGACAGGCTAAATCTGGTTCTTTTTCAATGTTTTTAAATGGCAAAGAATATGGTATTGAAATCGATAAAGAAGATTCTCTTAAGGATGTTATTAATAAAATTAATGAGTCTTCAAACGGTTTAATTCAAGCTAAAATTGACGATAATGGTAATTTTGCTATTCAAGCTTATAAAGATATTGATGGCGAAAAAGTTGTGGATGTAGATGCTAGTTTAATTTTGGGTTCTGCTGGAGATACATCTAATCTTGCTTCCGCGCTAAAACTTCATTCAAAGATTGATGGTGGATATTCAAGTTCTTATGCTGTTTCTGCTCTAAATACAAGCGAAGCAATGAATTCCGCTGAATCCGGTTTAAGTGGTTTAAAATTTTATGATTCAGATGGTAATACTGCCGAGTCAGGTAAAATATTTATTAATGGAGAAGAAATTGAAGTTAATGGCGATATGTCTATTAATGATTTAATTTCTAAAATAAATGGAAATTCAGATACTAAAGTTAAAGCTACTTACGATGCGCTAACAAATAAAATAATCTTAACTTCAGCTTATACAGGACAAAGTAACATTAGTCTTTCAAGCGAAGGAACTAATTTGTTAAATGTTTTAGGCTTAACTGAAGGCGAAGGTGAAAATGAAATTTTAGCCAAAGGTTCGCAAGAATTAGGTCAAAATGCCATTGTGCACATTAATGGCAATAAAGTAATTTCGAATTCAAACACAATTACAGGTGAATCATCTGGTATTGCAAATCTGTCATTAACTATTAAAAAACAAACAAGTGATTATTCTGGTAATGATAAAGATGAAAAATCTGTAACTTTAGATATTTCTCCAGACAATTCATCTATTAAAGAAGCTTTAGAAAAGTTTGTTACAGCTTATAATGATGTTGTTGCAACAACTAAGACAATGACTGAATCTGGTGGAAAAATAGGGCGAGATTCTTCTTTAAATTCAATTGTTTCTCAATTAAGAGGTATCACTTCTAATGTAAGCAACAATGACGGTATATATTCAATGTTGGCTGAAATTGGGATTACAACTGATACTACTGATTTATCTAAATTAAAAATTGACAGCTCTAAATTAGATAAAGCTTTAAGCGAAAATCTCGAATCTGTTAAGTTGTTATTATCTGATGGCTATACTTCAGATAAAGATAATGGACTTTTTGATGGAATACTTAAAACAGTTAATAATGCATTAGATGTTGAACGTGGTTATTTCAAAACTCAAGGTGAAAGCGTGCAATCTTTAATTAAAAGTGTTAACAGTAGGCTTGATAAAGCAAATGAAAGATTGAATGCATATGAAATTAGAATAACCAATCAATTTAATAAAATGGATTCTACAATCGCATCGTTAAACTCTCAATTAAGTACATTCACTTCTTATATTAGATAAATATTGTTTTAATTATTGATATTATTAAATTGTGTAATATTTCTTTTTGATATTATATTCTTTTTTTGCCATAATTTCATCAAAAAGGGAGAGTTAGATGTTATCTATTTTACCTTTGAAATGTGTCATGGTAATTTGCATACAGATTTAATTGGATACAAGAATGAGATAATATTTTCTTCTGCCGATTTTACTGATATGCAACATTGTATTGATAAATTTATTTAAGTTCGGCTTTTCCTGCTAATTGTCCGCATGCTGCGTCAATATCTGCACCTCTTTCAAGGCGGATAGTTACTTTTTTGCCAGATGCTTCAAGTAAATATTTAAATTTGAGCATATCTTTTTTGATTGGTTTTTTAAAGCCATTGCCATCATCAACAGGGTTGTATGGTATTAAGTTGATATTGCATTTAATATCTTTTAAAAATTCAATCAATTCTAGTGCACATTCTTTTGTATCATTTAAGCCGCCAATTAAAATGTATTCGATAGTTATTCTGTCTTTTGTTACTTGATTAAATTCTTTTAGTGCTTTTTTTAATTCATCAATATTGTATTTCTTTTCAATTGGCATAATTTGCTCTCTAATTTTATGATTTGGAGCGTGAAGAGAAATTGCCAGTGTTGGAATGAGTTCATTTTTACTTAATTCGTATATTTTTGGAACGATTCCTGAAGTTGATAAAGTCATTCTTCTGATAGATATTTGAAGGTTCTTGTTGATTAGCTCAATTGCTTTTTTAATATTTTCAAAATTATCTAATGGTTCACCTTGACCCATAAAAACAACGTTTGTGATTTTTAAATCGGTATCCATTTGTGCTAGTAGAATTTGAGAAACTATTTCGTTTGCTTCAAGATTTCTTTTGAATCCATTTTTTCCTGTTGCGCAAAATTTGCATCCCATTTTGCAACCAACTTGGCAGGAAACACACATTGAAAGATTGCTTCTGTTGTCAAATCTCATTAAGACGGTTTCGGCACAAAGTCCATCTTTAAATTCAATTAAATATTTAATAGTGCCATCAGATGAAATTTGCCGAGTTTTGATTTTGCAATCTATAATTTGACAGTTTTCATTAAGAAAGTGTCTAAATTCTTTTTTAACATCTGTCATATCGTCAAAAGACTTTGCATTTTTTGCCCAAATCCAAGAATGAATTTGTTCTGCTCTGAATTTTTTTTCACCTTGTGATATGATGTAATTGCAAAGTTCTTCTTTTGAAAATTTCGAAAGAGTAATTTTTTCCATAAAATGATGTTAACACGATATCTGATTTTTGTCGCATTAATTATTTATTAAAAGTTAAGTTAGCTATACTTTAGCTATACATTCTTTGAATTGCTTTGCTTCTTTGTTCTTTTACGCTTTGCTCTTCTGCTTCAATCATTTCAAGTTGTTGTTGCATTCGCTGCAATTTAGCGTCTAAAGCTTTTTCGGCTTGATATAATCGTTCTTTTTTCTTTTCTAAAGCTTTCATTTCCGGGCTGTCTGGTTCTAAATCTGAACCCAACCCAACCATATCATTAATTTGAGCAGACAAATCCAACTTTGTTGTAGATATCAATTGTATTTGATATTCTAGGTCTGATCTATAGTTATTAATTTGTGCCAATCGCATTTGTGCGATTAATAGTCCCATAACTATCTCATTTCGTTAAATTTGTTACCCCTTAGAAAAACGTGCTCATTGTTTTGAGCTATAAGTTTTTCCATTTGGTTTAACTGATGCATTTGGTATTTTAGTTTGTATTGAACCATTTTCCTTTTTTTGTTTATGGAAAGTGCATCTTTTAAACCTGCAACAAGTTCTTTTTTAAACAGATTAATAGGATTATTTCTTCTTAAATAATTTTTTGAATAATTTAAGAAAGTTTTTAATCTTTTTAAGTTTGCTTTAATTGCTTGTTGCAACGGGTTTCTCCTTTTTTGCTTGTTTTTATTAAGGATCGCCCTAACTTAATAAAAACAACTGCACGAATTAAATTGACACATTTGTAAACATTTATTACATTATAATTTAATAATTAGAACGACATTTTTTAATAAAAACTTTAGTTATTGATACAAAACTTAATATTTAAAAGCAATATTACCAAGCATAACAATTTCGCTTTAAATTATTTTTTTGTTATAATTTAGAAAAATACTAGATTTGAGGATGTTAAATGAAAAACAAGTTGATTTTATTTTGGATAATCATGGGGCTTGCTTTAGCTTCACTATTTATTTTATGGAAAAAACCAACAAGTTTAGGTTTAGATTTAGTCGGTGGTTCAAGATTGATGCTTGAGGCACAAACTTCTGATTCTGTACCTAAAATTACTTCTGAAATAATGGATAGTTTACAATATGCCATTGAAAATAGAGTTAATGCTATGGGTGTTGGGGAAACGGTTGTTCAGAGGGTTGGTGCAAAAAGACTTTTGGTAGAAATTCCAAATATTACCGATACAGCAAAAGCAAAAGAATTTATCGGCCAAACAGCGCAATTGGAATTTAAAAGACCAATTGTGGGCAAAAATGGTGAAGTGGAGTGGCAATCAACGGGCTTAACAGGTAAAGATTTAAGAAAATCTTTGGTTAATTCAACTCCGAACACTGGAGAATGGGTTGTTGCTCTTGAATTTAACAATGAAGGAGCTAAAAAGTTTTCTGATTTAACAAAAGAATTAACTGGTAAACAAATGGCAATTTTCTTTAATGGAAAATTGCAATCTGCTCCAACTGTTAATGAGCAAATTTCAGGCGGACATGCTCAAATTTCTGGTAACTATGAATATGCACAAGCAAAAGAAATGGTAGATTTGTTAAACGCTGGTGCACTTCCGGTTGGTGCTGAAATTATACAAGAAGAGTCTGTAGGACCAACATTGGGCTCAGATAGTATCAATAAATCAAAAGTAGCAGCTTTTATCGGAATAACAGCGGTAATGGTGTTTATGATTCTGTATTATAGAGTTATGGGTTTAATTTCTTGTTTCGCATTAATTATTTATGCATTAATTAACTTTGCGATATTTAAAATTGTTCCTGTAACCTTAACTTTAACAGGTATTGCAGGTTTTATTCTTTCGATTGGTATGGCAATAGATGCAAATATCTTGATTTTTGAAAGAACAAAAGAGGAATTAAAAATGGGCAGAAGCTTGTTTACTGCCATTAATTCTGGTTTTGATAGAGCCTTTACAAGTATTTTTGATTCAAACGTTTCAACAATCATGACTTGTTTAATTCTTTATTATTTTGGTGCCTCTATGGTTAAAGGGTTTGCATTGACATTGATTATTGGTGTTTGTTTATCTATGTTCAGTGCAATTACAGTTACTAAAAACTTTATGCATTTAATATTTGGCTCAAAAGAATTAAAATACCCGGAATTATTTGGACTAAAAAAAGAAGATATTCAAAACGCTTATGTGGCAACTGAAACTAAACGCGAAAAAGCTAAGTTTGGCGTTTTAGATTAAGATTTTAGGAGAGAAAAATGGCAAATACAAATTTAATCCAAAACAAATATAGGTTTAATATTATAAAATGGCGCTATGTTTCGTTAATTGTGACTAGCATTATGTTGATACCTTGTATTATTGCAATTATTTATTTGATGGCAACTCAGCAAAATCATGCGCCTTTAAAACTTGGTATTGATTTTACTGGTGGCACCATTCTTCAGTATGTGACAGAAGAAAGAGTTGAAACAGATGCCATCTCAAATATAAGAATAAAACTCGAAGAAGTAGGGCTTAAGAATCCCGTAATCCAAACAACAACTCAAACGCAAAATAATGAGAGCGTCAAGAATTTAGTTTCAATCAGAACAGTGTTCTTGGGTGACAAAGAAGGAGCAAAAAAAATTGATGAAATAACAAAAATTCTTTCTTCTTCCACTAAAAAAGCTGAGTTGATTCAAGTTAATTCGGTTGGCCCTACACTTGGTTCTGAGCTATTGAGAAATACAATGAGTGCTTTAATTTTAGCTTTTATAGCTATGGTGATTTATATTTCCTTTAGATTTCGGGTTGAATATGGTTGGATTGCACTTTTAACTTTAGCGCAAGATGTAATATTTGTTGTTGGTGTATTTGCCATTAGAGGAATATATCAAGATGTAGTTATTGATAGTTTATTTATTACAGCTATTTTAACAGTAATTGGTTATTCAATTAATGATACAATAGTTGTGTTTGATAGAATTCGTGAAAATATGCGTTTCTTAGCCAAAAAACATTCATCAAATGAGATTATAAATGCTTCAATCAATCAAACGCTTGCTCGTTCTTTAAATACAACTGCAACGACTTTATTTACTTTATTTGCTTTATATTTCTTTGGCGGTTCTACAATTAAAGAATTTGTATTAGCAATTATCATTGGTGTTGCAGCGGGTGCATATTCTTCAATATTTACGGCTGGAACAATTTTATCTATTGTTAAAGAGAAAAAGGAAAAGAAAATAGTACAAGAATAATAAAAAGGCGGTTCAATTACCGCCTTTTTTTATGATAAAATTTGTTTATGGCAAAAGTTAAAACAAAATGGGTTTGTCAAAATTGTGGTTATGAAACAGTTTCATACCTTGGAAGATGTCCGGATTGTTCTCAATTTGGGACATTTGTTGAAGAAACGACACAAGTTGTTGCTACTGATTCAAGTAAACTTGCTAATCAGATTTCTAACGATTCAAAAGTGTCTCTAATAAAAGAGATTGAATTTGATGAAAAAATTCGTTTTAAGACAAATATTGAAGAATTAAATAGGGTTTTAGGCGGAGGTTTTGTTCAGGGCTCATTATCATTGTTAGCTGGGGATCCTGGAATTGGTAAGTCTACTTTAGTTTTGCAAACGACAAAAAGTATATGCGATATAAAAATAAACAATCAAAACCTAAAAGTTTTGTATGTTTGTGCAGAAGAAAGTCCTTTGCAAGTTAAGTTAAGAGCTAAGAGATTAGGTGTAGAGCCTGATAATCTGTATTTGACTAATCAAACTTGTATCAATGAGCTAATTAATCAGATTGATGTTATCAAACCTAATTTTTTGATTGTTGACAGTATCCAATCAGTTTTTTGTGCAAATGTTTCGTCAAGTACTGGTTCTGTTTCTCAAATTAGAGAATGCACAAATGCTTTAATGCAAATTGCAAAACAAAAAAATATAACAACTATTGTTATTGGGCATGTTACTAAAGAAGGAAATATTGCAGGGCCTAAGGTTCTTGAACATATGGTTGACTGTGTAATAAATTTTGAAGGTGACAAATATAAGCAATATCGTATTTTAAGATGTATTAAAAATCGATTTGGTGCAATATCTGAAGTTGGAGTATTTAAGATGGAAGATGACGGTTTAAATGAGGTCAGCTCTCCATCCCAAATGCTCATGGAGCAACATCAAGGGGCTTTTGGAAGTGCTGTTGTTGCAACACTCGAAGGAAGTAGAATTTTTTTACATGAAATTCAGGCTCTTGTTGGTTCAACTAATTACGCTAACCCGAGAAGAGTTGCAGTAGGTATTGAGTATAATAGGCTTTTACAAATATTGGCTGTTTTAGAAAAGAAAGTTGGTTTAAATCTTTCAAAACAAGATGTATATGTAAATGTTGTTGGCGGAATTGATATAGTTGAACCAAGTTATGATTTAGCATTGGCTCTTGCTATAATTAGTTCTATTCGAGAAATTCCAATTAGGCCTGATACAATTTTAATTGGGGAAGTTGGCTTATTGGGTGAAATTCGCTATGTTGAAAATATAGAAAGAAGATTAAAAGAGGCTCAAAAACTTGGTTTCAAAAGAGCTATAGTTCCAAAAATGAATGATAAAACTTCTGCTAAGTTATTAAATGTTGGTCTTGAAATTAAACAGGTTTCAAAATTGACTGACGCCATAATTCAAGGTTTAAAACAAGATTAGAGAGACAGACAATTTTTTAGGTATCCAATTCTGTGTATTTTGGTTTCATATAAAAATCTTACAAAATTTAAGTATTCAATTTGCCTTGAAGAGATTGTTAAATTGATTTCAAATCCATCTGCACAAAAAGGCTCGTAATCATAAATGACATAATTATTATATTTGCTTTTCCATTCTTTTTTTTCAATTTTACAACGATATTCATTTGCTAAATTTTCAAGCCAACCAATTGATTCTTTTGCAACATTTTTGAATTCGCTTTGATGATATTGTCTATTTTGATATTCTTTATCTATCAGCATAAATAACTCCACAAATATTTTTGCATATTTTTTACTCTAAAATATTTGTAAAAGAAATAAAATAGACTAAAGAATAATTAAAAACTATCTTTTTAGGTAATTCTAATTCTTAAAGTGTTCGTATGCTTTATAGTCAATTTTTTTATTATCAACAAAAACACCTTGTCCTTTTGAACAAATTCCTATTTTAATCAATCCGTTTATTTTGTTGAAATCGTCTTCACTAAGACAAATAATCAAAGAGTAGTCTTCTCCGCCATGCAAAACAAACTCTTTATTTGTAGTTTTGTGTGGAATTTTTGAATAATCAATATTAATTTTTACGTTGCTTTTTGATGAAATTTGATAAAGGCAATCAATAAGCCCATCAGAAGAGTCCATCATTGCATAAGGCTGTTCTGTTTCTTTTGCGATTTTGGATGCAAGTTTTGGATAAAGTTTTGGATTTTTATGATAGTTGGTAAAGTAATTGTCCGAAACTCCATTTATCAAATCTTCTAAACCTTGTGCGCTTGAGCCAAATTCACCTACGGTTGCTACAACGTAATTGCATTTTGCATTTTTTCTTGATGAAATTTTTCTATCTTTATAGCTTCCTATTGCAGTAATTGCAACCATTAATTTGTCCGATTTTGTTATGTCTCCGCCAATAATATTTACATTAAATTCTTTTTCTATTGAATTTACTCCGTTGTAAAAATCGTTAATAAATTTTTCATTTAATTTTCCACTTAAATTTATTGTTAAATATTTTGGTTTAGCTCCGGAGGCTAGAATATCTGAAATATTAACCAAAAGAGCTTTTCTGGCTATTTCATATGGATTCATAAATTGCAAGGAAAAATGAACATCTTCAATAAGGCTATCTGATGAAATGGCGATTTTGTATTCATTTAAATATGCACAATCATCCCCTAGATAATTTGGGTTAGATAATTTCTCTGAAATAATACTTAAAAGTTTAAATTCTTTATTCATTAATTTTGTTTAAAAGTCCATTTAATGCTAGTTTGTAGCTTTCTTTTCCAAAACCTGCTACAACACCAATGCAAGCACTTGCTGTGTATGATATTTTTCTGTAATCTTCTCTTGAATGAGGATTAGACAGATGTACTTCAACCGCTTTTATATTAACTGATTTAATGGCGTCAGAAATTGCAACGGAAGTATGAGTATATGCTGCCGGATTTATAATTAAGCCATTTGCATCCGTTGATTGAATTTTATCTATAATTTCGCCTTCATGGTTTGATTGAAAAAATTCAAATTCAATTGAGTAATTAATGGTTTTTGAATACTCTATTAATTCTTTATTAATATCATCCATAGTTGTTGTTCCATAGATTTCTGGTTCTCTTGTTCCAAGCATATTAATATTAGGGCCATTAATAACTAAAATTTTCATTTTTCCTCGCTTATTTAATATATTTTTATTTTACCATTAATTAATAAATTATCTTCAATTTGTTCAACTTTAATATTTTTTAGTTGTATTGAATCATTTATTTCGTTATAGTTTAGTCCACTTACGAAGTTTAGCCCATCGCCAAAAATTTTTGGAGCAATAAAATGATTTATTTCATCTATTTCGTCTGCCTTTATTAATTCAGAATTAAAACCACAACCAGCTTCAACCATAATAGAACAAATACCCATCATAAACAATTCTTTGAATAGTTTATCAAAATTGCCATCAAAGTTTAGTTGCTCTATATGTTTTGGGAGTTCAAGTTTTGAATTATTAATTAAAATTACCCTAGCGTCATTATTAAAAACGTTATAATTTAAAGGAATTTTATTGTTTGGATCAAAAATTATTCTTATTGGAGAAGTTTTGTTTTTTAAACGTACATTTAATTTTGGATTATCAGCTAAAATTGTGCCTGATGCAGACATAATTGCTTGATATTTGCTTCTTAATTTTTGTACTTTAAGGCGCGCTTTTTCATTTGTTATCCACTTTGATTTGCCATTAAGAAGTGCAATTTTACCATCCAATGTTGTTGCGGTTTTCAACATAACGTATGGTTTTTTAAATAAGATATTTTTTAAAAATACTTTATTTAGCTCTCTTGCTTCTTTTTCTAATATTCCCTCAACAACTTCAATTCCGGCATTTTTTAATATTTCAGCTCCGCCTGAGGCTTTTTTGTTTGGGTCTAGCATTGCTATGATGCATTTTTTAAAACCTGATTTAATAATTAAATCGGTGCAAGGTGGCGTTTTTCCATAATGAGAGCATGGTTCTAGACTTACAAGTATAGTTTTTCCAATGGTATTACCATTAGCATTTTTAATTGCGTTTACTTCTGCGTGTGCTTCTCCATATTTTTTATGGTAACCACTTGATATTATTTCTTTTTTTTCTTCATCGTAAACAATAGCTCCAACAAATGGGTTGGGCATATTTTTGCCATTAGCTTTTTTTGCCAAATTAATGCATTTTTGCATTAATTTACTATATTTCATCATTAGATTCTTCAAAATCTTGGACTCTTAGCTCGAATTCACCTTGCATTTGAGCATTCTTTTTTAATTCATCAAATTTTTCTTGTGCTTTTTGCATAAGTTCTTCTTGCGTCAATTGAGATTGTTGTTCGGGTATTTCTTCTTGTGGTGTTATGTTTGTTTCTTCTTTGATTTCTTCTGTTGTTTCTTCTGAATTTGCAATAGGTAATTCTTTTTTAAATTTTTTCAATATATCTATATTTGCATTTTTCTTTGCATATTGTGAGTCAATACTTGATTTGTGATATGTGTGTTTATATTCCAAATTAAATATATTCTCGCCAATTGGAAGAGAATTCTCTTTTATATCTGTGTAAAATTTAGGTATTACTCCTTGAGATTTGTGTTGTTGAAGATAATCAAGGGCGAATATGTTTTCAATGTAATTATCTTCATTTAATAGATTAATTTCGGAAATCGTTGAAATTTTTCTTCTTCCGATTTCATCTTTTGAAGTTGTAATAACTATATCAAAAGTGTTTAAGATTATTTTTTTGGCTTCATGAATGCTTAAATGCGGAGTGTTTTCACTTAATATCTGGCTTAATTTCTCAATTGCTTCTTGGGAATTATTTGCCAACATTGTCATTATTAGTCCTTTGTGATTTGATCCAATTTTTTTAATTGTATGTGTAATGATTAAATCATTTTTTGTGTTAATAAATAATTTATCTGGATTTGAATTAACAATTGAATCTATAAGCGATTTTGTTATTTTTACGTTATCTAATTTTGAAAAATCATAATTAGTGTGATTTTGAGATATGATTTTGAATTCATTTTCGCAGTCAATTATAACGGCTCTATTATTAGATGGAATTTTTTTAGCTAATGAGCTTAGCAAGGTTGTTTTTAGTGTGTTTTTTTCTCCGACAATCAAAATATTTTTTTTGATTGCGCAAAACGCTTCTAATATAAGAGCAATTTCTTTTGAAATACTATGTTCGCTTTGCAATGTCTGTAATGTTGCATGTTTATCTTTGTAGCTTTTAACAAAAAGAGTTGCAACGTTTGATAAAGGTGGAAGAGTTGCAACGACATTTATTCCTTGCTCATAATTGAACTCAATGTAAGAATTTTTTTCATTAAGTTCAACTCCTGCGTTTTGAGCTATTTTTTTAATTATATTTTCAAGTTGGATATTGTCTCTAAAAGTTGAAGTGCTCTTTGTGACTTTGCCTTTTTTTTCAAGATAGATATTTTTTGCCCCGCTTACAAAAACATTATTTAAATCATCATCCGCCAATAGTGTATCTAAAATTCCCAATGAATCAATTTGGGCTTCTGAATTTGTAGTGTAATATTTTGGTTGTTCTTCTTGTTTTTGTACAGTTGGAACAACTTGTTTTTGTGCGGTATTTAATCTATCTTTGAGTGACAATTTATTCTTCCCCCATTTTTTTTAGCAAATTAAAAATTCCGTGGTTTTGGTTTAGTTTTGAATCTAAATTTTCAAAATTTATTTCTAAAATATTTTGAGCTATTTTTGAATATGCTTTTGCAATATTTGATTGTGGATTTATTTCATCTACATTGCTATTAAGATTAATTGCATCAATAAGTGTTAGGTAATTGTTTGGAATTGTTGAAAAAACTTTTTTTTGCAATTCTTTTTCAATATCATTTAACGTAAACTCATTGTTATCAATGTATCTGTTGATTATTAACTTTATTTTATCATCACTATAGTTGATTTTGTCAAATAATTCATAATATTTATGACAATTTTTAATTGATGATTGCTTAGAAAGTGTTAAAAGTAAAATTAAATCTGAATTATTCATAATGGACATATTTGTTTCATTGATTAGATTTGAGGTGTCAATTAATATATAATCGAATATGTTTTTGAACGAGTTTATGATTTTTGAAATTAGCTGTGGGTTAAACTTTGTTTCAGATATAATTTCATCTTGTGTTTCAAAAAGATAAATTTTACTGTTT
Source organism: Candidatus Gastranaerophilales bacterium (assembly GCA_017560095.1). GTDB lineage: Bacteria > Cyanobacteriota > Vampirovibrionia > Gastranaerophilales > Gastranaerophilaceae > RUG14156. Next base: position 38,592 of record JAFYOU010000028.1, read on the forward strand.
TTATAATTTGGCAGTAGTGGCAACAATAGTTGTTCATTTAAATTATTTAAATTAAGCAAGATGTCATTAGCACTATGTTTTGAATTGATATTTAAAAATGAGCCCGCATTTTCGCAATTAAAGCTTAAATCTAAAATACATATTTTATCATCCGTTTTTTTATATATTTCCCAAGCTAAATTTGTAATAAGGGAAGTTTTGCCGGTTCCGCCTTTGTTTGAAAATACGCTAATTGTTTTTGCTTTTTTTTCTTTTGTGTTTAATTTTTTAATTGATGTTTCAAGAATGGTTGGCAAAATTGGCTTTAGAAGAAAATCGCTAACACCAATTTTGAGTGTTTGACTAACTAATTGAGAGTTTATTTCATAACTTAGTGCAATGAAATTTAAATTTTTAAACTCTGTTTTTAGGCGACTAATTTTTTTTAAGATATTTTCTGAATTTTTAGAATTTATGTCAAAAATTATCAAATCAAGTTCTTTGTAATTTATATTTTCTGAAAAATCTACAAAGCTACCTATTGTTTCAATGTTTTCAATATTTTTCAAAATATTGAAAAGTAGTTCTTTTGATTGATTATTTTCATCTATAACAATTGTCTTCATTTAAACCTCTGATTTTATAAAATTTAAAAATTCGTTTAATGCAGCTTCTACTATATCAACTTTAATATCATATCTTTGTGTTTTATTTGATATATATTTTATGATTTTTATTTTGTTTTTTAAACCAAGACCAATATAAACCAAGCCAATAGGTTTTTCTTCACTTCCGCCTGTTGGGCCTAGTATTCCAGTTGTTGCAATTGCGCAATTTGCATAGTTTAATAAACCTTTTGTCATTTCATATGCAGTTTCTTCTGAAACTGCACCAAAATGGTTTAAAGTTTTGCTTGAAACGTTTAAGAATTTTTCTTTTGCTTGATTGGAATAAGTAACAAAATTTTGAAAAATAAAATTGCTTGCTCCATCTATATCGGTTAAATATGAACTTACTAGACCACCTGTACAGCTTTCAGCTGTCGACAAATTTAATTTATTTTTAATTAAAATTTCTTTAATTTCTAATAATAACTGATATTTTTTCATAGTTTTATGATGGAACATCCAGTTTGGATAAAAGAATTATGTTAAAGATGGTTCCTTTTTTAATAATAATTTCATCTCCGTGTTCAAATAGATTTGCGATAATATTGTAGGTTCCCGAGCAAACCGTAGCAACTGTTCCAGCGATTGTTGCAACTGGGACAAAAAGAATTTTTGCGCCTTTAAAAAGATGATCTCCGGCAGTAGCCCCCCATTTTACAGTTGTAGGGAGAATATTGCCTGACTTTTTAAGATCAGTTTTGGTAGCTTTAAAATAATTCGTATTTGTTGTTAGCGAACCATCAGATTTTAAAATGTAATCAAAATTGCTTGCAATACCAGAATTAAGTGGTAATTGTGTTCCGTATTTTGTAACCAGATGATCAAGATTTAAGGTAATTTTTGCTGGTCTTGATAAGCTTTTTGATGGCTCCATAGAAACGACTCTTCCCCTGAAGATTGTTCTGGAAGGAAGTATTAATTTGTTATTCACGTAAATATCTTTTGTTAAATAAGCTTGAAATATATCTCCTTCGGAAATACCTTTTGTTGTGATATTTTCTGCCATTTGGAGTTCTAGTTTGGTTCCATATGGAATATTAATACCATCAATATCAGCATATAGCTGATGAGCTGCAAAGGCTTGAAACGATAATAATATTGTGCATATTAAAAAAAGTTGTTTTATATATTTCATTTTCTATCCTTTAAATTAAATTTTTAAGATCATTAACGCTTGTTGCGCCAAATTTAGCTGATAAATCATCAACATGATGAATTATATAATAAAATGGCTCTAGGTCTCTTTCTGCAAGGTCAATCATAGCGCCCCAGTCTGCTCTTCCGTGGTGTGCAGCTATCATTTTTGCAATATTTAAAAAGCCGTTTGACATGCAAAGAGTGTAACCATATTGCGAATGAGTTATCCAATCTTTTCTAAATTGTTCATTATATTCAATTATGCCTGATTCTAAATTTATTTCGTATTCAAAAAGCTTTCCAATATCATGAAGTATTGCTGCAGCAAGTACTTCATCTTTGTTTAAATATTTTTTAACCTTAGTTAAAACAACTTGTGCCATTTCAACACATTCGTAGGTGTGAACAACAAGCCCGCCTATGTAGTTGTGATGCATTTGTTTTGCAGCAGGGCAAATAAGCATCTTCTCTTTGTTATTGTTTAAAATTTCTAAAACAAAGTTTTTTAATTTATCATCTTTGAAAGAATTAACTATATTTATAATTTTATTAAAGTATTCAAGTCTCTTATCTTCATTAAGTCCTAAAATTGCTTGCTCTAAAACTTCAAAATTATTTAATAAGCAATTGTTAAATTTTTCATTATAGCTTCCTGTAATTATTCTAATAATATTTCCAACCCTTGTTGAAATATCAGGAATTCGATTTAGTGCTTCTTCCCAGAGTACGCAATTTAAGATAGCAGATGTTTCAAGATTTTTAATCTGCATTTTACCCATTTTTGTTCCGGCTTTAGTGTCTCCTACCGAAAAAGATAAAATTTCATATTTTGCATTTAAATCTAACATAATTTGATTTTACTACAATTACCTTGTATATGCAAAATGTTTTAAGAGCTTAATTTTCTTTTTAGTCGAGTAATTTTTTGATAAGAGTTGTCAATATCTTTGATTGAAATATTGCCTAATTCGATTTCTTTTTTGATTATTTTTTTAATTTTAGCAGGCAAATTTTTGTTTTTGGATTCAATGTTGTTTGAGAACAATAATATATTTATTCCTGAATTAATTGAATTAACAACAATATCTCGAAGAGAGTAATTATCTTTGATTGCTTTCATATCGTAATCATCTGAAATAATTATTCCATCGAATCCGATTTCGTTAATTAGTAAATCTTTGATGGTTTTTTCGGATAAACTAGCTGGATATATTTCATCAATATTTGAATTAAAAATATGAGATACCATAACCATATTTAATTTGTTGTATTTTTTTAAAATATAATATGGTTCAAGTTCTTCTTTTTGAAAGGTATTTGTTGCATCAACAAATCCTTTATGAGTGTCTCCTGAAACCGAGCCGTGTCCAGGGAAATGTTTAATGGAAGTTGCTATTTTTATTTTATTGTGTTCTTTTATAAAAATTTCTGCATATGATGAAACTGTTTCAGGATTGGCTCCATAGCTTCTTTCTTTTTTCTTAATTATTGAATCTTGGTTTATTTCTAAATCAACACATGGTGCAAAATTTAAATTAATTTTTAGCATTTTTTGCATATGTGCAAGTTTTTTGTATTCTTCTTTTGCATCAATTTTATCTAATTTTGAAACTTCTTTTGCGCTTTTATGTTTGTAAAAATCGTATCTTTGTATAATTCCACCCTCGTTATCTATAGAAATAAAAGGGGTTAAGCTGGAATTATCAATTAATTTTTGATTCATTTTGATTAAATCGTTTTGCGATTTTATATTTTTTGAAAATAATAATACTCCTGAAATTTCATTGTTTTTAAGTTGTTTTAAAACTTTTTTATATCCAGGAGAGTGAACTGTGTTGCCATTAAAACCAACAATAATCATCTGTCCAATTTTATAATCTAAATCAGATGCCATCGTTAAGTTTGTTAGCAATAAAAATGTTAGGATAATTTTTTTCAAGTTATTCTGCCTGTTTTGCTTTTTTCTTTTCTAAAATAATTAATTTTCTAAGAGTTTGATTATTTACTTGTCCTCCAATTAATAAAATAATTGATGAATAATATAGCCATACCATTAAAATTGCAAAAGTACCAATTGTTCCATAAACTTTGTTGTATGTTCCAAGGGCATTAACATATAGTGAAAAGCCCCATGAACCTATTAACCAAAATATACAAAAGAACAATGCGCCAGGAATAACACTTTTTCTTTTTGCGCTAAAGTCACGTGCAGGCAAAACATAATAGTTTATTGCGGCCAGTAAAAACATTAACAAAAATGCAGCAGGCCATCTTGTGATTAAGATCGTGTCAATAATATCTTGTGGAACAGAAAAAAATGAACCAACAAAGTTTGTTATAACTTTACCAAGGACGATTAAGTTTATACTAATAAACAAGAAAAAAGTATTTACAAATACCATTAACATTGCAAGAGCCCTAACTTTGAAAAAATTTCTGTTTTCTTGAATATTGTTTGCTCTGTTCAAACCTTTAATAATAACTGCTATTGCGTTTGATGTAAGAAATATTGTTACAAAAAAACCAACAATAGCCATCAAGCTTCCACTTTTAAAGATTACAACTTCAGCCAAAACTCCTTTAATCATGCCAATCACGCCTTGTGGTGCAATTGTGGATAAACCATAGATTATTTTGTCAATAAATGATGTTTTTCCTAACCAGCCAAAAACAGCCATTAAAAATAGCATAAAAGGGAATATTCCTAAAGCTGTCATATATGCCATTTCTCCTGCTGCATTTGCATAATCATCTCTAATGATAGATTTGATTAGATTTTGTATATATTCTTTTAAAATATCAATAATTTTTTTAAACATAATTTATATATGAGCTAATACTTCTTTTATAAAAATATCGCATGCTGTGTTAATTTTTTCTTTAATGGTACAGCCTGCTGCCCTTTTGTGTCCTCCGCCATTAAATTTTTCTGCAATGCGAGTTGCATCAATTTCTTTTGTGCGAATTGATGCTTTTACTCCGTTATTTGTTTCTTTTAAAACAAAAGCGATCTCTACTCCAGATATAGAACGTAGTGTTTCGCAAATTCCTTCAGTATATTCATCTTTTGCGCTAAATTTTTCTATAATTTCTTTAGTGATCAAGGTATATGCTATTTTGTCGTTTGCGCAAAAAATAGCATTGGAAATTAAATAATTTTGAAATAAAATAAGGTTTTTTGGTTTATTCGTATAGCATAAATCAGCAACATTTGAAGTGTTTATTAATTTTGATAAAGATGAAGCTATTTCAAAAGTATGCGAAGTTGTGCTTTCGTATTTAAAACAGCCTGTATCTGTTAAAATTGCACTATATAAACCAAGTGCCATATCGGAGGTAATTTCGATATTTGATTTTTCAAATAAGTCAAATAATACTTCGCCAGTTGACGAGATTCCGCCTTTAATATAATTTATTTTCCCATATCCTGAGTTTGTTTTGTGATGGTCGATAACAATTGTATTTTGAGCTTTTTCGAAAATATTTTTGGCTTTATCAATAATTCTGTCAATTGAAGCAACATCGACTGCTATAATTAAATCATACTCATTATTTAAATTAGATAAATTTTTTGAATTATTTATGTGTGGCAAAAATGAATATGTATTTGGAAAATTAAAATTATCTTTAATTTGAATTAAGATATCTGCCTTCTCGCCAATATATGATTTTAATGCACTAGCACATCCTAACGTATCGCCATCGGGATTAACGTGTGTTATTATTAAAATACGAGATGAATCCTCTATTGATTTTAAAATCTCTTTTTCCATTGAGTACAGAATAACAAAAAATAAAGGAAAAATAAATGCATTTTGTTACACATTTTACAATAGCTTTAATCTCTCTTTTAACAATAGTTTTTGCTTGTAATTTATTTACAAATGCAATTGAATTTTTGGGTAATAAATTAAAGTTAGGAAACAATGCTACAGGTTCAATTTTAGCTGTGATTGGAACAGGGTTACCGGAATTCATTGTTCCTTTTGTTGCAATTTTTGGTGTTAAATATTCTGGCATGGAAATGAATATTGCATCTGATATTGCATTAGGTGCAATTTTGGGTTCACCTTTTATGCTATCTACGCTTGCGCTTTTTTTGCTTTTATTTGTGTTGTTAATCCAAAAAAGAAAAGAAATTGATATTGATGTTGATTTTGTATTAAGAGATTACAAGTATATTTTAATAGCTTATTTGATAGCTATAATTTTTTCATTTGATTTTTTGGATAAATATAAAGCATTTGCTCCTGTTGTGTTGTTGTTATTGTATGTTGTTTTTGTTTATAGAACTGTTGTTAAATCAAGATGTACTTGTATTGAATGTGAATGTGAAAAAATATATTTTAAATTTAAAAATAAGAATTTAGCTTTATTTATTCAGCTTTTGGTTTCGCTTTTGGGTTTAGTTATTGCCTCTCATTTTTTTGTAAATGAAATAAAATATTTTTCTTTAAGTTTTGGAGTTGCACCTTCAATTTTGGCTTTGTTGATCACACCTTTTGCAACAGAGCTTCCTGAGTGTATAAATAGTATAATTTGGACAAAACAAAAAAAAGACGATTTGGCACTTGCAAATATTTTGGGTGCAATTGTTTTTCAGACGACGTTATTATTTGCAATAGGAATGTTATTAACTTCTTGGGATATAAATAATTTAATTTTGTTAAATTTGATTTTAACATTTTTTTCTTGTCTTGTTTTCTTTTTGCTAGTTGCTTTATCTAAGAAAATAAAGGCATCTTTTTTGATGTTTTTAGGAATAATATATTTTATTTTCTTAACAATTGTATTAATTAAATAGCAAATTTATTTATTCAGCTGTTTTAATACAGGTGCATACTAGAAAATTTAAAGAAAGAAAGGAATAATAAATGAACGTATCTTTTAGACCATTTCAGCCAGCTTTTGGAAGTGCGCAAGACAAAAGAAATATGGCCCAAGCAAAAATTAATAAAGGAGCTGTTACTTCGGGATATGGTAATGAATATGACAAGTATGTAGGCTTTCAGAATGAAAAAGAAGAACTTTTAAGAATGCATGATGAGTACATAGAAGTAGGTGATGAAGAAAATGCTCAAGAATGTCTAGAAGCCGTAAAATTAGTTGGCGCAGATTTTGCTGCATTACAAAGACAGTTAGGTATTGCAAGAAGTGACGGAAGTTGCGCTGATGGACGATCTGTATGTGAGTGTAGTCTTGATGGCATGGGTCGCACAAGTCATGTTGGCCGAATACCTCATTCTATTTATTAAGTAAGTTAGCCTAGCATTTTTTACTAAATTTAATATGATAATATAAAAATTCCTTTCGTCATCACGAAAGGAATTTTTTGTATATTGCTTTATTTTTTACTCTTCTTTTTCTTTAACAGTCATTGTTATAAAGGCTGAAATAATTAACATTAAAGCACCGAATAAAAATGCATAATCCCAATGATTGTTTGTGTATTCGCCCATTTGAAAAACTGATTTATTAATAAACCAAGCCAAAAGTGTGCATACAAGAACTTGTGGGGCTGAAATGAATATATTAAATATACCCATTGCAGAACCTTCTGTTCCTTCTTTAATGTATTTTGATAACATCGCAAAAGGTAAAGCTAATGTTGAAGACCAGCCAATACCTGCAAGACCCATTGCAGCTAATACAGTTACTTTTGTTGGCATACAAGCAATTAATAAATATGCAATTGCCATTGAAAGCAATGAAGTTGCATGAACTCTTTTATTGCCAAGATTTTCAGCCATTTTTGCAATAGGAATTGCAATTATAAAACAAATTAAATTAAAGAGCGCAAAACAGATTGATGAAAAATTTTGTGCTTCGCTTTGAGTATTTGCAAAAGTCGCAATAATGTTTTCGCCAAGCTCTGCTGTATTTGGTACTCCGAATAAAATATGTACAACATATTGGGTAAAGAAAATCATCATGCTCATTAAGCCGATCCAAGCAAAAAATTGCATTAAACAAATTTTGCCTACTTCAGGGCTTGCGTTTAAAAATTCTTTAACATTTTCAATAAATGGTTTTGAAGCACATTTTTTTGCTTCTAGCTTCTTTTCCATTAATGCTTCTCGAGATGGAACATTTTCTCTAAATGTAAAACAAGTCCATAACATGCCTAAAATGAAGGCTATACCTGCCATTGTAAATTGCGCATCAACTGACATTTGATGATTAAATGCCCATTTTAAAAATGGGGCAGTTCCAGCTGCAACAACTGAGCCTAAGCCAATAGCAAAGCTTAAGTATGAATTTGCTATTGCATGTTGTGTTTTTTGAATATTGTCAGGAACTAAGGCTCTGTATGGCCCTTGAGCTGCATTAACGCAAGCATCAATTATCCATATAAACAGTGCAGCTATAAATAAAGCTAACCATGCTGGATGATTTGCACCAAATAGTCCGCTTAAAAATTCACTTTTAGGCAATAATATTAAGCCAAGTGCACCAAATAATGCGCCAAAAAACAAATATGGAATTCTTCTTCCGAATTTTGTAAATGTATTATCAGATAGTGCTCCAATTATTGGTTGAACAACAATTCCTGTAACAGGGCCAGCTAACCATATTAATCCGTATAATAATGGACTCGCACCGAGTGATTCTGTTAAAGGGCCTGATAAAATAATTCTCATTTGCCAAGCAAATTGTAAGCCAAAAAAACCTATGCAAAAATTTAGCAATTGAAGTGAACTAAATTTTCTTAGATTATCTTCACTAGACATTTATTCCTCCATAAACATAAACGAAACATTATAATTTTACATTAATATTTTTTAATTGTAAAATTGTAAATATGAAATTAAAGTTATTGTTAGTATTATTTTTGGGTTTATTTATAATTCAAAAACCCATATTGGCTCAAGAAAAACAAGTTGTTAGAGTAGCAATATCTAACCAGAATTTTTCTACGTATGAGCATCAAAGTGTTAAGCTCTCATCAGATGATTTTATAAAAATCATTGATATGTCGCAAAAAAATCAAATCGATCCCGTTGATGCAAATAAAATTATTGAAATTCGTATGGAAAATTCTTTGTTTAATATTTATATTGATGGAGATTTGAAGTATGAAAATTTAAATGGGCCTTTGCTGTTTGGTTCTAATAAAGAATTGCAAATTTTAGAGCTTAACAGAAAAGGAACCCCTGCGAAATATTTTGGTATGCTCGAGTTGCGACATAGTAAAAATAATATTTTCTTTAACATTATTAATGTTATTGATATGCAAAATTATCTTCGAGGAGTTGTTTCAAATGAAATGCCAATTAGCTTCGGTTTAGAAGCTCTTAAAGCTCAAAGTGTTGCAGCAAGAAATTATGTGCAAAATGCTCAAATTAATCAAAATTATGACGTCGTTGATTCTACTGCATCACAAGTATATTATGGTGTAAATTCGTATAAAGATGTTGCTGATATGGCAGTTTATCAAACAAAAGGTATTTATGCGCTATACGATGAAAAACCAATTACTGCGCTTTATTTTTCTACAAGCACAGGTATAACTGATGATTGGGAAGATATTTTTGGTACGGGAGTTTATTCGGGTAAATACCCATATTTAAAAGCAAGATATGATTTAGATAATGAGCCATTAAAATCAGAACGTGATGTTGAAAAGTTTTTATCTCAGAAAGATAATGGACTAGATATTAATTCGCCAAAATTTAGATGGGAGTTTGAATTTGACAGAGGTGAGTTAGAAGAAGTTTTGCATTATACTTTGCAGCAACAATCGAAACTTGGATATGTTAGTCCAAATTACGATGGGGATATAAAAATCGAAGGTTTAAAAGAAATTATTGCAATAAAAAGAACTCCTGCCGGAAAGATTACAGAGCTAGAAATTAAGTCTAAAACTGGAAATTATAAAATCAAAACTCAATTAGCCATAAGGCGTGTTTTAAAGAAAAATAATGCTATGATGCCAAGTACCGCCTTTTTTGTTATAGCATCAAAGAAAGAAGAAGCTCTTTTAAATGAAGGCAGTGACGCAGGCTTGCTAAATATATTTGATTCTGAAGCCGAAGGTAGATATCCAAAAACTTTTAAAGTTGTTGGCGGAGGGTTTGGTCATGGCGTTGGAATGAGTCAGTATGGTGCAAGTGCATTAGCAAAAGTAGGGAAAAGATACCCAGAAATTTTGAAGCATTATTATACTGATATCAAAATTTCAACTATACCAAAAATTGTTGAAGCAAATGAATATAATATGGGTTCTAAAGTGGAATTTTACTTTGAACCGGAAGTATATAAAGAAGCTTATTTGTATATAAATAATACAAGAGGTGTTAAAGAGTTTCCATTTAAAATAAATGATATTGAATTTAGTGAAACTGCGCATATTGCAAATAAAAAAGTTGTTAAAATAAATATAACTGAATATTTGAGACAAGGAATAAATATTATCGATTTTCCTCCTTTGAGTTATGATAATAAAGGTAAACATATAATTTATCGAGTGGAATTTGAAAATGAATAGCAATACCGAGCAAATTAAATCGCAAGGTTTGATAAAAAGCGCAGGATTAATTGTAATTGTAATTTTGTTATCTAAAATTGCAGGTTTTTTAAGAGATGTAATTGTTGCAAATTATTATGGTGCAAGCTTGGTTTCGGATGCTTATTTTTATGCTTATCAGATTCCAGCATTAGCAATAGTTATTTTAGGTGGAATGGGTGGCCCTTTTCATAGCGCTACCGTTAGTGTATTTTCAAAAATTATCAAAAATTTTAATGCGAAGCCTGAAAAAGAAGTAAAAAGATTATTTAATACTTATCAAACGTTTTCTATTTTGATTTTTGGTGCAATTGCGTTAATTTGTTTCTTTTTCCCGCAACAAGTTATGAATGTAATTATTTCTCAAGCAACTCCTGAATTATCTTCTCTTGCGGCATACCATTTGAGAATAATGTCTCCTATTATTATTGTGGGTGCAATTTTAGGGCTATATTATGGGATTTTAGTTACATATAATAAGTTTCTATTGCCAAACATCGCTCCTTCAATGCTGTCTGTTGGATTAATTACAACATTGGTGCTTTCAAATGGAGATGACACAGGTTTTTATTTGGCCATTGGAACAACTATTGGTGCCTTGTTACAGTTATTTATTCAAATGCCAGCAGTTATGAAATTAGGGTATGTTTTTAAACCTTGCTTTGAGTTTTTCAATAATAAAAACTTTAAAGATATAATGGAATTGTTAATGCCAGCATTTTTATCTTCAACCATTGGACAAATTGGTATTTATGTTGATATTTTCTTTGCTTCAAGTTTGGCAGAAGGTCAATGGACTGCTTACGGCTATGCAAATAGAATTTTTCAATTTCCTGTTGGTTTGATGCTTGCTGCTCTTTTGGTGCCTTTGTTTCCTTTGTTCTCAAGGCTTGTTGCACAAAACAAACTTGATGAAGTTCGACATTATTTCAATAAAGGTGTTGGTTCATTAATTTATGTCGGTGCTTTTTTGATGATTTTTATTTTTATATGTCGCACTGATTTGATTTCATTAGCACTCGAAAGAGGAGCGTTTGACCATAGTGCAACTTTGATGGTGTCGGAAGTTTTGTTTGTAATTTCTTTATCAATTATTCCATATATGTTCAGAGATTCAATTACAAGAATTTACTATTCTTTTAATGATTCCAAAACTCCTTTTTATATAGCAATAAGTTCTATTGTTCTTAAATTTATATTTAACTCAATTTTGGTTAAACCTTTAGGTATTAATGGTATTGCATTATCAACGGTAATTATAACCACAATCAACGCTTGTTTATTAGCGTTTTTAATTAGAAAAAGAATATCACTAGGATATAGGGCTTTTGTTTCTCAAATTTTCAAAATATTAATTTCTGCCTTAGTTTCTTTTGGAATTGGTTTTGTTTTGAATCTTGGATTAGGGAATATTTTGGCCTCAACATTTGTTTTAAAAATTATAAAAGTTGCAATAATTTTCTTTGTGTCTTTGGGAAGTTATATCTTGTTGACGTATTTTTTGCGTGTCGAGTATTTGTCTGATGTTAAAGAAAAACTTGCTAATAAATTTCTAAAGAGGAAAAATAATGCTTAAATATGGCGAAGTGCTTGCTTTTAAAACAGATACAGTTTGGGGTTTTGGATGTAATCTGTTAGATGAAATTGCGGTAAATAAAATTTATGAAATCAAAAGAAGAGATTCAAAGAAACCTTTGATTTTGATGAGCGATGATTTTAGACATTTAAAAAAATATATTAAATTTATTCCTGATTATGCCAATGATTTAATTGAAAAACATCTGCCAGGAGCTTTGACTTTAATTTTTGAAAAATCTGATTTATGTCCCAATTTTATTACATCAAATGGAGATACTGTTGGAATCAGGATTCCAGATAGTGAAGACTTTAGAAAAATTATTTCTCAAATTGATGGAAAAGTTTTAGCGACAACATCTTGTAATGTGAGTAATGAAGAACCTGTTATGAACTATAAAGAAGCTTGTAATAAATTTGGAAATTTTGCAACAATAATCGAACCAATTAAAGATGAAGAAAATGAAAATGTTCCATCAACTGTAATTTTGTGCGAAAAAGAGAGTTATAAAATTTTAAGACAGGGGGCAATTAAATTATGAAAAAATTAATCATTTTTAGTTTATTATTTATGTCTGCTCTAGCATATGAAGAAGTTCCTCTTTTGATTGATACAAGTATTATTAATGTTGAAGTTGAAAAAGACAATAAAGATTTAATTAAAATTCAGAACATGAAAAAACTTGATAGTATGAGTCGTGCAAAAGATGAAAAAACAAATTCGCAAAAACCAAAAATCAAGCTTGATACAAGACAAATTCATCATCAAAGAACCCTTGATTATATGAATAAACGAGGAAGTGGAACAATGTTGCCAATTTTTTAAAATTATTATTGATTCATAAATTGTTAGAGTTACAATTAAATTATGGTAGAAGACAAAGAAAATCTTTTATATTTTTTAGACAATAAGCCATATATAAATATGACAAACGCATGCACAAACGCATGTGTTTTTTGCTTGCGAAATCAAAAAGATGACGTTCAAGGAGCAAATCTTTGGCTCGGTAAAGATAATGCAACTGCAAGTGCTGTCATAGAACAAATTGAGGCAAAAAAAGATGTTATATCTAAAAGTGATGAAATTGTTTTTTGTGGATATGGTGAACCTTTAATTAAAATTAATGAAGTAGTTGAAATTTCTAGATATTTAAAAGAAAACTTCCCGAATATTAAAATAAGAATTAATACAAACGGACACGCTAATGCAATTCATAAAAGAAATGTAGCACTTGAATTAGCTCCTTATGTTGATTCTATTTCAATTAGCTTAAATGGCGAAAATGAAGAAACTTATAACAAAGTTTCAAATCCAAAAATTGAAAACGCATACGAAGAAGTAAAAAGATTTATTCGAGCTTGCGTTGAAGAAAAAATTAAAACTACAACAACTGTTGTTTCTGGGGTTCCAAATTATCCAGTAAATGTTCAACGTTGTGAAGTTGTTGCAAAATCTCTTGGAGCAAAATTTAGAGCAAGAGATTTTATTGAAAATGGTTATTAAAGGCGTAAGCCGGTGCTAAATCGGCGAAGCGTTGAGCTTTGACGATAGCACCACGAGAGCGACGTGGAACGAAGTTCCCCAGGAGCTAAAAAAAATAAAATACTAGAGGAAAGGATATATAATGCTAAGTAAAATTATGAAACCTAAATCAGTAGCTGTTATTGGCGCTTCAACCAAGCCAAAAACTATTGGTTCAGAATTAATGCAAAGATTAAGAGACTATAAATTTCAAGGTAATATTTACCCAGTTAACCCAAAAGGTGGCGTAATAGAGGGATTTCAAGCTTATACTTCTGTTTTAGAAATTCCAAACGAAGTTGATTTTGCAGTTATTATTGTTCCTCAAAAATTTGTTTTAGCTGCAATTGATGAATGTAATCAAAAAGGTATTAAAGGTATTTGTATTATCTCTGCTGGATTCAAAGAATCAGGCAAAGAAGGGGCAGAAGCTGAAAAAGAATTGCTTGAAAAAGTTAAAGCTTATGGAATGAGATTAGTTGGTCCAAACTGCCTAGGTGTATTAAACACAAATCCTGATGTATCAATGGATGCAACTTTTGCTGAATCATTACCAATTAGAGGTGATATCGGTTTTGTTTCTCAATCAGGCGCGCTTGGTGGCGGTATTTTAAATATTTTAAAAGACTTAAATGTTGGTTTTGCTCAATTTATTTCAATTGGTAACCAAGCAGATGTTAACGCTGAAACTGCAATTGAATATTGGGAAAATGATGATGATGTAAAACAAATCTTACTTTATATGGAATCAATTCAAAACCCACAAAACTTTAGAAAATTAGCAACAAGAATTTCTAAAAAGAAACCAATTGTGGCTCTTAAGGCTGGTAGAAGTGCTGCTGGTGCAAGCGCAGCTTCTTCTCACACAGGTTCACTAGCAGGAGCTGATAAAGCCGCTAATGCACTTTTAGCTCAATCAGGTGTAATTAGAGAATATTCATTAAAGAATTTATTTGCAACTGCAAAAGTTTTCTCTAACTGTCCAATTCCAAAAGGTGATAGGGTTGCAATTATTACAAATTCAGGTGGCCCTGGTATTATGGCAACTGATGCAATTTGCGAATACGGTATGCAAATCGCTCCAATTGCAGATGCTACAAAAGATAAATTAAGAAGTTTTTTACCTGCTGCAGCTTCAGTTAAAAACCCAATCGATATGATTGCTTCAGCTCCAATTGAACACTATATGCAAACATTAGAAACCGTTATTGCTGATGATAATGTTGATATGGTTATGGTAATTTATCTTCCATTCTTAGGCCTAAAAGACATTGATGTTGCCAAAGCTATTATGGAAATCAAAGCTAAAAATCCACAAAAACCTGTTATTGGCGTATTTATGACAACATCTGATTTCTTTACAAAATTATCTGAAATGGATGTTAATATGCCATTTTTTATGTACGCTGAGGAAGCTGCTGAAGGTTTAAACAGATTAAATCAACAAAGAATCTGGCAAGAACGTCCAGTTGGTCAAATTCCAACTTATGAAGTTGATAGAGCAAGAGCAGAAGCTATTATTAAACAATCAATCCATGAAGGAAGAGCTCAATTAACAACTCGTGAATCAATTGATGTTCTAGAAGCATATGGAATTCGTGTTTGCAAATCTGGTTTTGCAACAAACTTAGATGAAGTTGTTGAAATCGGAAACAAAATCGGTTATCCAGTTGTAATGAAAATGACATCAAAAACAACATCTCACAAAACTGATGTTGGCGGTGTTAGAGTTAATATTCAATCAGAAGAGCAATTAAGAGCTGAATATAATGACTTAATTGCAAAATTAACTGAAAAAGGTTTAATTGATGGTCTTGAAGGTGTTATTATTCAAGAAATGGTTAAAGGAAACCGCGAAATGGTTTGTGGTATTGCAACTGATCCACAATACGGCCCAATGATGATGTTTGGTTTGGGTGGCGTATTTATCGAAGTTATGAAAGATGTAACATTTAGAATTGCTCCTTTGACAGACATTGATGCAACCGAAATGATTAAATCAGTTAAAGCATATAAATTGTTAGAAGGTGCTCGTGGAACTACACCAGCTCAAATGGATCAAATCCAAGAAACATTATTGAGATTATCTCAATTAGTTACTGATTATCCATTTATTGATGAATTAGACATCAACCCACTTCTAATATCTGAAAAAACCGGTGAAGGTATTGCAGTTGATGGACGTATTAAAGTTCGTCTTGAAGAAGCAATGGATAAATTATCAGGCGGTTGTGTATGTGGTTCATGTCATGGGTGTTGCCACTAATTAATTATTAACTTAATTTAAAACGCTCCCAATTTGGGAGCGTTTTGTTATAATTAATTTATGACAATCTTGATTACAGGTGGGGCGGGTTATATTGGTTCGCACTGTGCTTTAGAGATATTAAAGCGCGGGTTTAAACTTGTTATTTTTGATAACTTATCAACAGGACATTTAGAAACCATTGAAAAATTAAAAACAATTGGTGAATTTGATTTTATTCAAGGAGATTTAAAAAATAAAGAAGAAATCGATGAAGTTTTTAATAAATTTAAAATTGATATAGTGTTTCATTTTGCATCATATTCGCAGGTAAACGAAAGCATAAAAGAACCTCAAAAATATTATATAAACAATGTTCTGGGGGCGATTAATCTTTTTGACTCAATGATCGAGAATAAAGTAAAAAAAATAATTTTTTCTTCGACCGCTGCAATATATGGTGAACCTATATATGTTCCAATTGACGAAAATCATCCAACAAATCCAATTAATCCATATGGTGAAACAAAATTGCAAATTGAAAAATATTTAGACGAATATGATAAATTATATAATTTAAAAAGTGTTCGCCTTAGATATTTTAATGTAGCTGGCTCAAATGGATTTGTTGGTGAAGAACATAATCCAGAAACTCATTTAGTTCCAAATATTTTAAAAGCAAGTAAAGATGTGCCATTTTGCCTTTTTGGAAATGACTATGATACAAAAGATGGAACATGTGTAAGAGATTATATTGATATCGAAGATTTAATTGAAGCGCATTTGTTAGCGTATGATTATTTAAAAAAAGAAAACAAAACAAATTTTTTTAATTTAGGAACTTCAAAAGGGGATACCACAAAAGAAGTTTTTGATTTATGTCAAAAAATAACTAATAAAAAAATAAATATAGAAATTAAACCCAGAAGAGATGGAGACCCTGCAATTTTAGTTGCAGACAATAAAAAAGTACAAGAAATTTTGGGTTGGACACCTAAAAAAACTTTGAAAAACAGTATAAAATCCGCATATAATTATATCTTAATGTCTAATAAAAAATAATTTTTTCTGCATTAATATATTCATATGTTTGATATGGATTGGTATAATTCTTTAGTTTTTCCTGCTTTTGCTCCACCTGCCTGGGTGTTTGCGCCGGTTTGGTTTGTTTTATATGTTTTAATGTTTATATCTTTGGCTTTTTATATTATTTCAGATTATACCAATAAAAAATCGGGTTATATATTTTTTGCGACTCAACTTCTTTTGAATTTACTTTGGCCTCCTGTGTTTTTTGGATTAAAAAGCATTTTAGGTGGACTAATTATTGTGGTTTTATTGGATATTTTTGTATTTTTAACTACAAAAACTTTTTGTAATTTTTCAAAATGGGCATGTGTATTTTTGATTCCATATTTTATTTGGATTTTGTATGCAACTTATTTAAATTTTCAGTATTTGTTGTTGAATTAAGTTAATAAAAACCCGAACTTTCTATATAGTTAAGTTCTTCTAGTGTAAAATCTTTTCCATCTTTTGCAAGTTCTTTATACTCGTCCATAGTTATTATTTTAATTTCACCATTTATAACTTGAGCATAAAGACTCATGGTTTCAATTCCTTCACTATGATGTACATCAAGATTAATTTCATAAAGGTAATTGCCGTCTTTATCTATAGGTTTATCATCTATAGATGGTTCGCAAGAAGGATCAAAAGAGCCATCATCGAGATGTATGCAAGAACTTCTTGATAATTCAATAGCAGCATTTACTGGAACTTCTCCTACGACTGGATGATAACCATATTCATTTGCAAACTTTTCAATTAAAAGTTCTTCCAATTGTTTTTCATACTTTAAATAATCATCAATATGTTGCATTGGATTTACTGGCTCTTCTGGCTCAGGCGTTAGATCAGGTGTTGGCTCAGGTGTTGGTTCGGGTGTTGGATTTTGTGCTAAGTTTGAATTAGCATCAAGGTTAGTGCACATATACTCATATTCAACACCATTTAGCCCAATTGGAAAATGAAATTGATCTTGATATGCTACGTTGGGTTCATCTTCTCCATTGATATCAACTGATATAATTCCAAGGAGTGATTTTGGCATTATGCAACCTTCAACATCAATTGTTCCTGTTGTACCTAATGATACTCCATATTTTTCCCCTGTTCCAAGAAATACTAATGCACCATCTTTAAGATAAAATGGCGGGGATTGAGAGGCTGATGTTGGAGAATTTGTTACTATTGTTTTAAATGTTCCTAGTTTATCTGATGCGCTATATTCTTTTCTTGTTGTGGCTAAATATTTTTTAAATAGTTGTTCTGTTTTAGATAAATCTTCACTGAATGAAAAATGGTTTGAATCTTTGTTTAGAAATAGCTTATCCATTTCTCCTGTTTTTGTATTATTGATTGTTATTTGAGTCATTGTGCTATCAATTTCAGAGAATACTTTTTTTGCTAGTACCTTAAGAGCTTTTTGTTTAAATTCAGCAGGCTTTATTGTTGTTATCATAATTGTTGCAATGATGCCTAATATGGTCATTACAAGAATTGCTTCTGCCATGGTGAAAGCTTTGTTTTTTGCTTGTTTTTTTATTTTATTATTTAGTTTATTGATTGACTTGTTTTTAAACTTGCTCATGACAATAGTCTATAATATATATATATATATCAGAGTTACCGATAAAACGCAATAAAGGATTGCGATTTCGTATTGGACTTTCAAAGAACCAAATAATATAATCTTTGTATTAAAAAATCGGATAAATCGACATATCACGAGCAAGAGGTGCAATATGAGCAAGATAAGCATTGAAAATCTGTCTTTTGCATATGATACGA
>JAFYOU010000029.1 GCA_017560095.1 Candidatus Gastranaerophilales bacterium
TAATGGCAGGAATTTCCAATAGGGAATATATCTTTTTAAATAATTATGAAGAACAATGCATACCAGCCTCTGCGCAAAATGATTCTGATACTCAAGAAGTAAATCAAGAATTACAACAAGAAAGCTATAATCCTTTTGATGTTTACTGCGACATGCATAACAAATTATATGGGCAAAATGCATCCGAAGAAACCAAACTTGATGTTGAAGCATTTAACAAAGTGATGTCAGGAGAAATTACAACAGATGATGTTTTAGCACTGAATGTTATTCAATCTGCAATAATTGATGAAGAAAAAGATAACGTTTCACAAAAAGAATTAGATGCATTATATAATGTATATTTTAGTGAAAGTAAATCAACAACAGATGCCGTTGAAAATCTTACTGAGAATCCATATGAGTTATATGCTCAGTATTATCTGGGAAAAAACTTAGAAGATTGCACGAATGAAGAAATAAACCAAATTTATGCACTTAATTTAATAAAACAAACATTAGCAAGTTCACAGGAAAATTTAAAAAATCAAGATAATCTTGATGGACTCATTAGTGAAACATGGGATTTTGGAAAAGAAAAAACAGGCTGGGGAACTTGTCAAAAAGATGTTGAAGAAGAATTAGCTAAGCAAGAAGAAATTGTTAAAAAATTAGAGCAGGCTCTTATTGATGGGGATTTTAATGAAAAATATTTAGATCTTACTGATGTTGAATTTGATATAGATAAAATTACAAAATACCAAGAAAAACTAAGTGAAATTCAATTTGTACAAATGGGCAACAATAAAATGGTGGCATTTTGCAAGGATTTAGAAAGTGTTTTTGGTGATAATAAAGCAACATATAACAAATTTATTGAATTTTATGGCGAAGAAAAAGGCAAAGAAGAATTTCTTAAAGAAGTAGCATGGGGATTAAAAAGAGGTGGAGATAGTCGCTATGCAGATTGTTGCAATTTGATTGAAAAAGTTGAATTTGATGAACAAAATAATTTAATCATAATGCTTGAAAATGGTGATTATATAAACATAGAATTAGAAGATCTTGATAGTGCTTGCTTAACACAAGCACACAATCAAAACCACATGATTGAAAAATATTTGAATGACTTAAAAGAAGCAACGGGAATTGATTATCAAGAAACTTTAGAGGAATATGCTAGATTAACAAAAGAAACTCTTGGAAATGTTAATAAAGTAACTGAAATTTTAACAGAATATATCCAAAGCCAAGAAAGTTTTATTGATACCTGTGCCATAGGTGCACAATGGACTGGTATTGGTTTAATGGCAATTGGCAGCATTGCACTATTTTGTGGTTGCCCTGCTGGTGCAGGCATAATAAATGCGGGAAACTGGGTTGCAATTGGTGGTATGTTTGGAGATAACTTAGCCGAAGGCATTGATTTAGCTACGAATAATAATTTCATCAAAGGAGACGAAGAATATTACAAAGGGCTTTTAAAAGAAACTTTAACTGATACAGCATTATTTTATTCTGGTTATAAAATTAATGGAATTTCAAGCCAATTTGAATCTCTCATAGCAGAAATTGGAGTTGATGCCTCATTAAGTTTATTAGCTGATTTAGTAATAACAGGTGAAATTGATTTAACAAGTGAAGGCTGGAGTCAATTTCTAGGTATTTTAACTAGTAGCACAAGAGCTAAGCTTGATAATATGAAA
>JAFYOU010000030.1 GCA_017560095.1 Candidatus Gastranaerophilales bacterium
ATTATTATATATAAAGCGATGTCAAAATAGACGTAATAAAAAATATTCTTTATTGGTTGGTTTCAATTGTCCAACTTTTAAATTTAAAAATATTCTCCCATACTTTTATGAAATTATAATGTTTTCAAAACTAACTGTCAGACGTTTCAAATTTAATCGTCTATTTACATTATACACTATCGCTCTCTAAACTAAATAAAAAACAGAGATGAAGGGATTCGAACCCTTGGCGGAGTCGCCCCCGCACAGTCGTTCCAGGACTGCACCTTAAACCACTCGGACACATCTCTATTGATTTTACTATATATCAAATTTACTCTTGTGTAAACATTTCATCAATTTGAAGAGCTCTGTTTTTCCACAAATGTCTAGAATGAACTATTTTTTGCGCTTCCCGTGCTTTCTCTATTCTCTCATTATCATTCAAAAGAAAATGCATTGCTTTTTCTTCTATATCTTCAAACGTAGCATGATTAAAATAACCAAAAGAATCACCGAATTCATTTTGCATAAAAGGAGTTGCGCTAACTAGACTAAAAACAGAAACACTTGAAGCATTTAAAATTCTTTCATGTAATCCACAATTCAAAACGCTAGCTTGGCAATTTAAGGAAATTTTTGACTTATTCATAATTTTAATCGAATCCATTAAATCAAGACTTCCTTTGTATTCAACCTTTCCTTTTATATATTTTTTCCATAAATCATTTCCGTATACTTTAACATTTAAATTCGAAAGCGCATGAATCATTTTAATCTTTTGTTTTTGCTCGACAATTAAGCATACAATTTTATTTAATTGAGCATAGTCATTAATTTCTAAATCGAATTTACAAGCACTTTTAATTATATTAAAATTTTCCCAAAAAGTTGTATTTGGTCTTTTGAGCATCATATCGATCATTTCGTTTATAATGCCATACAAAAGCTTATTTCCCATATATTCTTCTAAAATTTTTTCATAATCGTACAAGGATGAAAAGAAAACTATATCTATATCTTTTTCATTTTTTTCTTCTTTCCATAAATTTTTATCGGTCGCATGAAGCATTCTAATTACGTTTAAGTTTGGCATATATTTTTTACTTGCTTCAAAATCAGAAGAAGAAACGTTTAATAATGCAAAATTATCAAAGCTTTCACATTGTTTAAAAATTTCGAAATTTTGCCCAAAAATTGTATCAACATTCCAAATTAAATTAAATTTGGGCGAATTTAAATTAGTTTTCCAATGTGGCAAACCAGCCAAATTAAAACCAACCGCAACATCGTAATCTAATTTCTTTTCAAGGCATTCATCATATGCAAAAGCCGATACACCAAGTTCTTTAAATCCTTTTAATAATCCTCTTGAAAAAGAAGCTAACACATTATAGATACCACCTTTTTGATAATCACCATCGTATATGGCATATTTTATGTTTTTCAATTTTAATCCTCATTTTTTGTTAATTCTTTAGCTTTGCGCCAATATTTATCATATTCTTCAAAAGTCAATTCATTTAAAGGTTTATCGCATAACTCTTCAAGCTTATTAAACCTTTTTGTAAATTTTTGATTTGCTTTTGATAGCGCAAGCTCTGGGTCAATTTTATTCCATCTTGCAATATTAACAAGTGCAAACAAAATATCACCAAATTCATCTTCTTTTTCATCAAATGTAGATGCTTCTTTAAATTCTTTAATTTCAGAATAAAAGCAATTAAGCAATTGTTCATAATTTTGCCATTCAAAACCAACTCTAACTGCTTTTTTAGATATTTTCATTGCTTTTAATAATGCAGGTAATTTTGGAATTCCATCGAGTGTTCTTTTTCTATCTTTCTTTTCTTTAAGTTTTAATTTTTCCCAATTAGCAAGAATTTCTTTAGTATCATTTGTTTTTTTATCACCAAAAACATGGGGATGACGATGAATTAATTTATCGTTTAACATTTTTGCAACATCTTGAATATCAAAATGCCCGTTATCTTTTGCAATTTGAGAATGTAAAACAACTTGCAACAAAACATCGCCAAGTTCTTCTTTAATATGCTCGGGATTATTTTCATCAATTGCTTCAGCAGCTTCATAAGCCTCTTCAAGCATGTTTTGACGTATTGTTTGATGAGTTTGCTGTCTATCCCACTCGCAACCTTCAGGCGAGCGCAAAATTTCAATGGTTTTAATTAATTCTTCTAAATAATTCATAATTTTATAATATCACAAGACTGCTCAATTGTTACTTTACTTAACCTATCTTTCAGATAGAATAGTACAGTATTATAGTTTTAATAGAGGAAAATATGGAACATTTACACGCATTAGTTTCTCAAAATGCAATAATGGTTTCAACAATAATTTTAATTGTTGCATATGTTTTTATTGCTTGGGAAAAGATTTCTAAAGTAACAGTTGCTCTTTTGGGCGGTTCTTTAACTTTATTCTTAGGCTTATTAGCAACAGAAAAAACACACGAAAATTTAGCTCAATATTTTACATCATTCATTGATTTTAATGTAATTTTTTTACTTGTTTCAATGATGATTGTAGTTCATATCGCAGCTCAATCAGGCATGTTTACTTGGTTAGCTAATGAAATTTTAAAGAAAACAAAAGGTAAACCAAAATTAGTTTTAGTTGCTCTTGCAATTTTTACTGCAGTTGCTTCAGCATTCTTAGATAATGTTACAACTGTTATTCTTGTTATGCCAATAACTTTTGCAGCTTGCAAATTATTAGACATCAACCCAATTCCATTTTTAATTACTGAAGTTTTTTGTTCAAACATCGGCGGTACTGCAACTTTAATTGGCGACCCTCCAAATATCATTATTGGCTCTGCCGCAGGCTTATCATTTATGGATTTTGTTAGAGAATTAACACTTCCTGTATGCTTTATAATGCTTATAGTTGTTACATTATTAGTATTTATTTACAGAAAAGATTTAAAATCATCTCCAGAAAAAATGGAACTTGTTTCTCAAATCGATAACTCCGGAACAATTACAGATAAAAAATTAGCTATTAGAGCTGGAATCGTTTTAGGTCTTGTTGTTCTTGGTTTTGTAACACATGATATTACCCACATTCCAACATTTTTAGTTGCAATGATGGGTGCAGCATTTTTAATGATTTTTGAAAAACCAGAAAAAATCTTAGTTGAAGTTGAATGGAACACAATCTTCTTCTTTGTTGGTTTATTTATTATCATTGGCGGTTTTGAACATGCTGGCGGTATTGAAATTATGGCTAATTGGCTATTAGAAGTTACAAAAGGTTCTCAAGAAGCAACTTCTATGTTAATTCTTTGGGCTTCAGGTATTTTATCAGGTATTATCGATAACATTCCATACACTGCAACAATGGCACCTATGATAGCTTCAATTGAAGTAATCAAAGGAGCTGAATATGTTACACCTCTTTGGTGGTCATTGGCACTAGGCGCATGTTTAGGTGGAAATATGACAATGATTGGTGCTGCAGCAAATGTTATTGTTACAGAAAATGCACACAAAGCAGGTCATAAAATTTCATTTATGTATTTTCTAAAATACGGTATTATTGTTACTATGATATCTTTAGCTATATCAACAGTTTATGTATATTTTAGATATTTAAAATAAGTAAAAATCGTTACTTAATATCAAAATAATATTTTAAAAGCTCTACATCACAATATGTAGAGCTTTTAAATAATTAAACCATAAAAGAAGAACTTCTTGAAGCTGACGCAGAATTAGATACAAATGGAGATGGTTTATTTTCAAGAGACGAATTTAATGCTTCAATCGTAAACTTTATTCTTACAGAAAAAGAAACAGCAGAAGCGGAAGAATAAAACATAAAACAAAGATTTAAAACCCTCTTGCTTAATTCACAAGAGGGTTTTAATTATATTAACGCATCTAATTTTGGTTTAAATTCATTTGAAACTTGTATATTGGTTTCTTTCAAATTATCTCTTAAACACTCGACTTGTTGTTTGCACTGGCTTAATTGTACTCCAAGAGTATAATAATTTTTATAAGCTTCCGTAGGTTCGTACTTATCAATATCTGCACCTAAGTGCTCTTTTGCAAACGCTAAAATCCCTTTAGTTACAGCGCGATTTATATAATTACCTAATGCTATTTCAGGATATTCTATTTCACCAAGATCACATGGTTTACCATCTATTATAATTTGAAAATATTCATCAGCTGAGACATCCCCAGATGTTTTCTTTGGTTCTTTTGATTGAATTTCAAATGTATCAAATTCATCAGTTGCCATAATTGCTTCAACTGCATTTATAAAATTAATAGTTTGTCCGAATAAACCTATCTGATTTGCTTGTTTGGCATTTTGAACAACTTGTCTATATGTTTCATTTTGAACTATTTGCGCGCTAAAACTTTGATTCGTATTATTTATTCTCATTTAAATCTCTCTTTCTTCAGTATTTATACCTAAAAAAACAGCTAAATAAAAATTTTTGTCTTTAAAAATTTGTCTTAAAAAACTATCTAAACTATAATTATCTCATGATTATTTCAGATAACGAGCAAAACAAACCAAAAGTAACCACCAATCCAGACTTAAGTAAAGAGTGCATGGAATGCGAAGAATGTTATGAAAAAAACATTCGTCCATTAACTTTTGACGATTATATCGGACAAAGCGCAATCAAAGAAACGCTTAAAATTTCTATCGAAGCTAGCAAAAAAAGAAATACTCACCTTGACCACCTTCTTTTTTATGGCCCACCAGGATTGGGCAAAACTACGTTAGCTGGAATTATAGCTAATGAATTAAATACATCAATTAAAATAACTTCTGCTCCATCCATTGAGCGCCCAAGAGATATAATTGGAATTTTAATGCAAATGAAAGAGGGAGAAGTTTTATTTATTGATGAAATTCATCGCTTAAATAAAATCGCAGAAGAAATACTTTATCCTGCTATGGAAGATTTTTCAATTGATTTAACCACAGGAAAATCTCAAAGCGTTAAAACAATGAGAATTCCAATTCCAAAATTCACTTTAATTGGTGCAACAACAAAAGCCGGTTCTTTATCAGGCCCATTAAGAGATAGGTTTGGAATAATTCATAGATTAGAATTTTATACGTCAGAAGAATTGGCAACAATTGTTAAAAGAACAGCTAAAATCTTAGAATTTGATATCAGCGAAGATGGCGCAAGAATTATTGCTGAGCGTTCTCGTTGTACTCCAAGAATTGCAAATCGATTAGTAAAAAGATGTGCCGATTGGGCAATTGTTAAATCTAATGGAAAAATTACAGAATCAACCGCACTTGATGCACTTAATGCTTTAGAAATTGATGAACTAGGTTTAGATATTACAGATAGAGCGCTATTAAAACTAATGATTGAATCATTTGATGGTAGACCAGTCGGAATTGAAACACTAGCTGTTGCATTAGGCGAAGATATTCGAACAATCGAAGATGTTTATGAACCATATTTAATTCAAAAAGGCTTAATTGCACGTACTCCAAGAGGAAGAAAAGTGACAAATTCCGCTTATAAGCATTTGGGCATTAAAAACACAAATTATCAATTAGATTTATTTTAAATTATAAAAAAATAATTAAGAAATCTTCTAAATTTAAATTTTAGTTTTAAGATAATATTATGAAATACAAAGACTATTATGAAACACTAGGCGTTTCAAGAAGCGCTACACAACAAGAAATAAAATCTGCTTTTAGAAAATTAGCAAGAAAATTTCATCCTGATGTAAATAAATCATCAGATGCACAAGAAAAATTCAAAGATATAAATGAAGCTTACGAAGTTTTAGGAGATGAATCTAAAAGAAAAAGGTATGATCAATTAGGTTCAGCTTGGTCACAAGGAGCAGATTTTAATGTTCCACCAGGTTTTGAAGGCTTTAACTTTTCAAATTTTGCAGGTGCTCAAAGCGCAGGTGGTTTTTCAGATTTCTTCTCTGCAATTTTTGGAGATATGATGTCTTCTCAAATGAGTGGTGGACGAGGTTTTAATCAAGGCTTTTCATCTAGTGGATTCTCTGATTTTTCTCAATTTTCTCAGGGAGCTCAAAGAAGAAGTCAACAACAAAAACCGCAAAAAGAAGAATCTCTAGATATTATTCAAAATGTTAATTTAACAATTGATGATATTATAAACACCCCTAAAAAAACTGTGACTATTACAGCTTTTCAACAGTGCTCATCTTGCCATGGTTCTCGCCAAGGTTTTTGTTCAAATTGTTCAGGCACAGGAATTGAACGAGTTACAAAAAACATAACTTTTCAAGTTCCAAAATCTGTTAAAGATGGACAAAAAATTCGCCTTAAAGGTGAAGGCAAAAAAGATGCCTATGGAAGAATTGGAGATGTTTATTTAACGGTTAAAATTCAAGATAAAGAATACGAAATTGATGGTGCAAATATAATTAAAGATATTGAACTTCTACCATATGAAGCTGTTTTAGGTTGTGAAAAACAAATTAAGACTCCATCTGGAAATATCAAAATCAAATTCCCAGCAGGTATGTCATCAGGTAAAAAATTAAGAATAAAAGAAATGGGTTTACCTTCAAAAGAAGGGAAAGGAAATTTGGAAGCAAAAGTTAAAATTGTTATCCCATCCGAATTATCCAAAGAAGCACTTGAGCTTTATGAAAAATTAAAAAAAATTAATTCGTAATATTTGTTTACAAATCAATACAAACAAGCAATTTCTTAAAATAGATATCCTTTATATATACAAGAGAGATATATATTGAAAGGATATTAATTATATGAGTTGTCCACCTGGCGTATGTTACACCTGCAATCAACCAACAAATATTATTGGAATAGATAAAAATAATAATATTAATTATGAATCAAGAAGCGATAATAACAAACACACATATGAAATATTTGATTTTGATTCAAACGGCGCAACAGATTACGAAAGAAGATGGTACAATGGAGAAATATGCGAAGAGCATTTCTTCAATAATGATCCAAAAAATAATGAAGAATATGCAACAACACTAAATGAAACCACTTTTTGCAGAAGCTCGGGGCATAGTTTCTTTGAAAAATTTTTAAGTATTCTAAGTTTTGGATTATTTGACCCACATAAAAATTGCGAAAATGACATACAAGAAGCACGAGAACAAGCAGATAATTTTGAAACAACAAAATATACAATAAACCCAATATCAGAATAAACTTTTATAATATAAAAATATAAAGGCGCTGAAACCAATTTTTTAGCGTCTTATTACAAACTTCCATTTTCTTATACTTTCGTCTATTATTATATAATTAAGACAGTTGTATAATAAACGCATAGGTGACTGTCTAATAGAGGAAAGCAAGATGGAAAAATTTGGTAAAATTCGTTTTTGGTTAATCTTAATTTTAGCCTTAATAGGTATAGGTTTATGCATTGAATTAGGATATATTTTTTACAAAACTAACTTCTTAGCTCAATTTGCACCAAGCTTTTGCGCTGTTTCAGAATTAATTGATTGCGATGGCGTAGCACAAACTACTTACGCATTATCAGCTGGTGTTCCAAATGCTTTATGGGGTTTGATTTTATATTTAATTATCATAATGCTTCTATTTGTTGATAAAATACAAGCAAAATTTAAAAATACAATTTTTGATGTTTTTGAAAACCCAAGAAGTTATATTGCGTTTTTAGGAGTTCTATCATTTGCAATTTCGATGATATTGGCATTTATTTCAATCCACGTGATTAAAAAAATATGTGCACTTTGTTTTGTAACTTATTTTGTCAATCTTGCAATTGCATTTATAGCAAATACTAAAGGCTTTTTTATTCAAGATACAATTACAACAATTAAAGACTTTATTAAAGGCGTAAAAAAATATTTTATTTTATTTTTAATTGTTTTAATTAGCTTCATTTCAACATTAATCTATCTAAGCAATTCTTTGATATTTTCGCCAAAATTAAAAGAAAGAAAAGAGCAAAAAGAATTCTTCGAAGCCAAGAGGAATAAATACGCAATCAAAGGAAATATTTTAGGCAAAGAAAATGCAAAAGTTGTAATCAATGTTTATAGCGACTATAATTGCCCGTATTGTCGAATAGTTAACATCATGCTTCATAAGGCTGCAAAAGAAAGAAAAATTCTAGTTAAAGAGATAAATTTTCCAATAGACAAAAGTTGCAACACCAAAGTTGGAATAACACTTGGAGGACATGAAGCCTCTTGCATTTATTCTAAATATGCTTTAGCTGCAGAAAAACAAGGTAAATTCTGGGGTGTAGCCAATATTCTTTTTGATGTACGACCTCAAAACTTCAATGTTCTTGTTGAAGAAATTCAAAAAGCAAAATTAAACATAGACATTGAAAAGCTTCAAAAAGATGCAATGAGTCTCGAAATTGAAACACAACTACAAAAAGACATTGAACAAACTGTTTCAAAAGGAATCATGGGTACGCCAACATTTGAAATCAACGGGATTCAATATGTTGGGGCTATGCCATACAAAAAACTTATCGAAGCAATTGATTTAGCTCAAAAAAGAGCGGAAAATTAATATGAAAAAAATAATACTACATGCTTGTTGTGCACCTTGCGCAAGTTACCCGATTCAAAAATTAAAAGAGGATGGGTTTGAGCCTGTGGTATTTTTTTATAATCCAAATATTTTTCCTATCCTTGAATATAATATCAGAAGAGCTGAGCTTGAAAAATATTGCAAAAAAATTGGAGTTAAATATTTTGAAAGCAAATACGAAATCAAAAAATTCTACGAAATAACAAAAGGCTTAGAAAATGAGCCCGAAAAAGGAAAACGCTGTTCAATTTGTTTTAATTTAAGATTAGATAAAACTGCTGAGTTTGCATCATCTCAAGAAATTAAATATTTCACAACAACTTTAAGTGTTTCACCTCATAAGAATTCAAATCAAATTTTTGAGCAAGGAAAAATAATTGCACAAAAATATGGGATCAAATTTTTAGAATATAATTTTAAAAAACAAAATGGTTTTAAAATTTCAAGAACAATAGCAAAAGAAAATAATATGTATACACAAAGCTATTGCGGTTGCGAGTTTAGCAAATAAACAATAAAAGTTGAGGCAATATGAAAAAAATCGTAGTAATTTTATTAAGTTTGTATTTATTTACAAATAACCTAAGCATTTATGCTCAAGAAAAACAAAAAAAAGTAAAACCAAGTGCACTTTCAGGCGCAATTATTGAAGGAAAAATTGAAACAGTTAAAGAATATATAAAACAAGGGGCCAATCTTGATAAACCTTTTTTAGGCTCAACGCCTCTTGTTGATGCAATTTATAAGAAACAACATGAAATACTTGATTGCTTGCTTCAAGCAGGAGCTAATCCAAATGTTGAAACTGGCGTCCCACCACTATATATGGCAGTTAGCGAAAAAAACAAGTATGCCACCGCTAAATTATTAAAAGCAGGAGCAAATACGAACAAAACTTTTATGGGAATGACAGCTAAAGAACTAGCTGAAACATACAAAACAAAAGAAATTATTGAAATATTCAACGATTATGAAAATAATATAGAAAAATTTAACCCCGACGCATACAAAAATTCCTATATTGTAAAAGAAGCAAGAAACACAAAAGAAACAAAAGAATTTAAAGAAGAAACCCTTAGTGCAAATATAATTTTTAATCTTGACAAAAAGGATACTAATTTAATTTCGATACAAAAAACCAAACCAATAAATTCCAAAAACTACAATCAAAAAATTAAAAGCGACTATATTGAATACCAAAAAAACAAAAAACAGCTTAATGAAGAACAATACAGTTTATATATAATTTTAGATAAATTATTAAGAGCAAATAAGCTTCAATATCAAAATTGGAGAATTGGCATTGATATAGATACACACGAAGTAAATGCATATGCAGGAAGTGCAAATTTAATTATAATAAATAGTTCACTATATGATAGTTTATACAACAACCAAGATGCTCTGGCTTTTATTGTAGCCCATGAATTGGCACACTTAATTTTAGGACATAATCAAATTGCTTTAGAAAACAATGCCAAAATCAAAAAACTTGAATATGAAGTACAAAAAGCAAGAGCTGAAGCTCAAAAAGAAAGCTATCTTGCCGACATAAATAGCGCTGTTGGAAATTATGGCTATGCACTTGGAAGCAGCCTTTCAAGTCTAGCCTATAACATTTCAGCTACAGCATTATCATCTGAGATAAACCGAGTTTACGCTCAAGAAAGAGAACTTGAAATAATTGCAGATACTGAGGCTTTAACCTTGATGACAAAAGCAGGCTTCAATCCAGCAAAAGCAAAAGATGCACTTGAATTTTTAGTAAACTTACCAAATATATACACAAACAGAAGCACACATCCGGATAATTACACAAGACAAAGCAATATTAATGAAAATTTATTCTTAAATGATAGTCAAGAATTAAAAAATCAAGGTAAAAAAGAAATTATTGGTTCAAAAGTTTTAAACATCAAAAAATCAAGCGACAAAAAAACAATAGTTTTATCTAAAGCGAATAATTGTACAAAACATAAATACGTTACTCTCTCAAAAGAAGATAAATTAATACAAAAAGCCTACCTAAATTACACAGATAACAATAACGAAAAAGCAAAGGAGCTATTCTCACAAGCATATTTGGTTAATCCAAATAATTTTATTCCTATGTTGTATTTATCATACATAAATGAGTATGACTTCAAACAAAACCAACAAAAAAAGTCATTAAAATCAGCAAGAAAATGGGCTAAAAAAGCAAACAGGATTGCTCCAGAAAACAAATTTGTTAAAAAGCAAAATGAAGACATAAAAACAATATTTATTAATTTAAAAGAACAAAAAAAGAATAATAAAAAGGGATAAAAAATTATCCCTTTTTATTGCAATTAATTTTTATTCGACAACACTCAAGCTAAAAAACTTATCACGCATCTAATTAATATAAAATTACTCAAAAAATTTAATATCTAAATCTCCACCAGGAGTTTCTTTGTATGTAGCAATTTTCTTGCCGGCTTCATCATATTCGATATATTTACCGCTTGGAGTTTTTCTGTAATATCCAAGTAATTTATCGTTTTTATCATATTTATAGATGTAGTTACCTTTTTTAACATATTTAGGCTGATCATGGGTAACTTCAACTTTTTTTACATCTTTATTTTGCATTGTTTGCGCCACAACACCAGATGTCATAGAATAAACACTAGCAATTACAAAAGCTAAAAAAATAACCTTTAATAATCTTTTCATTTTAATCCTCTTCAAACTACTACGTACGATTATTATAGCACAGTTTTCAAATTTCAAAACGCCAACAGAAATATCAAAAACAGCACAGATTGCTTCTTGGAAGTGCTTTTATTTTTTTAAACATAACGAACTAATCCAAAAAAATGTTTTTTTTCTTAGAGCCTACGTATTTTACACGATTTTTTAAAAATTTCAAGTGTTTTGTAAAATTTTATGAAGCCAAAATATTGACCCTGTCTATTCAGCCAATATAATTAATTAAGTCAATAAAATGTTGCATTATGGCTAAAAATGTCTGTTCGATGGATAAAACCTTAAAAAACACTCCGCAAGCCACTTTGCACCAATTTTAAAAACAAATTGTAATTACATATATTAGAGGTACTTAGATGACAACAACTAAAAAAGCAAGCCGTGTTACTCCTCAAGGTATTCCGGGTACTCGTCTGACTGACCTACCTGACTTGATTGAAGTTCAAAAGAAATCATTTGAACAATTTTTAAAAGAAGGCTTAAAAGAAGAATTATTATCTTTTAGCCCAATTAAAGATTACACTGGCAGATTGGAATTACACTTTCTTCCAAACTATACCTTCGATAAACCTAAATACACTATCGAAGAAGCTCGTATTCATGACGCAACTTACGCAAAACAGCTTCGTGTAATGATGAGATTAGTTAACCGTGATAGCGGTGAAATTAAAGAACAAGAAGTTTATATCGGCGATATCCCCACAATGACAGACAAAGGTACTTTCATTGTTAACGGTGCAGAACGTGTTATCGTTTCTCAAATCGTTAGATCTCCTGGTATTTATTACAAAAAAGAAGTTTCTCCAACTGGTAAACGTCTTTACAATGCCACTTTAATTCCAAACCGTGGCGCATGGTTGAAAATTGAAACAGATTCTAACGACCTTGTTTATGTAAAAATTGATAAAAACAGAAAAATCTTAGCTACAACATTATTAAAAGCTTTAGGTATCACACCTGTTGAAATGGAATCTTTATTCACTCACTTTGATTTCTTAAGAAAAACATTGGAAAAAGATACAGCTACAACAACTGATGAAGCTTTAGTTGAAGTTTATAAAAAATTAAGACCAGGTGACCCTGCAACACCTGCTGGTGGTCGCTCAATCCTAGAAGCTAGATTCTTTGACGAAAAGAAATATGATATCAGCAAAGTTGGTCGTTATAAGTTAAACAAAAAATTAGGTTTGAACTTACCTGAAACACAAAGAACAATTACAATTCAAGATATCGTTGCAGGTATTGAATACTTAATCAATTTAACATATGACGAAGGTCAATTAGACGATATCGACCACTTAGGAAATAGAAGAATTCGCTCAGTTGGCGAATTGTTACAAAACCAATTCAGAGTTGGTTTATCAAGAATTGAAAGAATTGTTAAAGAAAGAATGACTCTTCAAGATTCAGACACTTTAACACCTTTAAATCTTTTAAATACAAAACCATTAGTGGCTTCATTAAAAGAATTCTTTGGTTCATCTCAATTATCACAATTTATGGACCAAACTAACCCACTAGCTGAATTAACTCACAAAAGAAGAATTTCAGCTTTAGGACCTGGTGGTTTAATGAGAGAAAGAGCAGGCTTTGCTGTTCGTGATATTCACCCATCTCATTATGGTCGTTTATGTCCAGTAGAAACACCTGAAGGACCTAACGCAGGTTTGATTAACTCGCTTGCAACTCACGCTAGAGTTAACGATTATGGTTTCATCGAAACTCCATTCTTTGTAGTAAAAGATGGTCAAGTAACAGATGAAGTACACTATTTAACAGCAGATGAAGATGAAAACTATCGTGTAGCTCCTGCTGATATTGAATTAACAAAAGACAGAAAAATTAAAGATGAATATGTAGCTGTTAGATACCGCTCAGAGTTCACAATGGGCGAATCAACAAAAGTTGACTATGTTGGTGTTTCCCCAATTCAAATCATTTCAGTTGCGACATCTTTGATTCCATTTATTGAACACGATGATGCGAACCGTGCATTGATGGGTTCAAACATGCAACGTCAAGCAGTTCCTCTTCTTATAACTCAAAGACCAGTAGTAGGAACAGGTTTAGAAGGCCGTGTTGCAAAAGACTCAGGTATGGTAGCAGTTTCAACTGTTGATGGTACTGTTATAAAAGTTATGGGTGAAGAAATTCACGTAAAAGATAAAGAAGGCAACGTTCATCAATATCAATTACTAAAATATGTTCGCTCAAACCAAGACACTTGTATCAACCAAAGACCTCTTGTTAAAGAAGGTGACGAAGTTAAAGCAGGTGATGTAATAGCAGATGGTGCTTCAACAAATTGCGGTGAACTTTCATTAGGTAAAAACGTTCTTGTAGCGTATATGCCTTGGGAAGGTTATAACTACGAGGATGCTATCTTGCTTAACGAAAGATTAGTATATGATGATGTATTTACATCACTACATATTGAAAAACTAGAAATTGACGCTCGTCAAACAAAACTTGGACCTGAAGAAATCACTCGTGAAATTCCAAATGTTTCAGAAGATTCAATCAGACACTTAGATGAACGTGGTATTGTTCGTATTGGTGCTAGAGTTTATGCTGATGACGTTTTAGTTGGTAAAATTACACCAAAAGGTGAGTCTGAACATCCACCAGAAGAAAAACTTCTTCGTGCAATCTTTGCTGAAAAAGCAAGAGATGTTAAAGATAATTCACTTCGTGTTCCACATGGTGAAGGCGGTCGTGTTGTTGACGTTAAAGTATTCGACAGAGAAAAAGGCGACGAACTTCCACCAGGAGCAAACACAGTAATTAGAGTTTACATTGCTCAAAAACGTAAAGTATCTGTAGGTGATAAACTTTCAGGTCGCCACGGTAATAAGGGTATCGTTTCAAGAATTCTTCCAAAAGAAGATATGCCATTCTTACCAGATGGTACCCCAATCGATATCGTATTAAACCCACTAGGTGTACCTTCTCGTATGAATGTAGGTCAAACTTATGAGCACTTATTAGGTTTAGCAGCTTATCTAACAGGTAACCACTATGAATCTCCGTTATTTGATGAAATGTATGGAGCTAACCAATCAGAACAAAATACCAAAGAAGAATTATTAAAAGGTATTAAAGAACGTGGAATTGATTGGGTTAGAGAAGATGGTAAAGTTACACTTTACGACGGTAGAACAGGTGAACCATTTGATGAACCAATTGCCGTTGGTGTATCTTATATCCTTAAACTTGTTCACTTAGTTGACGACAAAATCCACGCACGTTCAACTGGTCCATACTCATTAGTTACTCAACAACCATTAGGTGGTAAAGCACAATTTGGTGGCCAAAGATTCGGTGAGATGGAAGTTTGGGCTCTTGAAGCATATGGTGCAGCTTACACACTTCAAGAAATGTTAACAATTAAATCAGACGATGTTAACGGTAGATCTCGTGCTTACGAAGCAATCGTAAAAGGCGACAACATTCCAAGACCTGGTATTCCAGAATCATTCAAAGTATTAGTTCGCGAACTTCAAAGTATCGGTCTAGATATTGCAGTATCTAAAAAAGGCGGAGAAGAAGTTGATTTAATGTCTGATACAGATGATTTAAGAAAATCAGCTCCAAAAAGAGTACTTTCTGACTTAGATTCAGAATTACTTAACATCGACTTTTTCGACACAAGCGCAAGCTTTAAAGACTAATCGTAAGACTGATAAATTAGATTAATTAAAATCAAAGGAGAATAAATGTCTACAAGTATTGATTATTTTGATTATATAAGAATCTCAATCGCATCGCCTGAGAGAATCTTAAAATGGTCATACGGGGAAGTTACAAAACCCGAAACAATTAACTATAGAACACTTAAACCTGAAAGAGATGGTTTATTCTGCGAAAAAATCTTTGGCCCAACAAAAGACTGGGAATGTTTTTGCGGAAAATATAAAAGAGTACGTCATAAAGGTATCATCTGCGAACGTTGCGGTGTAGAAGTTACAGATTCAAAAGTTAGACGTCACAGAATGGGTCACATTAAGCTTGCTGCTCCTGTTTCTCATATCTGGTTCTTAAAAGGTATTCCATCTTATCTTGGTTTACTTTTAGATATGACTTTAAAAGATTTAGAACAAATCATCTACTTTAACAACTATGTTGTAGTTGATGGTGCCGATAGCCCATTTAAAAAATTCCAACTTTTAACAGAAGAAGAATATGAAGATTTCATTATGGAAAACGAAGAAACTCAATTAAAAGTTGGTATTGGCGCTGAAGTAATTAAAGAATTATTAGCTGAAATTAACTTAGAAGAATTAGCTAATGAAATTCGCTCCGAACTAGATGCAGCAGGTGGCTCAGTTCAAAAACGTGCTAAATTAATTAAACGTTTAAGATTAGTTGAATCATTAATTGAGTCAGGAACAGAACCAACTTGGTTTGTAATGGATATTTTGCCTGTTACACCTCCAGATCTTCGTCCAATGGTTCAATTAGATGGTGGCAGATTTGCAACATCTGACTTAAATGATTTATATAGACGTGTAATTAACAGAAACAACCGTTTATTAAGATTGTTAGAAATGGGTGCTCCTGAAATTATCGTTAGAAACGAAAAACGTATGCTTCAAGAAGCAGTTGATGCTTTAATTGATAACGGCAGACGCGGAAGAACAGTAGTTGGTCCAAATTCAAGACCTCTAAAATCACTTTCTAACATCATCGAAGGTAAACAAGGTCGTTTCCGTCAAAA
This sequence comes from Candidatus Gastranaerophilales bacterium, assembly GCA_017560095.1. Taxonomy (GTDB): domain Bacteria; phylum Cyanobacteriota; class Vampirovibrionia; order Gastranaerophilales; family Gastranaerophilaceae; genus RUG14156. The sequence goes on from JAFYOU010000030.1 coordinate 15,992, forward strand.
CTTACTTGGTAAACGTGTTGACTACTCTGGTCGTTCAGTAATCGTTGTTGGTCCACAACTACAATTAAACCAATGTGGTCTTCCAAAAGAAATGGCTATTGAATTATTTAAACCATTCGTAGTTAATAAATTAATCGAACGCGGTTTAGTTCAAAATATTAAATCTGCTAAGAAGAAAATTGAACGCTCTGAAGCAATCGTTTGGGATATCTTAGAAGAGGTAGTAGATGGACACCCAGTAATGTTAAACCGTGCTCCAACCCTACACAGACTTGGTATTCAAGCATTTGAACCAGTTCTAGTTGAAGGTAGAGCTATTCAATTACACCCATTGGTATGTACAGCATTCAACGCTGACTTCGATGGTGACCAAATGGCTGTTCACGTACCACTTTCAATTGAAGCTCAAGCAGAAGCAAGAATGTTAATGTTAGCTACAAATAATATCCTAGCTCCTGCAACAGGTAAACCAATTATCACTCCAACTCAAGATATGGTACTTGGTATGTATTATCTAACTATTATTAAAGACGCTAATGCACCTGTAAAAGGCTACTTCCATGACTTTACAGATGTAATGGCAGCACACGAAACAGGTGTACTAAAATTACACGACAAAGTAATCGTTAGAGATGAAAATGGACACAGAATCGAAACAACTCCAGGAAGAATTATTTTCAATGAAGCTGTTAGAAAATCTGTATTAGCGTAATAGTTAAAATTAAACAAAGAGGTAAATAAAATAATGACTACATTAACTCCTGAAAGCTCAAAAAAGAAAAAACACGTTGAGTTTATCAATAAGGTAATGAATAAAAAAGCTCTTAACCAACTATTATCTCAAGTTTATCTTGAATGGGGCGGAGCAAAAACTGCTGAACTTGCAAATAACCTTAAAAACTTAGGTTATAGATATGCAACTAAATCAGGTACAACAATTTCAATCCATGACTTAGAAGTACCAAAAGCAAAAGCTGAATTGCTTCAAGAAGCTCAAGATGAAATTGAACGTTCAACTCGCCGTTATTTAAAAGGTGAAATCACAGAAGTTGAAAGATATACAAAAGTTATTGACACTTGGTCTGAAACCACAGCTAAATTAACAGAAAAAGTAGTTGAAGGCTTTAATAGATTAAACCCAGTTTATATGATGGCATTCTCAGGTGCGAGAGGTAACTTATCACAAGTATCACAGTTAGTTGGTATGCGTGGCTTGATGGCAGACGCACAAGGTCAAATCATCGACTTGCCTATTAAATCAAACTTTAAAGAAGGTCTATCTTGTACAGAATACGTTATTTCATCATACGGTGCAAGAAAAGGCCTTGTAGATACTGCATTGAAAACAGCTGACTCAGGTTACCTAACAAGACGTCTTGTTGACGTTGCTCAAGACGTAATCATCAGAGATGAAGATTGTCATACCGAAAAATTCATCAACTTAACAGCAATTACAGATGGCGAAGATGTAATCGTTGCTCTAGAAGATAGACTTTTAGGAAGAACAATTGCTCAAGATGTACTTGATAATGATGGCAATATATTGGTTGCTAAAAATACAACAGTAGATAGAGATGATTTAGAAAAAATCAAATCCGTTAATTTAAAAGAAATTAAAGTTAGATCAACTCTAACTTGTGAATTAGAATACGGCATCTGCCAAAAGTGTTATGGTTGGTCAATGACAACTCAAAGACCAGTTGATATAGGTGAAGCAATCGGCATCATTGCTGCTCAATCAATCGGTGAACCTGGTACACAATTAACAATGAGAACATTCCACACAGGTGGTGTATTCAAAGGTTCAGGTGTTACTCGTCAAGCAAAAACTACAATTGACGGTACAGTTAACACTGAAGTTAAAACACGTGAACAAAGAACGCGTCACGGGGATATTGTACAAATCGCTATCAAAGAAGCAGATGTTGAAATTAAAGGCAAAAAAGACTCAGAAAAAATCCATATTCCAATGGGTGCAAGAGTTCTTGTTAAAAAAGGTGATGAAGTTGCAGCAGGCGCTGCGATTGCTGAATTTGACCCCGCTTCAAAAGGCGAAGGTTCTCGTTTAACCGAAAAAGCACTTAAAGATATTACTTCCGACATCAGTGGTGAAGTTGTATTTGTGGATTTCGTTGCAGATGAAAGAAAAGATAGACAAGGCAACATCTCAAGAATTGCCAACAAACAAGGTATCGTTTGGGTTCTTGGTGGAGATGTTTACGCACTTCCAGCTGGTTCTAAAGTCCTAGTTGAAGACGGTCAAAAAATTAAAAAAGGCGAAAAATTAGCTGAGACTTTAATTGTATCAGAACACGGTGGCGAAGTTAGAGTTAACGACAACCTTGTTGTTGAAGAAGTTAAATTCGAAGGTAAAAAAATCAAAAAAATCATTTCTGGCAAAGAGCTTACAATTGTTATCGCTTCAATCCAAGCACAAAACGCCGTATTTGAGCAAACCAAAAAAGAACAAATTTGGACAGTTCCAGAAAGTGGAGAGAAATATATCGTTAAAGCTCCAATTGATACAACTGTTGAAAATGGTATGATCATTGCAGAGCTTATTGATGATACCAATAAAGTTGAATCTTCTGGCGAAATCAGATATAACGGACTTGAAGTTGACGAAAACCAAGTTGTAATCAATCCAGGTCAATTAGTATTCATACCTGAAGAAATTCATCAAATTTCAAAAGATGCATCTTTAAAACTTGTTGAATCAGGAACCTATGTTGAAGCTGGTACAGAAGTCATCAAAGACATCTATACACATATTGCTGGTATCGTTGAAATTAAAGAATTTAACGACATTATTCATGAAATCGTTGTTCGTCCTGGTGAATTGCACACTCTTGAATCAATCAATGATTTAAAAGTTGGTGAAGGCGAAGTAATTAAAGCAGGTACAGTTGTAGCTGGAAAAATCAAAGCTAAAGTTGATTCTATCGTAACAATTGTTGAAAACGAAACAGATATGATGGAGGAACTTGATGATCTTGATGAAGAATTAACCGTTGATTCTATAGATGAAGAAGATTCGCTAGAAGGCAAGCCTATTCAAATCTTAATCAGGCCAATTCAAGCATTCGACATTGAACAAAAAGATGTTTCTATTAAATTCAATGCAACTGACGAAGCAATTGAGCTTCTTCCAATCACACAAGTACAATTTAAAGATGGCGCTAGAGTAAGAAACCTAGATGGCGCAGTTCTTACAAGAACATCTTTAGTATTATCAATGTCAGGCTATATCTCACACTTAAAAGGTATGGTTGAGCTTGATAGCAAAGGTGATTTAAAAATCGTTGTTTTAGAAACATTAATTGTAAGAAGAGAACAAGAAGATGGTTCAAGAGGACTTTCTTCAACCCAAACAGAACTATTAGTTGAAAATGGTCAAGTAATTGAACCAAAAACTCCTGTTACTAAAACTCAAGTTTTAGCAGTTAATGATTCTATTGCTTCAATTAATTCTAAAGATTCAGAACTAAGAAGATTGTTACTAGTTTCTGATAATTACGAAGAAACAATCGAAGTTACAGCAAAACCAACCGTTAAAGTAGGTCAATATGTAACAATTGATCAAGCAATATCTGAAAAAGAAACAACTCCATTCTCTGGTAAAGTTGTTAAAGCTGATTCAAAAGCAGTTGTTATAAGAGTTGGTCGTCCTCACTTGATTTCTCCTGGGGCAATGCTTCAAGTTGATAACTCAGCATTAATCCTTAGAGGTGACTTACTTGCAACATTAGTATTCGAAAGACAAAAAACAGGGGATATCGTCCAAGGTCTTCCTCGTGTTGAAGAACTTTTAGAAGCTAGAAAACCAAAGGATTCAGCAATTGCTGCCGAAGAAGACGGTGTAGCTATAATTGAATATGAAGATGACGCTCCTCGTTTATATATTGAAAACGAAAACGGCAGAACAGAAATCAAATATCCAATCGAAGCTACTGTAATTGTAAATAACAAACAACAAATCAAAAAAGGCGATGCATTAACTTCTGGCCCAATGAATCCACATGATGTTATCAGATTGAGAGGTGCCAATGCAGCTCAGCAATATCTTGTAGATGAAGTACAAAGAGTATATCGTTCTCAAGGCGTTGAAATTTCCGATAAACACGTTGAAGTTATTGTTCGTCAAATGATTAAAAAAGTTAAAGTAGTTGATTCAGGTACTACAAAATTGTTACCTGGTGAACTAGTTGAACTTAAAGTAATTGAATCAGAAAACGCAATTGCACGCGAAAATAATGGTCAAGAAGCAACATACGAAGCGTTATTGCTTGGTATTACAAAAGCTTCATTGAACACTGAATCATTTATTTCAGCTGCTTCATTCCAAGAAACAACAAGAATCTTAACTGAAGCCGCTGTAGAAGGCAAAAAAGACTTATTAAGAGGTCTTAAAGAAAATGTAATTATCGGTCGTTTAATTCCTGCTGGTACCGGTTATTACCACCTAATAAATGCTTCAGAAGAAAAAGAGAAAGAAGCAATGAAACGCGCAGCTCAAAAACATCAAGCAAGAAAACCGTCTGCAATTTTAGAAGAAATTGAAGGTATGTTTGGTGTAGTTGATCCTGATATGCAATTTTAATAATTCGTCAAAAACGCAAGTCTAATAAGACTTGCGTTTTTGAACAGATATTATTTTTTCAATAACAAAGGAGGTTTATTAAGTGATATAAAAGTTTAGAATATTTTTATATCACTTAATTTTTATGTTACTAGATTCTAATAATTTTGATAGAGCATTTCTTGCAGACAATAAATACTTGAAAAATTATTTCACCATAAAAGACAAACATAACGATTGCATTGTCTTATTTCAACTTGGAACATTTTTAGAAGCATATTTTCAAGATGCAAAAATATTGTCAAAATTAAGTGGTATGACACTTACATCAAGAAACCTATGCAAGTCAACAAAAGAAATTGCATTGTGTGGCTTTCATATAAAACATCAAACAGCATATATCAAGCTATTATTAGACAACAACTATAAAGTTTGTGTTTGTGAAGAACACAAAGACGAAAACAATGAAATCACAAGAAAAGTAAAAAGAACATATACCCAAGGAACAATTATAGAAAATGAATTTTTAGAATCTGCAGAAAATAATTACATAGCCGCTATTTGTGCATTAAACAACCAAATGAGTTTTTCATACGCTGATGTTTCAACAGGACAATTCTATAAAACAAACGGATCCTTTGAAGAAATAAAATTAGAAATAGAAAAAATAGAACCGAATGAAATTTTAATAATCAAAAACCAAAAAGATCTATTTCAAGAATTAATAAAAAAATATAATATAACCTTACTAGAAGAAACTTTTTACAGCAAAAAAAGCGAAGAAATTATTGAAAAATATTGTGAATACACTCAAAAAAGTTATTGTGCAAAATTGAGCAAAATTATTGAATATGACGTAAAAAATTATTTAATAATGGATGAAACAACAAGAAAAAATCTCGAACTTACAAGAACCAAAATGTTTTTAAAGAAAAAAGGTAGCTTGCTTTGGTTTTTAAAAAATACAAAAACGCCGATGGGCGCACGTTTATTAAAAAAATATTTAAGCGAACCACTATTGAGTATTGAAAAAATAAAAGAAAGACAAAATGCCGTAGAACAATTAATAAAAAATAAAAAACTTTTAAAAAAAATAGAAACAACACTCGAAGATTTTTGCGATTTGTCAAGAATTTGTACCAAAATTTCCAACTCAACAATACTACCAAAAGATTTATATAGAATTTCACAAAATTCATCTTCACTTAAAGAATTAGATAAATTATCAAAAAAAGTTGATTTGAATTATTTATCTATAAATTCAAAAAAACTAGCTTTTATGATGGATTTAACAGAAGAAATAAAAAAATCAATTGAAAAAGAAGCCCCCGACGAAATCACAAAAGGGAAAATAATAAAAACCGGATATAACGCAGCCCTAGATTATTTAAAAAACAATCTAAAAGATTTCAAAAAAAAGCTAAATCAATACGAAAACAGAGAAAAAGAAAGGCTTGAGATAAACAATCTCAAAATTAGCTATTCAAAAGTTATTGGGTACTATATTGAAATACCAAATTCTAAGGTGCAAAAAGTTTCAAATGAATATTTCAAAAAACAAGGTTTGCAAAACTGTTCTAGATTTGGCACTGAAAAATTAAGCGTTTTAGAACAAGAAATATTTAATCTCGAATACAAGATAAACGAATTAGAATACAGTATATATTGCGATATTAGAAACAAAGCAAAAAACTTTGTTGAAGCAATTAGGGAACTAGCTCTTGAAATTGCAAAAATAGATATTATTGCTTCATTTGCAAAATGTGCCATTGTTAATAATTTTGTTAAACCAAATTTCAATACAAAAGAAATTAAAATAATAAACGGCTACCATCCAAGCCTAATTAAACTGAAAAATGAAATCATAAAAAATGATACAGAAATCAAAAATGGTTCAATGATGATTTTAATGGGCGCAAATATGAGTGGAAAATCAACATATTTAAAACACAATGCAATCATTTGCCTATTAGCCCAAATTGGTTCATACATACCTGCTGACTACGCAGACCTTGTCTTAATCGACAAACTATTTTTACGTCAAGGTGCAACTGACGATATAATAAATAATAATTCAAGTTTTATGGTTGAGATGAATGACTTTAAATTTATTATAGATAACATCACAGACTCTTCATTTGTCTTGCTTGATGAACCTGCAAAAAGCACAAACGAAAAAGAAGGTGGAGCTATTGCAAAAGCCTTTTGTGAATATTTAATTGAACACTATAATTCAAAAATCATAATAGCTACGCACAATTTTGAATTAACAAAGCTTGAAAATGAATACCCAAAAAGAGTGTGTAACTTTGTAATTGGCGATTCACTTGAAGGATTTTCTTTGAGTGACAGAAAAATTAAAAAAGGTACAATCAAAACAAGCTTTGCAATAAATACTGCAAACCTTGCTGGATTACCAGAAGAAATAATCAATAAAGCAAAACAATACATAATAATATAAATGAGGGCGCTGCCCTCATTTATTATTTATTTGCTCTTCCATAAATATCTTTATATCTTATAATATCTTCTTCAACAAGCTTATCACCCTTTTGAACTTCAATGATTTTTAATTCTGAATCATATGGATTTGCAAGTGAATGAATTGCTTTTACTGGAATATCAATTGAAGAACCTGCTTTTAACATATAAACTTTATCATCAACAGTTACCCTTGCAACTCCTGATAAAACAACCCAATGCTCTGAGCGATGATTATGAGATTGCAAGCTCAATTGCCCTTTTCTTGATACACAAATCATTTTGGTTAAATAACCTTCACCCTGATTTAAGACTGTATAATAACCCCAAGGGCGATAAACTGTTGTATGTATTTTATGAGCATCGTTTTTTGCTTCTTTAAGCTTTTCAAAAACATTTTTTACACCTTGCGTATCATTTTTATCACATGCCAAAATTGCATCTTGTGTTTCAACAATAATGACATCTTTTAATCCAACACCTGCTACCATCCTATTTGAAGAATAAAGCATTGAATTCTCGCAATCTTGCTCAATTACATTCCCTATTTTAACATTTCCTTTTTCATCTTTCTTGTTAATATCATAAACAGCATCCCAAGAACCAAGATCATTCCAATCTGATTGCAATTCGACCATAGCAATATTTTTAGCTTTTTCCATTACTGCATAATCAATTGAAATTGATGGATATTTATCAAAAGTCATATAATCAATGTCATCTTTAATTTTAAAATTAAAGCATTGTGTAACTTCAAAAATTTCTGGCGCATTTTGTTTCAATGCTTCCATTAGAACAGAAGCTTTGAATACAAAAATACCAGAATTCCAATAATAATCATTTGAATTAAAATATTCTGTTGCAGTTTTTAAATCTGGTTTTTCTTTAAAACACTCAACTTTATATCCATTTTGTATAGAATCCGATGTTTTAATATAACCAAAACCAGTGCCAGCATAAGTTGGTTTAACACCAAGAGTAACAATGTATCCATCTTTAGCCAATTTTTGAGCTTGATCAATAGTTTTTCTAAATGCATCAGCATCTTCAATCAAATGGTCAGATGGAACAACCAATATAACATCATCATGTCCACAATCTAAAATAAATTTTGTTGCAATTGCGATAGCGGGAGCAGTGTTTTTAGCAGCCGGCTCAGCAATTATTCTAACATCTTTATTATATTCATTTAATTGCATTCTAATATCGCTAACATGTTTAGCATTAGTTATTGCAAGAATATTATCAAGATCCATTATGCCCATCAAACGTTCATAAGTGCGTTCAAGTAAACTTCTATCTGAGCTAATTTTTAAAAGCTGTTTTGGATATAACTCACGAGACAAAGGCCACAATCTTGAACCAGAACCACCAGCTAAAATTATTCCATGCATATTAACACCTCTTTTGCAACTATTTTAATAGCTAAATTATAGCACGAATCAAAGCATGAGGGCTAATTTTTTTTAGCAGTTAAATATTCGTTTAATGAATTTTCCCAATTCGGCAAAACATTCCCACTATCCAATACACAGTATCTAGGCCTCAATGCAGGACGAGGAAAATCACTTTTATCTATTGCATTTACTTCAACATCTCTTTTTTTGATTTCAAATATTTTCTTAGTAAAATCCGCCCAAGAAGCACTGCCCGAATTTGTAACATGATAAATTCCATAAGGTTTTTTATCTTTAATTGTTTCAATAATTTTTGCTGACAAATCTTGAGTACTTGTAGGGCATCCGATTTGATCATCTACAACAGAAATTTCTTTTCTAAAATTTGAAAAAGTAAGCATTGCATCAACATATCCTCCTGTTCCATACAGCCAAGAGGTTCTTAAAATATAATGCTTCTTAGTTGCTTTAATTATTTCTTTTTCTCCAGCCAATTTTGACTTTCCATATACATTAATAGGATTTGTTGCATCGGTTGTTTTGTATGGTTTATCGGAATTCCCATCAAACACATTATCTGTTGAAACATAAAGTATTGGAATATCATGTTTGCGTGCTATATTTGCAATATTTCTTGTACCGATTTGATTAACATTATATGCAATCTCGGGATTGTCTTCTGCTTGATCAATATTTGTATAGCCAGCAAGATGGATAATAAAATCAAGAGAAATTTTATTCATAATCTCATTGACCATTTTAGTATTTGTTATATCAAAAATTTTAGAATTACAGGCCCAATATTGCCAACCTTCTTGGTCTAATAAAGGACATAAGGTTTTACCCAATAAACCCGATGCGCCAGTAACTAAAATTCTCATCTAATACTTCGCTTTCAAAAAATAACTCTTCTTTAGACTTTTTATATCATTTAATTATGCTAAAATCAATATTATGAAGAAATCTATTTACTTAAGCTTAATATTTTTAACTCTAGCAGGAATAAGTTTATTAATATTCAAAAAAGATTATGGCTATGATACAAATAACGCAAATCAATATGAACCCTTAATAGTTACAAATAGTTTTATACCTGAACCAAAAAATATAACAATCAATAATATCGATTACTTGCAAACTCAACTTCCCATTGGCAAATTTGGAGGAACTTTCACGTCCAGTTCTATTGGGGACCCCAAAACATTCAATCCTTATAATGCGAACGATGCAACAAGTGCCGAGTTATCAGAAATTATGTATGATGGCTTAACACAAACAAACCCAACGGATGGAAAAGTTATCCCAAAATTAGCAAAAAAAATCAACATTTTAAAAGATAATAAAACTTATATAGTTCATCTTCGTCATGGCTTAAAATGGACAGACGGAAAAGAAATAACAGCGGATGATGTATACTATACATATAAAACCGTTATTTTTGATGGTTTTGGAGATGGTTCAACAAGAGACATCTTACTAATAGATGGACAACTTCCGCATATTGAAAAAATTGACAAATATACAATCAAATTTGTAACTCCAAAACCATTTGCGCCATTTCTTAGGGCGTTAAGCGCATCAATTTTACCAAAACATATTTTTGAACCCATTACAAACAAAGGAAAAGAATACTTTTTAACCTATCAAGGAATTGATGTTGACCCCAAAAACTTAGTTACTTCTGGCGCTTTTAAATTAAAAGAATATATCGCAGGCCAAAGGGTAGTATATGAAAAAAATAATAACTATTACTTAATCAACAAAGAAAATAAAAAATTGCCTTACATAGATAAATGGGTAAGCGTAATAGTTGGAGATATGAATAATCAAACGCTTAAATTTGAATCAGGCGCAATTGATGTTTTGCTTGTTAATGGTGCTTTAGTTAACAGATATCGTGAGCTTCAAAAACAAAATGATTTCAAGCTTTATAACTTAGGAGCAAGTACCAATACAACTTTTGTTGTTTTTAACTTAAATAATAGAAAAAATAAAGATGGAAAATATTATATAAATCCAATCAAACAAACTTGGTTTCAAGACAAAAATTTCAGAACTGCTCTCGATTGGGCTATTGATAGAGAGGATTTAATAATAAATATTTTTTCAGGGCTTGCAAGCCCTTTATATAGTGCAGAGCCACTAAATAGTTTATTTTTAAATGAAAAAGTAGCTAAAGGACATGGAATAAACTTAAATTACGCAATGAAATTGCTTGAAAAAAGCGGATTTTACAAAAAAAATGGAATCCTGTATGACAAAAAAGGAAACAAGGTAGAATTTGAACTGCTAACAAACGCCGGAAATACACAAAGAGAAGCAACTGGTGTTTCAATCAAACAAGATTTTGAAAAATTAGGAATTAAAGTTAATTACAAGGCAATTGAATTCAATAGCCTTGTAAATAAAATAACGAACACTGCAGACTTTGACTGCATAATTATAGCTCTAACATCCAATATAAATGAACCAAATTCAGGATATAATGTTTGGAATCCATACGGTTCATTACATTTATTTAACAAAAGAACACCAAATGATTTAAAATCATCAGACAAAATTCTTAACTTTGAAGAAAGATTATTAAACATATTTAAAAAAGGCGCACTCGAACTTGATTTTAATAAAAGAAAAAAAATCTATGACGAATATCAACAAATTGTTGCAGAAGAAAATCCAATGCTCTACCTGTATGCACCACTTCAAATATATGCAATAAGAAATAAAGTTAAAAATATTTATCCAACAAAAATTGGTGGTTTATTTCATTCAATGAGTGAAATCTACATTGATAATTAATTTAATTCAGGCGCACTCAACATTGCAACATATGTCCAAAATAAAAACTGCAATTGTGGTCTAAACCAAATTGTATCAAATAACCCATGTCCCATAGTTGCTGCAATCATCAAAATAATGCATAATGCCAATGCCTTAACATTAATTTGTTTATTTAATAAACAAAGTTTTAAACATTGTCTAATAACCAAAATCAAAAATACAACAAATGCGATTAAAGCAAAAATACCGCTTTCAACTACAATTTCTAAAGGCACGCAATACGAACCCAAGGCGTCATAACCAGTTTTCATATACAAACCATAAATTTCTCTGAAATTTTGATTCCCCACTCCAATACCCAAAAAAGGATTATCCAAAAACATTCTCCATACAGCTTCATAAACATTTAAACGAAAAGAAATCGAACTATCGGCACGAAGAGCAAAAATTGATTCTACTCTTTTTATTAAAGCTGGATTTGTGGCAATAAAAGCTAAAATAGCAACCATTCCTGCTATTGTAAGATTTTTATATCTCTTTTTTACATTTGATAAACCACCCATTTGAGTCTTTGCATAATAAATCAAAGCTAAGAATAAGACCGGAAAAAAGAATAAAAATCCCAAATATGCCCCTCGGCAACCAGTATCAATAATTGCAACCAAATTTAAAAGCAAAAATCCCAAAAAAATTAAAGCTATTCTTTTTTTTCCTTGTTTTAAATTAACCAAAACCAAATAAACAAAACTAGACAAGCCACACAATAAATATCCAGCTAATAAATTGGGATTATATGGCTGCAAAGTACCATATGCACGAGATACGACTTGTTCAGGATTAATATTTGTCATATCTTGCCAACCTGAAATTTCAACAACACCACTTGCATTTTGAATTATTGCAACAATTGATTCATAACTCATTAATCCTGCAATAAAAAGGATTAATGCAGGAATTTTAGACGAATTCGTTTTAAAAAATATACAAGCACTATAGAAAAACAAAATATAAATAAATGTTTTAATATACCCATGAAAACTCAATTTAAACAAACTCGAAGCAAATAAGCTAACGGTAACCAATAAAAAATATATCAATATAGCTTTTTGAAAAGGTTTAAAAGATAAATCAACTTTTTCAAAAGAAAAAATTGTTTTAAAAATTACTAAAAAGCTGAATATTAATGCAATTCCTCCCATCAAATCAGAAGATGTACATATAGCACAAAACAATAAAGACAACAAAACAAAAAATATTATTTTGTCGATATTACACATAAAATAGCTGTTGTTAATGAATTCTTTAATATTAGTGAACATCTTGATTTATTTTTGTGTGTTTGTCTAAATCTTCATGTGCTTCATTTGATGGCTCAGGACTTGCAATCACATTTGTTATGACGCCATTTAATTTATATTTAGCACCCTCTAAAGTAATAGGTAAACCAATTTTTACTTTATTTCCTCCAACAACAGCATCGCCATCTTTGGTTATTTTGGCGCTATCAACAACCTTAACCAAATAATCATACTGAATTGGCGCAGTTTCATCATTGACAACAATGTATGGTTTTTTAGGATTAATTGTAGGTAACATCATTTTTCTTTTATCAAATTTAACTTCTTTGATTTTTAATTTTGTATATGGAACATTTCTAATTGTGATAAAAGTTTCATCTCCTTTAATAAATAAAGGTTCTTCAGATGTCGTTGCAACACCTCTTAAATATATTTCCAATTCAACATTAACAGTTGCTTCAATTTGATTGGATGAAGTTGCTCGTTTGCCTTTTAAAGTTAAAAAGCCAACCATTAACGCAATTATAATTATTGCAATTACCAAATAATCAAACGGTCTCAATTTTTTTATAAAATTCATTTTGTTTCCTTTATAAAGATAGTTCGTTTTTTAAATCTTCAATTGTAATTGTATGACATCCAAAATACCTAATTACAATACTTGCTGCAAAATTACCGAAGCGCATTGCATTTTTTGGACTAAAACCTGCACAAAGAGCTAATGTAAATGCAGCAACCACTGTATCCCCCGCGCCTGTTACATCAAAAACTTCCTTTTTATTATAAGCAGAAACCTTCTCAAGCTTAACTCCTTCCGGAGTCCTTTCAAATAATGCCATTCCATTTTCACCACGAGTCAACAACACTTTATCAAGTTGAAGCTCATCAATTAATTTCTGGCCTGCCTTTAATAAATCGTTTTCATCTTTTATAAAAAAACCAACTTGTTTTTCAGTATCGGGTTGATTTGGAGTTATTGCAGTTACACCTTTATATTTTTCCATATTTTTTTGTATATCAGCAACAATAATCTTATTATACTTTTTTGCTTCTTCTATAGCACACTTGACAACATTGTCAGTCAAACATCCTAAATGATAATCAGACAAAATTATCCCATCAAATTTTTCAATATTATTTTTTATATTTTCAATAATTTTTTGTTCAATTTCTGATGTCAAAGGTGTTTTTGTTTGTCTATCAATTCTGACTATTTGCTGAGTTATACTTTGATTACAAGAACCAGAAATCCTTGTTTTAGTAGTTGTTTTTCTAGTTTTATCCATAACCATCAAACTAGTATCGATTTTATTTTCTTCTAGTATCTCAAGCAATTTTCTACCATGGTAATCATCGCCATAAACACCAATAGCGCTTGCCTTCCCACCATTTAATTTTGAAACATTATTTGCAGCATTAGATGCAGCCCCCAAAATTTGTTTTGTTTCATAATGTTCTAAAATCAAAACAGGAGCTTCTCGAGAAATTCTCTCTGTGTTTCCAAAAACCATTTCATCTAGCGCAAAATCGCCAATTATTAATATTCGAGGGTCTAAAATATTATCAAAATTTTTAATAATCTCTTCTTTTTTCATATTTAAATCCTAAGCTACAACATAGTATCATAAAAACTACTTTTTGTATTTTTTTTGGCGAATTTCAAACTGAATATCTTCCAATATTTTCCTATTAACCTGAAACAAATCTCCAACAATTGCAAGCATAAAACAAACAAAAGACATAGTTAAAATAATTGCGCACAAAATTAATGATTGAATATGTCCTGAGCCATCAAAATTAAAATAATAATATAAAAACCTTAATCCTAAAACAAATCCTACAAAGAAAAGAGTTGTTGAAATTATAGTAAAAAACCTGCAAGGTCGATAAATTATAAAAAACCTAATTAAATTTTTAGCTTGCTTAAAAATATAATCAAAACTGCTTTTAAATAGCTTTGATTTTCGATTTTTCTGCTCATTTACGCTAATATCAACATTTTTTAAAACCAAATTCTTGTATTTGGCTTGAATTATCATTTCAACTGTGTAAGTAAAGTTATTAAATATGTTTAAATGCATCATTGCTTTTTGATTCAATGCTCGAAAACCACTTGCCGCATCTTTTATATCAACTCCGGATACAATTTTAACCATAAAAGAACCGAATTTTTGCATTATTTTCTTAAACAATGAAAATTCTCTTATTTTATCTACAGGACGAACTCCAACAGTGATATCCACATCGTTATGTAAAATTGGCTTAATCAATTTTTCAATATCACTTGCGCAATATTGATTATCCCCATCAATATTAACCAAAATATCCGCATTATTTTCTAATGCATTTTTTACACCAATTTTAAAAACATTCGATAAACCGATTTTTTGAGGAATATCAATTACTTTAACACCAAAATCTCTGGCTATTTTTGAAGTTTCATCTTGACTTCCGTCGTTTATGACAAAAACATCTATTTCATCAATTCCTTCAATATTTTTTGGAATCGAATTTAAAACCCCTAAAATACTCTCCTGTTCGTTATAACAAGGAATTTGTATAACTAATTTCATAAAAATATTATACATCAAATGGGGGATATTTAAAAACAAATGTTAAAGAATATAAATTGGTGGCACGATAACTAATTTGTAAGAAACAAAAACTAAATTAAAAATTATATACACACCATATAACTTTATTGTCATCCTTATTAGAGCCTATTGTATTTCATACAATAGCTTTTTTTTACTCGAGTTGCACTCGAGCAGTAGCGAGACTTCGCACTGCGAGAGAAAACGAGCCATAGGATATTGAAAAAAGACGGAAATGTTGAGTTTTCGACTTTTTGAAATTGGACTACGAGTTGCATTTCACGCAGTGACAAGATTATGCTACTCTTCAATCTTTTTAAGCGCTTCTAATCCAACTAAATTTTCCAAAATAGCTCTTGCGGTTAAATATTCATCTTGAGCAATTAACATGCCAGATTTTGCATCTTGATAGTATGCTTCAACAACTGAAAGTTCTTCTTTTATTTTATTTTGAGATGATTTATATATCTGTTCTCTTTTTTCAAAATTTTCTTTTGTTAAACTTGCTAATTTTTGCTTTGTTTTATAATCAACATAAAGACTTAACATCTTTTTTTGAAGTTCATCAATTTTTCTAACCAGCAACACCATATCAGCATCTGACACTTTTGAAAAACGGTAATTAACTTCCTTATCGTCTTTCATAAAAGCATTAACCAAGCCACCACCAATCAAGGCTGTTGTTGCAACATATGGATCACCCGCAACCGAAGCTCCTGCAATTGATGAAAAATTAGCAATTGGTTTCAAGATTTTTTTCATTGTTGTTTCGTTTGGCTTATCTTCATCCGGATTTGAAAGTTTATAAATTGCATATTTCATTGTTTCAGATCGATTTACTGTTGCATTCCATAAAACAGACAAGTCTGAATTTATCTGTATAGAATCTTCATCTAATTCCCAAGCAATATCATCTGCCAATCTTTTCAAACTCAAATCAGCATAATTAGAATTAATTTCTGTTGCTGCTTTTTGTTCTATATTTTCTTGTTTCTTAACAGATACAAGTTGTGCTTTTTTTTCTTCCTTTGTAGCCTCTTTTACTTTTCTTGATTCAACTTTATCAGTATTTGATAATCTACCTTCTATTGGTTTTGGTTCTGTTAATTGGCTCAAATCAATAGCCAATACATTTGATGAAATTAACAACAAACAAAGAAAAACTTTTCTCATTCTTCCTCCATGTTTGTAGCGTTTATCATTTTCTTTTTAAAATTTAAATCTTTTTTATCTACACCCTGAGTAACTAACTCCAGTTGAACTATGTTCAAATCCTCGACCGTTTTTTTCCCGGCAAGTCGAGTAAGTGCTAATCTATGTTTTTTAACTTCTTGTTTTAATTTATATTCTTCGATTAATTCTTTCTCATATTGCGAAGAAGTAATTGCAATCTCAAGAGAATCATTTTTAGCTAGCGCATCTGAATAATTTTTATTATGCAAAAGTAATTGTTCACGACATTTTTTTAATTTAATTAACGCGCCCTTATAAAGATAATATTCAACTACTATTTCATCTTGTAAACTTTCAACCAAACTTGCAAGCTCAATTGCTTCAGTATCTGTTAAGCTTGGGTTTTGAAGTTTTTGGTTATTATCTTTATTTATTAAATTATTAGCCAATCTTCCAGCTGCATATGCACCCGACTGAATACCATAATTCATCCCTAAAAAACTCGGCAAAAGTGCAGCGCCAGAAATAATAGCACTCATTGATTTTGCCATTAAAGATGAATGAATTCTGCGTTGTTCTGCAGGAATTGCAAGCTTTTTAAGACAAAAAGAAATTGCTGGATTATTTGTAACAGTTGCATTCCAAAGGTTCTCAATATCTTTCATATCAGCATATTGTTGCTCATTAATTATTTTTTGTGCTTCAAGGGCATCATCAACAAACAAAGAGCCTTTTAATTTTTGAATAGCATCTTTATATTGCACATCAAATTCTTCAACTTTTTCAAGCTTAATTACATCTTTAGCTAGGCAAAAAGTTGAAAAATAAAACAAGGTCAATATAATAGACAAAATTTTTATGCGCATGATTAAATTCTAGCATATAAAAAGAAATAAGCCATTTTGTTAAGCTAAGACAAAACCATATCTTTCAAAGATTGGCAAATATTGTTCGTCCACCGCACTCAAACCTTGTTCATTAAATGTTTTTATAATAGCACTTGCTTTTTTATGAGCTTCGTGTAGTTCATCGGTTCCTGCAGACATCCAAACATCTCTTCTGTATGAATAAATTTTTGCTTTTTCTAAGGGGGTAAGGTTTTCATTCGGATCATCTTCTTTTGCCAAAAGTTTTGAAACATGTCCATCTCCTTTGGCCAACATCGAACCAATTGCTCTTGTATTAGGCATAAACTCCCAAACTAAAGCCATTCTTAGTGCTTGAATTCTTGGAGTTAAATCTTTTTGTTCAATTCTAGCTTGCCTATGTGTTTCTCTTAGAGATTTCTTCAATTCTTGCTCAAACTTAACTTTTCTAATGAATTCTTGGTTTTTAGGAGTAGCAATATCGATATATCTTCTTTCTCTATCTGCTACATTTATGTATTCTTCAATTATTTCAACATCTCCACAAAATATTGCATATTCAAGCCTTTCTCCTTTTATTCGGAGTGCTTTTGAAACTTGTGCAAATGTTTTAATGTGCGGATTTCCGTCTCTCAGCGCTTGTAGCTTATTGAGATTTTTATTTTTACCAATGTGTTTTTCTGTACTTATTGTTACGAAAGATTCGCCATCTTCATTTACCTCGCCATCCAATTCACCTTTATTTATTAAATCAATCAAGATAGCTTTTTTAGCAAAGCCCAGTTTTTCCAAATGTGTTACCGGAATATCTATAATTTCAGATGTTTTTGCGTGCAACTCTTTATATGCAAAACTTGATTTTCTTGGGTAAAGTGGGTGAATATCGCTAAGTAATTGCTGATTTTTAGGATTTTCTACATCTATTACTTCGCCCCAAGGTTTTTTATCGTGTTCAAGTGAAACTCGAGAAAGATATTGTCTAAATTTTGACCCTTGACTAATTATTAAACTATTTAATTCATTATCAGGATTGATAAACATGAAGTTTATTTTTGCATCTTTATCTTCTTTGTCATATTTTTTATAAACAAATGGTAAATGTTCTGCATCAATATTCCTTTCTTTTGACAACATTGCTTTTGTTTTTACTTTTCCAGATTTTAAATCTGCAATGGCTTGTGTGTAGCTATTATCTTTTGGAAATAGAACTAATTTTTTTGAACCAATTATTATGCTTTCAGCATTTGGGAAGATTACCCCTATATCCATAAGTCCAAAAAATGTTTCTAATTCTTCTGTGCTAATTACTTCAAAATTTTCAAATCTTGTTAAATATTCTTGATTTTCTTTGCTATTGATGAGTAATTTTTCCCGTCCAACTGGAAATTTTTCAAGTTGGGACTTAAGCGCCTCTTTGGCATATGGTGAAAGATTTGCATATTGTTCACTCTCTAAATCAATAATACAACCTAGTTCACGCGCTAGTTCGATTTTTGGTTTCTGACTTACTGCTGCGCAATTTGCACTATCGTATAAAATTGCAAAATTTGGAAAATGTATAATATGTTCAATTTGTTTTTGTGGTGTTTTTATTAAAGATTCGCATTCTGTAATCCGCTTATTTAAACATTCGTTTTCATCATTTAAGTTTGTAACTAATTTTTTGATTATGTTTTTGATTGCTGACATTTTCTCTTCGATTAGACCAAAAGAAGTAGCTCTAAGTCGGGGTTCACGCTTTATTTCAGAACTAAATAATTCTAATGTTTTAGTTGACAAACTATATTCTTCAGATTTTGCCGATAAAATTTCTTGCAATTTCATCACCAAAAGATCCTTAGAATACATTTTCTTTCTAGAAAATTCTGAAATACATTCAAATTCTTCAACAGAAAAACTTATTTTCCCAAGCATCTTCTCCAATGCAACAATATCATTCTCGATTTCAACTTTTCGTGCTTCTGCTTCTTCTTTTCTTTTAGTTAGATCACTTATGTCACTTTCTAATTTTGCAATCATTCTTTCAGCATTTGCTTCAGGTGAAAATTCAACAGAATCATATTTTTGATTAGCTCTAAAATTAATCAATTTTTGGGTGTCAAAATTTAAACCATTCGATTTAATATTATAAAAATTTAAATTATGAATATTCATTAAACCAATACATATCTTTTTCTACACAAAATACAAAACAAATACAGTTTAAAATTTGCCTAATATTAACTTTTCTTTACTTTTCTTGCACCTTATTTTTTTTGTAAGATAATAATACACGTAGTATTAATATACATTTTAGAAGGAGAGACTTTTATGACAAAAGTTGCTATTAACGGATTCGGAAGAATCGGTAGAAACACTCTTCGCGCTGCTATCCGTGAAGGTATTTATGAAAAAATCGATTACGTTGCAATCAATGACCCAGGTTTAACTCCTGAAAATGCTGCATTCGTATTCAAATATGACTCAGTTATGGGCAAATTCGATGGTACAGTTGAAGTTGAAGCTGATGGCTTAGTTATCAACGGCAAAAAAATCTTATTCTTCGCTGAAAAAGATCCAGCTCAATTACCATGGGCAAAATTAGGTGTTGAAGTAGTTGTTGAATCAACTGGTTTCTACACAGATGCTACTAAAGCTGCTGCTCACATTACAGCTGGTGCTAAAAAAGTTATCATTTCAGCTCCTGCTAAAAACGAAGACAAAACTATCGTTTTAGGTGTTAACGACCACGAATACGATCCAGCTAAACATAACGTAATTTCAATGGCTTCTTGCACAACTAACTGCTTAGCTCCAGTTGCAAAAGTTGTTGCTGAAAAATTCGGTATCGTTAAAGGTTTAATGACTACAGTTCACTCATACACTGGTGACCAAAGAATTTTAGACGCTGGCCACAAAGACCCACGTCGTGCTAGAGCTGGTGCTTTAAATATCGTTCCTACAACAACTGGTGCTGCTAAAGCTGTTGCTTTAGTTCTTCCAGAATTAAAAGGTAAATTAAATGGTTTCGCTATGCGTGTTCCAACTCCAGACGTATCTGTTGTTGACGTTGTATTTGAAACTGAAAAACCTGTTACAGCTGAAGCAGTTAATGCTGCTTTAAAAGAAGCTGCTGATGGACACGTATTGTGCTACAGCGAAGAACCACTAGTTTCTTCTGACTTTATCGGAACTTCTCAATCTTCAACTGTTGACGCCGCATTAACTATGACTATGGGCGACAACATGGTTAAAGTTGTTTCTTGGTACGATAACGAAATGGGTTATTCAACAAGATTAGCTGAAACTACATTAATGGTTGCTTCTAAACTATAATTAATTAGCTAAGCAATAATTAAAAAAGAGCCGAAATATTTTTCGGCTCTTTTTTGTATAAAGTGTATTATTTTATACAATTCTAATTATATTTTTATTTGGGACTTTTATTTTGATTTATTTTTCTTTTGAAGAAGCTAAAGCTTCTTATTCACTTTCTTTTCTTTGTTCAAGCGCCTATCAAAGAAAAGAAAGTGAATCGAAAGAAAAGAAAGAAGGCTTAGTTAAATTCTTTGTTTCTTCTTTTTTAAA
>JAFYOU010000031.1 GCA_017560095.1 Candidatus Gastranaerophilales bacterium
AAAAAACAAAATTATCACAAAAGCCTTCACCATGGCAGAAGCAATTCTTGTAATGACAATCTTGGGTATCATTGCAACAATTATGATAACAACAATAAGGCCAGCTGAATTTAAACAAAAAGCATTGAAAACTCTCTCTAAAAAAGTATTCTCTGAAATTGATAGCACAATGACTCAAATAACAATAAATAATACTAAAACAGGTCAAATGGATAAGCTTTTTATTGATAATGAAGATAGTCATTTCTCATTTGGAAGTGATTATTCTAAAATAGAACAATTATTTAAAAAATATCTAGCAACAACAAGAAAAGAATACAGTGCATCAGATAAACTAGGAACATTTAAAACAATAGTAACTAATTCTCCAACATCAGCCTCTCAATCTCCACCATTTTATCTTAAAGATGGTGCATTAGTATTTCTTGGAACTGGAGAAAAATATGGAGTATCATTAGATTCAACAGGAACAATAGATGTTGAAGGTTGCATAATGCCAAAATCACTCCTTGGAATTGTATCAGTTGATATTAATGGAGAAGATGAACCCAATGTAGCATATCAAGATCAATTCCATTTCCCAATCGGACTAAATGGTGTTGAATATGAGTATATGTGTCAAAGAATGGAAATTGCAAATGCAACTCCAACACCAACTCCTGAACCTGAGCCTGAACCTGAAACACCACAAGATTACCCTTGCACAGATGAAGGATATGATGCTTTTTGTAAGCAAATTAATGGTGAAACTGCTTTTTATGCTGGAGATGGAAGGTGCGAATGGGAAGGTGGCTATAATTATTGCATTGAATGTTATGAAAATAAAGTAAGACACCCAATGATTTGTGAAGGCGCGGAAGATCTCTAAACCCTCTTTAATGAGAGGGTTTAAATGCTTATTTAAGGTAAATTCTGTCGGAAAAATAATGCAAATAAATTATGAAGAGTATCAGTCGCTGTTAGCTACAGGGAGAACCCTTACTGAAGAAGAGTTTACATATTTTAGTGAAAATTATATTGATTACGTGGGTGAATAGTTTGTCTTAGTTTATTTTTCTTGTAGAATCAAAGGTTATAATTTATTTGTATTTTTTTAGAAAATATTCCTTATAAAGATTGATTTTTTTAAATATTTCTTAAATTTATTTTTTGTATTGTGAAACAATTAATTTGCTTTTTTATGTACAATTGTACATAATATAAATATGAATAATTTAACTCAAAAACAAAAGGAATTTTTTGAAAATCTTAAAGATCATTATGGTTTAAAGGCTCTGTCCAGTTATGAAAAATTAAAAGAAAAATTTGGATTTAAGTCTAAAAATTCAATAAAACAATATATTGAAGCTTTAAAAAAAGAAGAATTGCTTATTCAAAGTGATGATAAAATTTATATTAATCCAAATCAATTTGGTGCGCCATTAGTTTTAACCTCGGTTAAGGCTGGTTTTGCTGCAATCATGGACGATAAAATTGAAAAAAGAATTTCCATGGATGAAATTTTGGAAATAAATTCACCTTCAACTTTTGTGTTTAAAGTTTCTGGGGATTCAATGTGTGATGTTGGAATTTTAGATGGCGATTTTGTCATTATTAAAAAAACGCCTAATACAAATTTTGGAGATATTGTTCTTGCGATTGTTGATAATGAATTTACTTTGAAAACTTATAAAAAAGATGAAAAAGGTGTTTATTTAAAACCTGAAAATTCTGATTATCCAATAATTCGCCCAAAACATAGTTTGTCGATTTTCGGAGTTGCTATTGGAATAACAAGGAGGTTTTAATGAAAAAAAGAGTTATAGCACTTGTTGATTGTAATAATTTTTTTGTTGCCTGTGAAAGATTAAGAAAGCCTGAATTGGTTGGAATTCCTGTTTGTGTTTTATCAAATAATGATGGTTGCGTTGTTTCTCGTTCTAATGAAGCAAAAAGAATGGGAGTACAAATGGGGGCGCCTTATTTTATTTGCAAAAATCAATTTAAAAAAGTTAAATTTTTATCTGGAGATTTAACTTATTATTGCGAAATTTCAAAACGTGTTATGGATAAATTATATGATTTTACTCCAGATGTTGAGATTTATTCTATTGATGAAGCTTTTTTGGATTTAACAGGCTTAAGAAAAACTTTTAATTGTTCTTATGAGGAAATAATTGAAAGAATCGTGAGAGAAATCAAAGAAGAAATTGGAATTGATGTTTCTGTTGGGCTTTCTTATTCAAAAGTCTTAGCTAAACTTGCAAATGATAAAGCAAAAGAACTTCAAAAAAATAAAATTGATAAAAAAACTTATAAAATTGGTTACAGGAATATTCAAAAAGAACTCCGGGAGACGCTTGTTAGCGATGTTTGGGGAGTTGGTAAAAATATAACCGCATTATTAAAGAAACATTTAATTCAAACTTGTTATGAGTTTGTTGAACAAGATGATGTTTGGATTAAGAAGAATTTGGGTAAGGTTGGAATTGATTTAAAGCAAGAGCTTTTGGGTGATTCAATTCATCCAGTTGAATCTATTACAAGTTCGCCTAAATCCATTTCAAGAAGTGAAAGTTTTAAAGAATTTCAAACAGATAAAAATTATATAATTAATGAATTAACTTCGCATATTCATAAAGTTTGCAAGAAATTAAGAACTGAAAAATTATTAACAGGTTGTGTCGGGGTTATGTTGAGAACAAAAGATTTTCAAGTTTTTAATAGTAAAATTAACTTAATAAATCCTACGAATACTGAATTCGAGCTCATTGAGGTTGCAAAAAAAATGATTAATAAAATGCTTGTTGAAGGGGTTGTGTATCGTTCGGTTGGTTTTTTTGCTTTAAAATTGACTTCTCAAACATCACAGCAAATATCACTTTTTGAAGGACAAGATACGCTTAAAAAGCAAGAATTATCAAAATCTTGGGATAAATTAGAAGAAAAATTCGGAAAAGGGATTATTAAGCTCGGTTCTTAAATCTTGTTTATTGTCTTCAAAAAATACTCATCAAATAAGTTATATTTTTTCATTAATTCTAGTATTTCTGATTCATCGATATTTTTTGAAGCTAGCTTGCTTAATGTGTAAATTAATTTTTCTTTTCTTATTGTGTAGGTTATGTTTTTATGAGAAATTTTAATTGTCATATTTTTACCTTCCCTATGTTTACTATAACATATAATTTGAAATGGTGAATTCTAATACGTTTTGAAGGATAATTAAAAAAAATTTTTTGTATTCTTTGTGTTTCTTGATTTTTTTTAAAAAAAGTTCGCTTATTTTGAGCATGGCAATAAATTTTATTTATTTAAAAATTCCTTAATTTTACATTTTTTAAAAGTTGATGATAAGATTAAATGAAAAGAGGTTTACATGAATATATATAATAATATTTTAGATGCTATTGGAAAGACTCCAATTATTAAAATTGGGAAAATGAACAATGGTAATGCAAACATTTTTGCTAAAGTTGAATATTTTAATCCAGCTGGTTCAATTAAAGATAGGGTTGCATTAAATATGATTGAGTCAGCTGAAAAATTAGGCTTGATTAATAAAGATACAATCATAATTGAACCTACAAGTGGAAATACGGGTATTGGCTTAGCCTTGGTTTGTGCAATTAAAGGATACAAATTGATTTTAACTATGCCTGAATCAATGAGTAAAGAAAGAAGAGATATTTTATCTATATATGGTGCTGAGCTTGTTTTAACTTCTACAGAATTAGGGATGAAAGGTTCAATCGATAAAGCAAATGAATTAAAAGAAAAATATGAAAATTCATTTATTCCTTCCCAATTTGAGAATCCATCAAATCCTTTGGTGCACTACGAGACAACTGCTCGAGAAATTTATAAAGATATGAGTGGAAAAATTGATATTTTAGTGGCTGGAATTGGTACAGGTGGCACAATTTCTGGGGTTGCAAAATATTTCAAAGAAAAAAACAAGAAGATTAAAATTGTTGGTTTTGAGCCAGAAAGTTCTCCTATGATTAATGAAGGAGTTAGTGGAGCTCATAAAATACAGGGTATCGGAGCTAATTTTGTTCCCGAGAATTACTGGTGTGAACTTATAGATGAGGTTTATAAAGTTTCCAATGAAAACGCTATTGATTATGCAAAATTGCTTGTAAAAAAAGAGGGATTATTTTGTGGAATTTCATCAGGTGCTGCAATTTGGGTTGCTCTTGAATTATCAAAAAAAGAAGAAAATAAAAATAAAAATATTGTTGTGATTTTGCCTGATACGGGTATGAGATATTTGTCTAGTGAGATGTTTGAATAAAATGTATTATTTTATACAATTCTAATTATATTTTTATTTGGGACTTTTATTTTGACTTATTTTTCTTTTGAAGAAGCTAAAGCTTCTGATTCACTTTCTTTTACACAGTATAACTTATCCGTAATTTGCTATCGCAAAAACGGCTAAGAAATCTTTGTTCAAGCGCCTATCAAAGAAAAGAAAGTGAATCGAAAGAAAAGAAAGAAGGCTTAGTTAAATTCTTTGTTTCTTCTTTTTTAAATTTTTTCCTACTTAAAAAACAGTCGAGCTTTTGTAATTAAGCTAAACTTATACAAAACATGCATATAAATTAAATCTTAATTCAAAAACACAAAACCTCTCCGGTTTTTTAATGTGATGATAAAAATTTAAAAAAGGTGAATTGTATTTTATTTTTAATAAGCGAAAAATTTAATTCCACAAAAAGGCAAATGCTGAAAAGATTTTGCACGCCATTATAATTTAATTACCAAATATAGAAATTATTGTATAAGATGTCAAAATCTTTGAATCTTTTGGCCAGGAATCAAATTTTGAAGCGTTTTATAAAAACCAAGAATTAAAGTAAGCCACGTTTTTCTTTTCTTGGTTGCATTCTTTTCTTTTTGCGTGCGGCGCATGAGCCAAAAAGAAAAGAATGAACTAGGGCTTTAGCCCTAAAGGAAAATAACAAAGCCTTTAGTTTTTAAAGAAAATTGAACAAAATAATACATTTTATACAATTGTAAAATTTTTGTAATAAATGATATAGTAAATATCAAAAAAATAAAAATACGGCTTTCATAAATATATAGTTATTTAAAGGAATTCATTATGGAAGCTGTAAAGTTATCACAAGTTAGTCAAGCATCTTTTACTAACAAACAAGAAATTCAAAAAGAAACTCCAAAAGCGCCAGAACAAAAGAATAATGGTGAAGAATTATTGGCAGCAGGAGCTGCTGCTGTTGCAACAAATACAATTGCAGATTTAGCGATTAAAAAAGGAAACCTTCCTAAAGGAACACAAGTTGCTGATCTTAAATTTAATAAGGGTATTGCAATGAAAGGTGATGAGCTTTTTACCGGTGTTGCAGAATATACTAATAAAAAAGGTGATAAATTTTTATTAGAATATAAAGATGGTGTAATTCAGAAATCAACGAAAAATATCAATCCTGAAACTGGAGCTGGTAGCTTAGAAAAAGACAATTTCATTAAGCATTACTCAGAAGTCAACGGTACTCGCAGAGTAAGTATATCAAAAGACACAATAAATGGTGTCCAAAGAAGCAATTGTGAAATAAGCAAAGGTAGTGTAATAAGAACAAAAATAACTGGGGAAAAGGAAACTTTTTATTTTAATGATGGTAAATTGAGACAATATACTTTGTCTGATGGAACTGTAAGACAGTGGCATGATAATGGCCAAAAGAGCCGAGAAGTTTTGCCCGATGGAACTGTAAGACAGTGGCATTATAATGGCCAAATGAGCCGAGAAGTTTTGCCTGATGGAACTGTAAGACAGTGGCATTATAATGGCCAAATGAGCCGAGAATTTTTGCCCGATGGAACCGAAAGACTTTGGCGTGATAATGGCAAAATGAGCCGAGAAGCTTTACCCGATGGAACTGTAAGACTTTGGTATGATAATGGCCAAATAGTTTCAGAATGTAAAAAAATAATGCTTGAAGATTATACCGAACCAGTTGAATTTAAAATAACTTATGATGAATCCGGACAAATTAGATCATTAAAAAATAATACAGATAACCAATTAATTGTAAATCGTTACGACGAAGGATACTCTTGTATTACAAGCAGATATAATAAAGAAAGTTTAAAGGAGATATTTGCCAAATTAGGTATTGAAATGCCTGATATAAAATTTGATTAAACTAAATTAAAAGCCTCGGAAAACCGAGGCTTTTAAAATCAACTCAATGCTTGTTCAAAATCTTTAATTATATCTTCAATATTTTCTAATCCACATGAAACCCTTACCATGCCAGGGTTAATTCCGCAAGCAACTAATTGTTCATCGGTTAATTGCCTATGAGTTGCACTTGCAGGATGAAGTACACATGTTCTAATATCTGCAACATGGACTTCTTTTGAAGCCATTTGAAGTTTATCCATAAATTTAATTGCTTCTTGTTTTCCGCCTTTAATTGTAATGCTCATGACGCCAGATGTACCTTTTGGGAGGTATTTTTGAGCTAGTGTATGATATTTATTATTTTCAAGCCCAGGATAATTAATTGCTTCAATTTTTGGATGAGATTCAAAGAATTTTGCTAATTTTAGGCCATTTTGACAGTATCGCTCCATTCTAAGAGCTAAGGTTTCTAAGCCTAGATTTAATAAAAATCCACTCATACCAGAAGGGTAGCACCCAAAATCTCTCATTAATTGAGCTCTTGCTTTAATGATATAAGGGCAAGCTGGATAATCTCTTGTATAAATCATTCCATGGTAAGATTCATCAACCTCGGTAAATTCAGGGAATTTTCCATTCGCCCAATTAAATTTACCAGAATCAACAATAACGCCACCAACTTGCAAAGCATGTCCGTCCATATATTTTGTTGTTGAATGAATAACAATATCGGCGCCAAATTCTATAGGTTTGCATAAAATTGGGGTTGGAAAAGTGTTATCAATAATTAATGGAATATTGTTTTTGTGTGCAATATTTGCAAATTTTTCAATATCTAAAACTTGCAAACTTGGATTTGTCAAAGTTTCACCAAAAATTGCTTTTGTGTTTGGATGAATCATTTTTTGAATTTCATCGTTACTTGCTTCAACATCAACAAAATCAACGGTAATTCCAAATTTTTTCATCGTAACCGCAAAAAGGTTGACAGTTCCTCCGTAAATCGCGCTTGTTGAAAGTATTCTATCTCCAGCTGAAGCTATATTTAAGATTGAAATTAAACTTGCTGCTTGGCCTGATGTTGTACACATTGCAGCAACTCCACCTTCCAAATCTGCAATTTTCTTTTCAACGCAATCTACGGTTGGATTGGTAAAACGAGAATAAATGTGAGCTTTAGTTGGGTCATCAAAAACTGCAGCAATTTCATCGGTTGTATCAAAACGAAACGTAGTACTTTGATAAATTGGCATGACTCCTGGGCCACCATTTTGTGGCTTATATCCTGAATGTAGGCATTTTGTTTCGTCTTTCATTTGATTCTCCTTTAAAAAATATCTATGTGATTATAGCATAATTTTATTAGCATTTAAATTTTGTTTGTAATAAAATTAAGCTATAAAATTTATTAGTATAAAAGGAGGTCAAATGGCTCGTATAGAACTTACTTCAGAAATTGAAGAAAAATGTTGTGTTGCTCGTGGCATAAAAGGTAGCCCAGCTCCAATTCCTCAAGAAGGACTTTGGACAAAAGTTAAAGAAATTAAAGACATTAATGGTTTAACTCATGGTTGTGGTTGTTGTGCTCCTCAGCAAGGTACTTGTAAATTAACTTTAAACGTTAAAGAAGGAATTATTCAAGAAGCTTTAGTTGAAACAATTGGTTGTTCAGGTATGACACATTCTGCTGCTATGGCTGGTGAAATTCTTCCTGGTAAAACAATTTTAGAAGCACTTAATACAGACTTAGTTTGTGACGCTATCAATGTTGCAATGAGAGAATTGTTCTTGCAAATCGTTTACGGTAGAACTCAAACTGCATTTTCTGAAAACGGACTTCCTGTGGGTGCTGGTCTTGAAGACTTGGGAAAAGGTCTTTGCTCAATGACTGGTACAATTCACTCTACTAAGCAAAAAGGAGTAAGATATCTATCATTAACAGAAGGCTATATCCTTGAATTAGGTTTAGATAAAAATGACGAAGTTATCGGATATAAATTTGTAAATCTTGGAAAAGTTATGGATGCTATTAAAAAAGGCGTTGATGCTAAAGAAGCTTATGAAAAAAATATCGGAACCTATGGTCGTTTTGCAGATGCTGTTAAGACAATCGATCCACGTGAAGCGTAATAGAGTAGAATTTAATTAAAAGGAAAAATAAAAATGGCAAAATTTGAAGGACAAGATAGACGTAAAGCGACATTAGATAAAGTTCTTAAAGAATACGGTTTTGCTTCTTTAGACGAGGCTAATGAATTATGTTTATCAAAAGGTATAAATGTAGATGAAATTGTTAAAGGTATTCAACCAATTGCGTTCGACAACGCTTCCTGGGCGTATACTTTAGGTTGTGCAATTGCAATTAAAAAAGGTATTAATAATGCTGCAGATGCTGCTGAGGCTATTGGTCTTGGTTTGCAAGCATTCGCTATTCCTGGTTCAGTTGGCGACTCTAGAAAAGTAGGTCTTGGCCATGGTAACTTAGGTGCAATGCTTTTAAGAGAAGAAACAAAATGTTTCTGTTTCTTGGCAGGCCACGAATCGTTCGCAGCTGCAGAAGGTGCTATTGGTATTGCAAGAAACGCAAATAAAGTTAGAAAAGAGCCTTTAAGAGTTATCTTAAATGGTCTTGGAAAAGATGCTGCTCATATCATTTCGAGAATCAATGGCTTTACTTCTGTTGAAACAGAATACGATTATAAAACTGGCGAATTAAAAATCGTTAAAGAAACAGCATTTTCAGATGGTGAAAGAGCAAAAGTTCGTTGCTATGGTGCTGATGATGTATCAGAAGGCGTTGCAATCATGATCAAAGAAGGCGTTGATGTATCTATTACTGGTAATTCAACAAACCCAACAAGATTCCAACACCCAGTTGCAGGAACTTATAAAAAATGGTGCTATGAAAATGATAGAAAATATTTCTCAGTAGCTTCTGGTGGTGGCACAGGAAGAACACTTCACCCAGATAACGTTGCAGCAGGTCCTGCTTCTTATGGTATGACAGATACAATGGGAAGAATGCACGGGGATGCTCAATTTGCAGGTTCATCTTCAGTTCCTGCTCACGTAGAAATGATGGGTGTTATTGGCATGGGTAACAATCCAATGGTAGGTGCAACTGTTGCATGTGCTGTTGCTGTTCAAAATGCAATGACAAAATAATTAAATATTTGACAAGTAATTAAAATGACCTTTGATTTACAAAGGTCATTTTTTTGTTAATAATTGTAAAAACTTTTAAAGTTCTTTTTCAAAATGTCGTTATGTTTTTTGTATGGCAATAAGGAAAGAAAAATGACAAATATTGGCAATTCATCATTTAGCTTTAATTCAAAAAACGTGTATTTAAACAGAAGAGTTAGTGTAGAGAATATTTCTGACACAAAATTGTATGAACATTTGCAAAATAATGTTCAATGGCTTGGTGGTCAAGTTGGTGATAAATTTACAAGTGAGCATTTAACTAATTTTATTTCTAAAATTGATGGCGGTGGCGATTTAGATAATAGAGATGGGGTAATCACGGAACAAGAAATTCAAAAATGGTTAGATGTTAATGGTCATGGTGATAAATTTGGAACAACTTTTGATATTTTAAATGTTTTGAAAAATGCTTTAACGTTCACGCCAGAACAAAGTGAAAAAGCAGATGAGACAATTGCTGAACTATCTTTTGATAAAAGCAATATTCAATTAAGTGATGCAAAAAATGCATTATACGATCATCTTGCTAAAAATGTTCAATGGCTTGGTGGTAAAGTTGGAGATGAACTTTCTAGTGAACATTTGGCTAATTTTATTGCAAAAATTGAT
>JAFYOU010000001.1 GCA_017560095.1 Candidatus Gastranaerophilales bacterium
AGAAAGTTATGATTCTCTACTCTTTCGAGTAGTTTCTCGCTCATTTTTAACTCTAGCTTTCGCTATTGTCTTGTTTCCGTATCATTTTTCTCGAATTAACAAGTTTATTTCGTCTTCAGCTATTCTGTTTTCAATGTGCTGATGCCGTAATCCGTTTTTAAATATTTTGCAGAACACAAAATTTTTATTTCGGGGTTTTGGCTAGCTTGGCGGTTCAATTTTTTCACCCGCCTTTTTAAGTTTACTACTTAAATTTTTCTTGTCAACTACTTTTTTAAAATTTATTTTTTTAATTTTCGTTTCAAGTTTTTAAGGTTCGCTTGTGCACTTGGCACGTCTTTAATCTTACGCAAAAAAAAATTTAAAAGCAACCACTTTTTTTAGTTTTTTATACTCTTTTTTTACTTATTTTTGAAAACTATTGATATAAGCCGTTTTTGACGGTTTACATTAGTTCACAATTCATGGAAATCCACATTGCAACATGGTTTTCAAAAGTCAATATCTTCAAAAGTTTTCACCTTTTTATATTTTTTTCATCAATATGAATGACGCATGTATTTATTATATAAATTATACTATCATTAGGTAAATGTTTTTAGAAAGACACAGGAGATAAATCATGATTAAAACTTCTAATTTTTTTGCAATAGTAACACTTGTAATTTTGGCATGCTCTAACGCTGCATTAGCAGATGGAAGTGCTTTCACTCCTTTAAGTTTTGATAATGCAAATTACAAAACTACAAAAACTGTTCAACAAACAGCTAAAGTCCAAACTCAAGCTCCAGCACAAGTTCAAGAAATTAGCGGTAACAACAATATGCAAAGCGCAATCCTTGAACTAGACAATGCTCAAGTTGACGTTAGAAACGAATTACTAAACTTGAAAGCTAAATATTCTGATATTGACGCTCAATACAATTTGATTAAAAACGAAAGAAAAGTTTTGGGTAAACAGATTAAAAATACTGAAAAAAGAATTAAACAAATTGAAGGCGCTAAAGAAAGAATTAGAAAAAATATCATCTAATAAGCAACCCCTTAATAAAAAAGAAAGAGGCATGGTTTCATGCCTCTTTTCTTGTAAGTTTAACTTATCCAAAACTATTGCGGGAGAATAGTTTTCATACTATCCGTTTCCGTTATATATTCTTATATAATTCCAATAACTTCTGAATACTTTTTTGACATAATTTTGAGTTTCGTCGTAAGGAATTTTTTCAACAAAACTATCTGTATCAACGTAACTCAATGACTGTTTCCATTTTGTAACTGAACCAATCCCCCCATTATATGAAGCTATTGCCGAAACATCCATGCCAGAAAGCGCACTTTTTATATTTGAATAATAAGCATTACCCAATCTTATGTTTGATTCAACATCAAGCAGATTAATATAATCAATACCTCTACCTAGTGCAACTTCATCTGCTGTAGCTGGCATTAATTGCATTAGACCTTTTGCACCAACACCACTTGAGGCATGCGGATTGAAATAACTTTCCTCACGAATTAATGACAACATTAAAGGCGGATTATTACCATTTTTGTCTGCATATTTTTTTATCTCTTCATAATAATGTACAGGATAAACTAAACGCCATCTCAAATCATGCTTATCAGGTTTTTTCTCAAGTTTTTCCATTGCATTTCTTGCAACTAACATCGAATGAGAATAATCTCCTTGCTTATACAAAACCCAACTTTTAACAAATTCGTCATGCCCTAAAAGTTCATCTAGAACTTCGTAGTCCTCCAATTGAGTTAATTTTTTCAACAATTGATTACGTAATTCGTACGGAAATTCAATTGGCTTTGGCAAAATATAATCAGTCAACAATGGCTGTTCCCTGTGATTCATTCTTAAGTATGCACGATACGCATAATAAGAATCAGGATAATTTGAAACCACATTCTTATATATATTCATATATTCACTATAATCTTTTTTAGCTTCAGAAATTTTTCCTAGCCAAAATAAAACCATTGGCGCTTCATCTTTATCACTATATTTTTTCATGTAATCATTACCAATTTTTTTCGCCAAACTGAAATCTTTTTTCTCTACGGCTGACAAAAATATTTCCGATAATGCTTTTGGTGCAAATCGCGAATCTGATGAATTTATATATAATTGATTATAACATTTTGATTTTTCTTCATTAGTTTTGTATTTACAATCTAAAGCAGAAGCATAATGACGACCTTTGTCTGAAAGTATTGATTTTAAATGGTTTACAGTATTAACCTTTGAAGCCGTACTTAATTCCATATATAAATCTACAGCTTCTATAATTTCATCTTCTGTCACATACTCCTCAAAATCAGTCAAGCCTTCATTCAATACAACTCTTGCACCTGAAATATTCCCTAGTGCTTTCAGATTTTTCGCATTCAACAACCAACTTTCCTGCTCATTGGTTTTTAATATCATCTCTTGAGCCCTTGAATATTCGCCAAATAAATACAAAGTATTCGCCATCAACAAATAATCATCAGGTGAAATCTCTTTTTCTAAACTTAACCAACTCTCGACAACTTTATTTGCAAGTCGTCCACCAGGAGCTTTTGACAAATAATGCCTAAAATAATTTTCTGCAGTCTGCTTTTGTGAAGCTGAAAATATTGCGTTTTCAGAATTCTTATATTTATTTATTATCAACAAACCTAAATAATATTCTGACGCAATTGCATAGTCTGAATTCGGTGCTTCTTGCATTATTTGATCAAAATATTTTTTCGCTAATTTAGGATTATCGTCAACCAAAAGTTGCGCAGAAAGATACTTTGCCCTTATACTTAAAGGATTTTTTTTGTAACCCTTGAATAACAATTGGTATTTTTTTACCGCTGATACATTATCGTCTATTGCTCTTGCACTTTCTCCTTGACGATACAATGCAATAGGTTTTAAATCCGACATCGGAGAAACTTTTGAAAATAAATAATATGCATTCGAATAATCTCCACCATTATAATCAGATAGAGCTCTCTCATAAATCTGCATTGATTTCTGCGGAGTTTGATAAACCTTGTTAAAAAATATACCGCCAGCAAAACATAATACCACTAGCGATGTTGCAATAATCATCTTATCTCGCATCTCAATCCCCTTATCATAATACTATGATAGCAAAAATATCTAAAAATAAAACTTTTCAATAAAAAGTTACAATTGCACGCTCATATTAACCAAATACAATAATTTATATTATAATAATATTTAGAGAGAAGTTTCTAAATATATTATAGATAGGAATAAGGAGTAAAAATGTTTGGAATTATACTTGCAGGGGGTTCAGGAAGTAGACTTTGGCCGTTATCTAGAGAGTTGCACCCAAAACAACTCTTAAATCTTACTGGAGAAAAAAGCTTGCTTCAAACAACTTTTGAAAGACTCCAATACTGCATGCCAAACGAAAACATTTTGAGTATTACAAATACTAAACACGCACCGAATATTCGTGTGCAGTTACAAGAATTAGCAGAAAACTTAACAATTCTCTCTGAACCTGTGTCTAAAAATACAGCTCCCGCTATCGCTCTATCTGTTAAATATATTATCCAAAACTTTAACGACGACGAAATTATTCTTGCTGTTCCATCAGACCACATTATAAACGATATCAATAAATTTAAAACTGCAATTGCCGAAGGCGAAAAACTTGCACAAGAAGGTTACTTTGTAACATTTGGGGTTGAACCTTCTTATTGCGAAACTGGTTTTGGATATATTAAAGCAGGTGACAAAGTTTTAAACGGATACCAAGTTGTAAACTTTTCTGAAAAACCTGACGCAATTACTGCTAAAAAATATTTAGAAGATAAATCTTACTTCTGGAATAGCGGAATTTTCATGTTTAAAGCTTCAACTCTTTTTGAAGAATTGAAAAAACATGCACCTAAAATTTACGAAATCACTCAAAAAATTGATATGACAAATTCTACAGAAATTCCATTTATTGAATTTGATAGCATGCCAAATATTTCAATTGACTATGCTCTAATGGAAAAATCAAACAAACTTGCTATGGTAAAACTTGAAAGCGATTGGAAAGATTTAGGAAGCTGGGATGCGATATACAACTTGAATGAAAAAGACGAAAACAACAACGTTTTCGTAGGACACGTTCTAAACAAAGAATCTAAAAATTGCCTTGTGTATTCATCTTCTAAATTAGTTACCACAATCGGCTTGGAAGATACCATAATAGTTGAAACTGAAGATGCAATTTTGGCATGCAAAAAAGATAAAACTCAAGAAGTTAAGCAGATTTATGAAACTCTAAAAGAACAAAATGACAACACTCATTTCTGTCACAAAACAGTTTACAGACCTTGGGGTTTCTACACAGTAATTGCACAAGGTACAGGTTTCCAATCAAAAATTATTCACGTAAATCCTAAACAAAAACTATCACTTCAATCTCATAATCACAGAAGCGAACACTGGGTTGTGCTATCAGGAACAGCAAAAGTTGTTTTAGGTTCTAGAGAATTAATTTTGAACGCAGGACATAGCGTGGATATTCCACTAAAAGCTATTCACTCACTTCAAAACCCATACGATGAACCGGTTGAAGTTATTGAAGTTCAAAAAGGCGATATCTTGCTTGAAGAAGATATTATTCGCTACGAAGACATGTATGGCAGAGTGTAATATTTAAATATTATTTTACGAATAAATCGCCGACTAATCTGAATTAGTCGGCGATTTTGTTTTATAACTATTAACCAAATTTTCGATTTAATTTCAATTCATTTATTAACTCTAAAACTGATAAAATTTCATCAAATAGTTCTGTAAAAGTATTGCTATCGGTATCTTTATTTAGACTACCCATTGCAAATAAATCTTTGCCTACATGCATTGCAATTGAAATTTTACCATCCTTAAACGCTGCTCTGATGTATTTTGCCTTAAACGCAGTTTTCATATTCAAAAATCTTTCCATAAAACCTGTTGTTAATATATAACGAGATTCAATTTGATCATTTGAATATACATTATATTTTTTATTAAATTCAATATCTTCAAGTTTTATTTCTTCAAATTTAGAACAATCAAACTTAATACACTTTGCAGTTTTTGCATTTTCTAGAACAAATGTATGCCCCTCAAAGTTTTTGTTCATATCAAATTCAACGACAACACCTTTGAACTTTGGCGTTTTAATTAAATATATTGCACCAACAATAAAAAGAATTGTCGGAGCAAAAAAAGCAATCAACCCCAAACTAAGACATACAAGAGGATTATCTTCAAACAAATCGATTAATAAAAAAAATAATAGAAACAAAGGGGAAACAATAAATCCCAACAAAGGCAACCCAAAACAAAAAATCAAAAGGAATAAAAATAAATTTTTCAATGCGAAAATTGAAGAATCATATTCTTGTATAGAAAAATTAACATCTTGATACGTCCCTTCTATAAAATCATCGATATTAAATATTGGATAAAAAGGTAATAAATTTAAAAGTTTATATTGTCTAGAAATTGAAAAGCCAAAACATTCTAGAATATTAAAAGTATTTGTTGTATTCTTTGTCTGCGAAACATGCATATTATAATTAAGTAAACCTTTTTGCCATTTGAAATTTTCACCAAAGATACTCAAAAATCTTGGCATAAATTTTTCTTTAATCTCATATTCGCCAGAAAAATCGATATCCACTACATTGGAATCCTTGTTTGTTTTTTGTGCAAATAAAGCAAATAAAAGGACCCCTCCAAAAATTAAAACAACCCCAACTATTGGTATTATCATACATAAAATAAATCCAATTAATATCATAGCTATTAAATATGTATTAATAGCAACCTTTTTTCTTCTAGAATTTATAGCATTTAATGCAGGTTTAACTTCATAAAAATAAAACTCGTGCAATTCTCTACGCATTTGTGCTATGTCTTTTTGCATAACCAACCTCTAATATCTTGGAACTACATCTTCTAGATTACCATAATATCCGCTACTTAACAACTCAAAAAACTTTTTACTTGTATTAGGCGCAATAGCTTCAACCCATTCTCTATCTAAATACAATCCCTCAACAAACCTTGCAAAAAGCTCTGTTGGACGTTTATAATATTTGTTTAATTTGTTAATTCGTGCAGTAATTCTTGACTGCTTTCTTATGCAAGACTTCAATCGAATATAATTAACAAACGCCGTTGGCATATTTGGAAAAGATTCTTCTATAGTATTTATTGTATAAATTTTAGGCACAAAACCTAAAAAGCCACCCATGACTTTTACTCTATCATATTTTAACAGATATCGTGCATCAGATTTTTTTATGTATTTATCAAATTCTTTAAACTTTTTAGAACGTTGAAAATTTGGATAATACTTTTTTATATTCTCGTCATATTTTTTTATTTCAGCTTTTATTCTTTCTTTATGTTCTGTCAATCTAACGCAAAGTGAATTTTCATCAACAAAATTTGTAACCCTAAAAAGTTCTTCTTCAATAATTGGATTGTCTGTTTGAAAAAGTTTTTGAAAAGTTCCACCAGTTTTCATCATATCAGGTTCGATTTTTGAATGAACAAAATGAGCAAATTCATGCAATAAAGTCGGAATAACTCTATTTTCAGGAGTATTTTTTGATATATCAATTCTGTTATTACAAAAAAAGCCTTGGTGTCCACGAGCTTTTGTCGTTGTATGAACTTCAATTCCCAAACTTTTTAAATATTTAACAAGCGTTTTCTTATCCATAAAATTATTATAAATTAAAATAATATTTTTACATAAACAATATTATTGGAAATATAAATTATAATATTTTGAATAAAATTTTATATACATTTCTTTCTCTTTTATGCGATGAAAAGAGAAAGAAACGTATCAAAGAAAGAGAAACACGCAGACCGTTTAATCACTACTAAACTCAACCCAAGCGAATTAACTCACTTCGTTCAAACAAAATTCGCTTTGCAG
>JAFYOU010000032.1 GCA_017560095.1 Candidatus Gastranaerophilales bacterium
GCTTTATTCTTTTTAACAGGAGTTACAACAACGTCAACAGGCTTGTTTTCTTCCTCTTTTTCTTTTCTGATTTTATCTGCAATTAATTTCTTTCTTTGATGTTCGGCATTTTTTTGCTGATGCTCTTCTTCAAGCTTTTTAGCTAAATCACGAGCCATTTTGAATTTACCACCCATTTTAATCATAAATAAATCTATATCTTTAGGGGAAATTTCAATATAATTCTTTATTTTTACATCCTTTTTTGTATCTTTATCGAACTCATAAGAATAATAACCAATATAAAATTTAGGTACAGAAAGTGATACTTTCTTAACTTTCTTTATGCCTTCAGGTAATGTATCAGTAATTTCAAATATGTTAGCATATTTAATTTTCTTTCTGATAAAAGGCCACTGATAAACAAATAATTCGTTTTCTTCAAGGGTATAATATGTATTGAAAATCAACGGATAAAGAAACAATGCATTTATAACAAGAAGAAACACACCAATTCTTGAAGTTGCATCAACATAAAGAAAAATTGGTAAGAAAAACAACACAACTATTGATATGTGATAAATAAGCAAGACCAGATATATTAGTGGGCTTATACCACTTCTGAATTTGAATGGTTTCATAAGAATTCCTCCGGAGGTCAGAATGAGATTTATAAAAAGATTACTTGCCGGGATAGTAATAGGTACAATAAATATTTTTTTAGGCGCAGGCGGTGGAATGATTACTGTGCCAATATATAAACACTTTGGAATGGAGCAAAAACAAGCTCAAATCCATGCTGTTGCCACTATTTTGCCTATCACAATTGTCAGTTCAATTATATATCTAATAAACGGGAATGTCAACTTATCAGATTCTTATATTTATTTAATACCAGGACTAATAGGAAGCATTGCGGGTACATTTCTAATCAAAAAAGTTTCAAACAAAAAACTAACTATAATTTTTGCAATATTTATGGTTTGGGCAGGAGTGAGATTGCTAATAAAATGAATATACCAATTCAAATAATCGCAGGTTTTTTATCTGGCCTTATAAGCTCAATGGGCTTTGGTGGTGGCGGAGTTCTAATCATTTATCTTATTGTTTTTTTAGACACACCACAGCTTAAAGCACAAGGAATCAATCTATTATTTTTCATCCCTTGCGCAATACTTGCAACAATAATTTATACCATAAAAAAGCAAATTAACTACAAAGAAATTTTGCCTGTTATATTAGGTGGTTTTGTAGGCTCAATTTCTTCAAGTTTTCTATTAAAAAGCATCAACTCAAGTTATTTACCAAAAATATTTGCAATATTTTTAATTGTAATGGGATTTTTATCAATTTTAAGATTGAAGGGAAATAAAAAAGATGATAGAATTAACCTATCATAAATATAGGTGGTTTTAATTATGAAAACACTAAAAAAAATCTTGTTAGGTATTGGAATTTCAGTTTTATCACTAGTAATTGTTGCAGGAATAGCATTCGCTATTATTAAAGTTCCTACTCTTAC
>JAFYOU010000004.1 GCA_017560095.1 Candidatus Gastranaerophilales bacterium
ATTATATTTTTTGTTTTTTTAATAAATAAAAAAATGATATTATTTTACATATTTACAAAGACTTGACAATGTAAAGCAATATGTAAAGATATGTAAAGTTCAATATTATTCAATAATGAACATTGACACTTTATTTACTACTCCCCTATCCCCCTCATGTGTAAAGCAAATGTCCAGAATTACCTCTCTTTACAACTACACCAAAAAAATTAATTTGACATTACCCAAAAAAGTGATATACTTAAGAGGAATGGAAAAAATGTATACCATTCCTTGCGTAAGGACATAGAAATATGTTCTTTTAATTTGCATAAAAAAAGATAATATGCTATAATGGATATAGTGGAGGTAGGATAAATGAAATTTAAAATGAATGATAGAGAATGGGAGATAAAAGAATTAACTCAAGAAGAAATAAGACAACATTTTATAAACTACAAATATGATGGTGAGCCTGTTGGAGGAAAATACTATGGATTAACTTATATGGACGAGCAAACAATATATATTGATTGTGGTTTACATATAGAGCAAAAGAAACAAACCTTAATGCACGAACTAATGCACTGCTACATAGGTTGTTATATAACACATCAAGAAAAACAATATACAGAAGAAGATTTGTGCAATATAAGTGCTAATTCTCACTATATAATACATAAGATAGTAGAAGAATACTTTAAGGAGAATAAATAATGAATAAAATGAAATTAGTGTCACAATATACAGATTATGGAAGAAAAGACTATTGGGATAACAATAGTCCTGTAAAATGTGTAGTAGATGAACAGATATATGCTAATCAAAGGACGGGTAAACAAGTGATGCTTTTAATAGAACCTAGACCAATACAACCTAATGTTTATGAATATGCTTTACAAGTAGCAGACCAGTATGAATATGTATTTACACACGATAGTAAGTTATTAAATGCTTTACCTAATGCAAAACCAATATTGTGGGGTGGAGTATGGTGTAGATGTAAAAATCCTAAAAAGACTAAATTAATATCAATGACAAGTAGTGATAAAGAACTGTGTGAACTACATAAAGAGAGAAAAAGGATTGCTAGAAAATATAAAGATAAAATAGATGTGTATGGAACAATAGATGGTGGTGAGTTTACAGACCCAATAGATACATTAAGAGATTATAAATATGCCGTTGTAATAGAGAATTATAGAGACGATATATGGTTTACCGAAAAATTACTAAATTGCTTTGCAACAAAGACAATACCTATCTATTATGGGGCTAGAGATATAGCAAAATATTTTAATAGATATGGAATAATAAAGTGCAATAGTTTACAAGAATTAGAAGATGTAATTGATGGAATAATAGAAAAGCCTGATGATGCTGAATATTTATATAATTGTGATAGTACACAACAAGAATTAGAAGAAAACTACGAATTATCAAAACAATATGAAAAATTTGATGAATGGTTCTATAAAACTTATGAAAAAGAAATAGGAGGTTTATTTAATGAATAATGAAGTAATTGACACTGCAACATCTTATCCACTTTATAAAGAAGAAGTAAGGGATTATTTAAAAGAAAAGTTTGAC
Source organism: Candidatus Gastranaerophilales bacterium (assembly GCA_017560095.1). Lineage (GTDB taxonomy): Bacteria > Cyanobacteriota > Vampirovibrionia > Gastranaerophilales > Gastranaerophilaceae > RUG14156. Next base: position 1,573 of record JAFYOU010000004.1, read on the forward strand.
AATGAATGTGAAATATTAGACGTTGGTGCTGGATGTGGGAATTATTATAATCTTTTACACGATTTTTATAATAAAATAGACGCAATAGAAATATTTGAACCTAACATAAAGAATTATGAATTAGAAAATAAATATAGAAAGGTTTATAATATTGATATTTGCAATTTTAAATACACTTTTTACGACATTATTATATTTGGTGATGTAATAGAACACTTAAGTGTAAAAGAGGCACAGAATGTATTAAAATATGCTTTTGAAAGATGTGAAGAAATGATAGTTGCTGTTCCTTATATGTGTCCACAAGGTGAATATGGTGGAAACGTGTATGAAATACACAAACAAGATGACCTTACTAAAGAAAATATGCTAGAAAGATACCCAATGCTTAAATTACTATATGCCGACGATAAATATGGATATTATGTAAAGGATGTGGATTATGAAGAAAGTTAGTGTTATAATTCCTGTCTTTAATCAAGAAAAATTAATAAGAAAGTGCTTAGAAAGCATACCTAAGAGAGATGATATAGAGATAATAGTTGTAAATGATGGCTCTACAGACAAAACAATGGGCTATTTAAAGAACTTTAAGGCATTTGGTAATAAAGACCTTATAATTATTGATTATGGTGAAAATAAAGGTGTTTCTTATGCTAGAAATGCAGGTATAGAAGCATCTAGTGGCGAATATCTAGTATTTATTGATAGTGATGACTATATTTATCCAAAAGTATTCAATAAAATAGTTGATAATTACCTAGATGGTGAAAATCAACTTGTATTTTATGACTTAGAAAATAATGCAAAATATAGATTTGAAGCAACTCAAGAAAATTATAAATGCAAATATGGTAATTTTAAGTTCATAAAAAGAGAATTTTTAGGTGATTTAATATATACTGAAGGCAAACAATATGCTGAAGATAAAGAATTACACTTAAAATTAATGGAAAAATACCCAAAATGCTATTTTACTAACGAAGTTATGTATCATTATAACTATCCAAGAAAGGGTAGTTTGAGTGCAATAGGTGAAAATAGATAATTTGACAGGATTTACCTATTGCTGTATAATAAAAATGGTGATTATATAAGTAAAATATTGTTTTTCTATTATGTAAGCACCACGTTTTAACCCCTTTTCTATTCTTTTTACCGAAATGGAATGTTTTATCGTTCCATTTCTTTTTTTAATTTGACTTAAATCAAACTATTATGATATATTCTTATTGTAAATACATATAATATCAAAAGAACATTTCGGCATCAATGTTATGTATTAAAAAAGTAAAGGAAGGATAATATGGCTTTTATAGTAGGACTTTTTTCTGGTTTTTTTATTGGATTTATTACTGGGGCAATAATAACAAACGAATATAAATAAAAACATCTTTGTGTGTTTTTTTGAATAGAAAAAAGTATTAGAAGGTGAAGGGTATGTCAAATGAAAGTGTAATTAAATCTTTTATGCTAGAGATAAAAGAAATCAGGTTTGATGGTGTTGATGAGTTTATGGAAAAAAAGGAGTTTATAAAAGAAAAATTTAAAAGTTTAAATTCCGAAGTAAAAGAAATATACCAATGGTATTTCTATCATCAATTATGTCTTTTAACACAAAAACAATATTTGTTAAAAGATTTAATGTGGCTATACACAACAGGAGAAGATGTTTTATCAGATTTAATGTTGCAGTATCGTTTATTTTGCGAAAAAAGGAATAAAATAGATTATAAATGTGGATTGGAAAGTATTGTTAATGATGATAATGCAAATGAAATAAAGGTGACGATTTCTCGATGTTATTAGATATTACTGCTTGAAAAACATCATTTGACCAAAATTATAGTTTGTGATATAGTTTTATTCGAAAAAAGGAGTTGTACACCTATGGAAATAACAATTGCATTGGCATTAAGCATTCTAGGTTCAGTAATAAGTGTATCTAATTTTGCCTTGACAAGAAAAGATAAAGCAGTTAAAGATGCTAAAGAAACTAATTTTGAACTTATAAATTTTAGACTTAATGAATTAGATAGGAATGTTCAAAAGATACTAGATAAACTAGATGGTTATGAAAAGGAAATAGATGTTCAAATTGAAAAAGCAATTGAACACCACATAAAAGAATATCACAGGAAGGTATAAAAATGAGAGAAAGGATTATAGAAATGCAAAAAGAAATAAAATCTATAAAAAAAGAAAGTGAAAGTCTTGCAATGGAAATGATTAAAGATAACAATAAGACAAAAAGAACAATGGCAATTGCCTTTTCATGTGCAATTATAATAATGTCAATTTCGTTTTTTGTGGCAATATGTATGTTTTTAAAATATATAAAAGAAACAGGAGTAGAAGAAACTATTGCAACAACAAAAACACAAGAAATCCAAGATGTTGATAGTATAGATAATAGTAATATAGTAAATGGTGATATGAATGGTAAAAATCAAGCAAAAAATAACAACAGTAAGAAGAAGAAGAAGAGTTAAAGTTAAGTATGTCAAAAAATGTTTAAACTGTGGAAAGTTTGTAAAGAAGTGATATAATGAATATTTTTGATTTTACAAAACAAGAAATTGATGAAATAAAGTCCAAAATATATCTAACCGAATTACAAGAAAAAATACTTGATATGAAATTAAAAGGTGACTTAACTGAATATGGAATGGCAATTAAGTTAGGTGTAAGCGAAAGTACTATCACTTATCAATGGAAGAAAACAAAAAAGAAAATGTTAAAGGTAATTTAAAGGTATTTTAAAAGAAACTTAAAGAGATTAGGTTTCTTTTTTTTTGTAAAATTTTAAGTAAGGAAGGAGAAAAACACTTAATAGATTAATTTAAAACATTATTCGAGGAGTTGTAAGTTTTTTCTCTCTTTCTATTTTTTGTTTAGGAGGAATATATGAAAAAGAAAGAAGAAAAAAATACAGAAGAATTATTAAAATTATTGAATGAAAATAATAATCAAACTGATTATAGTTTATGGATTTTATTATTTATAACTTTAATGGGAATAAATATTAATCCAGCACCATCAAAAATAATTAATGTTTATTTAGGAGATGATTAATATGTATAACAATGGATATATGCCTAATGTTTATAATCCACAACCTAGTTTAGATAGAATAAACGAACAAATCAACCAACTAGAAGTAATGAAAAAACAATTACAACAACCACAACCAACACCTACAAACTTAACTCAAAACTTCCAATTAGCACCAACTAATAAAGAAGTAATAAGATATGCAAATTCAATTGATGAGGTTGAAAGAGATATGGTTATGGGTGATACACCATATTTTAGTAAAGATATGAGTGTAGTTTGGGTAAAGAATACACAAAATCAAATTAAAACATATGAATTAAATGAAGTTGTTTTAAAAGATGATAAAGATTTAATGATTGAAAGTTTACAAATACAATTAAATGAAATGAAAGGGATGATTGAAAATGCAAAATCAAATGATGTCAATGATGATGAACCAGTTAAAAGCAAAAAATCCACAAATGTTTCAAGCAGTAAATCAAGCAATACAAAACAAAGATAATCCAATGGAACTTTTTAAACAAGTTACAAGTGGCTATGATGATAAAACAAAAAATGCCTTTTTTCAACAAGCAAGGCAAATGGGTTTTAGTGAAGAACTAATAACTCAAGCACAAAATGGTATCAACTCTAGATAGAGTTTGATATAGATAAACGAAAGGAGGAAAAATGGATAATATGAATAATGCAACTACAACAGGTGTATTACCAACAGTACCATTAGCATCTGGAGATGGATTTGGTTTTGGTGGAGATGGTATCTGGGCATTGTTAATCTTTGCTATGATTTTCAATAATGGTTGGGGATTTGGTAATGGTAACAACAATTTAGCAACACAAGATTATGTAGCAAGTGAATTTACACAACAAGCAATAAATAATGGATTTGAAAATGTAAATTCTAATATTGCTAATGGTTTTGCTAGAACTAATGACAACTTATGTGATGTTAGACAAACAGTAGCAACAGGAGATATGGCATTAAACTCAAGTATTCTTGAAAATAGATATACAGGACAACTTTCTGCCTGTCAAACTCAGAGAGATATTCTTACACAAACTAATGAGTTAAATACTAACTTATTAACTACTGCATTGCAAAATCAAGCAAAAATGGATGAATGTTGCTGCTCAATAAGAAATGCCATTCGTGAAGATGGTGAAGCAACTAGAGCACTAATTACTCAAAATACTATTCAAGACTTAAGGGATAGATTAAATAATGCTGAAACAGTTATATCAAATAACACAGTAATTAATACTTTAGCACCAAGAAGCATACCTGCTTATATAACAAGTTCACCATATCAATCAATTTATAATCCTTATGGTGGATTTTATGGAAATGGCTTCTATGGCAACACAGTAATTTAATAGCATAATGTCTTATGACAATCTCAATAGAGAACTTGCTAACAACTTGCTAACTAGCAAGTATAAGAGAACAGGCAAGTCTTGTTCTCTTTTATTTTAAGAAAGGAGAGATAATATGATACAAGCATTACAAATTTTACCACAAGCATTAACAAGCAATACTGATGATATTAACTTCACAACAGTTGATTTAAGAACAGGGAGTGCTAGTTGTAATGGATGGTTACAATATAATCCAGGTTCAAGTAATTTTACTTTAATTGGTGGAGGAGTGTTTGAAATAACATTCAATGCTAATGTTACAAGTGCATCAACAGGTCAAGTAGCAATAGCATTAAAATCAGGTGGAAGTGATATAGAAGGAACTGAAATGGATGAACAAATAACAACTGCTAACACTTATCGTAGTATATCAATGTCAAAAGTAATAAGAGTGTGTCCTAAGACTAATACTACAATTAGTGTAGGTTCTTTACCAGCAATTGGTGGAGTAACACCTGCTGTTTCTACACAAATCCCAATTATTAAAGATGCTAATTTTGTCATTCGTAGAATTGCTTAATTATGAAAAATAAACAATTTGATTATTTAGATATTATAACTGTGATGTCATTTGCAATAGGTCTAGAAGCATTAGAACTTGCAAAGAGTAATTTAATGGAAAATAGACAACAAACAGATGATACACAAAATATATTAAATGATTTGCAAGAACATTTAAAACAGCAAGATGAAATATTAGCAAACCAAGATGAAATACTTTATAAACTTAACGAAAGGAGTAAATAATGGGAAAAATAAAAAAATACATTGATATGATAGTCGATAATGGCAAAAGAGAAGAAATGGAATGTTTAAGCGATATGCTAAGTGATGTAATATATATGCTTAAAGATGAACACTATGACAAATATGAAAAATATAAAATGAAATTGTATGGTATGGCTTATGGCTATCAATTTAATGAAGATATGGCACATGAAATAGTAGAAGATATGAAGCCACTTGGTGAATATTGGGATATGAAAACAACTACAAGTGTTAAAAATCAATATAGCATCAATGTTGATGATTGTACATTTTATGTTGTTATGAATAGTTTGGTTAATGATTATCACGATGCAATTAACCCTGAAGAAGTTGAAACTTATGTTAAAATGGCTTATGCATTTATTAACGATGAAGATGCAAAACGTGATAAAGTTTGGAAATATTTTACAACCATTCCAAATAGAGATTGACAATTGTTTTAATATGTGATAATATTAGGATGCAAATAAACGTTAGATTATAGCGACATAATACTGTTTGTATTAACGTTTATTTGCTTTCTTTTCAAAACTATTTTTTATAAAAAAAGAACTGCTATTAGTTCTTTTTTTGCTTATCTAACCAAGTTATTCCAACTGCATAAGCACTCCATACATCTTTTTTAAATCCATAAAAGAAATCCTTGTCTTTTTTTGTTCCTTTACCATTTTTGAAATCAAATTTTGCAAATCTATCTATTAATGCTTGTCTTATATTGCTATCCTTTGCTTTCATAGAATGGCATAAATTCATTTTTTCTTCTCTCCTGTATATATATTCATAATCAGGGCATTTTCTTTTTTGTATAAATCTACCAATCCAAACACAAGTATCAAAAATACTAGCACCAACTGCCATACCATATGAGGCAATCATTTCTATTATTAATTTATCATATTGTAACTCATTTAATTTAATCAACATTGAATGATTATCTATTTTTCCAAATTCTATTGGAGTGTATGTGTCTTTATCAATTATGCAATATGCACTCTCTATATTTCCTGGGTCGATTGATAATATGTAATTATTTTTCATTTTTTCTCAATTCCTTTTCTAATCTAATCCTAAATTTAACTTGTTCTATTTCTTCCTTTACTTCTTTTATTCTGTTAAATAGTTTGGTTCTTTTTTCATAATCATAATAATTTGTATCTAACCCTCTAATCAAACTATTTTTTTCTAATTTTAGTCTTGCTAATTCGTCTATTAATTTATCATTCATAAATATCCCTACTTTTTTTGTAATTTTAACACAAATTGACTTTGAAATCAAGTTATGGTACTATCTTATTAGTTTAGAGGGTGAAAAGATGGCTAATAATAAACAGAAAAATTATGAAATAAGAAAGAAAAATCAAAATGATTTAAGAGAATTGGAACAATTTTATACTGAAGGCAAAATTGACAATATGCTAGAAACTATACAAGAAAGAAAAGAAGAATTAGTAAAACAAATGATTAAATATCACGATAACCACTTAAAAGAGTGTAAATGGGATAAAGAAGGTAATCCTATTGCTTGGAAAGTTGATATAAATCCTTTAGTTATAAATAATTACTTTTTTAAACCAATTACACCTATAGGTTGCCAAGAACCAGCATACAATGCAGAAAAATTGAGCATGGTATTTGATTATTATTGTGATATACTTGCTGAAGTAAATGATAAGATAGGTAATTATCCTAGTTCATTAACATCATTCTGCCGATTTTCAGGAATAACATATAATACATTAAGGCAATATAAAAACAGTCAAGATTATAATATGAGAGTTATTGCAGAAAAGATATATGACCAAATTGGTGATGAAAATGTAACTATGTCACAGATGGGTTTTGTTAAAGAGAGAACAACTTTATTTAAAATGAAATCTCAAAATGAAATGGTAGAAAAAGTTCAACCACAAGTAAAAGTAAATGTTAGTGCTGAAATTGACATGGATAGAATAAACGAAAGATTGAACAAATATAAAAGATTTGCTAGTAAGAAGGAAAAATAATGGATAGTAAACAAATATATGATGCAATAGATAAGACACTAACTATTCTTGAAAATAATTATCGTTATTCTTTTGGCAAAAAAATACCTTATTCTGAAATATTCGAGATGATGAAAGATTTATATGCTTTGTTTTGCAATTTTGAAAAAAACACAAAACAATGTGGAAAGATAGCAATCAAAAGATATATTCCATTACTTGATTTACTTGTTAAAATAGATAACAACAGCAATCATTTAGCAGAATATTACAAACAACTTAAATATGCTTATAAATTGGGTGCTAGGGTTAGTTTAGAACACTATTTTGTTTATAGAGAATGGGAATTTCCTGAAAAAGATAAATTCTTTGCCCCTAGATATCCAGCAATATGTGGATACATACACTTTTTGCAAGAAATAGTATTAAATCCTAGATTTACTGATTTAGTGTTTAATGCTCCAGCAGGATTTGGTAAAACATTCCCTGAAAAGATTACAGAGGCTTGGTCTTTTGGAATAGACCCAACAGGAGCAATAATGGCATTGTGTTCAAACGATACAGTTGTTAAAAATGGGTCTGCATTAGTTAGACAAGAAATGAAAAGTGATGCTTTTGGTGAAGTATTTCCAAAAATGAAATGGAGTAAAGACAATAAAGATTACTTTTTAAAAGAAACCGATGGTGACTGGAAATTAAAACAATGTAAATTAGGTGCGAGTTACAATGCTTCTACAAGTAATTCAACAGTTATTGGACAAAGAGCAAGTAAATGGATACATATTGACGACTTATATAAAGGTTATAAAGAGGCAATGAACCAAACGACAAATATTGAATTATACAATGAATGTCAACTTTCTTGGAGAACAAGGTTCATATTAAATGCAATTCCGAAAGTAATTATTACAGGTACACTTTGGGCGAGTGGAGATTTTATGGATTTGGAAATACAACAAATGAAGAAAGAACATAAATTTAAAAAACATCCTAAATATCCATACACATTAGTTAGTGAAGATGGCACTTGTGCAATTATACAATTACCAGCACTAGATGAATTTGGTGAGAGTGTATTCCCCGAATTAAAATCAACACAAGAATTATTAAAAATCAAAAATAGACTTGCAGAATACTTATGGGAGAACAATTATATGCAACACAGCACTGACCCCGAAGAACTTATATTTAGTTATGGGTCTTTAAGAACTTATGAAACTATACCTGAAACTGATTATAAAGGTGCTTATGCTGTTATAGATGCTAATAGAAAAAGTGGCAAGGACTTCTTTGCTATGCCAATATTTAAAAAAGTAGAAAATGATAATGTATTTGATTATTATTTGAGAGATTGTATTTTCTCAAAAATAGCAACCAAAGACTTGTATGACGAAATAACCAACAAAATTATAGAACATCATATAATTAAATTAGTAATTGAAAGTAATGTTACAAGTGAATTAAAACAAAACATTGAAAATAATTTAAAATCAAGAGGATATAATTTTTGCGAAATTGTAGAAAAATGGCACGAAGAAAAAAAATCAGCAAGAATTACTGATGCAAGTGGTGCAGTAAAAAGACAGTTAGTTTTTCCAAAGAGAGAAATGTATGGGATAAATACTGATATTGGTAAATTTATGAACAACTTAACAACATATAACTCAACTGGAAGGAATGAGAATGACGATGCTCCTGATAGTTGTTCTATGTTTTGTAATGAAATAATAGATGGTGGTAGTGTAACACAGATAGCCGAACCATTAGATTTTGTAAGACAATATATGTAAATATTGTCTTTTTTGTGTCAATTTGACAAAAATTAAAAAATGTTATACATTTATTATTTGAATAAGGGCAAACTATTAAGTGAGGAGTTGAAAAAAATGAATACATACGGAAGAACGTGTATATTTGCAAATTATACAGAAGAACAACTTCTTGAAGGAAATCAAGCACAAAAAGATGCTAAAATTATAGATATATTAAGTAATAGTGTAGATATTCATAATATTAATAAAGACCAAAGCAAATATTTACAAAATTATTTGTATGGTGACCAAGATATTAAAAACAAAAAGAAATTAACAAGAACAGAAATCAACAATAAAGGTGTTGAAAACTGGGCTTGGGCATTTATGGATTGGAAAAAAGCATTTTTATTAGGAAAACCTATCCAATATGCTCCACTAGATAATGTTGCTAATGAAGAAATATCACTATTAAATAATTATGTTACATATGAAGATAAAGACCAAAAAGACCAAGAATTATATGAAGATATATTTACGGTTGGTAGAGCATTTAGATATATAAATTACACTAAAACAAGTGAAGATGATGAAGCACCATTTGAATTAGTTAATTTGGATGTTTTAAATACTGAAGTTGTATATTCAAGTTCAATAAGACACGAACAATTATTATCTTATGTTGTAACAAGTAAAAAATATATAACTCAAGAAGTAAATCCTGAAACAGGAAAAAAAGAAAATGTCGATAGGTATTATGATGAATACACTGTTTATACAAGAAATATGCAATATGTTATTGAAAATAAAACAGGTAGTTTTAATATAACAGATAGAAAACCAATAATTCAAAATATACATTTAATTACCGAATATTACTTTAACAAACCAAGAATGAGTTTATTAGAAATATGTAAAGATATATTTGATGATATAAACTATGTAGAAAATCTTGATAAAGACGATATTGAGGCATTTGTTAATAGTATTATGGTATTTACTAATGCTGAAGTTGATGCAAAAGGTATGGAAAAAATCAAAGAATTTGGTGCTGTATCAATTAAATCAACTGACCAAAAGAAAGCAAGTGTTGAATTGTTACAATCAAGACTAAAATCATTAGATACACAAATATACTATTTAAGAAAATTAAGTGCATTACACGCAATATTAAGTGTTCCTGAAGCAACTCAAAATGGAACAATAAGCAACGCTGAAACTGGTAAAGCAGTATTAACTGGACAAGGATTTACAAGTGCAAGTGTTAGAGTTGAAAATGAAGAAAAAGCATTTAAGAAATGTGATAGAAATGCTTTAAAAGTATTGTTAAAAATTTGTAAAAATGCAAGTGATAGTGAAATTAAAGAACTTAAAGTTAGTGATGTTGATATAAAATTCTCAAGAGATTTAAGTGATAATTTACTTGTTAAGACACAAGCATTAATGAATTTACAAAGTGCTAATATACCTCCTGAAGTTGCAAACGCAGTTATAGGATTATTTAGTGATAGTGTAAAAGTTACACAATTACAAGAAGCATATATGGAGCAAAAACAAAAATTAGCACAAGAAATACAAAACAGACAATCAAACAACAATGAAAATGGCATAAATGAGCAAAATAACAATATGCAAGACACTGAAGAACAAAATTCTCAAGAGCAATAATGCTCTTTATATCGGCAATAACAGTATTCGGTAGGTGCAACTCCTACTAGCCGACCCAAAAATTGGATATAACATTTGGTTTGCTTACAAATGTTATACATATATCTCTAAAAGGTTTGTAAGTTCCGTAAAAACTTATCGTATAAAGGAGGAGAAAATATGAACAGGGAAAAAGCAAGAACAATATTAGGGGAAGGAGCAACTGAAGAACAAGTAACAAACTTCTTAAATGAATGGCACAATGCTAAAAAAGAAGAAGTTAGCACTTATGAAAATCAATTAAATGATTTAAAAAGTCAAATTGATAAGTATAGTGATTATGATGAAATCAAAAAACAACTAGATGAAATTAATAGGGCTAATATGAGTGAACAAGAAAAACTTGCTCAAGAAAAACAAGAAATACAAAAAAATCTTGCAGAAAGTCGTATTATTAAAAATACTGCTAAAGCAAAAAATATATTAGCAGGATTAAATGTTAAAGATAGTATAATTGCTAGATTAGTAAGTGAAGATGAGAACGAAACATTAAATTCAGTAAATGAATTAAAAGCAATGTTAGAAACTCAAAAAGAAACAGTTGCAAAACAAACTAAAGAAAGTTTACAAACTTTAAATTTAGACCCTACTTTACCAAATGTTAATCAAAACGAAGGTAATGATGTTATTGACACATTTGAAAAATTTGGCAAATTAAGTGCTGAAGAACAAAACAAATGGATTAATGAACACCCAACAGAATTTGAAAATTTAAGTTAATAAAAGAAGGAGAGATAATTTATGGAAAAATTTAGAGATAAGATTTTCAATGAAGAAGTTTTTGAAAAATATAGAAAAACTTTACCAAGTACAAAAGAGAATTCATTAATTAAAAATGGTTTATTCACAGTAGTAAACAAATATAAAGGACTAATGGATGAACAAACTGGTGGATACCAAGTATTAGAACCAATCAAAGGTAGAATTGGTGGAACACCTGTAAACTATGATGGAAATACTGATATTCCAGCAGGAAGCGAAAGAGATACTTTCTATCAAAATAAAATTTGTTATGGTCGTGCAAAGGCTTGGGGAGAATATGACTTTGCAAGTGATATAACTGGTGAAAACTTTATGGCTGAAGCAAATGAAGTTAATGAATACTGGGATGAACAAAGACAATCAACAGTATTAGCAATTTTAGCAGGTATATTTGGAATGACTGGTGGTGTAAATGGACAATTCGTTTCTAAACACACTTATGACATTACTGCAACTGCTAATCCAAATTTAAGTGCAGATGCATTAAATAGAGCATCTCAAAAAGCATTAGGAGATAAAAAATCAAAATTAGATGTAATCTTTATGCATTCAGCAGTATCTACAAATCTTGAAGGATTAAACTTAATAGATTTCTTAAAATATACTGATGCAAATGGTATTCAAAGAGATTTAACTATTGGTACTTTCAATGGTAGATTAGTTATCGTTGATGATGAAATGCCTGTAACAAGTGATAGTACAGGAGATATTTATACATCTTATGTATTCCAAAAAGGTTTCTTTGAATATGAAAATATTGGTGCTACAAAAGGTAGTGAATTAGTAAGAAATGCTTACGAAAAAGGTGGTAGAACTGACCTTATCACTCGTATAAGAGAAATGATAGTTCCAATGTATATTTCTTATAAAGGAACTGGTGCTGTATCACCAACAAATGAAGCATTTGCAACTGGTTCTAACTGGGAATTAGCAAACAATGCTAAAACTGGTGCTAGTAAAGTATACGTTGATGATAAACTTATACCTTGTGCTCGTATAATTTCAAGAGGATAATTAGAATAGGAGATGAAACTTATGGAAAGTGCAGAACAATTAGGTTTATTAAAGGAAAGAATAGAGTTTGATGAAGATATTTTTACCGATGATGATACTTATACGAAAGTCTTAAATAGATTATTAGAGGATAGTAAATTTATAGCACTTTCCTTAAGGTATCCTTATAAAGATTATTCAGGTATTGAATTACCATTAAGATATTACAATTGGCAATTAAGGTGTGCTTATGAAATTTATAATGGAATTGGTACTGAAGGAATTAAATCTTATAGTGAAAACGGATTAAATTGGACTAGAGATAGTGGTTATATTTCAAACGAATTAAGAGGAGAAATAGAACCAATGGTAGGATACATAGAAGAAAGTGATGAAAATGAGTAATTTTAATCCAAGAAACAATATCTATAGAAATTGGAAGAAAAATATGTATATTGCCAATAAAAAAGAAGTTCAAGTTGATGACTATAACAATGAAATAGTTGTTTATAATAAGCCGTTTTACTTTGGTAAAGTTAATTACCAACCATTGACTACAAAACAATTAGAAGCATATATTAAAACTTATGGTGAAACTGAAAATAATGTAGTTAGTTGTTTAATCGATTATAAAGACAAAGATAAATTTAATATATTTGATGTAGCATATTTATATAATGCAAGTCCTATTAACGAGGTCAAAAACGGTGCTAATGCTAATTATAAGGTAAGAGCATTTAAACCACAAAATACTAAGATAATGGTGGTTCTTGAAGAAATTATAAAGGAGGATTAATAATATGGAAAAAGTTAAAATAAAAGATATTAAAACAGGTGCAACTAAAGAAGTAAAAAAATCTTTAGCTGGTGACTATATAGGAACTGGTAAATTTGAACTTGTTGATGAAAAAGACAAAAAAAAGGTGACATCATTTACTAAAAAAGATTAGGAATGATACATTATGGCAATAGATTTTAAAGTAAATACAAAAGTTGATGGATTAGATAAATTCAAAAAATATATCGAATATGTTAGTAATATTGCAAAATTAAGTAATGATAAAAAATTTCAAGAATTTTTGCAAAAAAAATTTCTAAATACTGTAAATTTTATATCTCAAATATATTTACCAGACAATGCAATGAAATCTGAATATATAAAAAATAATCAAATAAGACCAATGGACAATGGGTTTATTATATATAATAATACTGCTATTGATACTGATAGTGCAGGTTATGGTGGTAAATTCTCAATTGCTTTAGCATTTGAATATGGTACTGGTATTATAGGACAAAATAATCCAAAAGTTGGTGCTTGGCAATATAATGTTAAAGGTCATACAGATGGATGGTGGTATCCGTCAAACGAAAAAGATACAAATCCTATTAAATTTGTAACAAAAGATGGTCTAACATTGGCTTGGACTAAAGGTTTTGAGGGATATGAAATATATAGATATTCAAAAGAAGAAATAGAAAAAAACTTACCATATTGGGTAAAAGAATACACAGGAAATAATGGAGGTGTCGGTAGATGATAAATAAATATAATGAAATTTTTAAAGATTATAAAGAATTTATTATTGCAAAATCTAAATATAACCCTAGAGTTGTTAAAGATTATACTAGCACCTCCACCTATTTTCCAATTATATCTTGTCAATTAAGTAACTTTATAGATACTGATTATTGTACGATAGATATGATTGAAAAACATGAAGAAATGTATTTAACTATTGACATATATACTAAAAATAAGACAATTGACAATAATGAAGTTGCTTCGCAATTGGTAAATGATGAATTAACAGATTTGACAATTCAATTCTTTAATTCAATAAAAATGAAAAGAAATTTATGTAGACTTACACCAAATGCCGATATAAGTATTACAAGAAGAACAATACAATATCAAGGTTTAATAAGTTCTACAAGAGGAAATATAATAAGGAGATGATTTTAAATGTTTAATAGTATTGAAGATAGAGCATTAAGTGAACACCGTGGTAGTGCATTATTGATGAAAAAATCAAATGGTAAGTATTCTATATTACTTCCAGTAACAGGAACAGGTGAAAATGGTGCTACACCAGCACAATTAGATAAAACTGCAATTGGTAATAGACAATCTACATCAACTGAAGGTCGTCAAGAAAATCCACAAAAAACTTTACCATTCTTCTTACATAGAGATAATATCGCTGTGTTAGAAAAAATAAAAGGTGAAACTCATGAATTCTTGAGATTACTACCTGACTTTACAGGTTTTAAATATTCAGGAAAAGTAAGTTATAAAGCAAATAACACTGATGTTGGTTCACTAGAACAAGGTGAAATGACAATTACACCAGAAACATCTGATGAATTTGTTGAAAATTGCTACGATTTAGTAGAAGATACTGTAGTATTTACTTCATCTATTGATGATGTTGTAGTGTTATCAGGAGATGAAACTACAAAGACAATTTCACTATCTACAAATCCAAGCAATGCTACAATAACTGCTACAAGTGATAGTACTGGAGTTGCAACTGTTGCTTATACTGCATCAACTAATTCAATTACAATTACAAAAGTAGCAAGTGGTAGTGCTGTTATTAAACTAGTAGCAAGTGCATCTAATCATGCTTCATTTACTAGAACAATATTAGTTGTAGTAAAATAATTAAATTAAAGGCTATTTGAGGACATTTTTAAGGTTTCTGGTACAATGTATCTAATTAATCTTAAAAGTGTCTTAAATGGCATAAAAATAATAAAATAATGGAAAATAGGAGATAGATAATTATGAAGAAAAATGAAATTATAGAATTAAATGGACAAGAATATACTTTAGAGTTAAATAGAGATAGTTTTATACAAATTGATAGGCTATGTAATATACAAAAGTCTATGGATATAGTTCAAAGAGGTCTATATGAATATATGGATGAAGAAGAATTAGATGATAATTTTGACATTAATTCTTTATCAATAGATGAAGAAAAAATGGAACAAGAAGTTGAACTTAAAGAAAAAACATTACATAAAATTATTGAAAGAGCATTTCTTATTTGGTTAAATCCAAATCATCATCTTAAACCAAGTGAAGTTAAAGAAATACTTAAACCTTACTTTGAAGATGAGGATAAGGCTGACTTTTTAGCAAGAAAATATATGGAATATTTACAAGAATGTATTGAAATTCGTGAAAGTTATAATGAAGAACAAAAAAACTTGAAAGCCCAAGCCAACAAGAAATAATAAAAACAGAAGAAGATATATTTAAAAAATATAATAATTCTTATTATGAATATTATTGTAATTATCTTTTTCCACAAGCAATAGAGTACGGAATGACAAGTGAAGAATTTTGGAAAGATGACCCACAATTATTCGTTTCATACCGTACTTCTTTTATTAATAAGAAAAAAAGAGAAAAGGAAGAACTTGATTATAAATGTTGGTTACAAGGGCTATATATACATGATGGAAACGGTAAATTGTTTATGTCACTAAAGCAATTTATTGGGAATATACTTGCTAGTATGTTTAAAGGTAGCAAAGACAATTCAAAAATAGATACTTACCCATCAAAGCCATATGGAGAACTAGAGAAAGAAGAAAACAAGAATAACAAAGAAAAAGACAAAAAACAAAAGTATGAAGAATATGAAAACTCTCTTGCGTATTTTGGGACATTAAAAAAACAATATTTAGATAAATTAAGCAAGAAAGGAGAGTGAATTGATGGATAATGAAACAAGAATATCACTTAGTTTTAAAAATGACGTAACTGGTGATGAAAAGTTAAAAGAATATGAGAAGCGACTTAAAACTATTTATTCTATGCTTGATGCCTTTAATACAGGAAAAGCAAAAAATATTTCTCTTGTAGAAAAAGAAACAAAACAACTTGGAAATACTACAGCAAATGTTGCAAAATCAAACGATAAAATGGCAAAACAATTTGATAGTATGTTCAAGACAGGGGGATTGTTTTTATATACAAGACAATTATCAAAGTTAATTAAAACAATGGCAAGTGCAACTCAATTAAGTGTTGATTATGTTGAAAACACAAACTTATTGGAAGTTGCTTATGCAAGAACAGCAAATAGTACAGAAGATTACAATCAAGCAGTAGAAGAAAGTTCTAAAAAAGTAAAAGGCTTAATCGACCAAATGTCTAAAGTTTACGGATTTGATGAAAACCGTTTAACAAGAAGTTTTGGTATTTTTAAGCAAATGGCTAATGCTATGAAATTACCAGATGAAACAGCAGAGAACTTATCAGAACATTTAGTTAAAATGTCTAACGATATAGCATCTTTATACAACTTAGATTTGAAAAGAGCAGAAAATGCTTTGCAAAGTGCTTTAGCGGGTTAGTAACTTGGCTCGCTTAAAACCTACTAAATGCTGGAACACCCTAAAGGCTTTGATACCAAAGTGTAACAATTCAAAGTATGAAACAATGGGCAATCAGCAGGCTATTTACAAATTAGGTCGATTACGATATACTATTGCTAGGTGATAGTATGAAAGAAGTAAAATGGAAACCTATAAATGGATTTGAAGATTATGAAATAAGTAATTATGGCATTGTTAGAAGAATAAGATACAATAATGCTGGTAACAAATCACAATATAAATTACCTTATTATATAAAGCCTAAATTGGATAAAGATGGGTATTTAAAATACACATTGTGTAAAAATGGTAAAAACAAATGTATTTTTGCACATAGATTAGTTGCGTTACATTTTATTCCAAATCCTAAAAATAAACCCCAAGTAAATCATAAAAACGGTAAAAAACAAGATAATAGAGTTAAAAATCTTGAATGGTGTACACAAAAAGAAAATAATAAACACGCATTAAAAACAGGATTAAGAAATATGAAGAATAATAAAATGTCAAAAGTAGTTATTCAAAAAGATAAAGATGGAAACATAATACAAGAATATAAAAGTAGCGGAGATGCTGGAAGAATAAATAATTTTCATTCATCACATATACGAGATTGTTGTAGAGGTGTGTTAAAGACATATAAAGGATTTATTTGGGAATACAAAAGTAAATAACCTCAAAGACTATCGAAAACACATAGAAATATGGAAGTTAGTAGAGTACATTCAAGCGAATGGAAACGGTAGGCAATTAGAAATAATTGAAGATATAGTCTGTCTTATATGAAAGTATAAGGAGTTCATAAGAGAACCGTACATATTTAGCGAATATGTATGAAATACGAACACAAGTTCGCCCCATAAGAACAGCGACAGGGGCTGATATTACTGAAAAAACACTTCAGGGAACTGTTGATAAATTAGGTTTAGATAAAAGTATAAGTGACCTATCATATGTTGAAAAAAGGTTAATAATGGTAATTTCATTAACAGAACAATTAAAAAAATCACAGGGGGACTATGGCCGTACGATAGAAAGCAGTTCAAATCAAATTCGTGTTATGAAAGAACAATGGGCAAGGCTTTCAAGAGCAGTTGGTAATGTATTTTTACCAATATTACAAGCAGTTTTGCCTTACATAAATGCAATATTAATGGTTTTAACCAAAGTATTTAATATGTTGGCAAGTTTACTTGGATTTAAAATGCCAAAATTTGACTATAGTGGACTAGCAAAAGTTGATGATGCTGTTAGTGATGTTGTAGATGGAATGGATGATGTTTCTGATAGTGCAGGTAATGCTGGTAAAGCAGTAGATAAATTAAAAGATAAAATGTCAGGACTAAGAGGATTTGATAAACTTAATGTAATAAATTCTCCAAGTGACAAAGGTAGTAGTGGTTCTGGTTCTGGTTCTGGTGGTGGTGCTGGAGGTGGAATAGACCCAGCAATATTAGATGCTTTTAATGATATTTTTGGAAAATATGATGATATGCTTGATGGTATCAAAATGAAAGCAACAAAAATAGCAGAAGCATTTGAGGCTTGGGCTACTTGCTTAAAGCCATTAGAAAAACCTCTAAAAGAAATAGCAGGGCTTACTTATTCAGGATTAATCTATGTATGGAATAATGTGTTAAAACCACTAGCAAAATGGACTGCATATAAATTGATACCTCAATTAGTAAAAACAACAGCAAGTGCTTTAGAAGTAGTTTATGAAGTAGGTAAAGTACTATTTAAAATATATAAAACTATTTATGAAACAATAGTATTACCATTTGCAAGGTCAATAGGAAATGCAATAATAAACACATTAAAAGTTGTTGCTAATGTTTTAAATGCAATATCAAAAAGCAAAGTTGCAACTACTTTGTTAGCATTGGCAGTAGCATTTACAAGATTGAAAACAGTTGCAAATTTATTCATAAAAACTAAAATAGGGGGATATTTAAGTACTTTTGGTTCATTATTATTAGAACCAATCAAAGGAACAAGAAATTTAACAACAGTATGGAAGAATTTTATTTCTCTTGTAACACCTTTAAAACTAAAAAGTATTACAGGTGAATTAACAACAATGCAAAAAGCAACTACAATTTTAGGTAATGCTATGAAAGCATTAGGAACAATAGTAGCAGGAGTATTAATATCTTTTGCAGGATTTCAAGTCTTAAAAGGAAGTCTTGAAGATATTAGTGAAAATGGTGCTAAAGTTGGTAATGTTTTGGGTGCTTTAGCAGGTTCAGTTATGGTTGCAGTTGGTGCAGTAACAGCACTTAATGCTATAACAGCAATTTTTGGAGTAACATTAACTGCATTACCAATCATAGGAGTAGTTGCAGGATTAACTTCATTAGGAGTTGCTATTGCAGGGATAATATCTTCTCAACAAGAATTCTCATCAGGAGCAGGATATACAAAGAAAGCAATAAGTGAAATTGATGAGGCTTACAAAGATTTAGATAAAACATTGGGTGATTTAAGTAAATCACATAAAGAAGCAATGGATGGTTTTACTAAAAGTTATGAAGCCAAATTAATGGAATTAGAAGGCTCTAAAGCCTACATTGATGCTTTAGATGATGTAGTTGATGGCAATTATAGAGTTAAACAAGGATATGAGAGTGTTGCTGAAACTATATTAGGTAAGTTAAATGATGCTTATGGCGCTGAATTAAAACTTGAAGATGGAGTTATCAAAAATGGTAATGATATAGTAAATGGCAAAACAAAAATGATAAATATAACTGACCAATATATAGAAGCAGTTAAAAAACAAACTTTATATGAAGGTTATCAAACTATGTATAAAAAAGCAATAGATGACCAAATAGAAGCAAAAATACAGTATAAAAAGACTACCGACCAAATTAACACATCATTGGAAGAAACAGCAAAGAAATTGAAAAATGGAGAAATAACGGCAGACCAAGCAGGTAAAGTTGCTAAATCAGCCCACGAAAAGCAAGAAAAAGCAGTCAAAAAGTACAAAAAAGTTTTAGGCGAAACAAACGGTGTAATTAGTGGTTTGGATGATGTTACAAAAGCATATGCAAAAGGTTCTTCAAAAGAGTTAGAAGAAACGATTGTAAAAGTATCATCAACTTCAAAAAAAGCAAATATTGAAACAGACAAATCATTTGACTATAACTATAAAAAATTGAAAGAAACAATCAAAAAAGTTAAAGACGACCACGATAAAACACTTCAAAAAATGAGAAATAACTCAAAATTGACTGTTGAAATGAAGTTAGATACCAGCAAAGCAGTAAAAGCATACAACAAGTTTGCTAGTGACATAAATCAAAGTTCTGGTGGAGGTTCACCAATCTTAAAATATATTCCAACAGCAAAAACATATGCAACAGGTGGTTTGCCTAAAGTAGGTCAATTATTTGTTGCCAATGAACAAGGTCCTGAACTTGTTGGTAACATAGGTGGACAATCATTTGTAGCAAACCAAAATCAAATGATGGATTTATTAGACAGAAAGATTGGTAATGCTCAATCTAAGCCAATGAATGCAACATTTGTTATTCAAGTAGGTAGCAAAGAAGTTGCAAGACAAGTAATAACAGATTTACAAGGAATGGCAAAAACTAATGGTAAGCCAATTACAATAGGGTAAGGAGATGATTGGTAAATGCAATATGATAAATTATATATAAGACCTTATGGTAGCAATAGCACTTATCAGGAGTTTCCTTATGCTATTGCAGGAGTTAACACTTTACCAGAACATGATGTAGGGGCAAATGATGTTGACTTAGATAGTTATACAAATACAGCAGGATATACAATAAGAAATAGGGTTAGACATGATGTAGCAAGTTTAAGTTTTAATGTTCCTACTATGACAGGTGATGAACTACATAAATTACATCAGAGAACAACTAATGTGTGGTTAGACTGCAAATTCTTTTACGAACCAAGTTGGGGATTTGTAAGTAAAAAGATGTATAGAAGTGGAACTATAAAATATCATAAATATTATGTTCACCCAACAGACCCATCAAAAAACATATATACAAATATAACATTTGATTTTGTAGAGGAGTAGTGATTATATGGCATATATACCAAATAACAACAATTACAAAAGCATAATATATAGTGGTGAGAGTGAACATAAAATAAAAATATTATTTGATGATGTTGAACTAGAAGATGCTGATAGATATTGTGAAAAATTAACATTAAAGAGAAACATATTACCAGATGATGGTTCTAAAAGATTTTCTTTAGATAATTTTGTTTCACAAGAAGCAGAATTAATATTACATGATATAAACGAAACAATAACACCAATTATTAAAGGTCAAGTAGAAATTTCAATAGGAACGAAAGTAGGTAGCACAAGTTTAGGTGACACCTATGAGTATGTTCCTCTTGGAATATTCAACATACAAGACACACCAAAGACTGATAAAAATAAGATAACATTAACATTAAGAGATAATGCAGTTTTATTTGATTTTTATTATGATGCTAAATCTTTAGAAGAACAAGGCAATAGTGCAATGACTAAATTTAACATTTTACAAGATATATGTTCAAAAGCAAATGTCAGATGTAGTGTACAAAGTTTTAATGGAATGAATGATGTTGTTTCAACATACGATAATACAATAACAGCAAGAACTTATGTTTCTTATTTAGCAGAACAAGCAGGGGCATTAGCAACAATAGATAGAAACGGTGAATTAAAGTTTGTTTATTTGAATGAATTAGTAACTCAAAAAATACCTTTGTATGTTGTAGAAAAATATGAAAAAGGTGAGAGTTATGAAATAGATAGAGTTGTTTATGAAGATGCTATAAGAAAATTTGAAACAAATAGTGATGAAAATGAAACAACATTGTATATCAATAGTGCAAACCCTTATATATCATATCAAGAACAAATAAATAGCATATTTGATATTGTTGGTGGATTTCAAATAGATAGTTTAAGCACAGGTAGAATATTAGGTGACCCTACAATAGATTGTTATGACATAATAGAGATTTATGGATATTATGATAATGATAATCATTTTGTAAATGATGAAACAACAATAGTAGCAAGAACATTAGCAAATCACACTTTAGTATATAATGGTTCAATAATAAACCAATATAATACTCAAATAGGGATTGAGGAAAGAACAGAAAATGTAACATTAAAATCAGAACCTACATTTCAAAAATATGCAAAAACATTAATAGATAATATAGAAAATAAAATTGAATTAGTTGTTGCTGAACAAAATGAGCAAAAAAATCAAATAGCAGAAACAAAAATAGAAGTTGATGGAATACAAAACTTATTCCAAATAACTGGTGGTAGTAATATGATTAAAGACAGCCAGTTATTAATAAATGATGAAAATATGTGGATAAAAGGTAATATAGCCCAAAACAGTTTTTTTCCTTCTAGTGATACATATCCTTCTTCATCAGAATATCCTTTGGAATATTATTTTAACAATCCTAATTATGTTGGTGGATATGATGCTTCTTTAATAGGTAAAACATCTTCTGTTGCTAAAATAGGTGTCAGTAATGGTAAAATAACAACATCAAACATAAATATAACAGAGTTAATAATTGGAGAAATGTACACGTTGTCATTTAAAATATCTAATGATGATGGAACAAATTCAAGAATAAAATTGACAGGAAATAATAATGTTGTATATGATGGTGTTTTTGAAGAAGAACTTGATATGGAAGATGTATCTTATAGTTTTGTTGCACAAACATCAAACTATATATTATCAATACAATCATCTTCTGTAGATGATGGATTTGTCTACGTTTATGACTTAATGCTAAATAAAGGTGATAGGAAAGAATGGCAACCAGCATCAGGAGAATTAGTTAGTACAACAGTCAAATTAAGTCAGTTAGGGGTTCAAGTTTACAGCACAGGTAGTGAAATAGCAACATTAATGACTAGCGAAGGGTTTCAAATAAGAAGATTTCAAAACAACACATTGTATGAAATAGTTACTGAATTTACTAAAAATGGTTTTAGCAGTAAAAAAGGTATTGTGGAAGAATTACAAGTTAAAAATTATGATTTTAGGACAATAGATTATCAAGGATATGAAACTCTAATTTTATATAAAAAGGAGAGTGAACAATAATGGCAACACTAACAACCAGTTATCAAAAAATTGGTGAAAAAGCAATTGCTTCTACTGGTTACGGTACTCTATATGCAAGAATATATGCTAAATACAATTCTTATAGTTCTGGTGCAGGTACAGTTAATGTAACAACACTATTTCAATTGTATTTAAGTGGTGGTTCTGCACATTCTAACGGATGTACTGCTTCAATAGATGGAGCAAGTTGGTCTGGGAATATTAGTATTAGTGCTGGAGAAGGAAATGTTAAAAATTTAGTAACAAAAACTTATAATGTTTCTACAAACTCAGATGGTTCATCAAAAGGATATAAATCAAATGCAAGTTATAACATTTATGGTGCTAGTGGAAGTTTTTCGGCTAGTTTCAATACTCCAAAAGTTCCAAGATATGCTAACATAAAAAGTTTTACAGTTTCTAAAAGAGATGAAACAAGTGTTACTGTTTCATGGGGTGCAGATGCCAGATGTGATGCTGTTTGGTATTCAACTAACAACGGTTCAAGTTGGGTTGGAACAGGTGGTTCAACATTTGTAATAAGTGGGTTAAGTGCTGGTACTTCATATAATTTTAGAATAAAAGTAAGAAGGGCAGATAGTCAATTAACAACAACAAGTGGAACATATACTCAATCAACATATGATTATCCTTATTGCACATCATCACCTAATTTCATTATAGGACAGCCATTAACATTAAATCTTTATAACCCTTTAGGGAGAAATGTTAATGTTTTGGGTATAGGTAAAGATAACACACAAATATTTAGTGGTTCTACTACAGGAACAAGTTTGGTTGGGTTTAATGATAGTGAAAGTGTTGATGCTCAATATAATTCAATACCTAATGATGCAAGTAGTACATATCAAGTTAAGGTTATTTATAATAACATAACAAAGACAAGAAATGAAGGAAATACTTATTATGTTGACGTTAATAATGCAAAACCTGTTTTTGAAGATTTTAACTATTCTACAAATTATTATGAACTGACAGGTAACACAAATACAGTCATAGATGGTTTGACAACTATAACATTCTCTATACCTGTTGCAAAAAAAGCAATTGCACAAAATGGAGCAAGTATTACAAAATATGTTTTTTCTTGTGATATAGAACAAGTTCAATCTGCTTATTCTTCTTCAAGTGCAGTTTCAAACAAAATATATAATTGCAAAAGCAATATAATAAAAGTTACAGCAATAGATAGTCGTGGATTAGAAACATCAATAGTAAAAACGATACCAAACTTTAAAAGTTATCATCAACCAGCATTTGTAAGTGAAAATGCTGATAGAAAAAATGGTGTAGAAGAAATTGTTTATTTAGATACAAAATTAAACTTTTGGAATAAAAGTTTTGGTAGTGAAAGAAATAGAATAATTTCACTTAAATATAGAGTTAAAGAAACAGGTTCTAGTAATTGGTCAAATTGGTTTTCTGCAAATGAAGGAGAACTTGTTATAGTTAACGAAGAAGCAACATTAGAAAATTATCGTATTTATCTAAATGGGATTAGTACTGGTTTTTCAATAGGTACACAATATGATTTACAATTACAAGTAACTGATGGTGTAAATAATATAGCATTAAATACTATTGAAAGTGACATATTTAGTTTAACAGATGGTATAGTTGCCTTTAGTGTTTTAAAAGATAATAGTGGTGAATATCATTTAGGTATTGGTGGAATGCCAAACAGTAATTATGATTTATTTGTTAATGGTAAAATGAATGTTTTTCCAATAGGAGCAATTTATCTTTCAATAAATAATACAAATCCATCTACATATTTTGGTGGAACATGGGAACTTATTTCTCAAGGAAGGACTTTAGTTGGTGTTGATGAAAATGATACTGATTTTAATGCTTCACAAAAAACAGGTGGGGAGAAAGAGCATACATTAACGATTGATGAAATGCCTGAGCATAATCATGGAGAAAGAGGCTATTATAGCACAAATACTGGTGTAACAACAGGTAATCATGGTCATGTTCGTTCAAGAAACCCAATATCAAGCGACCCTTTAGATAGTTCTATGGAAAATGTTGGAGGAGGGCAACCTCACAACAATATGCCACCATATTTTACTTGTTACATATGGTGTAGAACTGCATAAATAAAATTAGAAAGGAATGATAAAATATGGCAAGAACATATACACCAGTTGGTTGGCAAGATGGTGAAGTGTTAGAACCTGCAAAAGTAACTGTTGCAGGAACAGAATATGAAGTTGTACCTAGGGTTGTTTCTGGGAACACACCAGTTAATGCTTCCAACTTAAAAAAAATGGATAATGAAATTAAAAAAATAATAGAAGAAGATATTCCAGAAACATTGAATGTTGAATTAAAGGCTGTTACTGATGTAGAACCATCAGAATGTGCAGTAGGAGATAAGTATTTTAATACAACAACAAATATGATTTATACAGCAGTAGCAACAGATACTTGGGATACAACAGGAGAAACACCAATTGTTGGTATTCTATATGTAATTTTTAGTGAACAAACAACATATGCTTATAATGGTACAACATTAATAAGTGTTGGTGGTGGTAGTGCTGATATTCCAGGAGGAGAAACATTAAAAATAGGATGTATTATCCCTTTTTCTGGAACTAATGCTCCTGACGGGTATTTGTTGTGTGATGGTAGTGCAGTAAGCAGAACAACATATGCAGACTTGTTTACTACAATAGGAGTAACATACGGTGCAGGTGATGGTTCTACTACCTTTAACCTACCAAATTTAAAAGGTAGAACTCTTGTAGGATTAGATGGTAATGATACTGATTTTGACAATTTAGGAGAAACAGGTGGAGAAAAGACACATACTTTAACAGTAAATGAAATGCCTTCCCATAGCCATGCATGGACATTAGGTGCGAATGTAGTGGCTAATGCAATTTCATCTTCTGCAGTAACTAATTACAATAGTACAGGTGGAGGATTAGGTGTAGCAACGATGAAAAACACAGGTGGTAGCCAATCTCATAATAACTTACAACCTTATTTAGTTGTTAATTACATTATAAAAGCAATGAATACAACAGCAACTCAAGCACAAATAATGTCATCATATTCAACAAGTGTAACAGATGGATATTGTTGCGATTATATTAATAATGCAATATCAACAGCAACACAAAATAATTATTCAACAAGCGAAATTAAAACAAACAAATTATGGATAGATGGAAAACCTATTTATAGGAAAGTATTTAAAACAAATTCATGGACATCATCAATAGATATATCAGATTTGAATATAGAAACACCTATTGAAGCGTATGGATATGTATATACTAATGATAATCAATGGAGGCATTTACCATTTTATGGTTCTGATGCAAATCATTCAACAATAGATATTAAAACAAACGAATTAATCATCACTGCAGGCACTGGTGGTTATTGTAAAGGACCGTTACAAATAATTTTTGAATACACGAAAACAACAGATTAATTAATAAAATTGATGCTTTTGCTAATTAATGATATAATCTTAAAAGAAAGGTAGATGAGATTATGAAACTAAGTAATAAAAATTATGATAATCTAAAAAAATGTGTTATGTATATACTTCCTGCATTAGTAACATTTGCAGGAGTTATCATGAACACATTAGAATTTGAATATACTGATAAAGTGCTAACAATATCAACGGCATTTATAACATTTTTAGGCACTTGCTTAGGTATATCAAATTATAATTATAATAAAGGAGATGAATAATATGGAAAAGGCAAAATTTCCAATGCCAACTATGGCAATTACACAAGGTTATAATGTAGGTACACATAAAGGCACTTATGCTTTAGATATGGCAGGTGAAGATGGTGGTATTGACTGGGTACTAGCACCATTCACTTGTAAAGTTAAGCATGTTGAAAGCAATAAAGGTTATGGTAACTGGTATTGGGTAGAAAGTGTAGAACAAGTTTTATGTGCAAATGGAGAAGTTACTAAACTTACTGCTATGTTTGGACATGACAATAAAATGCGTCACAAAGTAGGAGATGTTATTAAACAAGGTCAACCACTTTGTGCAGAGGGTACAAGTGGTAATGCAACAGGTAATCACTGTCATTTTGAACTTGGTAAAGGTTCATATGTAGGAACTTGGTATCGTAACTCTTATGGTGTTTATATGCTATATAACGAAGTAAAACCTAATGAATATCTATGTGTACCTGATAGTTACAGAATTAAAAACAATGGTGGGTATAGTTGGAAAAAAGAAAGTCAAGTAAATCAAAAAAGTCAAACAAGTGGACAAAAACTTTATTTACCAAAAACTGCAACTTCTTGGAGAATTTATCCAACAAATAAAAAACCAGTTGCAGGTAACGAATGTGGAAGATTAAATCCAAGTAAATTTGGTGGTCTTACTTATGACATCAAAGGCTGGGCAAGTCCTAATGTGGCATTAATCGACACAAGAGATTTTGGTAGAGTTCAAATATTTGTAGCACCTTCTACTGGAGCAGTAGTTAAATAAAAGGAGGTTTCTAAATGAAAATAATAGTTAATCCACACGAGATAGAAATACATAAAGAAGAAGAAGTCAACAAAAATGAGTACAAAATAAATAAGTGTGAATTTGAATTTAGTGAAGAGTACACAAACGACTTAGTAAAAGTAGCATTATTCACTAACTCTGCAGGTACTTATAAACAATATATAGTTAATAATGAATGTGATATACCAGCAGAGATATTAGCAAAACAAGAACTATGTGTTTTAGGAGTTTATGCTTATAAAGAAGATAACAACGAATTAAAATTAAGATATTCTCCAGCAACGAAAAAGTTTTATGTTACAGATGGTTCATATAAAGAAAATGCAAGTAATAGTGAGCCAATAACACCAACAGATAAAGAACAAATGGAACAAGCAATATTAGATATGGAAACACAAATAGATAATCTTGATATAGATGCAGAAAAAGTAGATAAGACAACAACTATAACAATAACAAAGAAAGATGGAACACAAGAAGAAGTAGAGATACTTGATGGAGAAGATGGAACTTCATTAGAAAATATAGAAATAAAAAATAGAGATTTGTATGTTACTTATGGAGGTAGTGAAAGTGATTTAGGACAAGTTGCTCCAAATATACAAATAGGAACAACAACAACAGGGTTGCCAAATAGTCAAGCAAATGTTGTAAATGTAGGAACTGACTTAAATCCAATATTAAACTTTACTATTCCAAAAGGGGAAGCAGGAAGTATTAAGTTTGAAATAGTAGCAGAACTACCTGAAACAGGACAAGAAGATACAATATATCTAGTACCATTAGAAACACCTGATACAAGTGGAAATAACTATGCTGAATATATATATATCAATAATGCTTGGGAATTATTAGGAAAAATAGGTGTACAAGTTGATTTAACTGATTATGTAAAGAATACTGATTATGCAACAAATAGTGTAGGTGGAGTTACAAAAGTTCAAAAAGATGTATATGGTATTGGCATTGATGGTAATGGTTTTTTAAGTCCACAATTAATAGAATATCCTATGTATTTAACTAGGTCTAATTATTATTGTATCTCAAAAGGTACATTAGAAAATGTGATAACAGGAAAAGGTTTAACAACAAAATCTTATGTTGATGGTTTAGTAGGAGATATAGCAACTGCTCTTGATACAATTCAAGGGGAGGTAATCTAATATGGGTACTATAAGCGATAAATTAACATATTTAAATGAAACAAAAAACCAACTAAAGACAATGATTTCATATGGATTAGAAACACCATTGTCAAATGAAACATTTAGGGAATATGTAAGTGCATTAAAACAAGCATTAATCAATTCAATGAGTGATACACTAAACCCAACTTGGAATAATCTACCAAAGATAAGTTCAACACCTGCAACAAGTCTATCAATAAACAACACATTAGAAGCACCAATGAGGGTAGAATTAAATCCTAGTGAATTAAGTCAAGATGGAACACCAACACCAAGTAGTCCACAAGATATACATACTATAAGTGGAGATAATACAATAAGTGTAAAAGATGAAAACAATGCTAATGGTACAGATTATAGTGTTAATTTAGACAACATAGAATATTGTAAAATAGGAAACTATGAAGATAAGTTTATTAGAACAAGTGGGAAGAATTTGTTGCCAACACAAGAAAATGATTGGGAACAAGGAAGTCTTGATACAAATGGTGAAGTATCATCAACAACAAGAATTAGAACAAAAGAATATTATTTAATAGAAAATGACACAAATTATCATATAACAATTACAAATACCAATTATTGTTTTTTAAACATTTATTTATACAACAGTAGCAAACGATATATAGGCCAATATTACAGTATAGAACCTTCAATCAATGGTACTAGAGATATGACAATTAATATACCTAGTTCTTATGCTTCTAATTTGGCATATATGAGAGTAATAATAAAAAAAAATGATAATACATCAACAATAACTCCAAGTGAAATAACAACAATACTACCTATGATAAACGAAGGCACAACAGCCCTACCATACGAACCTTATGGAACAAATGAATGGTACATTAAAAAGAATATAGGTAAGAAAGTATATAGTGGTACAAGTGATGAAAGTTGGATATTTGAGAAAACAGGTAGTTATAATAGATTTTATATACTAATAGATGATGCTTATGTTGGAACAAATAGGAAAGTATGTTTATCAAATTATTTCAAAAATAACCTTACAAGAAATGATGATGGAATATGTTTTATAGTTAACAGAAATGTATTTTTATACAATAATGATATAACTACTGCAAATGATTTTAAAACATGGTTATCTACTCATAATACAGGAGTATATTACATATTAGCAACCCCAACCTATACAAAAATAACAGGAACACTAGCAGAACAACTAGAGAGTATTTACAATGCTATGAGTAAAGATGGACAAACTAACATATCACAAACTAATGATGATTTGCCATTTATTTTAGATGTTACGGCTTTAGAGAAATTAGAGATTTAATAAAATCTCTTTTTTTATACAATTAAGGTATTGACAAGTATAAATTAGTATGATAATATGATGTCAAGGTAGGTGATATGATGAAAGAAAAAATAGCAATATCTATTGATAAAGATGTGCTAGATAGAATTAGAAAAATTGCTGAAAAAGAAAACAGAACATTATCTAATTTTATTGAAACCGTTCTAAAAGCAATTAAATAGGGCATACAGAAACGAAACATATAGTCCTAGTGCAATTGGACTAAAAGAATAAAAAATGCCTAAAAAGGGCATTAGAAAGGAAAATAGAGTATGGCAGATATTAAAAAATATTATTACTTAAAATTAAAGGATAATTTTTATGATAGTGATGCTATGATAATTCTTGAAAGCATGGAAAATGGATATTTATATTCGAATATTTTAATGAAAATGTACTTAAGAAGTTTAAAAACTAATGGCAGATTAATGTTCAATGACAGAATACCTTATAATTCACAGATATTAAGTAAAGTTGTTGGTCATAACAAAGATATTGTCGAAAAAGCAATTCAAATATTTAAACAATTAGACTTAATTGAAATATTAGACAATGGTGCAATATACATGTTAGATATTCAAAACTACATAGGTCAAAGTTCAACTGATGCAGATAGAAAAAGAATTTACAGAGATAGAATTAAGAATGAAAAAATACTAATTGGACAAATGTCGGACAAATGTCCAGACAAAACTCCACCAGAGATAGATATAGAGATAGAGAAAGATATAGATATAAATAATATATATCCCCAAAATGAGGTAAATGAAGTAACAAAAAATACCTCAAATGATGAACTTTTTGATAGATTTTGGCATCATTATCCGAGGAAATTAGATAAAAAAAATGCTAAAAAAAGTTTTAATAAATTAAAACCTGATGAAGAATTAACTGAAACTATTATAAAACAACTTGAAAGATTTAAAGATACTAAAGAGTGGAAAGATGAAAATGGCAAATATATTCCTTACCCATCTACTTGGTTAAATGGAAGAAGATGGGAAGATGAATTTGAAACTGATACTGAAAGAGAAGAAAGAATAGATAGAGAAATAATGGAGGGAAATTATGGAACTTAAAGATGTTAAGATAATTTTAAACAGAATAAAAGTTAATTATCCAAGTTTTGTTAATGATGATTACACTAGAAGTGAATGGTATAAAGAACTTAAAGATTATTCTTTGGAAGATGTTATGAAAAAATTAGAGCAACATTTTAGAAGTGAACAATATGGAAATTCAATACCAAAAGTTTACTTTCTAACTAAATACTTAACAAAAGAAAAAGAAAAAAAGGCAAAAGAAAGCATATATTACATATGTCCTTTTTGTAAAAAAAACGTTTTACCAGAATTTTATGAAGAACATTACAGTAAATGCAGTTCTATTGATTATTTAATGAATTTATCAAAAAAATATTTTGACAAACCATTAAACAAAGAAAAGTTAGAACAAGCAGATGATGATGTTTTTGAGGAATATTATTGGACTTTTTCATATAAACTTTTAGATGTTTTAGAAAAAGACACACCTCAATATAAAAGTCTTGAAAACAAAATAAAGTCTTATGAAAATAAAGAAATTAATTTTAATGTTGAGGATATATTAGAATGATAGATTTTATTATTGATAAACTTACCGAATTATTAATTAAAACAGATTTTGAAGAAAGACAAAATAAGCAAGAAATTTATATCAGAAAAACAAGTGCTTATCGTGACATTATTAAATTATTAAAATATTATCAAAAAAATATTGACAACAAATCAAAATAAATGATATAATTGTAACAGAAAGGTAGGTAGATATTAGTGTATTATTTTAAGAAAAACATCCCTAATATTTTTAATCATAGTTCAATTGCTAGAGAAACTGGTCTTGCTGTTGAAACAGTTAATAGAATATTTAACAGGAAACAGACTTGTTCTAAAGTTACTGCATTATGTATAACAAAACTTATTTGTAGTGATGCTGAAATTGAATACTATTTTGAAAGGAATGGTGAATAATATGCAAGATAATGATAGTTTTGCAGGTGGAACATATCCAACACCACCAGAACCTAAAGTTATTGAAAAATCTTTTAAGGTGCTTGTCGAATATACTTTTAGAGATATACAACTTTATGAAGATGAAACTATTAAAGATTATCTTGAATGTGATGGATTTGGTGGCAATGATAGTTATAAAATCATAGAAATTGAGGAGAGTTAAATGAACAATATTAATCTTAATGAAATAGTTAAAATTGAACAAATGCCTAAAGTATTTTCTCAATTAGAAGAAATAGGTAAATTTATAGATAAAAACACAAAAGATTTAGACGAATTAGAATGTACTGAAGATAACAAGCAAAAAGTAAAAAACAGAAGAACTGAAATTAATAACACTTTAAAAGCATTGGAAGATAGACGAAAAGAAATAAAAAGTAAATTACTTGAACCTTATGAATTGTTTAATAAAAAATATGAACAAGAATGTAAAGTTAAATTAAAAGATGCTAGTAATTTATTAAAAACTAAAATTGATAATATTGAAGAAGAACAAAAAAAAGAAAAAAAAGAAGAACTAGAATTATTTGCTAAAGAACATATTGAATTTAATAATTTAGAAAATATTATTAGTTTTGATGATATTGGTCTTAATATTACATTAAGTGCTAGTATGAAATCACTTAAAGACCAAATATTAGAATTTGTTAAGAAAATCAGTAATGATATAGAATGTATCTCTAGTGATGAAGATAGAGATGAAATCCTTTATGAATATCAACATAATGGATTTAATTATCAAAATGCAATATTAACAGTTAGAAAAAGAAAAGAAGAAATTAATAAACTGCAAGAACAGCACAAAGAAGTTCAATTAAGAATTGATGAAGATGCTAAAGTTGTTGAAAAGGTTGATGAGATTGTTGCTCCAAAGCAAATTTTAGAAGATGATGAAATATTAAAAGTAACATTTACAATAGAAACAACTAAATCAAATATAGTTGAACTTAAAAATTGGCTAAAGGAAAGAGGTATAAAATATGAGTAATGAAATAACAAAATCAAATGCAAGTAATAAAATTGGATTTACAAGTTATATAACATCTAATACTATTACAAAAAAAATAAATGGAATAATTGGTGATGAAAAAAGAGGAGCAAGATTTATTTCAGGTATGGTAAGTGCTGTTAATGCTAACCCTGCACTAAAAAAATGTGACCCACAAAGTATTATTAGTGGTGCATTACTTGGAGAAAGCCTTAACTTAAGTCCATCACCACAATTAGGTCAATATTATTTAGTTCCTTACAATGATAAGTCAAGAGGACCAATAGCAACTTATCAAATGGGATATAAAGGTTATATTCAATTAGCAATTCGTAGTGGTCAATATAAAAAACTTAATGTACTTGCTATTAAAGAAGGTGAATTAATTAAATATGACCCACTTAATGAAGAAATAGAAGTACAATTAATTGAAGATGAAGAAAAAAGAGAAAGTGCTAAAACTATCGGTTATTATGCCATGTTCGAATATGTCAACGGATTTAGAAAAACTATGTATTGGAGCAAATCACGTATGGAAAAACATGCATTACAATATTCAAAGGGGTATGCAAAAAAATCTGGATACACATTTTGGGAAAAAGACTTTGATGCTATGGCATATAAAACTATGTTAAGACAATTAATTTCTAAATGGGGTGTTATGAGTGTTGATATGCAACAAGCATTTGAAGGTGATATGGCAGTAATTAACGAAGATGGTTCTAAAGATTATGTTGATAATGGTGATGATTTTGTTGTAGTTGAAGAACCTAAAGAAGTTAGTTTAGATGAAATATAGTATTATAGGTTCATCATCAAAAGGTAATTGTATAATAGTAGAAGATGTATTAATGCTTGATGTTGGTTTGAGTTATAGTAAAATTAAAAAATACTTACCAAAAGTTAAATTAATATTTATTTCTCATTCACATCAAGACCATCTTCTATCTAGTACAATTAAAAAGATAGCATACAACTATCCTACAATTAAGTTTCTTACAGGTAGCGAAGTTGTAGTTGAAAAGTTAGTAGAATGTGGTGTTAATAAGAAAAACATATATATTCTAAAAAGTAACAAAAAATACGATTTAGGACTACTTAAAGTCAAATTGGAAGAATTGTATCACGACACACCAAATTATGCTATGAAATGGGAATATAAAGGTAAAAAGGGAGTGTACATTGTGGACACATCTAATGTTGAAGGATTAGTTGCTAGAGATTATGATTTGTACCTAATAGAAAACAATTATCGTGAAGATATATTAGAACAACATCTCAAAGATGCAATAGATAATGACGATAATAACAAAATATTTTATTTACAAAGAACTATACAAACTCACTTGTCTAAAAGTCAATGTGATAGTTTCTTGATAGAAAATATGGGTAGTAATTCAGTATATGAATATGTGCATCTATCAAAATATAATAATACTGAAAATGGAGATTTTGATAAATAAAATATTTATGATATAATAATTATGTTGAGTAGCAAGAGAGAATTTATATGAGTATATAGGTATGCTACTCAACATATTGTACCTGTATATTCATATAAGTTCTCTTTTGTTTTATTCATAGATAGGAGAGATAATATGGAAAAAGAAATATGGAAATCAATAGAAAACTATGAAAATTATATGGTAAGTTCTAAAGGAAGAATTGCTAAAATATTAATTGGCGACAGTAATGGTAAAGGTTATAGATTTATAAAATTTCCTGATGGTAAGAGAATATACATACATCAAATAGTAGCGAAAGCATTTATACCTAATATTGAAAATCACCCAATAATTAATCACATTGATGGCAATAAATTAAATAATTGCGTAGATAATCTTGAATGGTGCAATTATTCTCATAATTGTAAAGAGGCATATAGATTAAAATTACACATTCCAAAAGGTATACCTGTTGTTCAAAAAACATTAGATGGTATTCTTGTAAAAAAATGGGATAGTATGAGAGAAGCAGAAAGAGGAACAGGGATTTGTTATCTTTGCATAAGTAGATGTTGTAAAGGTATACTTAAAACATCAGGTGGATATAAATGGGAATTTTACGAAGAAATTGATTGAAAGGACAATTATGGAAGAAGATATAAAATATTTAAAAGAACAAATAGTAAAATTGGCTGAATGGGAAGTTTATAATAGTTATTTATTACAAGTTCTTTTACTAGAAAAATTAGGAAAAAAAGAAACGACAAAAGTAATGAGAGAATGTCAAAAGTTGACAAAAGAAACATTTGAGGAGGAAAATAATGATTAAAATACATTTTGATAATAAAGATAGTATTAGAGTAAATTGTACATTAGAAGATTATATAGAATGTATAAAAGAAATTCAAGAAACAAAATATAATACAATAGTTTTAGATAACAAAGTAATTATAGAATATAGTAAAGTAGTTTATGTTGAGGAGGTATAATATGAAACTATTTAAAAATTATAAAAAATTATATGAAAGTGAATTAAATAATAGAAAATTATATGAAGAACAATATAAAAAAATATATGAAGAAAATATAGATTATCAAAAAGAAATTAAATGTTATAAAGAAAAATGTGGAAGATTAACTATTGATTTAGAAGATGTAGATGGATTACTTAAGCAAGAAACTGAAGCAAAAGAAGAACTATTAAAGCAAAGAAAAAAATTAAGAACAATGATAACTAAATTAGGTGGTGATTGGAAAGATGCAAAATAAAGAAGAAAAATACTATGTAAGAAGCAATGGTGAAAAAGTTAGTTTGTCAACTATTGATACAACTCATTTGAAAAATGCAATGGCTAAAAAGATGGAAGATTTGTTTTATACTAATAGTAAAGATGAATTTGCTGAAAAACTAAAAGAAGTTAATGACTTAAAAGATGAATATTACAAAAGAATAAATAAACATTATGAGGAGTTGAAAGACTAATATGGAAGAAAAAAAAGAATATGGATTTCATAAACTAGAAGTTGGTCAAAAAATAAGAGTGTTTAAATCAACTTGGAATGACAAAAACTATTACAAATTTCAAGTTACACAGAAGCACTACGATGGAACATCTAGTAAATTTTATATAAATTTACAATTTAAAAAAGGTGTAGATATTCCAAATGAAAGTGATATAGTTGTAAAAGGCTTTGTTGAAAATCTTCGTGAAAATAAGGCTGATAAATATAATCCAATCCATTATTATCAAATAAATGACTTTGAATTAATTGAAAATCAAGAACAAATGATAAATGATGCTTATGCTGATTTTAGAGAAAACTTAGATGAAAATGAACAAGTAGAAATTTCAGATAATTTCCTTGACTAGAAAAGAGGTGAAAATATGTTAGCAATTTTATGGACAATATTTAAAATTTTATTGTTAGTTTTTGGTATTATTGTTGTTTTAGACCTTATTGTTAGTTTGGTTACTGCATCATATAAAGAGAAAAAAAGAAAAGAAGAAATCAACAATTTTATTAGTGAGTTAGACAAGACTGCCAAAGATTGTATTGAATGTATTGAAAAAATTCAAAAACATAAAGAAAAAACTAAAAAAACTACTAAAAAAACAACAAAAAGCAAAGAAAAATAAAAAACTTTGCTTTTTTAATACATTTATGCTTGACAAATATATAATAGTGTGCTATCATGTTTATAGTGATAGGAGGAAGAAAGAATGAAAGAAATAGTTTTGAAAAGAAATAATGAATTAACATTAGAACCTCTAATGAAAAAATTCTTAAATTACATTGATGTTAGTGATAATACAATGAAAACTTATAATGTAGGTTTAGTTCAATTTTGTTATTATTTAAAAGATAACAATATTAAAGAGCCTACAAGAGAGGATATTATTAATTTTAGAGAATATTTAAGAGAAACACATAAACCAAACACTGTAAATGCTTACTTAATAGCAATTAGAAATTTTTATTCTTGGTTAGAATATGAAGATATTTCTAAAGATATTTCTAAAAAAATAAAAGGAATAAAATTGGAAAGGCATCACTTAAAAAGAGGTTTGTCACCTGAAGAAATTAAAAAAATCATAGATGTATGTAAAGACACAAGAGAAGAATTAATTATTAAACTTGCTATAACTTGTGCATTAAGAATAAATGAAATAAGAAATATAAGGATAGAAGATTTTTATGATGACAAAGGTGTTGTTATGCTTAAAGTATTAGGTAAAGCAAGAGATGGATTGAAACAAGATAGTGTAAAAATTGATGATAGAATATTTGAACTTATAAAACAATATTGTAAAGAATATAATGTTAAAGATTATTTGTTCTATTCTACAAGCCCTAACAATTATGGAAATATGATGACTACAACATCATTGAGAAAGATAATAAATAATTTATATAAAAGAGCAGGGCTTGATATGGAAAAACTTTCACCACATTCAACAAGACATACTTCTGTTGAATTGGCTTTAGAAAGTGGGATACCTATTCAAGAAGTAAGTGAATTTGTTAGACATAAAAGTATAAATACAACTATGGTTTATGCAAAAGAATTAAATCAAAGAAATAGTCAAATCGCAAACACATTAGGTGATTTTGTGTTTTAGGAGGTTTTATGGAAAATAATTACACAGTTTATATGCACATTTTTCCAAACAATAAAGTTTATATTGGGATAACAAACAAAAATGTCAATTCTAGGTGGAGAAAAAATGGCGTTGGATATACAAATTGTCCTAGAATGAACAATGCTATAAATAAATATGGTTGGGAAAATGTTGAACATAAAATATTATATGAATATTTAACTAAAGAAGAAGCAGAGCAAAAAGAAATTGAACTTATTGCACAATATAAAAGTAATTATAGAGAATTTGGTTATAATATTGCTAATGGAGGTATGCACAAAGGGAAATGTAGTGAAGAAACCAAAAAGAAAATTAGAAATTCTGGTGCATCAAAAACATTCTTTAAAAAAGGAGAAACTTCTTGGAATAAAGGAATACCACAAAGTAGTGAAGCAAAAGAAAAAAATAGAATTGCACATATAGGTAAAAAGCAAAGTCAAGAAACAAAATTAAAAAGGAGTAAATCATTAAAAGGACATAGAATGAGTGAAGAAACAAAATTAAAAATAAAACAAACAAAACAAGAACATTATCCTAATGGCTATCGTCATTCAATAGAAACAATTAATAAAATTCAAGAAAATAGAAGTAAAATTAGAAGTGATGAAGCAAAGCATAAGCAATCAAATACAATGAGAGAAAAATATAAAAATGGATATATAAGCCCTATGATTGGTAGAAAAGCAATAAATAGGAAACCAATTATACAATTAGATTTAAATGACAATTTCATAAGAGAATGGGATTGTATCAGTGATGCTTCAAAATATTATGGAATAAATTCAAGTAGAATATGTCTTGTGCTAAAGAAAAAAAGAAATCAAACAGCAGGATATAAGTGGATATATAAGAATGAATACAATGTAACAAATGCTATTTTAGGAGGTGTGTAAAATGAAAAAAGAATTAATAGATAAACTATTCGATGAATTTGACAAAGATAAAGACATAATTGAAAGAAATTTACTAGAAGTTATGAATATAATACATCTTGAAACAAAAAATAAATATGGTAAATTAACTTTAACAATTAAGTGTGAAAGGAATGATAACAATGAAACAAATAATAACAACTAAAAAAGGAACAACATATGAAAGAAATGCAAGAGAAAAAAAGTATGATACTATGTTATGGACTAGATTTAGTAGTGAAAATGTAGAAAAATTAAAAAATATTGCTAGTGATAAAGGAATTTCATTAAGCACATTTGTTAGAAATATATTAGAAGATTATTTAGAAAGCAAAGGAGAATAAGTATGAAAAAATTATATAAAGTAGTAAATGGTAAAAAATTATTAAAAATGTTTTATAAAGGTAAAATTACAAATCAATTAATTGTTGAAGATGTAAAAGGAAATCATAGAATTGGATTATATATAGGTAGTGAACATTATTCAACAGGTAGGTCAATGTCTTTATATGAATTGTTAGGAAATAATACATTTTATATTTATGAAAATAATGAAGATAACTATGCTATGATAACTTCTAAAATTACAAAAGAAGATAATCAATATTTTAAATAATTTAGAAAGTCAGGTGAATTAGATTTATGAAAATTCAAAAATATATTAAGAAAATAGAAAAGTTAAAAAACAAGTCATACAATGCTTATAGAAATGGAAATCTAATAAAATATACAATTTATGAATTAAGAATAATGCAATTAGAAAAAATATTATATTTAGAAAGTCAGGTGTAAATAGAATAATGAATAGAAATGAATTTGTTATTGTTGCTTGTGGAATATTAATATTATTACTAATTACAGTTTTGTATAATGTTGGTATAATTGCAATAGACCAAGCAGAGGTAATCAGAGGATATGAAACAGAGTGTAACAATTAGCAATATAAAATATAAGGAGGGGAAGATATGAAAATAACAATAAATAGAATGGAAATATCTAAATACAAAAGAAGAATTAATACATTAGAATTAGAAAAGAAAGAATTAGAAGAAATAATCAAAGATGGTTTATTTAAAGAGTTTATAAAAAAGATAAACGAACCTTTAGAGTTAGAAAGACTAAGAAAAGAAAATAAAAGACTTAGAAAGAAAATAAAAGATTTGAAAGAGGAGATGAAATAATGACAGAAAAAGAAAAACTACAAGAATTAAGAAAAATGCTTATAGCATTACAAAATGAAACTCAAACATATTATAAATTAATCGAAAGAGATAAATTTTATCCAAGTTTAATAGTATATGATTTTGATTGTCATGTTAAAAAATTGATAAAAAAAATAGATGAAAAATGAAAACAACAATAAAAATAAAAATGTAGGTGATAGATATGAAAATAATATTAAATAAATGTTTTGGAGGATTTGGCTTATCAAAAAATGCTCATGAATTATATGCAGAGAAGAAAGGCATGAAAGTATATGAATACTATCAAGACTATAGAAAAGGACTTGATTGTTTTAAAAAAGGTGATAGTGGAGTATGCAAATTTTATTTTACAAAAGATTTTGGTGAAGAAATAGAATTAAATGATGAAGAATACGATAAATATTGTTTAAATCTAACAAGTGAAAATAGAACTGATAAAACTTTAATAGAGGTAGTAGAAGAGTTAGGGCAGAAAGCAAACAGCGGTTTTAGTGAATTAGAAGTGGTTGAAATACCTGATAATTCATTTTATAAAATAGATGAATATGATGGAGTAGAAACAATTTATTATTCTGATGCTGAAATAAAAGAAAAATAATTTAGAAAGTGAAGGGAATTAGTATGTTTAATAATTTAGATACAATAAAAGCAACAAAATATAATATTTTAATTAAATGGTTAAAAGAACAACTTGAAAACAATAAGAAAATAAAAGAAGAAGATTTAGAATTATTATTGTCAAGTTTAGATGTTGAAATTAAACATAAATGTCAAGTTCAAGAATTAAAAAGTGGAGTGAATTAGATTATGAAATATATATTATATTTTGATGGTTATGATAATGATACTTATTTTTATAAAACAATTGAACAATTATTAGAAAATTGGCATTGTAAAACATTAGAAGAATTTAAAGAAAAACATAAAAGAAAATATTTTTGTATTTTAAAAATAGAAGAAGTTATTTTAGAAAGTGAAGTGAATTAGATTATGAAAAATAAAAAATTTATAATATACAACAATACTACTTCATTTGATGACTATGAAATATTTGAATTTATAATTTATGTTATGAAAAAAGGTTTATTAAGTAATAAAGAAACAGAATATTGCTATTGTACAGTTAGACAATTTGAAACAAAAGAATTAGTATGTACTTTTAATAAGACAAAAAATAATTATAGAATTGATGTATATGAGAAATCAAGTCAATAGTAACTCGTGAGCAGTTTGAAAGAATGGAGTATAGATTATGAATTCAAAAGAAATGTTTTTTAATATAGGTTATAGAGATTATTTTAACAATGGTTTAAGAATAACTTATAGTAATTTTGATAAAGAATGTAAAATGATAGAATTTGATTTAAAGAAAAAACAATTAGTATTAGCAGATGATAGTGAAGAAGTTTTTGAATTATCATTAGAAGAACTACAAGCAATAAATCAACAATGTCGTGAATTGGGGTGGTTTGATGAATAATGAGATAAAAGAAATATTAGATATTGAAAGATATAGAAATAAAGATGGTTATGTTGAAAATATAAACTTAACACCTGATGAATTACATTTATTATTAGATTACATAACTAATTTAGAAGAAGAAAATGAAGAATTAAATAACAAATTTAAAAAAATAAAAGAAGTTATTAACTACTATGCAATAGAAGATGAAGATTATAGCAAAATTTATAATGATGAAGAAAAAGAATTACTTAAAGTTTTAGATGGTGATGAATAAATGAGTGAAGAAGAATATATAACATTAGATACTAAACAAACAGCAATAATTTATAAAAGATTGTGGTTTTGAGAATACACAACAATTAGCATTGGAATATATAAGTTTGAGAGAAGAAAAAGAAAATTATAAATTAAGAATAGATAAGACTATTGAATATATAAACAAATATGAATATGAAAGATATTGTCATAGCCCTTATGAAAAAGGTAAATACATTATGAGAGAAGAAAAAGAAGGACAAGATTTATTAAATATCTTACAAGGAGAAGAAACTAGAACTTAATTTGACATATATATAATTGTATTCTATAATGTCATATAGAAACAAGAACTAAATAGATATATTATTATATATTATATTTAGTAGAAAGGAAAATGAATATGGCTAGTACAACAAAACAAAAAAATGCAAGTAAGAAATACTATGCAACTCATAAAAAATATAGAGAAGAAAAAATAAAAAAAGAAACAGCAAAACATAAAGCAAACAAACCAAAGGCTAATAAAGAACAAAGAGAATATTATGCTGATAGTCCTAAATACCGTCGTTATAAAAAGAAATATAGTAAAGAGTATAAAAAAAGAGAACCAATAAAAAGTTTACCAAAAAATAAAAGAAAGGCTCTTAAAGGAAAATAATTTTAAAATGACAAGAGTATAGAAGAAATAAAAAAAGAATATTTAGACCATATTCTTTTTATTTTGCCATATCATATAAATTTCAAAATATATTAGTCAAAGTATATTGTTAGCATATATTAGTGTATTTATTACAATATATCCCAAAATATATTGTTTACAGTATATTTACAGTATATTTACAGTATATTTTGCCAATATAATGTCAGCAAAACATCATTTGTGTAAAGTTTACATTAACTTTACTTTACATTTTACATTAGATTTTACTGTAAATATACAAATCATTGACTTGTAAACATAATATACTATAAATATATAATATAGTCAATATACATTTACTTTACATATATATATTATATGTAAATATTTGATAAATATATATAAAAATGTAAATGCCTTTAATTCCCTATTTAAAGCACCATTTTAGAGAGTTTTAACTATTATAGTATAATTGCACTAAAACTTGATAAATCACTCTAAAAACACCATAAAAATAGCATATAAGACTATACTAATAACATAATATAGTCTTATTTCTTTATTTAAGGTATCATATAGCCTTGAAAATGTCTTTCTAGTGCAATTTATCTAGTCTAATATAAAATGCTTTAAAATAGCCTTTAAAATAGCAAAAAATGATATATCTGTAATAAATAAAAGACTATTTCTAGTCTTTTATTTCTTCATATAATCTATAACAATAATATTTTATCAAACTAATCAATTCGTCTTTTACTTCTTCATTTCCTTTAAAATAAGATAATATACTTGATATTTGACCTACTATGTCATAGTCATCTTCAATGCTATCATCCCAAACACCATTTATATCATAACTAATATCATTAAAAATATTTTGCAATTTTTCTTCTTTGTTCATTTATTCCACCACCATTTCTATTGCTAACATAAATGCACTTTCATATGTTGCTCCTAATTTTAAGTATAAATCAATATATTCTTTTAAATCTTCAAACTTAATATCTTTTAAACTTTTCATATTACATCACCTTAATTCCATCTAGTACCATCATTTAAACCTTTAAAAATTGCATATATTGTTGCTAAAATATAAAGTATTATCATCTTAAACGTTCACTTTCTTAAATATATTTTTAATATCTTTTATAAATTCTTTTAAATTAACTTGTCTATCTTTTACTAGATATATTATTGTTGCTATTGTATTTACTTTTATTTCTGTTGTTGTCATTTTTTCTAAATTATCCCATAATTGTTTACTATTCATTTTCTAACACCTCTTTTAAATGTTTCATTACTTTATTATATGTATCATTATATTCGTTTTTTGTAATCAATTTAAAATTAAATAATTCTATCATTAAATCAACTAAATCATAATAATTAGTTATGCCAAACTCGTCCACCAAAAACTCGCTTAATTCTTGTATATTTTTTTGTAAACTATTATGTATAATATCATATTTATTCATAATCAGCACCTCTTTCTTTTACTAAAATATATCTTACATAACTTGCATTGTTGCCATATCTATCTTTAAAGCCTATTTCTTGATTAATTATATTCATATTATAATTATGTCTTAAATTATATATTATAGCACTTAATCTTGTTGCACCATATTCTTTTATTGCCGTCCAAGTATCAATATAACCATATTTTTCTAAATGTTTTATAATTGCCATAGTTTTATTCATTCTTTTCCATTTTGCCATAACAACACCTCTTTCCTTAAGAAACTAGAACTATATATATAATATATATAGAAACTAGAACTATTTATATTTATTATATATATGTATGTATTGATTAATATTCTATATATAATATTTCTTGTTTATAACCATTTTCATTTTGTGAAATGTTTCTATAATGAACTTTAACACATACATTGCCTTTTTTAATGCATTTAGTTATACAATCATTTCTTGACATTTCATTTAATATTGAATAACCTTTGCTTTCTAAATTTCTAAAAACATTATATATGTCTTTTGCATTCATAAGTTTGTTTTTTATGTTTTTTGCTTCGTCAAACATTTTTTCAACACCTCTTTCCTTTTTTTCACACTAATTATAGCACTCAATATACTCTAAAAGTGAAAAGCGTGAGTTTTTTATTTTTTATTTTTTGATTTTATGCCGTATATTCTAATTAAGATATTTAGATTATATCCTTGATAGAAATTATATATACATATATATTCAAATCATATTTTATATTATATACAGCATATTATCTTATATTAAGTATATTATAGAGTATATTGAGCGTATATTAGCGTATATTTCAAGATTTGTAAAGCGTTTGTCAAGTTTCGTAAAGTTAATGTCAATTTACATTTGCTTGATATGTTAATTTACACTTCTTTACACTGTAAACTTTACACTTGAAATGTCAATAAATTGTCAAATAACAATTTGTCAATAAGATGTAAACAAAAACTCAATAAAATGTAAATGTATTTTTGGCTTGTTTTTGTCTTTTTTCTTGCTGTTCGTGTTAATTGTATCACTTGAAACGCTCAAAAAGTGAAAAAATAAAAAAATATTTTTTTAATAATATAATGTAAGTGG
Organism: Candidatus Gastranaerophilales bacterium; assembly: GCA_017560095.1. Classification (GTDB taxonomy): domain Bacteria; phylum Cyanobacteriota; class Vampirovibrionia; order Gastranaerophilales; family Gastranaerophilaceae; genus RUG14156. Next base: position 46,261 of record JAFYOU010000004.1, read on the forward strand.
CTTTTTGCCTTTATTTTATAAGGGAAAACCTCAAAAAAAGTAAAAGTTTGACAAATACTAAAAAAAGGTGTAATATAGTAGACAAGAAAGGAGGGAAAGCGTGAGGAAAAAAGGTTTTATCTTAAAAGGTTCTATCAATGAAATTATAGAACAATTAAAAGAACTACAAAAAAAATATTATTATGTAAAAGAAGTAAAATAATAAGAAAAGAGGTAAAAAAATGGAAACGATAGAAAAAATAAGAAAAGAAAACTACAACTATTTAGCACGTGATAAGAA
>JAFYOU010000005.1 GCA_017560095.1 Candidatus Gastranaerophilales bacterium
GTTTAACGAGCATTAGAGTCACAGTATGCGGAACGCGAAGCGTGAAGCTGAGACTTTAGTCTCGACCTTAAAAAAAAGACAGGCTTGTGACCTGTCCTTTTTATTAGCTGGGGAGAGACTTGAACTCTCGACCTCTCGGGTATGAGCCGAACGCTCTAGCCAGCTGAGCTACCCAGCCATATTCAACTGTATAATTATCTTCTCATAAAAATTTTAAATTTCAAGCATTAAAAAAGCTCCATCAAGGAGCTTTTTTTTATTCCTTATCCCCTAATTCTTTTTTTTCTTTTAATTCCTTATAAAACTCTGCTTTTTTTTCAAAATGTTTTTTCATCATTTTTTTATGACATGGACAGTTGTATTTGTGGTGATTATGCATCATGTGATGAAATCCAGCTTTTGGCATCATCATTGGAGTCATAGGCATCATTGGGGGTTTGTTTAAAGCTGCAAATAGTGAAATTGCACAAAATCCACCAACAAATGTTCCCAAGGCTATAGCGCTAAATTTTTTAAAAAATGGATTTTGGCAAAAACATGCATTTTCTTTTATTTTTGTTTCTTCTGTCATTTTATTCTCCTTTTTGAGCTGTACGTTAAATTAAACGAAATGATTTTTAAAAAGTTCATTTCTTTTTAAATTAAGTGCAAAGTTTATTGAAAACATTATCCTGTTGTTGTTTGTTGGAGTTTAAAAATTTTCAATATTAATTGTTTTACTTGTAATGTAATTAATTCCAAGATGTTTATAATTATTTATCACTGTTTGTTGGTTTGAATCAATGGGGACTATTCCAATGGTTTCTAAGTTAGCCATATTGGCTTTTATTATATTGTTAACATCTGCACTAAAAAACTTTATTGTGTTGTACGGTATTTTATTTAGATATTTTGATATTTCAATATTTTTACTTGAATGAATGCTGTAAAAATATTTTTGTATTTTGTATGTTTCAAGTTGTTCAAAGTTTATATCACTTGAATAAATTACTAAATCGTATCTTTTAGATAATTCATTTAATGTGTCAGCGGAAATTAATAATTCTTTTTCATTGAATAAAACATTAGTTGTATCAAAAATAATTACATTCTTTTTATTTAATAATTCTCCAATAAATTTTACGCCGCCAAGAGTTGGAATAGTTATTCTTAAATAATTTTCATAGTTGGATTTACTTGAATATTTTTTTGTTATGACGCTTTGTTTTTTAAATTTTTCATAATAGAAATCGCAATAATTTTTAAAATTGCATAAAATAAAATTGGCTTCGCTTTTGTAAAATTCTATATTGTTTTTTTGTAAAATTTCTTCAAAAAGAATTTTTGCGCTATTATTCCATTCTTTTATTTCTTCCATTCTCTTATTGTCATTTAAAATCATTAGTGCGCATTGTACTGCAATTGAATTTACGCTATAAGGTGAAATTATTTTTTTTATATTGTCTATGATTGTGTTATTTGCAATTATTATAGCGAATCTTAATCCTGCAATTGCAAAATCGTTAGAGTAAGATTTAATAATTGCGATATTGTCATGTTTTTTTATCAAATCTATGTAATCTTCAAGGGTAATTAAATTTGAATAACTGATATATGAGCAATTAATAACAAAAAGTTTGTCATTGTATTTGTTTAGCATATATTCAATATCTGATGCTTTAATTATTTCTCCTGTCTGAGTGCTTGGGCTTTCAATATAAATTATTTTATTATTTTTGTTAATGTTTTCTTTTGAATTTAAAAAATAATAAATTGTTTCATTTGATTCTAAGTAAGTCTCGGTTATGTTTTTTAAAGCATCATTTGTGCCATTTGTGATAAGGAAATTTGTTTTATTTAATTTGTATTTTTCACTTAATTTTTTAAATAAATTTTCATATATTGGATAATTTGATATTTCTTTTGATGAAATATTTTTAATTGCGCTTAAAATATTGTTTGCACATCCATAAATGTTTTCATTTTTGTCCAATTTTAGGCGCCATTGGTAGTTTTGGTTTTCAAATTCTTGTGGAGAAATTTTTTCAAGAGCTTTTTTTGCTTTAATCATATTAAGATTATACTATGATTTTATTTCCGGGCATAGTAGCTTTTTTCCTTTACTTCAATTCTTAAATTTGCAAGCTCTATATCATCAAAATCCGTATATGCGGTTTGAAATAGATTTTTTCCTGTTTTAATCATTAATTCGTTTGTTTCTTTTAATAGATTTTTAGGAATTATAAATTCGAGGTTATCCCCATTTAGCTCTAGTTTTGCAATTTTATGACCATTTACAAAAATTTCACTCGGAGCAGAATATACTTTTGCAATTTTGTTTTGTCCGTATTCTTTTGCTTTTTTGGTGTCGAGTCCAATAATTGTTCCAACTTTAATTATAATCTCTTGTTTTGAATTTGTTTGAGGTCTTTTAAAGGTTTTAATTAAATAATGGGAGTTTGCGCTTAATCTAAAATCGGAACTATTTGCTGAATTAGAGCTATACATGTTGTCTCCAAGGTGAATAACTCCTTGACTAATTTGCATATCAAAAGGGCTTGATTGTTCTATTCCAAGTTTTAATGGGGAATTGAATACACTATTGTCAACGGTTAATGAAAAAATTTTATATCCATCTTTTTCAACAAACATAACAGTTTGATTGTTTATGTCTGCATTTAATTTAAAAGTTCCATCAGGATTCGTATATGTGGTGAAATTTATTTCAGGGATTGTAATTTTTGCATTGTCGATAGGCTGATTTGTTTGTGAATCTATAATTTTGTTTTTGTAATTCATGTCGTTATGATTAATTTTGCCTGATATTACATTAGCTTGGGCTGTATTTAATAATATGGCGCATAAGAATAGTAATAAAAATTTTTTCATTTAAACCTCGTTATTTACATGGTTTAAACTATTTATTTTTTTTAAACAATAATAAAAAAGCTAATTGGTTATAGTAAAAAAGTGCAATAAAAAAACCACCTTAAATTAGGTGGTTTTTTTATCTGTTTTTTTATCTATCTTTCTTGAGAAACCGGAACAAGTATTTCTTGTCCAATTCTGATTGCTGCTGGGTTAACAATGTTGTTTATTCTTTGGATTTCAAGAATTTTTGCTTCATCATATTTTCCATAGAATCTATATGCTATACCATTTAAGGTATCACCTTTTTTAACAACATATTTTTCTTTTGAAACTACAACATCTATTGCATCATCTAAAATATTTTCTGCACCAATTACTGCAACATTTGTTTTTGTTGTTTTTATTTCGGATTTTGTTTTTGGATGCATTGAAACAACTGAAACAATTAATGTTATTAAGCACATGAAAAGTACGCCAGCAATAAAACCTATTGTTAAGTATACGATAGGTGATTTTTGTTTTGCTGATTTTGTAACATTATGTACTTTTTGAATACCTTTTTGAACATTGCCCCATAATAAATCCAATTCTTGCGCTTTTGTTGCTCTGTAATATTGGTTTAATTGAGCTTTTGTGTTTTGTTTTTTGTTATCAGCTATTTGTGAAATATTGGCTAAAACTCCCATTTTTTCACGAGTTAAACCTGATCTATGTAGTGTTGATCCTCTCATTTGTCACCTTATTAAAATAACCTAAAGACATGTTATAAAGAGTGAAAAACAAAGTCAAGTAAGTCTAAATTTCTGTAAAGTTTTATTAATCCAATGAGGAAACTGCATTGCTTGCGCATTTAAACATTGCTTCAATTAGTTTCTTATTTTTTTCTATATTAAAGCCACCTTCTTTTAAATATTCAATCATTCGTGATTTCCATAATAAGAACAGTTCGTTGTCATTCATGTTAAGAGTGTCTGCAATTTTTTTAAGTTCAAGAAAATCAATTTGAATTGGTTTTGCTCCTCTTAAAATATCTACGAGTTCCAATCTTTTTTTGCGTTCAAATATTTTTAAAAAATCAAGCGTACTAAGTTTGTTATGTTTAATTAAATCTTTTAGTAAAAGCAAATTTTCACTAAAAGCAACTGCGTCTGACGGAATTTGATATTCGATAAAATCTTCGGGATTTATATCCATGACGGTTGCTATTCGTTCAAGTGTTATTGAGCGAGTTGAAAAAGGAATGTTATCGTCTATTAGATTATATACATAAGATAAAGTAACTCCTATCATTTGGGCAAACTCTTTTTTATGTAGATTATTTTTTTCCAAGAAAGCACTAACCATTTTTGAACTTTTTATATTTGTATCGTTTTTCATTTATATTGATTTTACTCCTGCGTGTATGCTATTTTACAAATAACCCTTTTTATTTATTTTTAAATTACCAATTGAGATAAATATTAAAGTACAATTCAAATTTAACTTAAAAAAAGAAAGAACATTAAAAAATGAAGGCAATAATAGGCTTGGGAAATCCAGAAGAAAAATATCGTTATACTCGTCATAATACGGGTTTTTTGATGATGGATGAAATATTAAAAGCTCATAGCGTTACATTGAATGATAAATTTAATTCTTTTTTTGGAAAAAAAGGTGATGTTTTGTATCTTTTGCCTAAAACATACATGAATCTTTCGGGAAATGCAGTTTTAGAATTAATGAATTTTTATAAGCTAAAAAATACTGATATTTTAGTTATTTATGACGATGCAACAATCGAGTTTGGAACTTTTCGTTTAAAGAAAAACGGCTCTTTTGGTGGTCATAATGGTATTAAGTCAATTATTAATCGATTAGGGACAGATAAGTTTGATAGATTAAAAGTTGGGGTTGGCCCTGTACCTGAAAGAATCCCTATTGATAGCTATGTTTTGGGAAATTTTACAAATGAAGAGCTTTTAGATATTTCTAAAATGGCAATAAAATCAGTTGAAGTTATCGATTTTTGGATTAACAAAGGTATTGAAGCAACTCAAAATAGATTTAATGGTAAAGTTATTTAAAGGTTTTGCAATAGTTTGTTTTCAGCATTTCAGAATTAATGTTTTTGTTATCAGCATATAGTATTCCGAGTGCTCTATTGTATTTATCTATTCCTTTAAACTCAAAAAAGACTTCTTTGTTTTTTAATTTTTCTTTTAAAATTTGGCCTGCAATGTTTCCACCTTGAACAATTTCATCTAAGGAAAGTTTATATTTTTTTGCTTGCCATTTTGCTCGTGAGCTTGCAGTTCCTTCAAAGCAATCAATATCAATCAATCTAATTCTAAAAATATTGTCGTCAATTTGAGCTAATATAGAATCACCGTCATACACTTTAATGACATTGATTTTGCTATTTGCAAAAACAGGAAATCTGATAGTTGCAAATAATACAAGAAGCAAAAGAATTTTTTTCATAAACTATACTTCTTGTGCATCAATTGAATCAAAATGTGCACGTGCTTGAGATTGTATTAATTTGCCTTTAATGAAATTGCTTTTAGTTTTTTCTTCAATATCTTTTGCTAAACTATCAGCAAGCTTAAGTTGCGCCAAGGATGAAGCTCCAATTATACCTAATGGAGCAAAGGCGCCAAATGTATCAATTGCTTTGGCATGCTTTGTTGTAAAAGGCAATACTTTTTCTTCAACAAGTTTACCTAAGCTTGTTGAGTTGATTTCTTTTGCCAATTGGCCTGCTTCTTTTTTAAGGAAGTTTGAAGCTTTTGAATTTTTGAGCGCTACTGCACCAAGTGCTATTGCACCAGCTCCAAGAGCAATTTTTGCTATAGTTTTTAAAACTTTTTTTGAAGCATTTTCATCATCTTGTTTTTTATTGCTTTCAATAATTTTATCACCAACAACATTAACTACTTTTGATAGAGCTAAAAAACCCAACCCTGCTGCAGCTTTTGCCGCTAACTTCCCAGGTTGGGTTAATGCTATTGTAGTTCCTATTAATGCTGTAGTTATTTCAGGCACTGCCTTAAATAATCGCATTTTATTGCTTTCTTGCACTTCCTCATGCGCTTTTAAAACGCTTCGCAGGGCTAAAAGCTCGTCACTCATCTGCTCATAATGCTTGTATCGCACTTTTCTTTCTGGAGAGTTATTTTTTTCTTCCCCTTTAAATGAAATATATCGGTTCGGTTTGCAACAATTAATTGTTGTTTCGCTGATTTTCATTTTTCCTCTTGAGAACTTTGTTCCCATTCTGTTATCTTATAAGTTTATTTTATATCACTTTTTTATTAAAGCAATAGATTGTAAAGAAAAGTTCATATATTAATATTATAAAACACATATTGAATCATTATGATATAATACTTATACTAGTTAATTTTAGAGGCATTATGAACTATATTAAATTTGTTGATGTTACTAACAGAGATGGTGTACAAACTTCAAGACTTGGTCTTGCAAAACTTCAAAAAACAATTATTAATTTAATGTTAAATGAAATGGGTATAACTCAAAGCGAGTTTGGTTTTCCAACTACAAAGCATGAATTAAATTATTTAAATGGAAATTTAGAGCTTGTTGAGCGTGGTGTTATTAATAAAACACGTCTTTCTGGTTGGATGAGAGCAATCAAGAGTGATGTTGTTGAATCATTTAAAAATGTTCCCAAATTGCAATATATCAACATGTCTCAATCAACTTCAGATCAAATGATTAATGGAAAATACCAAGGTAAAAAAGATAGAGCTGGAGTTTTAGAAGATACCCTTGAAGCAATAAATGAAGCAATTAATCAAAACGCAAAAGATATTGGGGTAAATGCTGAAGATGCATCTCGTTCTGATCTTGATTATTTAATTGAATACGCTAAAAAATGTAAACAATATGGTGCAACTCGTTTTAGATATTGTGATACTTTAGGTTATGATGATCCTCAAACTGCGTATGATAGAATTTATGCAATAGCAAAAGAATCAGGAATGCAAATGGAAATGCATTTTCATAATGACCTTGGAATGGCTACAGCTTGTTCTGTTATGGGTGCAAAAGCTGCAATTGATGCTGGAGTTGACGCTTGGATTAACACTGCAATTAACGGCATGGGAGAACGTGCTGGTAATGCTGATTTAGTTTCTTGTATACTTGCAATTCTTAAATCAAGTGGATTTAAAGATAAATATCAAATCGATCCTCAAATTGATATATCAAAAGCTTGGAAATTGGCTAAATATACAGCTTATGCTTTTGGTGTTCCAATTCCAATGAATCAAGTGGCGGTTGGCGCTAATGCATTTGCCCATGAGTCAGGAATTCATGCTGATGGCGCTTTAAAAGATAGAAGAAATTATGAGCTTTATGATTTTGAAGAATTAGGAAGAGGTGAACCGGAAATCATTGAAACCGGTCGTATGATAACAGTTGGTGAATACGCTGGAATTAAAGGTTTTAGAAACGTATTTAATAGCTTAGAGCTTGAATTCCATGATGATAATGAAGCAAGAAATATTCTTGAACTTGCTCGCTACGCTAACGTTCATACTCAAAAACCGCTAACTGATAGTGAATTAAAGTTTATTTATTATTATCCAAATATTGCAGCAAAAATTATGACTGTAAATCCATACTATATGCCACAAGGAGCACTGAAAGAGCGTATGGAAAGATATGAAAATGTTGCTGGAAGTGCAATAATCTAAGGAAGAGATATGAAAAAATTATTTATAGATACACTAGGTTGCCAAATGAATAAATCAGATACCGAAAGGATAATCGGTATGTTATCTCATTTTGGATATGAAACAACTCAAGATGAATATGAAGCTGATTTGTTTATAGTAAATACTTGTGCAATTCGTCAGTTATCTGTAGATAAAGCATATTCTCGACTTGGCTATTGGGGAAAAATCAAGCGAGAAAAAAAAGAAGAACGAGATATCAAAATTGCAATTTGCGGTTGTGTTTCAAACTTAGAAAAAGAGCAACTTCTTAAAAAGTTTCCTTATTTAGATTTGGTTTTTGGAACAAGGAACATATATGAGCTTCCAAAATTGTTAGGGCAAATTGAAGAAAAAAGACTTTGTGCTTTAGATGATATGCCGATTAATGAGAACGATTATAGAATTGAGCGTGATAAATCGACTAATGCATGGCTACCTATTATGGAAGGATGTAATAATTTTTGTTCATATTGTGTTGTTCCATACACAAGAGGTAGAGAACGTTCAAGAAGCATTGAAGCAATTTTGGCCGAAGCAAAAAATATTTTAAAAGAAGGTTTTAAAGAAATTACGCTTTTAGGACAAAATGTAGATAGTTACGGTAAAAATCTTGAAGGTAAACCGAATTTTGCTCAACTTTTAAAAGCATTAGATAAATTAGATGGTGAATTTAGAATCAGATTTACTTCTTCTTATCCGACTGATATTACAGATGAAGTTATTGAGGTTGTAAAAAACTCGCGCCATATTTGCGAATGTTTTCATATTCCAATGCAATCTGGAAATGATAGAATTCTTCGTGCGATGAATAGAAGATATAATGTTGAGCAATATCGAGAAATTGTAACTAAAATTAGAAATAATATTAAAGATGTTACAATAACATCTGATTTTATTGCAGGTTTTCCCTCAGAAACAAGCGAAGAATTTTTAGATACAATTAAAGCGATAGATGAATTAGGTCTAGATTATTCAAATACAGCAGCATATTCTCCTCGTCCATTAACAAAAGCAGGCAAGATGGTTGATGATTTTATTGACGAAGATGAAAAGAAAAAACGTCTTGCGATTTTGAATGACAAAGTAAAAGAAGCACATTTAAAATCTAATGAAAAATATATTGGAAGAACTCTTGAAATTTTAATTGATGAAGTTAAAGATGGGGTTTTCCAAGGAAGAACAAGAAACAATAAAGTGGTGCACTTAGAAGATAACAAAGAATATCAAATTGGCCAATTTGTTAATGTTGAAATTAAAAGAGTAACAACTTGGTGTATGTTTGGGGAAAGTGTTTAGCTTTTAATAATATTTATTAGAAACCAAAACCAGTCTTATCATTGTTTTGTTTATGAAATTCTCCACCAGCACAAACAATTTCAATAACTTTTAAAAGAAATTCCCTTGAAGCGTCTAATTGGCTAATGAGTATTTCTTGATTTCCTTTATGGCGAATTGTCATAATTGTATTTTGATTTTTTTCGGCGGGTACATATAAAGATGCTATTTCGTTTTCTAGTAAAATATCCATTTGTTTTTCATAATCATCTTTTTCTTTGATTAATTTTGTAAAATCGCCGTTTATTGCAAAAATTCTCCCACAAAACAACGGGGTCCCATTTTTTTGAGGAAAGGCTTTTGGAGAGTTATTAAATCTACAAGTAAAACTAATTTTGTGCCATAAGACATCAACAATTGCCAAAGTTTTTGTTGAATCAAAAGTGCATTTAACATTTTGAACGGGTATATTTCTTACATTCAATGATTGTTTAAGGTAATCCAAGACGGTTGCCAAATTATCAAGAATTTTTGAAAACATATCGTTAGTGTTAACAGTTGCTTGATGAAACTCGATAAATTGCTTGTACATATATACAGCAACCAACCCTGCTCTTTGCTGAACAACGGATGATTTTTGTACTTGTAACTCTAAATTATCAAGGCTATTGAAATTGTTTTGCAACTTAAACTAATTCCTTATATTGGGGATATCCATCAAAATAATATAATAAAGCGAGAGTATTTTATATAATAATATAACTTTTTGTTACATTTTTAAATACATGTTTTAAATTATATTTCTACTATATAATTTTAAGTGATTTTATAACCTTGTTCGAATTTTTTAGGAAGATATTCGCCTATTGTTGTAATTAGAATATAGTTTTTAAAGTTTAAAACCAACAAAGAGTCATTTGAAGCATATTTTTGACGAATTCTGCCCAAGCTTTTAATTGATACAACGCCATCGTTGTGTATTTCGTTACTATTTGATGATATTTCATCTCCAAAATATGCAATAGCTTTTATATTTGTTTCTTTTTTGTGTTTTTCAATTGCGCAAGAAGCGGCAGATTCCAATGGTTCCACATACCATCTTTTTGTCCAATCAATTTTGCTAGAAGAGAAGACTTCGTTATTTGAAATAATTGAAGCTGCAACCTTTTGATTTGAAACATTAGTGTATTCGTTTGTTTGATATTTTTTATAAGCTTCATTTAATAATTCAAGCGCATCTTTTGGTTCTAGTTTAAATTTAACAAATGAAATTTGAGAATTTTTTGAAAATCTGATTTCTTTGTTAAAATCAAATTCATTTGAAGTAGCATATGTTTTATATGGTAAAAAACTAGCCAGTCTGGAAGCTCTTACAACTAATTCTCCTTGTGTTCTTTCGAACGAAAAAACTAAAGTATTGAAATTGAAATAACGATTTGTGTTGAGCCAGCTCATGCAATCTTCGCAAGGTGCGATCATTTCTGTAATTTCATTTAGATCAATATTGGAAGCCATACAAAGATATTTGACTTTGAAATCAAATTTTCCTCTTGGTCGTCTAGAGTATCTAATGAGAGCTTCATTGTATGCGGTTAAAATCGCACTTCTTTCGCCACAGATAGAAGAGATATCGTTTCTTGTATTGTTAAAGTTTGTGCCCATTGACCAAGCTCGATCAACCGTGCAAACATTTGTTGCAAATCCTCTGCCTGTAATGTTTCCAGCTAAAACATTAATTTTAGCAAACTCATGAGCTTCTAAAAGTTTTTCAACAATAATATACCTTTCTCCTAGTCCCAACTGTATATTGTCATCTGACACAAATGGTGTATTTAAGATATTCATTCCATATTTAACTAATAGGGAGTTTTCTGTGTTTGTTGAAAAATCAGAATTGTTGTTAATCGAATTTGTGCTCATACCAATATAAAACCACTGAAAAAATAATTTGTCATGTAAATAGATAAAAATTAATCCACTTGTGAATCAAGTGGATTTTCCCAAATCTAGTAGTTAACCTAATTTAAACTTTTTTCGTTAATAATCTTAAAAAAATTAATCTAATCATTCCTAAATACGTTAATGTGTATTTTAAGCCATCACTCCTTCCGTAAAACGTTACGTTGTTTGCTTCTTGACTATATTTATATTTTAGCCTTTTAGGTTTTACATGCAAGAAATATGTATGTTAAAAAAGTTTTACAATGCCCGTGTGATAGTTATGTTGCAGTCAAATTCGAATTTACAAACTTAATATATTGACTTTTTCTTGACAAACTAGAAGACAAGAGCACGCTTGTTTTTTCAGCATGCTCTTGTCTTTCATCCAGATATACCTTTATTTAAAAACTTAATTCTTTTAAATATAAATCAAAATTGATTTCTTCACTAAAACCTAATTCTCCATTTCCTTGGATTTCAGTTGGTTTAATTTCATTTAATTCTAAAAGTTCATTATTCATTTTTACCTCTTGAGTTACGTTGCTATTTATATAAAGTATATATTCCTTATATAATTGCCACTTATTGCTTTTTATTTAACAAAGCTTAATAATGCGCCGATAAAAGCAGAGATAATAATATAAATAATAGGATTTCTTTTTAATTTAAATGTTAAAATAAAGAGAAATAAAATTAACACAAACGCAAAATAATCTATATTTTTTAGTGTTATATCATGTTTAAAAATTAAATCATAGAACAAGTGTATTCCTACAGAGGCTATTAGTGCACAGGATGTTGGCCTTAAAATATATAAAATTGACTTTACAATTTTATTTTCGCTAAATTTCAAGTAAGCTTTAAAAATTTGAGTTGTTATGATTATCATAGGTAAAATTAAAGCAATGCTTGATATAGATGCTCCAAAAAAACCTAGGGCTTTAAAGCCTGCATATGTTGCCATATTTAAACCAACAGGGCCGGGTGTGATTCCTGAAATTGCTATCATTTGGGTTAATTCATTTAATGAAAACCAATGATGTGTGTCAATCATTTCATATAAAAATGGCAAAGATGCATATCCGCCACCAAAGGTGAACAAGCCAACTTTTACGAATTCAAAAAATAGTAAAATATATGCATTAAGCATCTTTTTGCTCCTTTAAAAAATGGTATATTATACCAAGGGCAATAGACGATAAAATTAAAACGACTGAACTAACTTTGAATATGGATAAAATTAATATTAAAAGAAACCAAATTAAACTAAAGTTATCGGTTATACTTTTTTGCCACATTTCTTTTAGTGCTAAATAAATTAAAATGATTACAGATAAATTAACTCCCCAAAATATTCCATCAATAAAAGAAATATGCAAAATTTGATTTAAAATATTTGCGATTAGCAATATTGTTATAAAAGGAGATAAAATCATGCCTAAAATTGAAGCTATTACTCCTTTAAATTTTAATAATTTATATCCAACTAAAATAGATATGTTTATTGCGATAATTCCAGGCAAGCATTGGCTAACGCAGTAATAGTCACAAAGTTCTTGCTCATCTATCCAGCCTCTTTTTTTAATGAGCTCATCTTGCATTATTGGAATAATTACATATCCGCCACCAAGTAAAATTGCTCCAATTTTAAAAAATATTTTAAAAATATTTAAAAAAGTTACATTCATTATTCAAACCTTAGTGAATCAGCAAAGTTTTTTACAATAACTGGATTATATGCTTTGTCGTCTACAATTGAAAAGATAAGTTTGCTTGAAGATTCTTGGTTTTCATCTTTTGTCGAGTAAACTCCAAGAGTGCCTATAACATCTTTAAATGGAATATTTTTTACGCTTGCTTTGTAAACTAAATATGGGATTTCTTTTTTGTTGGCATAAAATTTATCTTTTTTTATTATTTCAAAATTTTCATACGTAATTAGTGAATCTTTGGTTTTGTTTAATATTTGGTTTATTTTTTCATCAATTTCACCTGTTGTAAAATCTGATGTTGAAATTAGGTTTTCGTCTTTTAAATCAAAAATTGTAATCTTTTGTCCTGTTGGCAAATATTTGGCGTTGATTTTTTTATATCCAAAAAGGTTGAAGCTACGGTAGAGCTGATAATCGCCAGAAACGTTTGAAAAGTCTGCGTATTTTTTTTCAGATTCAACAAAATTTTCTCTTGTTGGATATTGATATTGTTTGATTTTATCTTTCACAAAAGCATATCCACCAAATGCAAAAAATGCAAAAATTAAAGCAATAAATAATATTTTTTTAAGAATGCTTTTTAAACAACCCATTATAATTCCTCCCAATAAAATAAAGATACAATAAAATTTAGAATTGGCAAAATTGTAAATTATTTATATGGATGTGATGTTTCATAAACATCTTTTAATCTTTGAATTGAAACGTGAGTATAAATTTGAGTATTTTTAATGCTCGAATGACCTAATAATTCTTGAACTATTCTTAAATCAGCACCACATTCAAGCATTCTTGTTGCAAAACTGTGGCGAAAGACATGAGGGGTGACACGCTTAGTGAAATTAATATTTTTGAGACATTCTTTTAATGCTTTTCTAATGCTTTGATTTTGCAAACGATATCCGTTATAGTTTATAAATAATGGAGAGGTTGAGTTTTGAGAAGTTTTGCAAATTAAAGGTGAAACATTTTCTATGTAATCAGTTAAACCCTTTTTTGTTTTATCGGGAATTAAAACAATTCTTTCTTTTGCGCCTTTACCAAAAACTCTAATTTCATTTTGTTCAAGATTTAAATTTTCATAATTTAGGGAAGATAATTCTGAAATTCGCATGCCTGTAACCCAAAGAAGTTCAAGAATTATTCTGTTTCTGTATCCTGCAGGGGTGTCGATTTTGATTCCTCTTAAAATATTTTCAACTTCTTCTTCGTGTAAGAAATTTGGCAATGTTTTATTTTGTTTTGGTATAGGTATTGAATCGATTGGATTGTATTCAATTAATTCTTCTTGATATAGGAATTTATAAAAAGCCCTTATTGAAGCGATTTTTCTTGCTATTGTTGTTTTTGTGTAATTAATTTGTGAAATAAAGCGGATATATTCGCTGAATTTTTCCGGCTCAATTTCTAGGGGATTAAGTTCTCCTATCCATAATAGAAATGTGTATACATCTGCACAATATGCCCTTATTGTGTGGGTTGAAAAATTCTTTTCACTTTTTAAGTGTATTTTAAAATCTTCTAAAAATTCATTTTTAGGCATAAATTAATTATACACTATTTATCGTCTTCTTGAACATCTGAATTTAAAGACCATAACAATGCAGCTAGCCAACCAAAGAATGTCCAACCGATAAAGATTGTTAAAAGTGCAATTGGTAAAATATTGTTGTGTTTTCTGACGTATGCAATAACAACAGGGATAAAGTAAATTGCGAGCGATAAAAATAACCATACCGCACAAAAGAATAAAATTGAAAATATTAAAATAAAACCAAAATCCATATTCACCTCATTATTTTATTATAAAGAAAATAATTATATTTTAATTAGCCTATATTCCTATTTCTCCCATAACAGCTCCGCCAATTAATCCCATTCCATCCATTGGTTTTGATATCATAGAAAAACATTTATATCCTTTTTTGTTACCATCTTGCAAGGTGACTTTATTATTTTCTGCTAGTATATTGCAGTTAGATTCTGTACCGCCATTAGGACAAGTTCCATTTTCTTCGCAATCTGTACAAGTTGACTCATGCGCGCATTTTTCATGTAGATAATAACCTTTATTTGCACATATTTGATAATTATAAAAACCTTTTCCGCCAGAAGTTAAGCAATCTATTTCAATTGCTGATTTTCCTGCAAATATCATAGAAGCTGTTTTGGGTTTATTTCCATCGGTTACCTTGAAAGCACTATATGAGATAAGTTCGTTACTTGAAGCAATATTTGATGTGCCTGTGCAATATGAATGATATAAAGTAACGAGATTTTTGTCTTTATCGTATAAAATATCTTTTCCATTTTGGCAATCAACTGGTAAAACTATTCCATCCGTTGAGTCCCCATTTGCATTGCTTCCTTTGAAAACCCTTAAGGGAAATCTATCTATTCCAAGTTTGTTTATTCCGTTTGTATTATCGATATCAATTAATAAGTCTTTGTAATATAGATTGTCGTATGCTTGAACCCAATTAGATGATACACCTTTAATTGACACCCCGTTTGCGAGTATAAAGTTATCAGTTTGTGCTGGGAGATTTTTATTGCAATTTGTTGAACCATCTTTTGCAAATACATCTGCTAAATTTAAACAATACCAATCGGTTGTTTCTGTGCTGTCATGCTCTAATGCGGTTTTGGGATAAAAATCTGTATATTTTTCTCTTATAGCAATGTTACCCATTGTAAGATTTTTCATAGTTATATATGTATAAATTCTTGCTTTGTTGATGTTAATATTTTTAACCACAGACATTGAAGCTTTGGTTAAAATAAGAATTATTATAACAATTACTGTTAATTCCGCTAATGTCCAGCCTTTTTTGTTCATTATTGCCTTTCTTTATTTCTTTTCATGGAATTGTGTTGCGCAAAAATATTCGTGATAACAAGCAGTAAGCCAATGATATCCTCTTTTTTCGCAATATTCTGATGCGCCAAGAATTTCCGAACCAAAAGCAATGCAATCAGCTCTTAAAAATGAAATATTTTGACCTAAACGTTTTGATTTGCCATTTTTTCCGCCAATTTGGTAAACGTCATAGCTGAAAGGAATTTTACTATCCATAAAATTAAAATCAAAACCAGCAGGACAGATTGGAGAATATGAAATTCCATAGTCTTCTGTGTCTTCTTTTTTGCAATTAACAGGAGATAACATCCCTCCCATTCTGCCTGTTGAATAAATTCTAATAGGCACTTGATCTACTCCAAAAGTATTTTCACCTTTTGTGCCGTTTACATCGATAATTATATCTTTAACTAATGTACCATCTGAAGGAAAATGTTTTTTTTCAAAGCCGTATATATGTATGCCTTTGTTTTTAAATATTATATTTGGCTCATTAGAAATTTTTTCTTCAATATTACAATTGCCGTATATGGGTGAATATTTATTTCTTAAAACTTCGCAAAATTCATCTACTGCAGAATCTTCGTCTTTGTTGTATACGTAGCCTTTTTTTCTGTAATATTTTGTTAATTCTGTTTGGATAATTTTGTATGCATATCTTGAATTCTTGATATATCTTTTTTCTTCTGGTTTATATACATCAAAATAGGCCCATTTTATAAACCATATAACTCCAATTCCTAGCAACAGAAGAACTGTTTTATTGAAAATCTCAAAAAAATCTAATTCTCCGTTTTTTTTATTTTTGTTTAAATTATTGATGTAAGACATTCTTTATAACTTTCAAAATGCATATGTGGGGTAAAATTTAATTTCTTATTGTTTATATCAAGAATAGTTTTATTCTTAATAGTGATAATTTTTATTTTATTTTTAATTGATGATAACACAGCACTTGAACCCAAGGAATCATCCGGAACTATTAAATATTTAATGTCTTTATTTGTAATTTCACCTTTCTTGGATATTGCAGGTGCAATAGATAAGCCCTGCATAACACATGGAAGATAGGTAGAGCTTATTAATTCAGAACTTACTTTAGGATTTTCTATTTTTCGTGATATGTCGATATTACTAAATGCTGGTGCGTGCGCTGTTGGAATATTAAATTCTTTTGCTATAAGGTGGGAAATTACTGCTTCAATTCCGCCTATTGGATCAATTCCATTTCCACAAGCATAATTTTCATCTTCTGAATCTTCATTAAAAAAACAAATTACAGCCACGGCTTGAGCGCCTTTTTGTATTAATTTTTTGGCGGACTTTAAAAGAGTGTTTGGATTTTTTAATTTTCCTGTTGAAATGCCATTTTGCACTTCTAATTCAACTCCGACTGGTTTTTCGGTATATTCGATTGCAATTGTTTCAATGCCTTGAACCATTTTTAGAGCAGAAATTGTATTTAAATGAACATTTAAAATATTTTCTGGAATTGCACAGTCAAATATTACCCCAATTTTATTGGTTTCATATGGTTTTTTAGGAGTTATTGAAATTGAACCTTTAAAAAATTCATCAAACAAATAACCTTCTAAATAACTCATATCGTAATTAACTGCACTTAAAATACCGCCATTAACGGCATTTGGGTTTATTACAACATGAAAATATTTGCTGAATTCTCGAGCAACATGACCAAAATCTCCAGCATAGCCTCCAATATTAGCACCAATTCCAGTAGGAATAGATATTGCTATAATAGGTTTCATTATTAATACCCTCTTGCTAATCTTAAAAACATTGTGTCTAAAACAATTTTATCGGACATATTTGTCCTGCTTTGTTTAATGGCTTCATTAATTGTTTTGATATCTTTATTGATTTTTATGTTCGTTTGAGGATTTTGCTTTAATAAATCTTTTAAATATTCAAGAATCTTATTTAAAATTATTTCTATATCTATATTATTTTCTTTAATGTATTTTTGAAGATTATCTGAAATTTCGAAAGCGTTTTTATAATCAATATTTGGATAAGATGAAATTATGGTTAAAATATCATTGTAATTTAACTTTTCTTTTAAACCACTTAATTTAAACACTTGGCATCTAGATACAATTGTTGGTAAAATATCTTCTTTTGATTTTGTTAAAAAAATAAAAGTTGTTCTTTTTGGTGGTTCTTCAATTGATTTTAAAAGAGCATTTGGTGTCGTCGAATGAAATGTGTTAAAGGTTAGTGGTTTAATACTAAAATCAATATTTGTTGCATAATTTAAATTTTGAAAATCTGCTAGCTCAAATGGGTCATATTTTTTTTCATTTGAGGAAAAGAATATGAAAAATCTATGGTAATCTGAAGAAAGTGTCAAACTTTTTTCAATTTCTCGAGCTTGTTTTGCTGAAATTACAGTTTTAGATTCATCACCTTCACCTTTAAAATGTCTTTCGCTAACATTGTTTATTGCGGGATGAGAATGAGTTTTGATCCATTTGCAATTTACACAATCACAAGAGTTTGTTTTGTTTCCTTGACAATTTAGAATTCTTGCTAATTCAAGTGCAAAAAGATATTGTGTTTTGGTATCTGCTCCTTCGAAAATAAGTGCTTGAGGAAAATTTCTTTTATTTTCGAAAACCAGATTTAAAAGCTCTGAAAAATAATTATACGCAAAAGGGAATTTTTTGTTAAAAATATGATTTAACATAAATCTCCTCCAAAAAAGGCTAATTCATATGCTGTTAAAGGGTCTTTGATTAAGCCTGATTTTAAATTGTATTCAGCGTTGGTCAGATTAATTTTTAAATTAACTAAATTATCGAGGCTAACATTAGCTAGTTTTTCAATATTTTTCTTTAAGACAAACTCATTTTGATTTAGTTTTATAGCCAAATCAAAAGTTGACATACTTCCAGCATAAAGCTTTATTTTAAGCATATTAGTGATTGTTGTTTGCAGAAATGCTAAAGAAGGCAAAAAATGTTCTTTTTGCAAGATTTCATTTAATAAGTTCATTGTTTTGGTCCAATCTTTAGCTAGAATAAAGTCTATTAAAGAAAAAATATCGCTATTTGAACTAACAACATTTCTAATCATTTGAAGTGTTACAAGTTTTTCAGGATATGCATATAGTTTTAATTTTTCAAGCTGTATTGATAAGTCTCTTAAAGAAGAACCTACTGTTTGAATTAATAAAGAGGCTTCGCTATCATTAATTTTAAGTTCAATTTCAGATGCCATTTTTTTAATTATTGGAATTAATTTGTATTCTTCATAGCTTCTGTAACTTGGAAATTCTTGAGGTTTTGTTAGCTTAATTAATTCTTTGTATAATTTTTTTCTTGAATCAGGTTTTTTCTTTTCACCTCTTGGTGTTTCGCAAATTAAAATTAAATGCACTCTATCCGATATGTTATTTAATCCGTTAATAAGTTCAGTTACTTGTTTTTCGTCAAGTTTTTCCTTGGATTTGGTTTCTAGAAAATATTTCTGACATTTAATCTGAATAACTATATCGCCAAACATCATTGCATTTGTTCTAATTAATTCAGAAAAAGTGGAGAAATTAGGATTGTCAACAGCTCTATAATTGAGCTCGTTGACATTTTCCCCTAATATTTCTTTTTTTATCTTGTTTGAGGCTTTTTCAATTAAAAAATCTTCATCACCCCATAAAAAATGTATTGGCAATATTTATTCTTTCTAGCTATTTATTAATAGGCTTGCGCCAATTACTCCTGCAGTATTTGCTAATTGAGCAGGAACTACTTGAACAGCATTTGCTTGAATTGGCATGGCTCTATCGGCTATAGTTGCTTTGATTGGGTCTAATAAAATTGAACCAGCGTCTGCAACTCCTCCACCAATAATGATTTTTTCTGGGTTTAAAAGATTGATAACAGACGCTAAGCCGGTGCCAATTATTTTACCCATTTGCTTAAATATTTGGATTGAAACAGCATCTCCTTGAAGTGCGGCTTGAGCTACAATATAGGGAGTGATTATTCCATCGGTTGCCATTTCTTTATATTTTGCAGATTTTCCACCACTAATATATTCTTTTGCCATTGTTACAATTGCTGGGCCTGATGCGTAAGCTTCAAAGCAACCATAATCGCCACAGCCACACAACGGGCCTTCAGTCATATGCATTTTTATATGGCCAATTTCACCAGCAGCATTTGATGCACCACGAACTAATTTACCATTTAAAATAATGCCTGAACCAATTCCTGTGCCAACGGTAATGCAAATTAAATTTTCGCAACCTTTTCCAGCGCCAAAATTCAATTCACCTAGCGCAGCACATCTAACGTCATTATCTAATCTTGTTGGAATAGAAAATTCATCTTCAATAATTTTGGCTAGAGGAATATTTACCCAGCCAGGAATATTTGGAAGATTTTTAACAATTCCATTTTTATAATCAATTTGTCCAGGTAAACCAAAGCCAATTGCTTCAATGGTTTTAGCTGATTCACCAGTTTCTTGCATTAATTCTTTAATAGCTTGTTTTATATTATTAACACCAGCCTCATAACCCATTTCAGCACGAGTTGGAACTGTGTTTGAATAAATAATTTTTCCATCAAAATCAACTAATGCTATTTTTA
The DNA here is from genome assembly GCA_017560095.1 of Candidatus Gastranaerophilales bacterium. Taxonomy (GTDB): domain Bacteria; phylum Cyanobacteriota; class Vampirovibrionia; order Gastranaerophilales; family Gastranaerophilaceae; genus RUG14156. The sequence continues at coordinate 19,973 of JAFYOU010000005.1, forward strand.
CATTAGTTCCACCTATATCTACCCCAATTCTATGCTTTTTCATTCTTCCTCCTTTATTTATAGATATAGTTAAATTTTAACATGAATAAAAAACATGGAAAAAGCGATTTTAAAACCATCTATCTATTGTTTTATCGTCTAAATTTCTTCATCTTGCCTTGAATCAGCTAAATACAGCAATTCCAGCTTCTTGCTACTTTTACTAGAATCAAAAACTCCTTCACTCCAGCCATTAAATGCATCAAGATATGTCATCTTGTAGTTCATATCCCCTAAAATCCTAAGGTAATCCATTTCAATTACGCTTATTTCTTTATCATTAACATCATTAAAGTTTGTGCCTATTAAAATTGGTATATTTTCATTAGACAAGGTTTTTAAAAGATTAATGCAATATCTTATTACTTCATTTAAAAACTTATCGCTCGCATCGTCAGACATTTTATATTTATTTGCTATTTCAATGTTATCAATTATAAATTTGGGCTCGTTCATCTCATCAAATGCAAAATAACAAAGTGCATTTCCAATTGTTTCACCTGTCGAATTATCAACAAATTCAATCATATTAAACATTGTACTTAATAAATAAGTTGGCATTGCAATGCCATTTGTTTCACCCAAGCCAATACAACAGGTTGAATAATTCCCCTGAAATAAATCGTGAATTGGGTTTCTGTCCCACATTTTAATTGTTAAATCAATAGTCTTTTCTTTCTTTTTAGTTTCACATTTAGAAATGTCTTTCAATCTTTGTTCTAGATGATTTTTAATAGTTAAAGATAACTGCGCATTTTTATTTTTATCCGGATTATCTAAATTCATTTGAGCTCTAGAGAAAACATTTCTATCCAAAAGCTCAAACACGCCTTTTGTAAATACCTCCAAAGTTTGCTTATCTTTTTTATATTTATCGGCAATTTTAAATTTTCCATCTATAATGCAGTCGCTAAAATGTTTATCGATAAAATTTTTAGCAGGAGTTTTTCTTAAAGCTTCAATATCTTCTTCGATTTGACCAACAATTTGAGCTAACATTGTTTGGTTTATATCAATATATTTAAATTGAACTTCGCAATCTTTAGGAGGGTTTAGCCAATTTTCATAATTTAAACCATATTGTTCAAACTTTTCTTTTGTGGCAAAGTTTGTTGTTTCAAAATAATTTTCGCCTTGAATATAAGTTTTAAAATCTTTACCAAAATTTATAGCCCTGATAATATAACTCAACGAATTGTCGCCATCATCAAAAAATGTTCGTTTTTGCAAAGCTAAAAGATGCGCATAATTAATATCCCATTTTGAAATTATTTCTTTTGGAATCGAATCAATTTCTTTATCTTCCATTCCACAAAATTTGAAAACTTGTTTTAATAAATCTTTTTCTAAGGCTTCAATATCGATTTTATCTGTTGGTTTAATTTCGCCTATATTGACATTGCAAGCTTCATATCCTGCAATGATATTTAATAGCGCAAGTTTTTCTTTTGGTGAAAGTTCCTTTCCTTGCGCATTTTTACAATTAAACATTTCTTTTAGAAGTTTTTTTGAAGAATCTTTTAAATCTATAAATCTTTCAAAAATGCCTGCAGCATTATCTATTCTTTTTCTGAAAATAAATTCCATAGTATTTTTGTCAAAAGTATTTGCAACTTCAGCTAAAATATCTTGATATGTAAAAACATAATCATATATCTCTTTTTTTGCTTCTTGAGTATCTTTAGCCTCTCCATTAATATATAATTCAGGATTAAGTATAATCATTTGATAGACTTCATTGAATTTTTTTATGCCAGAATAAAAGTTTTCATCTTCGCAATATTCGCATTCGGAAATTACATCAATAAAAAATCTATCTCTAAAATCTATTGGAAAATCTGGGTGTTTTCTGAAATATTCTAAAGCTTTTTGTATTTTTTCAAGGTATTCTTCTCTTATGTAATCTTTAACAGCATCTATATTAATCCGTTGTGCTAAAAGTTCTTTTTCTAGTTTTTGCCTCAAAAGTTCTTCATCAGTTTTACCCCTAAAAGAAAGATTTAAACATTTTATAGCAGAACAATAAGAACTTGAAAAATTATCAAATTGAACATAAGGGTTTCTTTGTTCTTTATGGTTTTCAAATATTTTTGGGGAGTTGTTAGCAAAATTTATATTGCGAATTTTCATAAGTTATTTTTATAAAACTTGTAAAATATATTAATTGCGCAAATCCTTTAAATAAGGTTTAATATCTACGATTTTGTTTAATAATTCATTGTTTTTTATTTCATATTTTTTGTTTGATGAAATCATAATCAAGTTTGTTATATCAAAAACAACTTCGTCTAAATCGAAGAATGTTTTATAAAAAATTTTATTTGAAGTTTCACCATTATATATATTGGTAAAAACAAAATTTGATCGGTAAAGCTCGATTAACTCAAGCGCAAATTTGTTTTTTTTATTAAAAATATCTCGACTTGATGGCATATTAGATACAAAAATTCCATTTTTTGTAAGGCATTTTTTTATTAAATTTAAATATTCTTGGTTGCAAAATCTTTCGTCTATTCCTTCATTTCCCGCAACATCAACAATAATTAAATCATATCTTTTTTTTGTTGTTTTAAGGTAAATTAATGCATCTTGAAGATAAAAGTTTTGCTTGTTGGATTCTTTGAAGTTAAAATAGTTTTTTGCAATTGAAAAAATATTTTCTTCAATATCAACAATATCAATATTTTTAATAGGCAAAAGTTGTTCCAATTGATTGACCAAAATACCAGAACCAAAACCTACAAGTAAAATATTTTTAATTTCAGGATTCATTAAAGTGGGAATTAAAAAATAATTAATATATGGCAAATTACCTTTATAGAAAGGTGTATCTATAAAACCTGCTTGATAAGTGTCGTCATATTTCAAAAATCGACCAATTGTACTTTCAACAATTGAAATTGCGTGAAAATCTGAATCAAATTCACCTAAAACATTTTCTTTAACTTCATTTTTTTCCATTAAATCAATAAGTGATTTTTTGGGTTTATGTATAGCTAAATCTGCTGGAATTATAGTCATAACTAAATTATAACAATAAAAAAAATAATACATGTTAATTGCTAGTGTTTTTTGAATATAAGTGTAAAAATATTTATTTTTAGTTTTGTATTTAAAAAAGAATACTTCAAAATAGAATTATCTTTATTTGAGATTTAATTAAACGCTAATAAAAAAACCACCCATTTCTGAGTGGTTTTTATGGTGGGCGTTGAATGCTTTAGTTCTTAAGTGAGCATTGGCGAACTTTAGAAATAAAGTAGTGCCGTAGGCTGAGGTTCCTCGAAACGCTAATAAAAAAACCACCCATTTCTGAGTGGTTTTTATGGTGGGCGTTGAGAGGCTCGAACTCCCGACATCTTCCTTGTAAGGGAAGCGCTCTACCAACTGAGCTAAACGCCCTTGCGTAATATCTATATTACACTATCAAGTTTTGTTGTCAAGTATTTTTATTAAACATTTTCTAAAATTTCTTCTTGATTTTTGAATTGCATATTATATAGGTTTCTGTATTTCCCATCGGAAATGTTTATTAATTCTTCATGTGTGCCCATTTCAACAATTTGTCCGTTATCAACAACAATGATTTTATCTGCATTAAATATTGTTGAAAGTCTATGTGCAATTACAAAAACTGTTCTATCTTGCATTAAGTTGTCTAAGGCTTTTTGAACAACTTTTTCTGATTTGTTGTCGAGAGCTGATGTTGCCTCATCTAAAACAACAATTGGAGCATTTTTAATCATGGCTCTAGCGATTGCAATTCTTTGTTGTTGCCCTCCAGATAATGAAACGCCGTTTTCTGCAACATCTGTATCTATTCCATTCTTCAAAGTTGAAATAAATTCATCCAAGTGTGCTGCTTTTAAGACTTTATCAAGTTCTTCTTGTGTTGCATTTTTGTTACCTATTAAGATATTTTCTTTAATTGTTCCTGAGAATAAAAAGTTGTTTTGAAAAACTTGCGAAATAGAATTTCGTAATGAATTCAAGCTAAAATCTTTTATATTTATGCAATCAAAAAATATTCCACCTTCATTAACATCGTAGAATCTTGGTAATAAATTAACTATGGTAGATTTTCCGCCACCAGAATTACCTACTATTGCTATAGTTTGACCACGACGAGCGCTAAAAGAAATTCCTTTTAGTATTTCTTTTGAATTATCATAAGAGAATTTAATGTTTTTAAATTCAATATTTTGAGGAATAAAGTTTAGCTCTTTTTGTCCTTTATCTTCAATTCTTGAATTAAAATCAAATAAGTCAAATACTCTATTGATTGCAACAAATACGTTTTGTATGTTTGTTAAATCGTTACCTAAAGTTTTAACAGGTTTATATAAAAGCAATAATGAAGTAATGAAGCTTGCAAAGCTTCCAGTTGTTAGTCTGTCTGTTGCAATTAACTCATTGCCTACAAACATAACTACAGCAATCCCACAACTTGCAATAATATACATTATTGGGGATAACCAACCTGTTCTTTTTGTTAAAGACATATGTAGATCGAAAGTTTCCCTAATTAAGGTTTTGATTTTTATATATGTGGATTCTTGTAAATTATAACCAGAAATTACTTTGTTCCCTTTATAGGTTTCATTAAATGATGTTGTAATGTTGCCACCAACAACAGTTGTTTTATTTGAAACTTGCTTTATTTTTTTTCTTAATAATGCCATTGGAACAAAAGCGCAAATTAAAACAATTACTCCAACAAAAGCCAATTCCCATGAATTGTAAAGTAAGACAAAAATTAAGCCTAAGGCACTTGTAAATGAAGTTATTAAAGTTTTTATTGAATGAATTAATGATCTGCTTGCATTATCTGGGTCAGATAAAAACCTTGAAATAACAAGACCTGAAGAGTTATCATCGTAAAATTTAGAATCTAAATAAACTAATTTTTTAAATAAGTCTATTTTTACACTATTTACAATAGTTAAGCTAATCCAATCGGATAAATATGTGTTTAGGTATCTTAAAATACCTTGAACGCCTGCAAAAATTACGATTCCAGGAGGAATGATTTTTGCTAACAAATCTCTTGTTAGTATGTAGCCATGCCAATCAATAGTCTGGCCATTAACAACAACGTCTATATAGGGCTTAAGCACAAAAGCGGTTACGCCATCTAATAAACCCAAAGGAATTGCTAAAGCAAAAGTTATTGCAATTCTAAATAATAAAGGCTTAATGTATGGGAAAATTCTTTTTAATAAGTAGCCATAGTTAAAAGCATCATTTGTTTTGATTTCATTTAATTTCATCTATAAATCTCTTTTTTCTTGCCATCTTTAGATATTATTACATAAAAAATTTTATAAGGCTTTTTGTAACTTAATTTGTAAAGATTTTATTAATTTTATTTTTTAAAATATAATGTTTGTGATGGGTTATGAAGCAAAAGATACTTAGAGAATATTATCAAATAATTAAAAGTAAAATTAGTCAGTCGCATTTTGAAACAGCAATGATTAACATAGACAAGCTTCTTTATAATTTCCCTAAAGATGAACATGGGTATTATTATAAGGGTGTTTGCGAATTTGCAACAAATAATCATAAAAATGCAATAAAATATTATAATGCTGCGATTAAGATAAATCCTGCTTATGCTAAGGCTTATTTTAATCTTGGCGTTGTTTATTATATTTATAGACAATATGATTTAGCTTTGATTAATATTGGCAAAGCTCTTGTTATTTTTTCAAAGCAAAAAGAATTAGATAAAAAACAAAGATGTATTGATGCGCTAAAATTAATAGAAAAAGAAAGAGGCGCTATTTAATGAATATTATAGTTGTGCTGATAAGTTTACTATTTATTTTAATTGTTATTTTGCTGGCTTTGGTGTTGATTGTTAAACATGCTAATTTGTGTGTAAAATACAATCGTCTGTCGAGATATTTATATAATTATTTAAATGTTATTATTTCGGCTCGTTATGGAAATTTAAATTCTAAATGCGAAGATGGCATTGATGCTTTAACTATTCAATTATCAAAAAATACAAATGCATTATTGGAAAGTGTATTTGACAGAGATTCAATGATAAATGAATATATTGAAAAGGAAAAACAAACCCAAAGTATCAAACAAGATTTTATTTCAAGTTTAGCGCATGATTTAAAAGTTCCAATTATAGCTCAAGATAATACATATGATTTGTTTTTGAATGGGAATTTTGGTGAATTATCAGAAGTTCAATATTCTGCAATTAAAAATCTTAAAATTTCAAATAATGATTTAAAAAATTTAGTTTTAGATTTATTGGATGTTTATAAATTAGATAGGCAAGAACTTAATCCAAAAGTAAAAGAAGTTAACTTAAATAAGATTATTGGTGAAATTATTGAGCAAAACAAAAGTATATTAACTATACAAAACAAAGAAATTGTATTTAAGCAAGAATGTGAAATAAATTATCCGCTTGATTCTTTTTTGTTTAAGCGAGTGTTAAATAATTTAATATCTAATGCTATTTTTTATGGCAAAAATACAAAGTATATAACCTTATCTTTAGAGAGAAAGCAAAATAATGTCGTAATCTCTGTTTCTGATGAAGGGGAAGGTATTAAAGAAAAAGATATTAATAAAATTTTTAAAAAATATTATACATCTGCAAAAAAATATTCAAACATTGGTGTTGGGCTAGGTTTATATATTGCAAATAAGATTGTTCTGGCTCACAATGGAGAAATTATTGCAAAAAATAATAAAGAAAAAGGTGCAACTTTTAGTATTGTTTTGCCTTTTAAAAATTGATAAAATTGATTTGTGAGCAATATAGAAGGAACAATTTCACAGCATATTTCAGATTATCTTGCTTATCTTGAATTAGAGCGAGGTTTATCGCAAAATACAATTTTGGCTTATCAAAGTGATTTAATTGCTTTTTTTGATTATATTGAAAAAGACGTAGAATTGAATGAATTAAAAAGAAAAGATTTCTCATCGTATACAAAATATTTGGCAAGAAATGAAATAAATCCATCTACAATCACAAGAAAAATCGCTTCAATTAAAGGTTTTTTTAAATATCTTTGTTATAAAAGAATTATTAAAGCAAATCCTTCAAGTTCTATTACTCCGCCAAAGCTGCCTAGAAGATTGCCTAAGATTTTAACTATATCAGAGCTTGATAAAATTTTAAAAGAAAAACTTGATTTAGTTGATTTTGCAATGGTTGAACTATTATATAGCGCAGGAATAAGAGTCAGTGAATTAACAGAGCTTGAGCTTAAAAATTTAGACTTAGCTCAAAATATGATAAAAGTTTTTGGTAAAGGCTCAAAAGAGCGTCTTGTTCCAATAGGAAAAAAATGTAGTGCTACATTAAAAGAATATCTTAAAAAAAGAGAATTGATTGCATTAAGATATAATTCAAAACCGTATTTGTTTTTAAATTCAAATGGTACGAAAATTACTCGTCAAAAGGTTTATAAGATAGTTCATTCTTTGGGTAATATTGTTGGAAAAAATATTTCTCCACATACAATTCGTCATTCTTTTGCAACACATTTGCTTGAAAATGGTGCTGATTTAAGAGTTGTTCAAGAACTTTTGGGCCATTCTAGTATTGTTACAACTCAATTATATACACATATTTCAAAGAAAACTTTAAGAGAAGTTTATTTTAAGATTAATGGGTAAAGGGTTTTATTTTCTAAATCTAGATTTTACAAATTCTTGAATTTTGTTGTCGTCAATTGCAAAATTGTTATTTTCATCAAACACAACATCGTTATTTGCATCTAGTGCAACAATATCGCTAAGGCGAACAAAAAAGAAATTTTCGCTAATTATTCTTCCGGTATTTAGTGAACTATAAATATCTCTTCTTTTGCGGTTTGTATCTAGGGCAGCTTCTTGTGCATTTGCATATTGTTTAATATTACCTTTTGAATCAATTTTGGCTATTGGAAAATTTTTTGCATAAAGGAAATTCTCTCTTAATTTATTTATTTTTTTTCTATCTATCATTTGTCGCCCATTTTTATCTTTTAGCAGAGCTCCAGACTCATCTCTTAAGTCAACGTCAAAAGCTCGGATTGCAACATAGCCTTTTACTGTGCCTTTGTTTTGATTTAAAAGCTCTGAAATTTGTGATTGGCTTATATTTAATTTTTTTATAGCTTGAGTTAGTTTATCAAATCTATGCATTGTTCCATGGATGTCTATTATATATATTGGTTGGTTACTTGCAACTTTGAAGCCTAAAAGCAGTTTTTTTAAAGCTTGGGGATTGATTGTACCATCCTTTTCTTCTAAAGTATCTGCATAAGCAAATACTGTGCCATTAGAAGCACTAGTTATTCCATTTAATGTGTTATTGATGTTGCTAATGTTGAATGCGTTACAAGCATCTTTTACACTTTCGAATTTTTGATAGCTCCCGTCATATTTCATTGCATATACAGCTCTTTTGCCAAAAGCTAAATTGTAACTTGCAATACAATTTAATCCATTTAAAGATACGAAATTTTGCTTTTTTTGTACAGTTGTATTTGGTTTATCTGATTTTTTTGTTGGTTGATACGAGTATATTTTGCTAAAGTTAATTTTCATATTTTTATAAAAAACGTGAAAATATTTTGTGTTGAAACTTTTGAGTTTGCAAACTAAATTATTAACAAATGTTAAAAAAAATGATTATGTGCGAATTTTTTTATTTACAAGTATTATAAGAATACAAACATTAAAAGGAATTAAAAATGAAATTATCCCCAGTATCATTTAATTTAAATAAACAAGTTAAAAATAATAAAACCCAAAATCAACCAAGCTTTAAAGCAGTTTGGAGCAAAGAAACCATTGAAAATGCAAGACAGGTTAGCAAGGAAACCGAAGTTGATGTTTTGGCAAAATTAAAGTTTTTTAGATAGTAATCCGAAATTAAAGGAATTTGGTGGGGATAGAGTAGAATTATCTATAGGAGCAAAAGAATATAAACGTTCTAATCATATAGCTTGTTTTGCAAGTGTAACCATGCCTGATGGTAGTGATAAACGCAAAGCAAAATATACTTTAGAATATCCAGGATGTAGTACTAATGGATTTGCTAGGTTTCCAAGTGAAAGAGAGATTTTAATGCACATTGCAAAAGGTGATTGCGCGATAGAAAATGAAGTAAAGGATATTATTAATAAATTTCAGCCTTTTGATGATATGTTAGAAAAATTCTCTCAACAAATTGAAAGTGATAAAAAGAGTTTAATTGAAAAAGAATGCGCTGCAGAATTAAAAAGAAGGTTAAAAACTGAAGTACCAGCTATGCGTGAAAAACTGAGTAAATATCTTGGTGAATCATAACCAATTCTTATGATTTTATGTTAAGATTTGTTTATGACAATAGATTGGCAAAAAGAAGATTTAGCTCACATTTGGCATCCTTGTTCTCAAATGAAAGATTATGAAGAGCTTCCACCAATTGTAATTGAGCGTGGTGATGGGGTTAATCTTTATGATATTAATGGAAAATGCTATAAAGACGTAGTTTCTTCATGGTGGTGTAATTTATTAGGCCATTGTAATCCTGTTATTTCAAATCGCTTAAAAGAGCAAGCAGATAATCTTGAACATGTTATCTTTGCTAATTTTTCTAATAAGCCTGTAATTGAACTTTGTATGAGATTAAAAAAACTTTTGCCAAATGGATTAAGTAAGTTTAATTTTGCAGATAATGGTTCAAGCTCAATTGAAATGGCTATGAAAATAAGTTTTCAATATTTTCAACAAGTAGGCTTGCCTCAAAAAAAGAGATTTATGGCATTGACTGATGCTTATCATGGTGAAACTATAAGTGCATTATCTGTTGGCGATTGTGATTTATATACAAAAATTTATAAACCGATTTTAATGGATGTAATTAGAATCAAAGCTCCTGATTGTTATCGTTGTCCTTATGGAGAATGTCGAGATAATTGCCAATGCGAATGTTTTTGTGATTGCGAAGAGCAATTTGAAAAGTATGGAGCTGAAACTTGTGCAATTTTAGTTGAGCCATTGCTTCAAGGAAGTGCTGGCATGAAAATATACCCTGCTTTATATCTTAAAAAATTAAGAGAAATTTGTGATAAATATAATGTTCATTTAATTTTAGATGAAATTGCAACAGGTTTTTTAAGAACTGGTAAAATGTTTGCTTGCAATCATGCGAATATTGCCCCTGATATTATGTGTGTTTCAAAGGGTTTAACAGGAGGCTATATGCCAATGGCAATTGCTATAACAACTGATAAAATTTATAACGCATTTTATGATGATTATAATACTTATAAAGCTTTTATGCATTCGCATACATATAGTGGAAATCCTTTAGGGGCAAGTTGCGCTTTGGGAGTATTAGATATTTTGGAAACTGGCAAAATTCAAGAGCAGCTTAAAGAAACAACTCTATATTTCAATGAAATAATAAAAGAAAAATTTTTAAATCATAAAAACGTGGGCGAAGTTCGCTCTATTGGCTTAATTAATGCAATTGAACTTGTTAAAGACAAAAAAACAAAAGAAACGTTTGAACCCAGCTTAAGAATTGGATATCAAATTTATAAAAAAGCTCTTCAAAAAGGAGTCTTGTTAAGACCTTTGGGAAATGTGATTTATTTTAATCCGCCATTGATAATCGATAAGCCTGATATGGATTTTGTGGTTGATGTTGCTTATCAAAGTATGAGCGAAGTTTTATCCTATTAATTCTATTTTATTTCCTGTGTGCTTTTCGTTATTCGAAATTAAATTACCAAGACGATTATGACTTAATATTGCGCTATCTTTGCCACGGTTTCTGAAACCGCATTGCTGATAAAAAGTTTTTGTTTTTTCTTTGTCTGCAATATCTGTTATTATTAGGTCTTTGTTTTCGCTTTGTGCTAATGTTGCCAAAAAAGATAATAAGGTTTCACCAATATATTTTGTTTTTCGATTTGGATTATATAAAGAATGAGCAGGTGCAACTTCAAGTAAAAAAAACTTCTATATTATCTTCTTTTCTTTCAATTTCAACGCAACCAAGTACTTCTTTGTCATTTTCAAGTGTGTATAGCGAATAGTTTGTGTCATCTAAAGCTTCGGGGCAGAAAGTGATAAAATTTTCACTGTAGAAATTTCCATCCCAGTTTCTTGTGTGCAGTGCGTCTTCAAAAGTGTCCATATCTTTGTTTTTATCAAGATGATATATTTGAACGGGGAATTTTCTTCCATCTTTTTTAATGGAGGCTTTTGCTTTTAAGGTTTTTTGAAAGCTTATGTTGTAAATGTTTTGTTTTAAGGAAATATTCATAACTTAATAAGTTATCTAAATGAAAAAAATTGCTAAGATTATAATAGATATTCTATTTTGGATCCTGTGTGTTTCTCGTTTTGCGAGAGCAATTGTTTTACTGCTTCTTTTGGAAGAATGTAGTCTGGAGCAATTATTTTTTCTGCTTTTATCATATGGCAATTTCTAGAATAAAAAATTTCTGCTTCACCCAATGCGTTTTCAACATGAAGCGCTTTGTTTGCTTTTTGATAATGTAGCGCCAAAAAAGCAATTAAAGTTTCTCCAATGTATTTAGTTTTTCTTTTTTGTTTCCTTCTGCTATATTTTGGAACAGTTTCTATTGCTTGTAAGCGTGCCTCAAAAGGCTTAGTGTTGGGATCTACTTCGCAAAAGCTTATACACCTTTGTTTTTCGTCTTCTATTACAAAATGGTCTCTGTGGATTAAGTTGCCTTGAGGGCGAGGCTTATCTCCAAAAGAAAAAAAGGAGTTTTTCCAAGCAAGAGTTTTGAGTTTTTTACAATAGTAATCTTCATCTCCTTCTTCTAATTTATATATTTTACAGGGAGAGGGTTTGTTGTTCTTTATGATAGTGCAATTTGCAACATGTTTTTTTTTTCAAAAGTTATATGATTAAAATTATTAAGTTTCATATAATATATAAAGTTTGTAAAAAAAATATTTGCTCGTTAAAATTCAGTTAGTTCTTTATAAATTTTAATAGCGTAATTATCGCTCATGCCTGAAATATAGTCTATTATTGCTTGTTTATAATCCATAATATTTTCTATATCATATATTATAATATTTCTGTATTTGCGAAGACGGTGAGTTTTTTCATCAATATTTGAATATTTAATCAACCAATCTGTAAAATCCAATGTTGCAGTTGGATAAAATTTTGAATATTTTTGAAGTCTATGAATCGTATTTTTGCCATCATAATGGGCTTCTAAAAAGTCAAAAATATCATTAATAACTAATTTTGCATATTTCATAAATGGGTTAAAACGAGGGTTTGAATATATTTTTTGATAATTGAATTTTTTGATTTTATTCATCATATCGTAATGTTCTTTGGAAAAAGTTAAACCTATTTCAGGATTGGAGTTTTTGCAAAGATTAACTATGAATTCGTGAATTAAAGACGAAGTATTCACGTCTTTAAACTTTATTTTTTTCTTCATTACTTCTTGTGCTAATTGTTTTAAGGTCATCATGTCTTCTTTATCAAAGAATTTATAGTTATAAGCGTCCTCTATGTCGCGCCCTAAGTAAGCAATTTTATCTGAAATTTTGACAACGCAACCTTCAAAAGTGTAAGGCATATATTTACCTTTTTCAATTAAATTAAGGTCGATGAACTCATTTCTTGGTTTAAGTGAATTTTCATTTACTTCTCCGCAATGACAGACGATTCCATCTCTTACCGCGTAGGTTAAATTCAAATTTTCTTTAAATCCGCTATAGTTTGGAAGTGTTTCAATGTAATCAATAAATCTTAATGAGTTTTTTTCGTGCCAAAATTTTTTATCAAAACCATGTTTATCCATGATTTTTTCAATTATGCGTTCGCCATGATGACCAAAGGGACTGTGTCCTAAATCATGACCAAGCGCAATAGCTTCAGCTAAAGCAACATTTAAACCTAGCGCCTTTGAAATGGTTTTAGAAATGCTTGCAACATGATTTACATGTTCAATTCTTGTACATACGTGGTCATTGTTGGTTGCAAAAAAAACTTGGGTTTTGTGTTTTAATCTTCGATATGCGCTTGAGTGTAGGATACGAGTATTGTCTCTGTCGAATTCTGAGCGAATATCATTTGGTTTATGGGATAAGGGTGAAATTCTAGTTATGGAATTTTCCCATTTTGAATTGTTTTCATTTATTGCATATTCAAAAAATAAGTTTTTTTGTATTTCATTTGTATTGTTCATAGATTTTCCTTGGAATTATTCTTGATTATTATACGTAATATTATGGATTTTTAAATCATATATGTATTTTATTTTGACTAAGTGATAAAATGGTTCTATGACTAAAGAAATGCTGGTATTGATAGCGTTTTTTGTCTTTGTTTTGATAAGAAGCGTTTTCATTGAGCCAAATTCATTAGAAATTAAAAGATATGCGATAGAAGATAAACAGCTCCAAGGAATTAGAGTTGCATTTTTGAGTGATTTTCATTTAAAAAGGCGCGATTATAAAAGATTAGACAAAATTGTAAAGCTAACAAATCAGGAAAAACCAAATATTGTTTTTTTGGGTGGTGATTATGTAGCGGGACACAATATTAAAAAAACAATGTCGCCTGATATTATGGCTTCGAAGTTGAGTTTATTAAATACTCAGACTTACGCTGTTCTTGGAGAACATGATTGGTGGGTTGATGGCAAATTGATTACCTCTGCTTTAAGAAGCAATGGGATAAGGGTTCTTGAAAATACCAATATGAGAATTATAAGTAAAAATCGTTATATAGATATCATTGGTCTTTCGGATGCAACGACTAAACAAGTAAATATAAGTCAAGCTTTTCGAAGAACAGGTACTCCAAGAATTGTTCTGACTCATAATCCTGATGTTTATTATGATATAATAGAAAATACAAATTTAGTTTTAGCAGGACACACTCATGGCGGGCAATTTGTGATTCCATTTACAAAACCTGTATTTGTTTCTTCAAGGTATGGCTCTAAATTGGCAAGTGGTTTAATTAAAGAAACAAGAAATAGGATGATTGTTTCTAAAGGACTAGGTATGACAGGATTTCCTTTAAGGCTGAATTGTAAACCTGAAATAACTATAATCGATTTTGTTGGTACATATACGCCTGCAAAGAAAAAGAAATTTTATTTTCATTAATTGACACTATATTTTTAAATATTTATAATTTTGTTACAGGTGATGAGGTTGAGGAAATGTATGTTATTTGGGCAATATTAGGTATAGTTTTTTTGTATTTAGATTTTAAAAAAACAAGTACTATAAAGTTGACTTTGGCAGCTACTTTTTTGTTTTGCTCAATTATTGCATTTAAGTTTGAGCAAAATTATTTATATCAAGCTTTTTCATTGCCGAGTTTTGGAATGCTTTTTTATTTTTTAATTAAAAGCACACTCAGAAAAGAGCAAAAAGATGCTCAAAAAGAAAAAGATTTAGATGATTTTATAGGCAAAAGTGCAGTTGTAAAAAAGGATATTGGTAAAACTTTGTCGATTGACGGTTTGGGATATATTGAATATAACAATCAGCTTTGGAGTGCTAAAAGCATAAACGATAAATTAATTAAGGCGGGCAATCGAGTTGAAATTGTTTCAAAAGAAAACAAAATCATGAACGTTAAGGTGATAGAAAATGCAAAAGAATAATAAGAGATTATTAATTGTAGATGACGATAAGCAAATTAGAGAACTTTTAGTTTTTGATATTGCGCAAAGTGGTTACTTGGTTGATTGTGCTATTGATGGACAAGAAGGCTTAAAAAAAGCGCTAGAAAACAATTATGATTTAATATTACTAGATGTAATGATGCCTAAAATGAATGGCTATGATGTGTGTAAAAACATCAGGATTGCAAAGCCAAATATTCCGATTTTAATGCTTACTGCCAAAGGAACAATTGAAGATAAAACTCAAGGTTTTGATTGTGGTGCCGATGATTATTTAATTAAACCTTTTGAAATCCAAGAGGTATTGCTAAGAATAAGAGCTTTATTAAGAAGAGGAGAATCAAGTCAAGAACAGGACGTAAAAGAAGTTTTAAGAGCGGGTGATATTGAGATTTTACCTGATAGCTTAGAGGCTTTAATTTTAGATAAAAAGGTTAAATTAACTCCAACGGAATTTGAAATTTTGTATTGTTTGATGCAGCATGTTAATTCTCCTGTAACTTTGGCAACTTTATTAGACGAAGTGTGGGGATATGGAAGCGATGAAGACGTTCGAATGGTAAGAGTTCATGTTGGTGGCTTGAGACAAAAAATTGAAATAAACACAAGAGAGCCAAAGTATTTACATACAATCGTAAATGTTGGCTATAAATTAACTCCATTTGGACCATTGGAAGAATAATGAGAAGATTAAAGATAGTTGAACAAATAATTATAGTGCTTGTTTTTGCGGTATTGATACCGTTTATTACAATGGGGTTTATTATTAATAATGTTTCACAGCAAAGTATTAGAAACGAGCTTGCAAATAATGCAATTTTAATGGCAAGATTTATTGGAAATGCTGTAGAAAACTATGTTAATTTTAGCCAATCTCAATTAAATCAAATGGCTTCTGGATTTAATTATATCCCCAATACCATGGCAAAAGTGCAATATTTTGATGAAATCGAGGCTAAGACAAGATTATTTAAAAATTTAGACGTAATTGAAAAAAATAAATTAGAAAAACAGGTTCATGGATTAGAAAATAAATATTTGACACTTTTTTCTCAAATAGATAAAGAAGGAAAATATTATTTAACTGCACAAATTGAAATAAACATAATTGATAAATTGTTTTCAAATGAACTTTTAAGGCATATTTATATTTTTGATTCAAAAACAAATAATTTGCTTGCAACTAATGCAACAATAGAAAGTGCACAAATTGTTTTAGATGAGCTAAATATTAAGGAAGGATCTTTAGAGGGAATATTTGGAAAAAGAAAAAATACCCCAAAGGCCTACTATAAAATAAGTAATCCAGATTGGTTAATAATAGTAGATACTACGAAGAAAATTACAACAAAAACAATTACAAAAGCTCGTTTTAGAATTATTTTAGCATTATCTTTATCAATGTTGTTTATTTTTGTAATGGTTGGTTTGTATACTATTTATTTATATATAAATGTAAAACAATTATTTAAGGGAATTACAGCAATTTCAAAAGGTAATTATGACAAAAAAATTCATCTTTTGAAATCTGTTTTTACGCCATATGAGCTTGTATTTTTAGCTAAAGAATTCAACTACATGGCAAATAAAATCAAACTTTCTTATAAAGATTTGCGAACTAAAAATGTTGAACTGGAAAAATTAAATGAATTTAGAGAACATTTAGTTAATGCAACAAGCCATGAATTTAGAACCCCGTTGACAAGTATAATTGGCTATACTTCAAGATTATTGCGCCGAGATGTTGTGGTTGATGATGAGACAAAAGTTAAATCCCTTCAAACAATAAAGCAACAAGCTCAAAGATTATCAAAAATGGTTGAAGATTTACTTGTTATACCTGAATTGGAAAGCTATAGTTTAAAATTTAATATTGAAGAAGTTGATTTGATTGAATCAATCAATCAAGTTTTAGAGTGTTTGAAAAATGAAAATATTGAATTTGATGTTAATATTTCAAAAGATTTAAATTATGTTTATGCAGATGTTTATAGGCTTGAGCAAATTTTAGTTAATTTGATAGATAATGCTATTAAATATAATATTGATAATGCTCCAATTAAAATTGAAGCTTTTAATCAAGGAAATAAGCCTGTATTAAAAATTTCAAATAAATGCGAGAAAATTTCTCAAGAAATGAAAGACAGATTATTTGATAAATTCACCCGTGTTGATTCGGATTTAACAAGAACCACAAGGGGTACAGGTTTGGGTTTGTATATTGTGAAAGGTTTAGCTGCTGCATTAAAAATTGATTTATCTTTAGATTGCGATGAATATTTTACAATAGTTTTGGAATTTGACGATTATGTTGAATAAATATATGACCATGGCTTTAGGTGAAGCTAGAAAAAGCAAAAAAGATATACCAGTGGCAGCGCTTATTGTAAAAAATGGTGAAATTGTTTCACTTCAAATAAATAAAAGAGAAGAAGATAATCAAACAATCGCCCATGCTGAAATTTTAGCAATTATTGAAGCTAACAAGAAATTAAATAATTGGAGACTAGACGATTGCGATATGTATGTTACCCTTGAGCCTTGCCCTATGTGTGCTTGGGCGATATTAAATGCAAGAATTAAAAATCTTTATTTTGGAAGTGTTGATTTAAAATATGGTGCATTCGGCAGCGCGATTGACTTATCGAAATTAGCTAATTCTAAAATAAATGTCAAAGGTGGTATTTTGGAAGATGACTGTAATCAATTAATTAAAGATTATTTTGAGAATTTAAGAAATGAAAAATAAATTAGATAGTCTTGTTTTAAAATATGAAACCGAAGAATTTATTAAATCGGATCCTATTCAATTTCCACACAAATGGAAAAACAAAGAAGATATAGAAATAAGTGCCTTTATTTCTTCATTGTTTGCCTTTGGAAAAAGAGAATTGTTTATTAAAAAATTAGAATATCTTTTTAATTTAAGCGAAGCACCACATCAGTTAATAGCTGATTATAAAAAATTTAATTTATCGGAATTTGTTTATCGTTTTATTAAAAGTCAGGATTTACTTGAACTTTTGAGGCTTTTAAATAAATTATATATCCAAGACAAGTCTTCATTAGAAGAGCTTTTTAATCTAAAAAATCCTTTTGAAAAAGTTACAAATTATTTTTATTCAAATTCAAATTGTCCTGACAATCAAGGTTTTTGCTTTATGTTTGCAAAACCTGAAAATAATTCAGCACTAAAAAGATTAAATATGTTTTTAAGGTGGATGGTTCGAGATGGGGTTGTTGATTTTGGAATATGGAAATCAATTAAAAAATCTCAGCTTTTAATTCCTTTAGATACTCATGTTGCAAGATTATCTCGCGAATTTGGGCTATTGAAACGTTCTTCTAATGATTTTAAGGCAGTGCTAGAGCTTACAAGTAAACTAAAAGAATTTGATGAAAATGATCCAGTAAAATATGATTTTGCATTATTTGGGTTGGGCATAGAGAGCATATAGTTTAATGAAGTTTTTTAATTTTTGTAAATTCTTAGCGAAAAAATTATTTTTGTATTAGATGCAGCAATGATATTTATTAAAAATTTTGATAATTTTGGCTCAAATCCATTGTATGGAATTTCTTCAATTTATGAACAAAAAGTTTTTAAACAGTTGCAAGATGAAACGGATACAATAAGAGCGGAGGGAAAATATAATATCGTTGTTGTGGGTTCAATGAATATACATGAAGCAATTGATGAAAATATTCAAAAACCAACAGAGTTTCTTGATGAATTAATCATTTATCAGCCAAAGGATAGCGAACAATGAAGGGAAATTGTTGATTATTATATTGAAAAAAATGGTTATAAAATTCTGGATGTTCCAAGTGGTTAAAGAAAGAGGATTTTAAGAAATATTTTTGAAACTACTCAATATTTTAACGTTGTTAATTTGATTCAATTATTAAATAAAGCAAGTATTATTTCAAAAGAAAGAGAAAAGAAGCAATTGATGGGGAGGATTTTACTGAAGCATACTTGCAAGTTATATCAGGTAGAACAAATGCAGCCCATATTTCTGAACATCGTAAAAAAATTGTAACTTCACATGAGGCAGGACATGCTTTAAATCTTTATTTAATGTATAAAATATTAGAAAAAAAGTAAACCTTGGTACTTGCCTGGAAAAGTTGATTTTATAACACTTGATCCAAGAGGTGATTTTGGTGGCGCTATGTTTTTTAAAGAGTCACAAAATGAAGAATATTCTTTTGAAAAACTTATAAGTGAAATTGTTTGTGATTATGGTGGACATAGTGCTTAAAATACTATATATGGAATAAATAGCTCTTGGGGAATTACTGATGATATGAGACAAACTACTTCAAGTGCCGAAACTGCAGTTGTATATATGAGCATGGGGCAACTTACTGGTGTTCGAAATTTAACAGGTGCAAAGTATCTGACTGAAGAACAGCGTAAAATGGCTGGCGTTGATGTTGCCGTAATTTTAGAAATGGCCAAAGAAATCTCAGATGAAATTATCAAGGAATACAAAGGCTTTATTGAAGAATTTACTGAGGCTCATTATTCAAAAGTATCAACGGGTGAATGCATAATACCCGCAAAACAGTTCGAAGAAGAATTAAACGCTTGGATAGAAAAGCAAGACAAGCGTATAAAAAGGAAGCTTGAAAAACTAGAAAGTGATATTTATAAAAAAATTGAGAAATAAAAAAATAAAATATTTCTTAATGAATTCTTGCAAATGAGTCATGTTTAAAATAATATATTAATTACCTAAAGTGGCTTTGGTATGCCACAAGGGATGAAAATAAAAAGGAGAAATAAAATGCCTAAAATGAAAACACACAGATCTGCAGCTAAACGCTACAAAATTACAGGATCTGGCAAAGTTTTAAGACAAAAAGCTGGTAAAGGTCACTTATTAGCTCACAAAAGTCCTGCTAGAAAAGGAAGACTTTCTGGAACAACAGAAGTTTTCGAAGGAAACTTAGCAATGATTGCTAAAGAATTACCGTATGCAAAGAAATACACTAGATAAGGAAGGTTGTGAACTATGAGAGTTAAACGTGGTAACGTATTAAGAAAAAGACATAAAAAAATCTTAAAATTAGCTA
>JAFYOU010000033.1 GCA_017560095.1 Candidatus Gastranaerophilales bacterium
ACTTTAATTTATGATTTTGTAAACCCTGCAAAATTACCAAAGGAAGCCCAAGAGATATTAAAAGAAAATCATGCAATAACTAGCCCTCAAAAGGTATATATTTCTAGGCTACAAAAGGGCTTGCAAGGCTATGACTTAAAAGGAAAAGAAGTACACCACGTAAATAGAAATACTCAATGCAATCGAAGCAGTAATTTAATAGCTTTAACCCCTGAAGCACATAAAATGTACCATAGGGGTGAAATACACTTGCCATCTGATTTAGTTTTAACTTTGCCCAAAAAACCCAAAAAATTACATAAGCCCCATAAAAAACATATTAGTGAACGCAAAATTTTTAACATTAAAAAGTATTTGCTTTTCGATAAATCAGCTAATTGGATAAAAAAAGAGTTAAGAACAGATAAAAAGACCATTGCAGAAATAAAAAATAAAAATCTCGACCAGTTAGAAATATCGGCTCATTTAAAGGAAAAATTAAAAAGGCTAAGAGTTAAGATATTAGACCTTTCAAGGCGCATATTTAACTTTAGCCCTAATAACCAAAAACATGCCATGAGCAATGATTTTAATTGTATGTATAATAGTATAACATGCCCTAAAACTAATAACAATGCCGATACAAGCTAGATTTTAAACTAGTTTATGCCCGTTTATAGGTACATAAAATTTAATGCGTAAACCATTGCTTTATATTTCCTACCAAAACAAATATTAAAAAGTAATATACCAAGTCTTACACAATACAAAATAATAAAAAGGCTTCTATATCAAATGATAAAACCCAAAATAGTTTAGACATGTAGTTCACAAAAATAGTAAACTGCATTGATTATACCTTTATCAGTACACGAGCTATTATCAGACATGTAGTTTACAAATTATTGCACATTGAAAATTCTATAACAAATAAACACTATTAAAGCCGTAAAAAGTGCTAAAAAGATAGTTGAGCTTAAAGAAAAAATTATAATTTTACATTTATCAACTTTTTTTAATAAAGCCATTTTATCTTTTTCAAATTGTTCATTCTCTTGTGTTAGCCTCGATACTTCACCCTCAATATGTCTTTGCTTATCTGTTATTAGTTTAGTTTCATTTTCTAGGTATTTATTATCACCCTCGAGCTTAATTTTTGCTTTTTCTATCGTATGGTATCGCTCTTTTAGGTCATTTAATTCATGTTTTAGTTCTGCATTTTCATTAGCAAGTTTTATAATTTCGCTATCGGTTTGCTTAACATTTCTTAACATATCATCAGTATAAACAGGTAAAACGCTATCTGCTTGTATATTTTTAGGGTTTATACTATCGTTTTTCTTTAGTATAATTTTAGGTTCAACGCTTTTATATTGTGCGTTTATAACGTTTTTATTTTGGCTTATTTCAAAATCTAGCCTTTTTAATTCATCCTCATTAATAATATAAGCCGTGTAATCCCTGTTATTATGTCTAACCGTTGTAATTTCATAAGGTTTTTTGCTAATATGTTTTTCAACGGTTTTACGGTTATACCCTAAAAGCGATACTAGGGCATTTAAAGTATATATATTATCTGCGTTTATAAGATTTTTATTCATGCGTTTACCCCTCGTTTACATATATAGTATTAAAAAACCCTACAAAATGCAAATATTTGACTTTAAAAAAGACATGGTTTTATCATGGCAATGCACAATTAAATAAAAAAAAATTGATACCTGCAAGAGATACCAATACTTTTAAGCTAAAAAAATAGTATCACTTGCCTATTAGTTGTGTCAAGAATTTTACAAAAAAGGGGAGTGAAATATATGCTAAATGCAGTAAACACGCAGGAAGTTAGCCATATTAACGGCTATGAATTAACCAGCGCATTAATCAGGGGTGGACTAGGCAAGCTAAAATTAAGTAATAGTGCTAGTATGGTGCTTTTATATCTATGCTCTTGTTACAATTCCAAAAATAAAACGGTGTACCCAAAGATTTTAACAATGGCTTTAAATCTTGGTATTACTGAAATGACAGTAAAAAGGAGTATAAAAGAATTAGTTAATGCAGGATGTATTTTAAAGACCAAAAAGGATAAAAAACAAAATGCGTATATTATCACCTCAAAAGTTTTGAATTTAGGTAACAAAGACGATATAAAAGTAGATAAATATGTTACAAAAAATACAGATAAAAATGATACCCAATTAAATAAAATAAATCATAATGAAATAAAAACAACAACAAATGAAAGAAATGAAATAAAACAAACAGAAATAAAGAAAGAAGTTGTTTTAACTTTAAATAACGATTTAGAAATTTTGGATTTTGTAGTTAATGTCAAAAAGCAAGTTATTAAATCTAAAAAAGGCTTTTTAACGTGGCTTAATAAATCCGAAAATGTAGAAATTAAGCAAAATATTTTAAATGAATTGTATGAACACAAGCAGAAATTAGCCAATAAAGAGAAATCTGAACAAGCACAAAGGCAGTATTTACAAGACTTACAAGAAAGCAAAGCAAAATTTATTGCAGACAATACACAATTACAAGATTTATACCCTACTAGAGAAAAGGCTTTGTTTTACTTAAGTTCTAGGGTTCTATATGGTGGTTTTGATAGACAGATGAGCAAAAATGACACTTTTAAAACTCTTGTGAATAAATTTGGTATAACAAAAAATGATTTGAACAATTAACAGTTTACATCGTTCTATGTTGTATGAGTAAAAATTTTACATTGATTTTAATTTGTTTTATGTTTTCAAATGTTGTATTTGCCGAAAATATCTACAATTCTCGAGGTCAGAAAATTGGCAAATATTACACAAAAGGCAATAAAACCACATATTATAATAAGGCAGGACAAAGAACTTATTATGCCGTTAAAAAATCAAATAGGCTCTATATCTACAATAATCAAGGCTCTTTGCAGTATAAAGCAACTGTAAAATAAAATCATAATTAAATCTTACAAAAATTTTTGAAAAATTTTTCAAAATGCAGATTTTTGAAAAAATACTCAAAAGCATTATAAATATTGAATTATAAAGAAAATATAGAGAATGTTAAAAAAAAATGAACATGTAACGAAAAAGTGAAGCGATTAAACTTGACAAATACAATTTTGTATGTCATAATGAAAATGTAAGAAATGAGGTACAAAATGAAAAATTATAAATATGCTTCATATGTTAGAAAAAGCACTTTAGGGCAAGTTTACACAAGGCAAATTAAACAATTAAAAGATTTTTGTAAGGCTCAAAATATAGATTTTAATAGTGTTGAAATTTACACAGAAACACAATCAGGTAAAAATTTTAACCGTCCTGTATTAGAAAAATTATTAAATAAGTTAGATGATACTTATTGTTTGCTATTAGTTGAATGTACTAGACTTGGTAGAACTTACGACAAAACCAAAGAATTATTTGCAGAATTACATCGCAAAAATGTTGCGTTTGTAGTCACAACTAATCCAATGATAGACACAAGACATGCAGAAACCGAACCATGTAAAAAACTAATTGCTGATATAGTTTTGCTTTTGTTTACTTGGATAGCTGATGAAGAATATAGAACGCTACAAGAGCGAACCAATATAGGTCGTGAGGCTTATATTGCAGATGGTGGCAAACTTGGTAGACCTAAAATAAATAAAGACAATATACCTGATGAAGTAATTAAAACTTTAAAAAAATATTCTGATTTACCAAAAGTTAAGCAATTAACTTTAATTAATGATGAATTAAAAAAAGCTAACAAAAAGAGTATTTCAAGACAAACTTTATATTCATATTTAAAACTTTTAGAGGTGTAAAATGGATAAATTAGGCTTGTTATTATTGCTCAAATATAAATTTACTTGGTTTATTATTGGTTTACTATTTATCGCTTGTATGCTTCCTCAAAATAGCTTCTATGATTTTATAGTAGGATTAACGGCAGTTGCTATATTAATCGGCATAGGTTTATTGTTTTTCGCTACACTCTTTAAATAGCTATATAAAAAACCTAGTATAATGTAGGGTAAAATATACCCTGTTTAGCCCTCAAATAGTGCATTTTAAGAACTTATGCAAGCATTAATGATAATAGTATTTTGAAAAGCAGGCTTGAAATACCATCCGTTATGTTCAAAATTGGCTTATATATGCACTACACCTATATTTTTTAATACCGCCCAGCCTTTTTTATTTGCTATTATTGCTTTTCGGGCTAGGTGTACCTAGTTTTTAGAACAAATATAAATATAAAAAATAGCCCTAAACCCTTTGTTTATATACTTTTGAGCGATTTTACAAAATTTTAAAATTTTTGTGCTTGTCTATTTCCTTTTATATATTTGCGAAATATACAAACATAAAAATTTTAACACATATTTCCGTTAAATAAAACCCCCTATTTACGGTATTTTGCAGTTTTAAAAATTGAGTGTAACGAATTTGGCATGCAAGCATTTAAAATCTTTCACCAGACGAGCCACGATGCGTTTTAAGAGGGGTTAAATATTTCTTAAGTTGTTTCATATATCCGAGTTACTAGAATAGCATTGAAAAGGTTTTAAAAGCCTGCATAAGATTGGATATAAAAAAGATTTATTATAACTCATCAAAAATTAAATATTCCAATCTTTTATGCAAAAAATGGCTTCAACCCTCGGAGCCATTTTCATTTTTAAAAAATATACAAACGGAGTATTTAAAATGAGCTACAAAACAAAATATTTATCGGACTTCAAAGCATTAGTTATTAATCAAGATGATTGCATTAACTATATTGTACCAACTTATAATAATGAGAATAACTATCCGTATGTAAATAGTTATGATTTACCCCAAAATATCCAAAATAGAGCAAAATTTTATCACGCTTGGCAATCTGAAAGCCCTATCATTGCAGTGCATAGGCTTGTATATGTTCTTTATTATAATGAAGATTTAAAATGCGATAGATTAACTCACACAGGCTATATCGTACATCATTTAGACAAAAACCCTCAAAATGCCGATATATCAAATTTGGAACGCTTGGAATATTCAAAACACAAGCAATTACACAAGAGAGGGGCTTAAATGATTATAGAACATAAGTTGAGAAGCGAAAGGGTTGATTTTGTTGATTATTGGCAAGCTGGCAAAATTGAAGTGAAAGGCGACCAGTTAATAATAGAGTATTTTTTCTCAACTTATACACTTGATATCAAGGAACATATTTCAAGCAATACTTTAATTTATGATTTTGTAAACCCTGCAAAATTACCAAAGGAAGCCCAAGAGATATTAAAAGAAAATCATGCAATAACTAGCCCTCAAAAGGTATATATTTCTAGGCTACAAAAGGGCTTGCAAGGCTATGACTTAAAA
>JAFYOU010000034.1 GCA_017560095.1 Candidatus Gastranaerophilales bacterium
GTGTCCAAGTGCCATCTTCAGCTTCTGAAAGCGTAAAGTATGCTTCATTTTCACCATGTGAAGATGTATAAATGCCTGTATTTTCATCATATGTTAAACTGCCGATAGCTTCTTCGCTAATTCCAAGCATATTAAGTGTAGTTTTTCTAGTTTCGTCAGACATAAGTTGAGTTGTTACATTGTTAATGTCTGTTTTTCCGCCAGCACCATCGTCATTTCCTCCAGTGCCTTCAGTGCCTTCTAAACCTAACGAGCTTACTTTATAGTCAAGCAATGTTTTTGTTGCGTTAGATGAGGCGTCATTAATATATGTTTGCAATTCCGTATTTGTATTATATAACGTTATAAAATCATCATTGCTTAATTTTAAAATTGTTTCTATATTGCTTGAAATATCTGTAGTGCTTTTTAAATTATCGTCAAGCACAGCATATGGAGTCATTGGGTCAATTCCGTCTAAAAATGCAAGGATGGCTGTTTCATCAATTCCATCAGGAACATTTTCTTTTATATAATCTTCAAAAGATTTTCCATTATTTATAGCATACATGGTTTTAAAATCATTTAAGTCAAAATTTTCACTTGGGTCAGTTGTTAGATTTGCTAGAGTTGCGACAGCTTTTGCATAATCGGCAGGCGTTGAATCATCTGCAAGGTTGTTAAATTCAGTAATGTCTTTTTGGTAGTTTTCAGTTCTTTCATCATTTACAAATGACTTGAATTCTACTGAGCAGCCACCTTCTTCTGTATAAGTCCTATTAGACTTATGCATAAAACCAGCTTCGCCTGTTTCTTTACCACTTGCATCATATTCGGCAATAAATTCAAGCGCTTCGCCATTTTCAAATTTTATACCTGTTTGGAACCAAGTGCCATCTTCATTTTTAACAATAGTATAAATTTGATCACCATTTTTATAAGTCAAGGCTCCTAATTCTGGATTGTATTTTAAAGTGTTTGCATCTACGCCTATTGCATTAAGAGCAGCGCTATTCTCTGTAATAAATCCTTCTAAATCTGTTACATCTTCCATTGTTGGATATGGAGCATCAGTTACTGCTGGATCAGTTACTGCTGGATCAGTTACTGCTGGATCAGTTACTGCTGGATCAGTTACTGCTGGATCAGTTACTGCTGGATCTTTAGGTGTTTCAGCTTCAGGAGTTTGAATATCATCAGGCTCAATAAAACCTAACAATTCTCCTTTATCACCAAAAACAGGAATTGGCAAAATAACTTTGTTGCCTGTATAAATTAAATCAGGATTAGTGATACCGTTGATTTCCATAATTTTGTCTATTAATGCTTTGTAATCATCTGAATATAATTTGATATCTGAGGATGGATAATAATTTGCAATGATTCTTGATAAGCAATCGTTTGCATATCTATTTCCTTCCAATTTTCTGCTGCCCCAAGAAACAATATTGACTTCATACAGGCCATCTTCTCTTTGTTCTAGTCCTACGGTATTGTCGCCAAAATAAGCTTGCGCTAGTGCAGCAATGTCTGATTCATTTATATTTTCAGTATCTGTATCATCTGCTATGGTAATATATGTTTCATTTCCTTTCACATCAGTGAAAACAAAAATGGATTCATCTTCCTTTGCTTCGCTTAACTCAATTTTTTTGATTAAATCTGGATCTATGCCTGTAGCACCTACTTGTCCGATTCTTGAAACATCTGTCATTTTTCATTTCCTTATTATACACACTTCTACTTATTTTCGTGTGACGGCATTTTAAGTTGATAACTTTAGAGATTTTTTAAAATTTTTAATAAAACTTTACAAACAGATATTAATTGTTGAAGAGACAAAAAAATAGCTTTGTGTTAGTATAGCTTTATGAGTATGAAAGCTTATGTCTTAAATTGTCCAGTTGAATTAATAAATACTGAAGAAGCGCTTGGGCGTGTGAGTAATGCTCTTGAAAATAAAATAAATTATCAAATAGTTACAATTAATCCTGAAATGGTTATGAATGCTCAAAAAAATGAAGCATTTTTTAATATTTTAAATAATTCAGATTTAAACATTGCGGATGGCGTTGGGATTAAAATAGCTCTTAAATTTCAAAAGATTAATTTAAACCATATTAGAGGGGTAGATTTTTCTCGTGAATTAATCAAGCTGGCTTCAAAAAATAATCTTAGAGTTGCTTTTTTGGGTGCAAAAGAAGAAGTTATTAATCTTGCGTGTGAAAATTTTTTAAAAGAATATCCATCATTAAACATTGTGTATAGCAGAAATGGATATTTTGAAAATGATGATGAAATTATTGGAGAAATTAAATCAGCTAATCCTCAAATCTTGCTTGTTGGATTAGGTTCTCCAAAACAAGAAGAATTGATTTTAAAATTAAAAACACAATTAAATGGTTGCGTTATGATTGGGGTTGGTGGAAGTTTTGATGTATTTTCGGGGCTTGTTAAAGAATCGCCCAAAATTTGGCAAAAATTGGGGTTAGAATGGTTATATAGAACACTGTGTCAACCGGAGAGATTTAAAAGAATATTCCCAGTTTTGCCAATATTTTTGATAAAGTGTATAATAAGTAGTGTATTAAAGAAGGGTTGATATTTTGAAGACGTTTACTAATGTGCTAAGAGCAGACATTTTAAAAATGATACATAATGCCAAATCAGGCCATCCGGGCGGCGCTTTGTCATGTGTAGATATGTTGTCGGTTTTATATAAAAAAGTCTTAAATGTCCCTGTTGAATGGGATAAAGCGATTAATTTTAATCAAAGAGATAGATTTATTTTATCAAAAGGGCATGCGTCAACTGCATTATATGCAGTTTTAGCACATTTAGGATTTTTCCCTGTTGATATGCTTGCAAGCTTTAGAATGCTTGGTTCAAAACTTCAAGGGCATCCAAGCTCAAGAGCACAATTGCCGGGAATTGAAGTTTCGACAGGTTCTTTAGGCCAAGGACTTTCAATTGGCGTTGGTTTAGCTTTAGCCTTGCGTTTAGATAAAAACCCTGCTAAAGTTTTTGTTCTTCTTGGTGATGGCGAAATGCAAGAAGGAAGCGTTTGGGAAAGCTTGATGAATGCTTCAAATCAAAAACTTGATAATTTAATTGTAATTGTTGATAAAAATAATCTTCAAATTGATGGAAATACTTGTGATATTAAATCATTAGAACCATTAGATGAAAAATTAAAAGCGTTTGGGTTTGAAGTTTATTCAATAGATGGCCATAATTATGAAGAAATCGAACAAACAATGTTAGAAGCAAAAAAATCAAATAAATTATGTGCTATTATTGCAAATACTATAAAAGGAAAAGGTGTTTCATTTATGGAAAATATGGCTGGCTGGCATGGCAAAGCTCCAAATGATGAACAATTAGCTAAAGCTTTGGAGGAATTATGTTAGCAAAAGAAATTGAAATAAAATCACCAAGAAATGTTTATGGCGATACTTTAGCTGAATTAGGAGCAAAAAATCCCAATATTGTAGTTTTGGATGCTGATTTATCATGTTCAACGCAAACTTGTAGATTTGCAAAACAATTTCCTGAAAGATTTTTTAACTGTGGTATAGCTGAACAAGACATGATGGGTACTGCTGCAGGTCTTGCTTATGGCGGAAAGACTGTTTTTGCAAGTACGTTTGCAATGTTTGCAACTGCAAGATGTCTAGATCAAATTAGAAATACAATTTGTTATTCAAAATTAGATGTTAAAATAGTTGCTACTCATGGTGGTATAACTGTTGGTGAAGATGGGGCATCACATCAGGCATTGGAAGATATTTCTTATATGCGCTCTATTCCCGATATGCAGGTTATTGTTCCTGGTGATTGCGAAGAAGTTAAACAGGTAATAGAATATGCCGCTAATACTCCTGGGCCAATGTATATAAGAATCCCAAGAACAAATTTGAAATCAATTTTTTCAAATAAATATCAATTTAACCACACAACAGGTGTTAAGGTTAAAGAAGGTGACGATATAACAATTGTGACAAACGGAGAAACTTTGTGTGAAGTTATGGAAGCTTCTAGAATGCTTTCTCAAGTTGGAATTGAAGCAGAAGTTCTTCATTATCCAGTTGTTAAGCCTTTTAGACATATAGCTCTTAAACAAAGTGCTCAAAAAACAGGTAAGGTTGTGGTTGTTGAAAATCATAGTATAATTGGTGGCCTAGGCTCAGCTGTGTGTGAGGCTTTATGTCAATATTGCCCTACAAAAGTATATCGAATTGGAACAAAAGATACCTTTGGGCAATCAGGCGAACAACGTCAGTTAATGGAATTTTATGGTTTAACCGATAAAAAAATATACGAAAAAATAATCGAATTTATGGATGTAAAATGATAATACTTAGAGACGTAGTAAAGCAATATAAAAATAAATATGCGCTAAGAGGTATAAATTTACATATTCGCCCAGGTGAATTTGTGTTTTTGGTGGGTTCATCGGGGGCTGGTAAGTCTACTATGATGAAAATGTTATACCTTGAAGAGCGCCCTTCAAGGGGTGATGTTTACGTTGCGGGAATTAATATTGGAAATCTTTCGCCAAGTAAAATTCCAAGTTTAAGACGCTGTATGGGTATAGTTTTTCAGGATTATAAGCTATTACAAAACCATACAGTTTATGATAATATTGCTTATGTTATAAGAACAATGGGTACATCTTCAAGAGAAATTGAGTCTCGTGTGATGGGGGCGCTTAAAGTTGTTGGGCTTGAAGATAAATGGAAATCTCGTCCTTGCGAACTATCTGGTGGCGAGCAACAAAGAGTTTCAATCGCAAGAGCAATTGTAAATGGCCCTCCTTTATTAATTGCAGACGAGCCAACAGGTAATTTAGACCCTAAGAATTCACTTGAAGTTATGCAAATTTTAGAACAAGTTAACCAAAGAGGCATAACAATTCTTGTATCAACCCACGATCAAGCGATGGTAAACTATTTTAGAAAAAGAGTAATTACACTTGATCACGGTCAGGTAATTAGAGATATACAAGCAGGAACGTATGACTAGAAGAGCAAATAAACAGAATTTAAAACAAAAAGTTAAATCTCATATTCCAAAAGACTGGATGTCGGAAATTAGAATCACCTGTCGTATTGCAATGGAAACAGCTAAAAGTATTGCGCAAACGGGTCTTGTCAATATTGCAATTATCACAACTATTGCTGCAATTTTGACTATTTTTGGTTCAATTTTTAGAATTACTCTTGCTGTTAATTCTTTTGTAAATTCTATGGGTTCGGCTTTAGAGGTTAGTGCTTATTTGTCAGATGATGCTGATATTAATGCGACAGTTACCAGAATAAGAGGTCTTGAGCATGTTCAAAAAGTAACTTTTATTTCCAAGGAAACGTCTTGGGAAGAGTTAAAAAAAGAAATTGATGTCCCTGATATCACAAATCCTCTTCCTAATACGCTCCATGTGAAGCTTGATGATACTAAGAATATTTCATCTGTTATGCAAGATTTAAGGAAAATTGATGGGGTAAACGATACAAGTTATGCCAAAGATTTGGTTCAAAAATTTGAAATGATTAATGCAATTATCAATACGGCAACTTTGGTTTTTGTCGTAATAGTCTGTATTTTAACTATAGCTATTATCAATAATACAATAGAGTTGGTAATCCAATCTCGAAAAGAAGAAATAGAAATTATGCGTTTGATGGGAGTATCTAATTGGTATATTAAAACACCATTGGTTATGCAAGGCGCTATATATGGCTTTTTGGGTGCAATGGTTGCAATTATTCCTATTAATGTAGTGCAAAAATATATCATAAAAATGCATGAATTTTTCATGATTGCAATTGACCCATGGTCGCAATTTGCCGTACTATTTAGTGTATTAACATTAGGGGTAGCTTTTGCATCAATTGGAAGCTTCTTAAGTATTAAAAAACATTTACAGGTATAGTTTAAATATGATGAATAATAATTCAAATAGATTAGATCCACAGCAAGTTGTGGCGGAGTTTAAAGAAATACCACCGATGCCAAATGTAATGGTTAAGGCGTTGAGTGTCATAAAAAATCCTGCAACAGGAATTGCAGAACTTGCAAAAATTATGCAAGTAGACCAAGCGATTTCCACTAAAACTCTAAGTCTTGTTAATTCGGCTTTTTATGGCTTTAGACAGCAAATTACATCTATTCAAAAAGCTTTGGTTGTACTTGGTATGATGAAAGCTAAAAATATTATTATGAGTTTAGCTCTTAAACAAATGATGACCGCACAAGGGTCTCGTGAATTATGGGAACATTCTATTAAAACTGCGGTTGCTGCTGAAATTTTAGCTAAAGAATATAAAGTAATTAATCCAGACGACGCTTTTGTTATTGGTTTTTTACATGATATTGGCAAAATGCTTTTAAATACAAAAAATCCACTAAAATATTCAAAGGTAAGATATTTAGCCCAACAAGATAATGTTAGTCTTGTTGATGTCGAAGATGCACAATTTGGTACTAACCATTGTGTATTAGGTGCATTAATATCTAAAAAGTGGCAATTGCCTGTAATTTTAACAAATTGCATTAGATATCATCATGATCCAGCGCAAAGCTCTTTGCCTACTGTTTGTGGAATTGTATATTGTGCAGATAGAATGGTGCAAACAAATATGCCAAATCCTTTATTAGAACAAAAAGTAATGTCTAAATTGGATTTTTCAATAGCCGATCCTGTGGCATTAAGAGAAACGGTTTTAGCTAAAGCAACTATATTTTTAAAAGAGATGTCTTCTCCAAGTTAACAATATTTAATATCAAGCTCTTGGCATAGTTTATTGAAATATTCTACGGATTCTATCAGGTCTTCTTTTTCAAATATTTCAAATGTTATTTGTGGAAATAAGTACATTTCTTTTAAAGTTAGAAGAATTTCTTTAATATCTAAAGTTCCTTTTAAAAGGCTTGAATGAGAGTCTTCATCTTTAAAATTGTTATGAAAATGCATGTGTTTGAGCATTATTCCATAATCTTTTATCCAATCAGATGGTTTTATATTGGAATGTAGGTTGCAATGTCCAATATCAATTGTAACTCCAAGATTGGGGGAGTTAACTGCTGCAACAAGGCTTCTAATGAATTCTGAATCTGCTTCATGGACGTTTTCTATTGTTGCCATAATTCCTAAATCTTCAAAATTTTTAATAAATTCTTTGTAAAATTCGATGTTTTTTAAAAAAAACATTTGTTGGTACTCTTTATGTTTTAAAAGATTGTTATAACATGTGTGAAAAATAACGGTTGTAACGTCAAACTGTTCAGCCAATTCTAGGCTTTGATAATATCTTTTTTTGGAAATTTCTGAAATCAATGGGTCTTTGGCTGCAATATTTAAATTTGAAAAAAATCCGTGAAGTGTGACTTCGTTATCAAAATCGGCCAAAATTGCTTTATATTCTTTTTTATTTTTTTCATAGTCATTTTCTATATCTAATAGACGTCCAAATCTTGATATTTCAATTCCGCATCCTAGAGATGAAGCAATATTTACGGCCTCTTTAAAATCATGGTATGATACAGTTGAAGATATAAAACGATGTAGTTTATTGTTCATAATTTAATTATAGATTAAAAATGTATATTATAGAACTGTTTTTAAAATTAAAAGAAGATTTTAAGATGGGTAAATTTAAAAAGCAACCCGAAGTTAAAATTCAAAAAATCGAAAAATGTAATCATTTTTTTGTGCCAATTGATTCAACGAAAAGAATTTTGGCTTGTTCAAAGTGTGGTGAAATATATAAGTTGAAAAAGGGAGAAAATAATCCTTTTGAACAAACAAAATAAAACTTAAAATTTGCTTTATTGAAAGTATTTTTGAGATAAAATTATTCGTATACGAGATTTATTTTTGGAGATAGCTTTGCAATTCAATTTAAAAGAAATAATTAACGCAATTGATTGTGAGATTTTATACAAAAGCGATTTAGCAAATGATGAAATTTTATTTGATATTTCAACTGATACAAGAAAAATAAAGCAAGGAGATGTTTATCTTCCTTTAAGAGGTGAAAATTTTGATGGGCATAATTTTATAGATAAGGCTATTATTAATGGTGCTAGAGGATATTTTACTCAAGATAAATTTAAAATAAATAAAGAAGCTGATTTTATAATTTATGTTCAAAATGCCCTTGTTGCTTATTTGAAACTGGCTAATTATATAAGAAATAAAGTTAATCCAATTGTTGTTGCGATAACTGGATCTTGCGGAAAGACAACAACAAAAGAGATGTTGTATCGTGTTTTTTCAACTCAATATAGAACTTATAAAACATTTTTAAATCATAATAATGAAATTGGTTTATGTGAAACATTTTTTAATATGCCTATAAATACTGAAGTTTTAATTGTTGAAATGGGTATGAGAAATCTGGGTGAAATTGAATTGTTGTCCAATTATTCAAATCCTGATATCGGAATTATTTCAAATATCGGTTCAGCCCATGTTGAAAGATTGGGTACATTGAAAAATATTGCGATAGCAAAATGTGAAATAGTAAAAAATCTTAAAAAAGACGGTTTATTTATAGGTGTTGATGGTGATAGTTTAAGAGAGAACCTAAATTACGAAGGCAAAAAGATTTTTACAACACTTGAAGATGCTAAAAATATTCAAATTTCAATTGGTTCAACAACTTTTGAATACAAAGGTGAAGTTTACGAGATTACTCAACCTGGAGAATATAATGTTTCTAATGCAATTTTGGTTATTGAAGCAGCTTTAAATAAAGGTATTACTGTTCAAAATATTAAAAGAGGGTTGTCAAGCTATAAACCAATTGAAAAACGCTGGGAAAAAACTCAGATTAAAGGGTTAACATTTGTGAATGATAGTTATAATGCTAATCCTGAGTCAATGAATGCAGTGTTAAAAACATTTTTGGCAATATACCAATCGCCAATGACTCTTGTTTTGGGGGATATGGGTGAACTAGGTAAAGATGAAATAATGTATCATAAACAAGTTGGCGAGTTTTTGTCTCAATATTCAGGCATAAAACTTTTAACCGTTGGAACTCTTGCTCGACATATTGCAAGAAATACAACTTTAGAATCTGTAGAATTTGAAAATAATGAACAATGCGCAAAGTATATTGTTGAAAATGTTGAAAAAGGTTCAACAATATTGTTGAAAGCGTCTCGTTCTATGAAATTTGAACAAATAATCGAAATGGTGGAAAAATTATGATAATGATAAGTGTAGCAGGCTTAATTGCTTTAATATTGTGTCTGTTATTTGGTATACCATATATAAATTTTATGAAAAAGAAAGCATACTCTCAGTATTTGAGAGAAGAAGTTGCTAAGATGCATTCATATAAAGAAAAAACCCCAACAACTGGCGGGGTGTTTATTATTGCATCGATAGTAATTGCTTCAATTATTGCCTTGTTTATGGCTCAAAAAGCAACAACAAGTGCTGTTATTGTATTAATGACATTGATTTTTTATACTTTTACAGGTTTTGAAGATGATATTAAAAAAATTAAAGCTCATCAAAACTTGGGCTTGTCAGCAAGGGCTAAATTGATGCTTCAAATTGCCGTTGCAATGCTGCCTGCGTTTTATATTATTTTTTCGAATCAGACAGCTATAACTTTTTTAAATTTTAGTTTTGATTTAGGTTGGTTTTATCCTGTATTTGTAGTTTTTATGATGGTTGGCGCATCAAATGCTGTTAATTTAACTGATGGTTTAGATGGATTGGCTGCAAGTTCATCAGTAATTGCGTTTCTGGCTTGTGCAATTATTTGTTTTTTAAATAACAATATTGATTTAGCAATTATTTCAATCGCAGCAAGCGCTTCTTGTTTGGGTTTTCTGTATTTTAATAAGAAGCCAGCTAAAATTTTTATGGGAGATACTGGTTCATTAGCATTAGGTGGATTGTTGGCGACAATTGCTATTATGGGAAAATTTGAATTATGGCTAATTCCGATTGCAATTGTTTTTATTTGTGAAACTTTGTCTGTAATGATACAAGTAACAAGTTTTAAATTAACTGGGAAACGCGTGTTTAAAATGAGCCCAATTCATCATCATTTTGAGCTTTCAAATTGGTCTGAAAATAAAATCGTTTTAGTATTTTCGTGTTTAACTTTGATTAGCTGTACTATAACAACAATAATTTACTATTTATTTAAGGCATAAAAATGGATAATCTAAAAAATAAAAAAGTTTTAATTCTTGGTTTTTCAACAACTGGTATTGCTGCTGCAAAATATTTTGCAAAAAGAGGGGCGAATGTTTTTTTGAGCGAATATACAGGGTTGAAAGAAAAAGATATTTCAATGGCTGAAGAATTGAAAGCTTTGGGAGTTGAATTAGAATTTGAAGGGCATAGTGATAAATTTATAAGTGGTTGTGAATTTTGTATTTTAAGTCCATCAATCCCAACAGATGCTCCTGTCTTAGCAAAACTTGATAAAGAAAACATTCCTTATTTTTCAGATATTGAGTATGTTTCAAGATTGGAAAATGAAAAAATAGTATTAATTACTGGTACAAACGGAAAAACTACTACAACTGCATTAACAAGCCATGTTTTATCTAAAAAATATCAAGCACCGTATTGCGGAAACATTGGAATAAGCCCAATTGAATACAAGGCTAGTGATATTGATTATTATGTTGTTGAGGCAAGTTCTTATCAATTAAATTATACGTTAGAGTGTGCTCCAAAAATTGGTATATTTACCAATTTAACTCCAGACCATATTTTATGGCATAAAACAATTGAAAATTATTTTGAAGCAAAGGCAAAGCCTTTCAGAGCAATGAACGAAAATTCGTTTGCTATTTTAAATTATGATGATCAAATGACAAAAAAATTGGGCGAAGAAATTCAGGCTCAGGTTTATTATTTTTCTTTGTCAAAACAAGATATTCCAAATTGCATTTATTTGGAAAATGATGAAATTATTTTTTATGATGAAAAAATAATTAATGTTAATGAACTTCAAATTGTTGGTCCGCATAATATTCAAAATGCAATGTGTGCAATATTGGCTGCAAAAATAATGGGATTAACAAATGAAACAATAAAAGAAGCCCTAAAATCTTTTAAAGCAATTGAGCATCGACTTGAATTTATAAGGACTATTGATAAGACGGATTATTATAATGACTCAAAAGCCACAAATCCTGAGGCTAGCATCGTTGCAATTAATTCGTTTAATGACAAGAAAGTTGTTTTAATTGCGGGTGGAAGAGATAAGAAAACAAGTTTAAAGGATTTTATAAAAGTTGTTAAAGAAAAAATTTCAAAAGTGATTTTGATTGGTGAAGCGACTGAGCGTTTTCGTAGCGAATTGGCAAAAAATGACTATATAAATATAGTTAATTCTAAAACTCTAGAAGAAGCAATTGATATAGCGTCATTAGATAAGCCTGATGTAGTATTGTTATCTCCGGCATGTGCTAGCTTTGATATGTTTGAAAGCTATGAAAAAAGAGGAGAGGTTTTTAGAAATTATGTACTATCAAAAAAATAGGCAACATGCATATACAAATACAACTTATACTCAAACGCCAGCAGATAATATATTGGTTGTTGTGACAATTTTTATACTTGTTTTTGGAATTATGGCAGTCTTTTCTGCTTCTGCTCCAAAAGCAATTAGCTATGGAGAAAATCCATTAAGTTTTACAATTAAACAACTTGTTTGGTTGATTGGCGGTGCAACGGGAGCTTTTTTCTTTTCGAAATTTGATTATAGAAAACTAAGACCTTTTGCGGGTATTGTTGCTTTATTTGTTTTAACTTGTCTTGCTTTGGTAAAATTTTCGCCATTGGGTGTAACTGTTAATGAAGCAAAAAGATGGCTTGTAATTGGGCCATTGCAATTTCAACCTTCAGAGTTTGCTAAACCTGCATTGGTTCTATATTTCGCAACTTTGTTTTCAAGAAATTGCAAGATTTTTGATTCGCAAAAATATCCTTTTTATTTTATTTTTGCTGCAATGCTTTTGCTTATATATATGCAACCAAATTTATCTATGATTGTACTTTTATTAACAACATCTCTTGTAATGTATTATATTGCGGGTGGTTCAACCAAAATTATTGCAAGCGCTTTTGTTATCGGTGTTATAACTGTTGCATCAACAATTAGGGGTTATCAACTTCAGCGTATAAAAGTTTGGTGGAATCCATTTACTGATGCTCTTGGTGCTGGTTATAATATAATTCAGTCGATGGTAGCTTTTTCGTCAGGTGGATTTTTTGGAGTAGGATTTGGAAATTCCAAACAAAAGTTATCTTGGCTTCCTGAGGGGCATACTGATTTTATATTTGCTGTTATTGGGGAAGAGTTTGGTTTTTTGGGGTGTTTTTTCTTGGTTTGCCTGTTTTGCGTTTTTTTACATCGTGGATTTATTATTGCAAAAAAATGCCCTGATATGTTTGGTAAAATTTTAGCTGTTGGAATTACGTTTTCGATTTGTTTCCAGGCATTTACAAATATGTCTGTGGCAAGTTCTTTTGTTCCTGCAACTGGAATTCCGCTACCTTTAATTAGCTATGGTGGCTCAAGTTTATTTGTGACATTATGCATGATAGGCGTTTTGATAAATATTTCAAAGAAAAAAGTTCAAAGGATTGTTCATTATGTTCAATAAAGATAAAGAAAAAATTTATTTTATAACCGGAGGAGGAACTGGTGGGCATATATATCCAGCAGTTAGCGTTATTGATGAATTAATTTTGAATGAAGTAAAAAACGAGAATATTTTTTATTTGGGAAATCCTAAAAATTTAGAATATGAAATTGCAAATAAAAATGGATATAATTTTTTGCCTCATTATGCAAAGGGAATGCCTAGAAAGTTAAATGTAGATTTTCTTTTTTGGATCTTTGGTTTATTAGTTTCAACTTTTAAAGTAATGGGATATTTTCTAAAATATAAGCCAAGTATTGTTTTTGCGACTGGAGGTTATGTTTGTGCTCCTTCTTTAATTTGTGCAATTTTATTTAGAGTTCCTTATGTTTTGCATGATTGTGATATTCAGCCGGGTATTGTAACGCGCGCTTTTGCGCCATATGCAAAAAAAGTTTCATTGGCTTTTGATGGAGCAAAGAAATACATAAAATCTAAAAACACTGAAGTTAATGGAAATCCGATTCGTTCTGAATTTAAGAATATTTCAAAGCTTCAAGCAAGAAAAGAAATTAGTTTAAAAGATGAATTTGTAATTTTAATTATGGGTGGGTCGCTTGGCGCTAGAACAATTAATAATTCTTCTTTTAAAATTTTGAAAGAATTTGCCAATAAACAAGGTATAACAATATTGTGGCAAACTGGTAAAAAGAATTTTGACGAAGTTACAAAGCAAGTTTTGGAAGAATTTCAAGAATTGCCAGATAATTTAATTTTGCAACCATATTTTGATAAAATGTATTTAGCGCTGTTATCGGCAGATATTGTTATCTCAAGAGCAGGTTCTTTGAGTTTATCCGAGATTTGCGCTTGTTCTTTACCTTCGATTTTAATTCCATATCCTTATGCTGCTGCTGATCATCAAAAAAAGAATGCCTTGAATTTAGTAGAAAATGGTGTTTCGCTTATGCTTGAAGATAAGGATTGTAATAATGAAACATTATTTAATCTTGTTAGTGATTTGATAACCAATAAAGGAAAATTATCCGATCTTTCATATAATGCTTCGAAATTAGCCAAGATGGATTCTGCTAAAAAAATTGTTGAACAAATAAATGCTTTAATAGGTGTTTAAATGAAAAGTGCAAGTGAAATTTTAACTAGTCATAACAAGTTTCATATTAATCTTGGATTAGATAGAATTTCTGCTGTTATGAAATTATTAGGTAATCCTCAAAATGAGTATAAAGTAATTCATATTGCAGGAACAAATGGTAAAGGTTCTACGAGCAAAATTATTAATGAAATTTTGTTTGAATCAGGTTTTAAGGTTGGTTTATTTACTAGTCCGCATTTATTTTCTTATACTGAAAGATTGAAAGTTAATAACGAAGAAATTAGTCAATATGTTTTTGATAAATTAGTAAACGAAATTGATTTGTTGGCTAAAAAGAATAATATTGAGTTGTCTGAGTTTGAACTTATAACAGCGGTTGCTTTTTATTATTTCTATATCAAAAAAGTTGATTATTTGATTTTGGAAGTTGGTTTGGGTGGATTATATGATGCAACAAATGTTGTAGAAAATTCAACTTCCGTTATAACTACTATTGACTACGATCATACTGAGCGTTTAGGTAAAACAATAGAAGAAATTGCGCTTCAAAAAGCAGGAATAATTAAACAAAATTCAAATTTGGCGATTTTGAAAGATAACTTAGGTTTTAAACTAATTGAGAAAATTGCTCAAGAAAAGAATGCTAAAATTATAGAGTTGCCAGAAGTTAAAGTTGTTTTTGAAGATAAAAATTATGCGATAATTGAAAATGAAAAGTTTGAATTTAATTTATTAGGGGCTCATCAAGCTCAAAATTTAGCTTTGGCTCTTGGTGTGGTTAATTCTCTTGGGTTAAATATTGAAAAAGATAGCATTAAAAATGCTTTAAAAAATGTTATTTGGCCTTTTAGACTAGAATATTATGAAAAT
Source organism: Candidatus Gastranaerophilales bacterium (assembly GCA_017560095.1). Lineage (GTDB taxonomy): Bacteria > Cyanobacteriota > Vampirovibrionia > Gastranaerophilales > Gastranaerophilaceae > RUG14156. The sequence goes on from JAFYOU010000034.1 coordinate 14,594, forward strand.
AAAAATATTTTAATTGATGCTGCTCATAATCCTTCAGGAGCAATAACATTAAGAACTTTTTTGGATGAAAATTTTAAAGATAGAAAGAAGAATTTTATTTTTGGATGCTTAAAAAATAAAGACTATGAAAAAATGCTTGATATTTTAATTAAGGACAATGATTCATTATATTTTTGTGAATTTGATTATCCTAATGCACTTAAATATGCTGATATTTCTAAAAGGTTTGAAGCCGTAAAAATTAACAATATAAACGAAATTGAAAATATAGAAGGCTTAAAAATATTTTGTGGCTCTATTTATATGTTGGGAAAAGTTTTAAAAACTTATCAGTATGACAAATAAAAATATTCATATGCGTTATAGTGCATGTTATGAAAATTACAAGTATTAAAACGCCTATAGTGGCCAAACAAAAAATAAGCAACTTGAAATCAGTTAAACAAAATCTTCAAACAGACGCTATTAGTATTTCTTTTGGTGCTAAACGTGTAAAACATAGTGATGAATTTTTAAAAATTACAAAAAATGATAAAGACTTAAGAGGTTTTATCACGAAAACTTGTATGTTGAGTGACGATGAAGAATTCTTGCCCGATAGGGAAAAATTTTACTGTAAGGCTTATGGTGATTTTAAAACAGAGGATACGGATGTAAGAATCGTTTTGATAGCTTGTGCAGCAGCAATTAATGGGGCAAAAAATGCAAAATTAAAATATTGTTTTAATTCTGCAAAAAAATTGCTTAATGCTGGTTTTAGCAAAGAAGATATTGTTTGTATTTTTAATTCTGATTTGTTTAAAGTGGGTTATGTCGATGCTTTGCTTTATTTGAAAGGAATCCAAGGGGATGACTTTGATTTGTCAGAAGCAGATGTTTTTATTGCAAATTTTTGCAAAGATGATAATGATATTATAGCACCAGAAAGGGTTACGGGCCTCACGCTCTTATTTGAGATATTATCGATTGATAATAAATATCAGGCAGATGTACTTTATGATTTATGTTGTAATGATGGAGAATTTAGCTTGCAAAGAGCGCAATCGCTATTCTCGTTGATGGTTGCTTTAATTGAAGCTTGCAAACAAGTTGGTGATGATCCCTCTTTGTATTTTAATGCCAATAGTGAAAAAGCAAAAGGGGATATTATCTCTATGTTTTCAAGCCTTTTTTTATCTAGTACATTGGAAAATGGTGAAATTGATATTGATAAGACAGTTGATATATTAGAACAAATGGCGGTTTACGCTCATGAAAATAGAGAAGAATTAAATGCAAGTTTAAAAATCCCATTTTTCGATGTTCAAAGTGGTGGTGTAATCGAGATGACAGTAGATGAAATAAAGAAAGTTAATCCGGCACTTGCTGAAGTGTATGATAATTTGTTTTTTAGAACAGTAGTTTTATTTAATAACGAAGCTAGTACAATTCCTCAATAATAAAATTATTTAGTTATCTTCATTTAATGCATGAAAATATTGGCAACCGTTCCAAATCAATATTTCGTTTTGAGAAATTTTGCATTTTCCATTTAAACAATCTAGTGTTCCATCTGGACAAGTTGAAAAATGTGTGCAATTTTGACATATTTTAAGGGTCATTCCTTTGGATTTTAACTTATATGTCATATCTGTTAATGCATCAAACATTCTTAAATATGAATCGGTAACGATAAAACGATTTCCTTCTCTGAAAACTACTTTTCGCATACCATCTTCGGAAACTAAATCTAATTTACAGATAAAGTCTTTTTTTCCATTATCTACGACGGCGTTAATTGTAGCGGAGTTGATATTTTCTTCTTCGTATTCACTATTTAAAATTGAACGCATTGTAAGAGAATTAATTAAAATTTTAAGTTTTTGCCAAGTTAAACATAAAGGATATAAAGCAAGCCAAAACATATCTTGGAACTGTATTTTTGAAACTTTAATTGAAACAAGCAAGTTGAAAAACAAAAATACACCAAGTCCTACAACCGCTTTTTGCGCTACGTGATTTGGAATGTATATTGACAAGAATAATAAAAGTATATAACTAAATAAAACAATTAAAGAATTTGGTTTTAATAAAAATAATATAAATTCTTTAAAGGCTATATTTTTAAATGCTAATAGCGGAAAATAATGTGAAAATAGTGTGAATTTATTTTTCCAGTTTGGTCCGGAAAAATCAAAATTTTTAACATCAACTGCTGTGATTATGTATGGAGAGTATATTGATTTAACATCATTTGAGGCTAAATCAAGTGAAAATTCAAGTTCTGAGTCTCTATCTTCAATTGCAACATAACCCATACGTTCTAATATATCTGAAGTTATAACAAAATTTTCACCATCTACAAAAAATGGAAGTTTGAATAATGAACGAACAATGCTGTTTGTGCGGTTAATGTATTTTAAATACGCAGAAATTATTGAGGTTTTAATTCTTTTTGGTAATTGAGAATTTTCATTTGTGCATATTTTTGAACCAACTAAAACGCAAGAATCCTCTAAAGATTTATTGATGTTTTCTAAATATTTTTCCCCAACCATCCTGTTGGCGCCTAGGAATACATATGCATCAAATTTAGATTCTTCTATCATTTTTTGAACAAGCAAATTAACGGCTTTGTCTTTTGAAAAATAATCAGGATTTTGAATATTATGTATTTGAGCACCATATGCAAAATCTCTTGAAATATTAGTGTCATTTTCGTCTTTTTGATAAACTACGTGAACTTCGTAATTTTCTTTTGAATATGATTGCATATTCAAAACGCTTAATAGTTTGTCGAGATTTTTGTTTTTTATGGTTGCCCATATAATTACGCACAATTTGCGTTTTTCAATGACAATATTTCTTGTTTTTTCTTGCATCTCGAAATATTTTTCTATATCTCCAGCTTTAATAAAGAAAAATAATTGATAAATGCAATAAGTAAAGAGATATATGATTAATAATATAAACAATATGTCAAATACTATCATAAAGGTATTTTACTACAAATACAGAAAGAAAATCTAGCTTTTTTTATTTTATCTAGATATAATTGCACTATGATAACTTTTTTAGGTCAATGCGTTCAAAACTTTATTCAAGCAGCAAAATATACTATTAAAGGTAATGTGCGATTTTCTAGTGTGATTTCTCGAATGGGTACTATTGGTTTTGATTCTTTGCCGATTTGTTTATCTATTGTTTTTATTGCTGCAAGTGTAATTGCTCTTCAAGTTGCACATCAATTTTTGATGTCAGGTGGAGATAGTTATATAGGTGGATTTTTGGCAATTGCTTTGATACGTGAAATTGCACCAGGATTTGCTGCTTTAGCTCTTGCAGCCCGTGCTGGAACAGCAATTACAGCACAAGCTGCCAATATGAAAGTAACTAATCAGATTGATGCTATTGATGTTTTGAGAGTTGATTCTGTTGGTTATTATTTTGCACCAAGAATTATAGCGGGAGCGCTTAGTGTTTTTTGCATTGTGCTTCTAGCCGAGTTGGTTGGAATTTTGGGCGGGGCTTTGGTAAGTTATTTTTCTATAGGGTTGCATCCTGCAAGATATTTTAATTCAGTTTGGCTTATGCTTGTTATGAAAGATATATATGTAAGTCTTTTAAAAGGTTTGATTTTTGGTGGGTTGATTGCTTTAGTTTGCTCAACTGTTGGTTACAATACAAAAGGCGGAGCAAAAGACGTTGGTGTTTCGACAACAAAGTCTGCAATTTTGTGTACTGTATATATTTTGGTTGCCGATTTAATCATTGGAATTTTATTTTATATGGGTTAATTTTATTATATAATTATCTAAAAAAGGATTATAAACATGCAAAAAAGAACCACAGAAATTAAACTTCAAGATAAAACAGAACTTGAATTAATGAGACATTATAAAGAGATGTCAGATAAAAATTTTTGTATTGAAAAAGGTTTTTATCCTCTCGGTTCTTGCACAATGAAGTATAATCCTCGCATTAATGAATGGGCATCAAAATTAGAAGGCTTTGCAAATCTTCATCCAAACCAAGACGATGATGATTGTCAAGGTGCACTAAAATTAATGTATGAACTTCAAAGTTTCTTAAAAATTATTACTGGAATGGATGAAATTTCTCTTCAGCCTTGTGCTGGAGCTCATGGTGAGTTATCTGGCATGATGGTAATTAAGAGATATTTTGAAGATAAAGGCGAGCTTGAAATAAGAAAAAAAGTAATAATACCAGATAATGCCCATGGGACAAATCCCGCAAGCGCTGCTATGTGTGGTTTTGAAATTCTAGAAGTTAAATCCAATGAAAAAGGTCTTGTAAATGTCGAGCAATTAAAAGAAATTGTTGCTGAATATGGTGATAAAATTGCTGCTATTATGATGACAAATCCAAATACATTGGGGCTTTTTGATGATAATATCGTTGAAATTTCGCGTATTATGCACGATAATGGCTCTTTATTGTATTACGATGGAGCAAATTTTAATGCAATTATGGGGCATACTAATCCAAAATTAATGGGTTTTGATGTTGTGCATTTAAACTTACATAAAACATTTGCAACTCCGCATGCTGGTGGTGGCCCTGGGGCTGGCCCAATTGGTGTAGTTGAAAAATTGAAAGATTATTTACCTGTGCCAAAAATTGAATTTAATGGTGAAAAATATATAAGAAATTATAACTACTCTAAATCAATTGGCAAAGTTAGCGCATTTTTCGGAAACTTTAATGTTTTAGTTAAAGCTTATACATATATTTATATGATGGGTAAAAGCTTAAAAGATGTTTCTTCTGATGCGGTTTTAGCTGCAAATTATTTAAAATCAAGATTAAAAGATTATTACAATATTGCGTTTGATGCTCATTGCGCTCATGAGTTTGTTATTGATAATTCGGATAAAAAAGCAAAAGGCGCATCAACTTTAGATATTGCAAAACGTTTGATGGATGAAAATATACACCCTGCGACAATATATTTCCCATTGATTGTTCATGAAGCATTCATGGTTGAACCAACAGAATCTGAAACAAAAGAAGTTTTAGATAATTTTGCTGAAGTTATGATTAAAATTGCATCTGAAATTAATGATGGAGTTGATTTCCACGAATTTCCAAAAACAACTCCTATTTCTAGAGCAGATGAAGTTCGTGCAGCAAGACAATTGGATTTAAAAGAGTAGATTAATCAGAATAATAGTTGTATTTTTTGCAAACATTTTCTTCGATTAATTTCTTATTGATGTTCATTTTGTCAAAATATAAAACACCTAAAGCCCTTGAATGTTTATCTATGCCAAAAAATTCAAAATAAACATTTGAAGTTTTATTATAAAGACTTGCTAAGTATTCTTTGGCAAGATTGCCTTTTGTGATTACTTCTTCAATTTTTAAATTGTCTTCGTACGCTTGTTTGTAAGCCCTGTTTATTGTGGAGGTTTCATAGCAATCAAGCCCTTTAAGCCTAAGCGAAAAAATTTCTTTATCTATTTTTGCTTTAATTGTGTCGCCATCATAAATTTCTAATAATTCAATTTTTGTTTTTGCAAAACAAGACGAAAATAGAAGAAGTAGTATAATTAATTTTAATTTCATGTAGGCTCCACCCAACTAATTGTTTGTTTTTGCATACGTGCAAAAATTTAGTGTAATTATAATATTAAAATTGCATATATGCAAGAAATTGATAATGATTTGGTTATACTAGGCAAAAGAATAAAAGGTTTAAGAAAAGAAAGAAAACTAACCTTAGAGAATTTGTGCTACAGAAATGGTTTAGAACCTTCAACGTTATCAAGAATAGAAAAAGGTAGTGTCGAAGCTAAATATTTAACCTTGGTAAAAATTGCAAAAGCTTTTAAAATAAAATTAAAAGATTTATTAGACTTTGAATAAAAATGAATTATTTTCTAGTAAAATAATTATATGAAAACTTCTGATTTTGATTACTATTTACCAAATGAATTAATTGCGCAAAGTCCGCTTGAAAAGCGTGAATTTTGCAGAATGCTTCATTTGAATAAAACAAATAAAACATATACTGATAAGCATTTTTATGACGTTTTAGATTTGTTGAATAAAGATGATATTTTAGTGTTGAATGACACAAAAGTTTATCCTGCACGTGTTATTGCACACCGTTCAACAGGGGCTAATGTTGAAGTATTTTTCTTAAATCCAATTGATAATTCGAATCATTGGGAAGTTTTAACTAAAAATGCAAAAAGAGTGCGCGAAGGTGAAATTCTTGAAGTTTCTTCTGATTTTAAAATTAAATTAGTTGAAAAGCGTCTTGCAAACTCAGAAAACGAAATTCCAAAATATATTGTTGAAGTTATTTTTGATGGGGATGATATTTATGAAACTTTAAATAAGTATGGTTCCATTCCGCTTCCTCCATATATTTCAAGAGGCGTTAAAGAAAATGATAAAAATGACTATCAAACAGTTTTTGCTCGCAATATTGGTTCCGCTGCAGCACCAACTGCAGGATTGCATTTTTCTGTTGAATTATTGGAAAAAATTAAAAACAAAGGTGTTCATATAGCCTATGTTACGCTAAATGTAGGCTTGGGTACTTTTATGCCTGTTAAAGTTGAAGATTTAAAAGATCATACAATGCACTATGAATCTTTTTCAATTCCAATTGAAACTGCTGATTTAATCAACAATAAAAAAGGTTCTGTTGTTGCTGTTGGCACAACTGCCTTAAGGTGTCTTGAGGCAACTAGACGAAAATACGGTAAAATTATCGAAACAAAAGATAAAACAGATATTTTTATTTATCCGCCTCAAGAAGTTAAATCTATTGATAAATTGATAACTAATTTTCATTTGCCAAAATCAACTTTAATTATGTTGATTAGTGCTTTTGCCGGAAAAGAATTTGTGTTTGAAGCATATAAACATGCGGTTAGTGAAAAATATCGCTTTTTTAGCTATGGCGATTGTATGTTTATTGATAAATAACAATTATTTTTCTTTTTGTGTTTTTTAGGCTTAGGAGGCCAATATGCAACTGACAAGATTATTTAATTTAAGTTTTAAGCAAAATATTATTGATTATCATGCACATACTGGAGAATTTTATGGAAGCAATTTTTCTAGGGCTGATTTAGATAGATTTACTAGAGCTCCTTTGCCAAATGGTGATAAAATCGAAAAAATGGTTGTTTCTAATATGGATCCATTTAATAAAGGTGCAGATGAGTATTCATCAAATTCAGGTTTTTATAAAAAAATTAAAAACAATGATAGATATTTGTTAATGTTGTCTTGCAGTCCAAAAAACGGCAATTCCGAGAAATTAGAAAGATTTATTCAGAAATACCCACATGCAGCAAAAGGTTTAAAGTTTCATCCAAATGCGCAAAAATTGCCAGTTGGAGATTCAAAGTATGAACCATATTTTGATTTAGCCGATAAATATAATCTTCCTTGCATGTTTCATTGTGTTGTTCCGGTGAGCGATAAGGATGGAAAAATGTTTAAAAATGAAAGTGGTGAAATTGCAGAATTAGACCAATATTCAGATCCAGAATTGATTTATAAAGCTGCAAAAAAACATCCTAATACTCCATTTGTTATTGCGCATATGGGTTCTGGTTGGAGAGAGTCCCATGATAGAACGATTGATATTCTTGTTCAAGCAACAAGAAATGGGGATGCAAATTTATACAGCGATATATCATGGGTTGATATTGATACAGAAGTTGTTAATGGTCATAGACCAAAAGAACATATAATTAAAGCTATTAAAGAATTAAAAGGTATTGGTGACCCAACTTGGGATAAAGGAGATCAATCTTTCAGGTTGATATTTGGAACAGATACTCCAATTGGAAGATTTGGTGAAAAAAATGGAATCAATGATTATGTAAGTTTTGTTGAAGAAATAAAATATGCAATAAGACATGATAAAGATTTAGCGCCCGATGCTGAACAAATTATTGAGGATATTTTTTATAACAATGCAAAACGCTTAATTGAGCAAACAAGAGCATAATTTTAAATGAATTACATATATTAAATATTAATATTTGTAAAAAAAAATCTAAAAATCATAAATGTTTTACAGATGTTGCCGTATTTATTTATAGTTATTAGTATGAGGATTTGTTATGTGGTCTTTAGATTTTTTTAAAAAAATATGCAAAGGTAAAGAAGTTGATTGCAGCAGAGGAAATGAAAACAACTCATTAAAAGATTATTCTTGTTCTATGAATGGTTTATTTAAACCTGATTATGATGATTGCCATATGGATAATTTTCAATGCGGGAATAAACAAAAAAATTGGTGGTGTGACGATAAAAAACCATCTTGTGATTATGAAAAACCTGATTGGGGCTGCAATAATAAAGATGATAAACCAAATTGGGGATGTGGCGATAAAAATAGGAAACCAAGCGGTGGTTGTGGTGGTGAAAAACCTGAAACTCCATCTGTGCCAGCGCCAAGTGTAACTGAAACACCAGCGCCAAGCGCAACTGAAACACCAGCGCCAAGCACAACTGAAACACCTGCACCAAGTGTAACTGAGGGCTCAAGTGCGCCTGAGGCGAGTGATGTTCCTGTTGTTTCTGAAACCCCAAGTGTTCCTGAAGATTCAATGGCTCCAGAAATTCCAGGTAAACCTAGTGTGCCGGAAGAGTCTCAAACTCCGAGTGCACCTGATGTGCCAAACGAGCCAGATGTTCCTCGGGATCCAGAAGATGAAGTTCCATCTTCTGAGCCATCTTTAGATGATGCAGATAATACAACTGGTGACGATTGTGGCGAATTGCCGGAAATTGAAAAATCCGATAGCTTTTTATAAAATTTAAAAAATTAAACCCTCCTTAAGGGGAGGGTTTTTTAATATTTAAAAATTGTTATAATAGTTTAAGAAGGGAGTTGAATATGGAAAAATTAGAAAGGTTTCAAACTTTAGTCTCTTGCTTAATTATTATTTTTGGGCTTTTAATTATCTCATTTGTTTTTGCAAACAAAATTGCAAAAGACGAAAATATTACTGTTACTGGTTCTGCTTTTAAAATTGTAAAGTCAGATAGTGCAAAGCTTAGTTTTTCTGTTCGTACACGAAAAGTGACCCAAAAAGAAGCTTATGCTAATTTAAAAAATCAAATACCATTTGTAATTGAGTATTTAAAATCAAAAGGAATAGAAGAAATAGATATAAAATCAATAAACGGCTATAACGTTTATAAAAGAAACGAAAAAGGATATGATACAAATGAGCTTGTTGCATATGATGCTAGTCAATTTATAGATATTAAATCAAATAATGTTTTAAAAATAAAAGAAATATCAACCGATATTCAAAATTTAATTAATAAAGGTATAAACATCGAAGTATATTCTCCTGAATATTTTTATTCTGATTTAGCTTCAATTAAGATAGATTTATTAAAAGAAGCAAGTATAGATGCCAAACAAAGAGCCGATTCAATGTTGAGTGCTACGGGAGCTAGTGTTGGAAAAGTTAAATCAATGCGTATGGGTGTTTTTCAAATTACGCCAGTGGATTCTACAATGGTTTCGGATATGGGAGTTAATGATACAACAAGCATAGATAAAAAAGTGACAGCTGTAGCTAATGTTGTATTTAAGGTGAAGTAATGAATGAAAAAGAAAAGATGTTGGCCGGTCTTTTGTATGATTCAACGGCTGAGGATTTATCAAATGAAAGACTAAAAACTAAAAGTTTATGCCATGAGTATAATTTATTAAAGCCTAATGAATATAATAAAAAGAAAGAAATTTTAGTCAGATTATTAGGCAAAACCGGTGAAAATTTTTTAATTGAACCAAATTTTTATTGCGATTATGGATATAATATAGAAATAGGTGAAAACTTTTATTCAAATCATAATTTAGTTATTTTGGATTGTGCAAGAGTTGTTTTTGGTGATAATGTATTTATCGGCCCAAATTGTGGATTTTATACAGCTGAACACCCAATGGATCCAAATGAAAGAAATAAATTTTTAGAATACGCAAAACCAATAACCATTGGAAATAATGTGTGGATTGGGGGAAGTGTAATTGTGCTCGGCGGAGTTGCAATTGGGGATAATACGATAATTGGAGCTGGGTCAGTTGTTGTAAAAGATATTCCATCAAATTCTATTGCTGTAGGTAATCCTTGCAAAGTTATAAAAAAAATTTAAAATTATACTTTCGGGTATTAAAATTTATGTAAATAATCTCCATAATAAAAAAGTAAGAATTAATGGAGAAAACTTTTATGAATGTTGTTAAATGGATTATGTATTCTGTTGTTCTAATAGGAGCGCTTAATTGGGGGTTAATTGGTGCTTTTGATTTTGACCTAATTAGCTTCTTGTTTGGAGATATGACTGCACTATCTAGAGTAATTTATACTATTGTAGGTTTGTGTGCTATCGGTTATTTTATTTTATCTTTTAAAGATACTCAGGAATGCAGTACATATAATTACTAGTAATATTAAGGCTCTTCAAAAAAAGAGCCTTAAATGTTAAATTGCGCCATTCTCTTTTAAATATCTCTTATAATATGCTTGTTTTTCTGTTGGAATAATTGGTAAGTATGTTTGGATTAGCTCAATCGCTTCATCTGTACTTGTTGAAGGTGAATTTAGAATTTCAAACAATAATTTTTCAAATTCAGTCATTGCATCTATGTTGAGATATTTATTGTTATTGAATTTTTTTATCATATTTTCGCTAAAGGATTTGCTTTTTGTTTCTAATACTTTTCCTTCTTCGAGTTTTGGGGCAGTACTATATTGAATTAAAAGCTCAGAAAATAGTATTTCTCGTTTTAATCCGATATCTTTTATAGCCTTTAGCATTGTTACCAAATCTTTAAAATTCTTTGAATTAATAAATGGGCTGTGTGCATATACGGTTTTCTCATAGTATCCAAAAATACCCATTTTTTGTCTTTTGATTTGTGCAACTTTGCTTTCGAAAAGAAGTTCGCGTAACATATTTTTGCTATCAATTCCGTGTTCTTGCACGCAACAAATTGCATCTTTTAGAAATTCTCCATACATTAAGCATCTTGATTCAAAAAGATATTTTGATAAAATTCGATCGCGTTTTTTAGGATCATTAACATAGTTTAGGCAATAAGACAAGGTGTCAAAACAGCTTGTAAGACAAGGGTTTGGGTCGGGGTCGTACCCCATACTTCTTTGTATAATTTCTTTGCGTTTTTTTTCGTTTTTTTCTTTTGAGAGTATTTTAACTATACTGCCTTCAATTTTTCTTTCATCGCGTTTTATATGCTCGAGTCCATTTAGCCATTTTTCAGCTAAAATATCATATGCATTACTTTTTTTATCACGAGTTTTTGATTCTATAACACGAATTACGGATCTTATATCTTGTGGAGTTAGGTGTTCTGGTTTTAAAACTAAATTTTTGATTTGTGTTTCTAATGTTACTGTGTCGGGTGATAATTTTATAAATTCTATAGCATCTTCAAAGTCTACATAAGATATTGGAATTCTACCTTTCGAATCAGGAGAAGTTAAAATTTTGGAAATTTCAGAAATTAATGTAGAATGTTCTTTTGAGTTTTTTGGAGTTTTTGCATTAAGTTCTTTGAATAATGCTATGCAAGTTTTAGGATAGCTTATTAATGCGGGTTTACCTTTGCTATCTTTTCTTTTTATGATTTCTAGTTTTTTGCTCGACAATTTAGCTTGTAATAATGCTTTGTTTAGGTTTTCTTCGCTTTTAAATATATCAATCGGGGCATTTGCCTTTTTGCTTTTTAATGAACGTATAAATTCTTTGTTTTCTTTGCTTAGCTTAGAATATGCTTTTGCCTGAGTTTCATATGTTTCTTTATCTGGTGAAAAATTTAATAATAATTCTGCTTCCTTGTCTCCAGCGTAAACAATTGGAATCCCTTTTTCTGCAGGAGTTAAAAGAAGAGTTTTTGTCAATTCGGGATTATTTTCAGCAATATCGAATAGTGCGCAAATAATTTTCAGGCTTGTGTTTTTGCAATCTAAATCTTTGCATGTTTTGCTTGATGAAACATGTTTTACAAGTAAAGAATTTGTGCCATTGGCGGTGATTATCCCTTCTTTGAAATCTGGCAAAACTTCTTGATCGTATCTTAACTGGTACAATAAATTCAATAATTCTTTTTCGCTTACTTTTATACTATTGCTTTCATAGGTAATTGGTTTTTTTGATAAAAGCGGCATATATTTTTTTTCTTCAGGGGTTAGTTCATAGGTGGGCATAGCAGCTGAAAATGAAACTGTATCGAATTGCAATGGCTTCAATATTGTTACAGTATTTGCGGTTTTTAATCTTTTGGTATTGCTGTTGGTGATACGATTTATTCCACAAAAAATGCGCATTTTAATAACCTTTCAGAGCTATAAAAACGCGCACATAAAAAAAATTTACAATTTTATTAAAATGCTAAGAATTTTTTACAATTTTTTAATTATCATTTTTTTGAGTTGATCTTATTAAAGCTATTTTTTGTCCAAGTCTTGTTAACCATTCTGTGACCTGTTGATTTATTGTTTTGTCATTACCTAAGGTAGGGCGAAATATACAAGAAACACTATCAAGAGGAACATCTTGTGTTGATCCATTAGATAAAGCAGCATCTTCTCTTATAGAAGTATTAAAAATGATAAATGGTTCTATATCTAAAAGTTCGGTGTTGCCATCTTTGTTTGAATCCACCCCTGTGTATAATCTTACAAAAGTGTCTGATGGTAAACTTTTTATTTGATCGGCAATTTCTTCGTTTTTTTGAATGCATTCTTGCATTTGTGTTGCAATTAATCGACGACGTTGAAGCTCTGCTATTTTTTCAGTATAAGCTTGTTCTGTCTGTTTTGGATTGTCTTTACCATAGACTTTGCATTCAGCCATAAAAGATATGTTACTAATTTTCATTGTTAAGCTCCAGTTTATTGTGTATGTATAGCTGTAAAATTTGAAAAGGCATTGTTTTGCTATGTTAGTAAAAATCCACCCAATTTTGGGTGGATTTTTTATATTTAGATAGTTATAGATTGATTATTCAATAATTTTATCTACAACACCAGCGCCTACAGTTCTTCCGCCTTCACGGATAGCGAATCTCATACCTTGTTCAATAGCAACAGGGTTGATTAATTCAACTTCCATTACAACGTTATCGCCTGGCATTACCATTTCGCCTTCGAATTTGATTGAACCAGTTACGTCAGTTGTTCTGATGTAGAATTGAGGACGGTATCCTGGGAAGAATGGAGTGTGACGTCCACCTTCTTCTTTTTTCAATACGTAAACGTTAGCTGTGAATTTGTGATGAGGTGTGATTGAACCAGGTTTTGCTAATACTTGACCGCGTTGGATTTCAGTTTTATCGATACCACGAAGTAAAGCACCTACGTTGTCACCAGCTTGACCTTGATCAAGTTGTTTTCTGAACATTTCAACACCAGTAACTGTAGTTTTTTTAGTTTCACCTAAGCCAACTAATTCAACTTCGTCACCAACTTTAACCATACCACGTTCGATTCTACCAGTAGCAACTGTACCACGACCTGTAATTGAGAATACGTCTTCAACTGGCATTAAGAATGGTTTGTCTAGGTCACGAACAGGTTCTGGGAAGTATGAATCAAGAGCATCCATTAATTCCCAAATTTTATCAACCCATTTGTCTTCGCCACGAGCAATTGTACTGTTGTTTTGAACAGCTTGAAGAGCTTGAAGAGCTGAACCTTTGATGAATGGGATGTTGTCTCCGTCGAATTCGTAAGAAGAAAGAAGTTCACGAACTTCCATTTCAACTAAGTCTAATAATTCTTCGTCGTCAACCATATCGCATTTGTTGATGAATACTACTAAGTTTGGAACACCAACTTGACGAGCAAGAAGAATGTGTTCACGAGTTTGAGGCATAGGACCATCAGTACCTGCAACTACAAGAATTGCACCGTCCATTTGAGCAGCACCAGTAATCATATTTTTAACATAGTCAGCGTGACCAGGACAGTCAACGTGAGCATAGTGACGTGCAGTTGTTTCATATTCAACGTGAGCAGTTGAAATGGTGATACCACGTGCTTTTTCTTCTGGAGCAGCATCAATTTCGTCGAATTTTTTTAATTCTGCTTGACCAGCAGCAGCCATACAAGCTGTAATAGCAGCAGTTAATGTTGTTTTACCGTGGTCAACGTGACCAATAGTACCAACGTTAACGTGTGGCTTGGTTCTTTCGAATTTTTCTCTAGCCATAAGATTAAATCTCCTTCATTGTTATTTTATTGGTTTGTTTGTTTTTGTGGGTTGATAACCTAAATTCCGCCTGTGCAATTAAAATTGCTACGCTCATTTTGCTATCGTTTCAGTCGCAACGGCGGCGATGTAAGGTCTACGTGCTTTGCGCTTGCTCAATGCAACCGCATGCGCACTTCGCACACTAAGTGCTTTTATTTTGCTCATTGGACGCGTCGCGTCACAATTCGCTTTATAAAAGATATGGGCAGAGGTGGATTCGAACCACCGTACCCTCGCGGGAACAGATTTACAGTCTGTCGCCTTTAGCCACTCGGCCATCTACCCATATCGTAAAATTTGTTTATTATGTCCACTATGATTGCAAATTCATGTTGTAGATTAATTATTAAATTGTCAATTTGCGATTTTATGATTTAAATGCCCTTGATGAGATTTGAACTCACGGCCTCACCCTTACCAAGGGTGTGCGCTACCCCTGCGCCACAAGGGCATGCACTATATTTACTAAAAAAAGCCGATGATGGGACTCGAACCCGCAACCTACGGTTTACAAAACCGTTGCTCTACCATTGAGCTACATCGGCAATTTCCATAATTATATTATTAAGGACATAAAAAACTGTCAAGCATTATTTTTTAAAAAGTAAAAATGTTGCATATCTACACAATAACATTGCAAAAAAATAATTTTTTGTTTTAATATAAAAGCATTATTAAATATAATACCTGTTGGATTATAAATATTATATTGATATAATGAATTAGGAATTGATAGAAAGTTTATAATGCAAGTAGCTAATACATTGAATAACAGCATAAGAATACTGTTTAACCCCAGAGTTGAAAAATTCAAATTATTCGATTTTCTAGTAGTAAAATCTGATGATATTCGATATGTGGCACAAGTTGTTGAAATTTATGACGATAAATTTGATGCATCTCAAAATGTTGCTAAATTAAAACTTTTCTATCGTATTACTGAAAATAATGAGGTCATGCCTTATGATAATTTCACGCCAAATAAAGAGTGTGGAATTTCAAAAATAAAACCTGAAGAAATTGAAGCGTTTATAAATCAAGATAAAGAGACATTTATTCTTGGTACAAATGTAAAAAATTCAAGTGCGCTTAATGTGCAATATGACTTTTTTAATAAAAATGCTGTTATTCTGGCGGATAAAGTTGAAAACGGCAATGCAATTACTTGCAATTTGGCAAAAAAATTATCACCCAAAAAACATGTGGTTATAATTGATACTTCCGGAATACTTGAAATGGAAGGTGCAAATAAAGTTAAAGCTGTTAAAAACTTTAAATTGCCTCTTAATTATCAAACAATTGACTGTGTTTTTGAAAGATGTTTGTATGATGCAAGTCTTGAATTTCAAGCTATTGGCGGTGAAATAATAAATGAAATTAAAAAGTTTGCAAAAAGGCAAGAAAATGGTTTTATTCCATTTAATCTTTTAACTCGTGTTTTAATTCAACAACATAAAGCGACACCGTATCCTGAATTAAAATTGCTTTTAACGAGACTTAAAAAATACCAGATGGATGAAGTTTTTGCAAAAACTAAAACGGAAAAAGATGCTCTTTTGAAGGCAGTAAATAAAAATTCGATAACAATAATTGATTTATCTGATATTGATGTTTATTGGCAAAAAACATATATTGACTATGTAATAACAATCATTGAAGAAGAATGTTATTTATTAACAAGAGTTAATGATGAGCATTTTGATACAGATTTAATTAACAAAATATATGTTAAAAAGAAAAATATTAGTTTTATACCTAATGTTTCATATAATTATAAAAAACTACCAACCGTAATGCAGTATTGTAAAAATTATATTTTGATGCCAAGTTTAGTTCAAAGAACAGATTTTCTAGATGCTAATTTTGCGCTTTCAAATTTAATTTCAGAAGGTTGCATATTATTTGGCGAAAATACTGATAATTTCTTGTATATGGTTCGAGATTACGAATTAGAGGTACAAGAAAAAAGAAAAAATTATAGAAAAATTGCACTTACTTTGGTTCAACAAGATGCGCAACAAAATCTTGGCGAAAAAGGTGATTATTTCGATAACAAAAATAATTCAGATATGAATGATTCTGAGCGTTTGATTAAAGAGTTATCTGAGTTTGAAGCTCGCCAAAAATTAAAAGTTGAAGCGCAAGAGCAAGAAGTTGATTCAACATTGAAGTCTGAAGAAAATTTTGAAGAAATTGAAGATCCAAATTTAGTTCAAAAATCTGAAAAAAATGTTGAAATTGAAAAAGAAGATTTAATTTTTGGTAATGAGCAATTAGATGAAACTGAAGAGCCTCAAAAGCCTGCTGTTGAGATATACGATGATGAGGTTTTTGAGGAAGAAAATGCTGAATTTTTAGAGCATGAAGTTTTTCAAGATGATAAAGAAAATATAGAAGAAACTCAAGAACAAAAAACAGAACCGTTTAAAGAAATTATAAAAGAACAGCAAGAACAAGAAGAAAAAGATATAATTGAAGATTTTGAGGTTGAATCTATCGAAAACAGCGATGAAGAAATTGATGTAAGTTGCGAAACAGATGCTGTCGAATCTTTGGAAATCAATGATAATGAATTAGAAAATGAAGTAAATATAGAAAACTCTTCTGAAGAACTAAACGCTGTAAAAGATGAAGAACAAATCAATGAACAAACTGAAGTTTTGAAAAACCAGCAAGAAGATGAACAAAATATAGATTTTTCTGATGAAGAGCTTGATTTTTTCCAAATGGCACAAGAAAGCGAAGAAGAATATCAAGATGACGAAGAAGCATCTGATGATGAAATTGATTTAAATACAATTGCAGATAATTCTATTGATGATAGTTTTGAAGAAATTATAAATGCTAAAACTACTCAAAGTGCGCAAACAGTTTCTCTTGATGAAAACATAAAAATAGATGCAGAAATTTTAAATAAAGGTGCCGACAAAGAGAACCTTCCGATTTTTAAGGAAGAAGATAAAAAAGAAGAAGCTAATGTAACTTATGCTGTTGGTAATATTATTACTCATAAGAAATACGGCAAAGGCACAATTGTTAAAACAATAAAATATGAAAATAGGCAACTTTTACAAATTGAATTTGTTGAAGCAGGCAAAAAGCTATTAGACCCCAAAGTAGCAGAAATTAAATTAGAACAGTAATAAATGGGCGACGAAAATAAACAGTTTGAAGCAAGTCAGCAGAAACTAAGAAAAGCGCGCGAGCAAGGTCAAGTTGTTAAATCAAAAGATTTATCAACAGCTATTGCAATTATTATTATGTTTAGCGTGATATATCTGCTCGGTCCAATGATTTGGGGGCAGTTGAGCGCATTATTTGTGCAAATTTATGAACAAATTCCAAATAAGCATTTGGAAGATATTGGCTATCCTTATTTATTTATAAAAACCTTTCTTCCTGCAGGAATAATCACTTTACCTATTTTGGTGTTGGCTTCTTTTGTTGGAGTTTTGGGAGATATGATTCAAATTGGGCCTTTGTTTACAACTAAACCAATGGAATTTAATGCCGAAAAATTTAATCCAACTAAATATTTTAAGAATTTAGCTAGTCCGAAAACATTGTTTGATTTGTTTAAAAATATTGCAAAAGTAGTTATTTTGGGTATTATTGCATATATTGTTTATTCTTCGCATTTTGAAGATATTTTAATGCTAGCAGCCATTGATAATGATTTTGCGATTTTAATTCAATTTGGTTCAATAATTTTAGATTTTATTATTAAAGCAGGAATTGCTTTTTTAATTATTGCTGCAGCAGATTACGGCGTTACAAAATGGAAATTTTTACAAGATCAAAAAATGTCTTTTAAAGAAGTAAAAGATGAATATAAAAATTCGGAAGGTGATCCAAATGTTAAGGCTGCGCTTAGACAAAGACGTATGCAATTACTGCAAGGAAAAATGATGGATGCTGTTACAACTTGTGATTTTGTTGTAACGAATCCAACCCATGTGGCTTGTGCTATTAAATATGATGCCCAAACAATGGAATCACCCATGCTTGTTGCAAAAGGAACTGAATTATTTGCACAAAAAATAAAACAAATTGCAAGAGAGCATAATATTCCAGTAATTGAAAATCCACCTGTTGCTCGTGCATTATTTAGGTTTGTGGAAGTAAATCGCCAAATCCCGCCTGATTTATATAAAGCAATTGCTGAAATTCTCATTTTTGTTTACAAACTTAAGAAAACTACTGCAAAAGAGCAAACCAAAATTCAAAAGGCTGCGCTTGAAAAAGGCGATGTGCAAGCAGCTAGCGAATTGCAAAAGAAACGTGAAAAATCTCTGGAAAAATTTAAAGAACCCGAACAAGGTGAAACATAATTTTAGCTTGCTGAGCAAAGCGAAGGCAAAACTGTATGTAGTATAAAATATGTATTGTGGAGTTAATCTTCCTCTAGTAATTCTCCAACGTGTTGTTGCAGTTCATTATAAACATCAATTGTATTTTCGCAAATATAATACCTTTTTGATATAAGCTTTTTAATTGTTTCGCAAAAGCATTTTAAAAGCGCTAAATCGAGCCCAATTACACCTTTGTTTTTTTCAATTAATTTCCAAACTCTTTTTGTATATCTTAAATCTCTTGTATTTGTTTCAATTTTATCTGCAAGAAAAATTATTTTTTCAAAAGTTGTCATATTAATTTTTCCAATTGTATGGCAACGAATGGCGTTTATGATTTCAATATCATCAATTTCAAAATCTTTTTTTGCAAAGTATGCGCCAACTATTGCATGATATGTTTTTGGATTTTTAAGTTCGGATGGGTCAAAGCCAACTTTTATTTCATTTTTGATTAAATCTAATAAATAACCATCATCAAAATTTTTAGCACAATCATGAACTAAGCCAGCTATATATGCTTTATTTTCATCTAGGTTGAATAATTTTGCTAATTTTTGGGCGGTCTCAGCACATCCAAGAGAATGATGCATTCTTTTAGCCGATAAATTCTTTTCTAGCCATTCTTTTATATAATTTATTTCTTTCAATGTATTCCTTCACTTTGCTTGTTGTTAAGCCTGTAATATCATGACCTTGTTTTATCAAAGCACGAATCATGCTTGATGAAATATCTAAAAAATTTATGCTTAAAACATCAAAGCTATAGCCTTTATTTTTAAAATATTCAAAAGCACGCTCACCCATTACTTGACCATTTTGAAATTTTCTTGGAATTACTACAAAATTTATCATTTCTTTTAATTTTTCAGGTTCTTTCCAGCTTTCAAGCTTGAAAAATTGGTCATAACCAATTATAAAATTAATTTTTTCACCGTTGTTTTCTTCGTATAGCTTTTCAACTGTTCGATAGGTGTAACTTGGAATCCTTAAATGTCTTTCGATATCAGATACATTTTCGTCACCTACTGCAAGGCGAGTCATTTCAAGTCTATCTGCATAGCTTGCAAGGTCTTCTGATTTATGAGGAGGCATAAAAGAAGGAACAAAAACAACCTTGTCAAATCCGGCTTGTTCCTTGACTTGCCTAGCTATTTCTATGTGGCCTAAGTGAATTGGGTTAAATGTTCCAAAAAAATAACATTTCATAATACTTATGATTATATTACAATATTTTTTATCATGAAAGCTCTTGATTCATTAACATTACAATATTTTTACCAAGAAAACTTTGAATTTATTAATGGCGCAATTGTGCAAAAAATTCAATTGCCGACTCGTCATGAGATTATTTTAAATATTAGAAATTTGAATGAAGATAAAGCGCAAAATAGAAAGCTTTATATAAATATCAATCCCAAATATCCACATATTTGTTTTATTGATGAAAAAACAAGCTCTATGCGAGATATTGAAATTCCATCAAAACCCCCTATGTTTTGTATGCAACTTCGAAAATATTTAAATGGTTCAAAAATTAAAGATTTTAAAATAATAAAATATGAAAGAATTTTGGAGTTATATTTTGATTATTTTGATGAAATCGGTTCATTAACTAGAATTTGTTTAGCGTTTGAATTTATGGGTAAACATTCAAATATAATTTTATATAACGCTCAAAATAAAACAATAATTGGCGCTATGCACAATATTTCTTCTGACAAAAGTTCAATTAGGGAAATTTATGGTGGAATAAATTACATTTATCCTCCACTAAAACAAAAACTTGATATTTTGAATGTTAGTTATTCAACTTTTTTTGAAATAGCCAAAAATAAAGATATAAAAGTAATTTCGGATAATTTTTATTATTTAAATCAAACACTTTTAAATGATATATTTGAAAAATATGATAACTTGGAAGATGTTTTTAATTTCTTGCAAAATCTTCAAAATGGGAATGAAGTTAATTTTTTGGTTGATTTTTGGGGTGGAAAAACAATCAATCAAGCGCTTGATAATTATTTTTCAAACATCATGTTTAATGAAATTTTAGCTAATAAAAAATCAAAATTAAAAAAATATTTATCAAATGATATTAAAAAGTTATCTAAAACCATTTCTTTTGTACCTGATGATAAAAAAGCGGATAAATACAAGAGAAATGCTGATTTAATTATGAGTCATTTGTATTATCCTGATGGCTTAAAAGAATATGACATTGAACTTGATGAAACACTTGATTTAAATCAGAATGCGCAAAAATATTATCAAATGTATAAAAAAGCTCGCTCAACATACGAACATTCGCTTGTAAGATTTAGCGAAGCAAAAGAAAAATCAAAATATTTAGAATCTATTGTTTTTAATATTGAAAATGCATCTAGCTTTGACGAGTTAAAAGAAATTAAAAATGAAATAATTGACCTTGGTTATATTCAGGATAAAAAAGAAAAAGTTGAATCTAATATTGAAAAACTTGAATATAAAGGATATGAAATTTATATTGGAAAAAATAATAAACAAAACGACTTTTTAATTTCAAAAATTGCAAGTGGCGAGGACTTATGGTTCCATGGGCAAAATTTTCCATCAAGCCATGTTATTTTAAAAGTTGCAAATAATAAAAAAGAGCCAACACCTGATATCTTGGAATTTTGCGCTAAGCTAACAAAAGAAAATTCAAAAGCTAGAGATGGCGGCAAGGCTTCAATTATTATGACTAAAAGAAAAAACCTCAAAAAACCACCAAATACATATTTGGGATACGTTACTTATAAAAATGAAATAGAGATAGTAATTTAGCTTTTGTTTGTACTATAATTTCTTTATAAACACACAATTATAAAGGAATTAATAATGCAAGTTTCACATGAATGGCTAAATGAATTTGTTGATTTAACTGGAATTACTCCAGATGAAATCGCACACAATCTTACTATGTCTGGTTTAGAAGTTGAAGAAGTTGAATATAAAAAACCTTCATTTAGCAACATTAGAACTGCAAAAATTATAAAAATTGATAATCATCCAAATGCTGATAAATTACACCTTGTAACTTTAGATCTTGGTGGAGTTGAAAAACGAGTTGTTTGTGGGGCTCAAAATATTGAAGTAGGGCAAATTATTCCTTATGCTTCAGTAGGTTCCAAGGTTTTGGATAGAAAAACTGGAGAACAATTTGAATTGACTCCTGCTGTAATTCGAGGAGTTGAATCTCAAGGTATGCTTTGTTCTCAAGATGAACTTGGGTTGTCGGGCATGCAAGAAGAAGATGGCATCCTTGTTTTAAATAGAATTTTTGGTGAAATTGAATTAAATCAATCACTTGAGCGCGTTTTAAATCTATCTGAAGAAGTTATTTATCATGTTGCCCCAACTGCAAATAGGGGCGACCAAATGTCTGTAATGGGAATTGCAAGAGAATTAAGTGCATTATTTAATCGCAAAATGAAATTTGAAAAAATGGAATTGTCTTCTAAAAATTGCGAATTTGAAGTTGAAATTAAAGATGAAGATGCTTGCAAATATTATAGCGTAGCTGTTTTAAAAGATTTAGAAATCAAGCCTTCTCCAGATTTTATTCAAAGGAGAATTACAGCTTGCGGAATGCGCCCAATTAACAATATTGTTGATATTACAAATTATGTTATGCTTCAATTTGGCACACCCCAACATGCTTTTGATTTAGATAAATTAAATAATTATCTTTGTGTTAGATACGCGTCAAATAATGAAACATTAGTTACTATTGATGAAGTTGAGCGCAAATTAAGCGAACAAACTGTCGTTATTGCAACAAAAGAAAAACCTGTTTGTGCTGGTGGTGTTTTTGGTGGTTTGAACTCTGAAATTGATAATAAAACAACAAATATTGCACTTGAAGCTGCATATTTTACTCCTCATACAAATAGAAAATCGGCTCGTTCAATTGGCTATCGTTCCGATGCTTCTGCTCGATATGAAAGAGGAATTGATATAGAAATGATAGCTCCAGCAATGGCAGTATCAATTGAATTATTGCAAAAATATGCAAATGCTAAATTCGTTGGTTTGTCAAAAGTTGGAAATGATAAGTTAGAAAACTTGGAAGTAACTTTAAGAAATTCTGAAATTAAAAGAATTTTAGGAGTTGAAATTCCGCAAGAAAGATGTATTGAAATTCTTGAAAACCTAGGTTTTAAACTTTTAGGTAAAAACGAAATGGCTGCGAAATTCAGTGTTCCAAGCTATAGAATGGGTGATGTGGAGCGAGAAATCGATTTAATTGAAGAAATTTCAAGAATTGATGGCTTTGATAAAATTACTCCTCAAATTCCAGCAATTTCTCAAGGTGCAGATATAAGCTTTGATACTAGGATTACAAAAATTATAAACGACACGATGTTGGGTTATGGTTTCGATGAAATCATTACAAGTTCTTTGATTGGTCATAACTTAGTTAATGCATATTTGCAACCTTTGAATACTGAAACTTGTGTTAAAGTTTTAAATCAACATAGTGATGATTTTTCAATTTTAAGACAAAAGCTAAATCCAAATATGCTTGAAATAGCTAAAAACAATTTTGATAACGGAAATAAAAACTTTAGATTATTTGAAATTGGAAAAACTTATGTTCAAATAAATCCTGCAACGCTTGATGATTCAGGTGTCATTGAAACAAGAAAATTAGCCGGTTGTATTTTTGGCTCTGTTAATAATAGCTTATTAAATAAAAAACAAGACGATTTCTTCACTTTAAAAGGTGTTTTAGAAGGCTTGTTTGAAAAATTAGGTTTATTAAAAAGAATCATTTGGACACAATTTGAGGAAGATGATAGAAAAAAATATGAATTTATTCATCCAGCTCAAGGCGCGACTATTTCTATTTTAGGTAAAAATAAAGAACCAATTGGATTTATTGGAGCACTTCATCCTATTTTGGCTGATAAATTGAAATTTAATCAACCGCTCTATATTTTTGAAATCAATCTTGAAGATGTTATAGGCTCTATTACTCCAAGCACAGTTAAATATAAAAAACTTCCTGTATTTGGTGCTGTTCAAAGAGATATTGCTTTTGTTGCTCCAAAAGAAACAACAATTGAGCAAATAAATAAAGCAATTAAAAAAGTAGCTGATAAAAATATTTTCAAAGGTTCAAAGGTATTTGATATTTATGAAGGAGCTAATATTGAAAGTGGCAAAAAATCTTTAGCTTTTAGAATCACTCTTCAAGATGAAAATAAAACTTTAACCGATGAAATTATTCAAGGTGAAATTAATAAAATTAAAGCAGGGCTTGAAAAAAGTATTGTTGGCTTGAGTTTAAGATAAAATATCGAAAATACTAAATAACTCCACTTAAATAGTGGAGTTATTTATATGTTATGTTTTCTTTTTAAAGCTTTTTAAGAATTCTAATAAATTTATTAAAGGTTTTCCTGGAGTAAATTCTATCTCTTTTGCTACGCTTGTATTTCCTTCAGGTTCTTCTTGGAGATTTTTTAGATATTTAACTAATTTACCATCTTCAAAACTTAATATTTTTACTGCGCTTATATTTCCTTTAGAATTTTCTTGGAAATTTTTTGCATATCCAACTAATTTACCATCCTCAAAAAGCAATTTTTTTGCTGTGCTTATATTTTCTTGAGAATCGTATTGGAAATTTTTTGCATATTCAGCTAATTTACCATCCTTAAAAAACAATTGTTTTGCTCTGCTTATATTTCCTTCGGAATCTTTTTGGAAATTTTTTTCATATGCAAATAATTCACCATCCCAAAAGCTGTATAAATCGGCTCCTTTTTTTGTTGGCAATTCAATTTCGCTAAGTGTTCCATCTAAGTTAAAAGTCGACTTCCTTATCAATGTGCCACTAGAATCAATTTCTTCCATGATTTTGCAATCAACACCGTCTGTAATTTTTACAACTTTATTTCCACCAGCATTAAATAATTCAACAACTTCATTTTTTAATTTTTTGGCTTTTTCTTGTATATCTTCAGCATATTTTTGAGCTTTTTTAGAATTAAATTCCAGTAAACAAGTTTTACCTTTTGTTAATAAAAACGCAGTTGTAGCAATAGCACATGCAATTGCAATTCCTATACCTACATATTTTGCAACTTTCTTTTTATTTGTGCCTGAATTTATTTCAACTCTATCTGGCTTTTGAGTTAAGTCTGTTTTGGGTGTTTTATTTGGTGTTTGTGCTTGTTGTGTAATTGTTGTTTGTAATAATGGACTAATTGAAGTCATGGTTTTACCTTTTAGTTTTATATATTAATAAAAACATGTAAGAAATAAAAATTGTTATTGTTTATTCTATTTTTTTTCTTGAAAAACAAAATATTTTCTTAGTACAAAATTTCCAATTACTCCAATCAGACTTGATAATGATTTTGCCCAGAAGTTATTCATTCCAACAAGTAAAAACCAATATGTTGAATAATAATCAAATGCACCCATAATAATTAAAGTGATTATGTAAGTTAAAATTTCTCCTGCCGAGCTCCAGCGAGCTTTATGTTTAAATAAAAGCGAAATGCAAAGTAAATAATTTGTGATTGAAGCTAAAATAAATGCAATAGTTATATTTAACATTAAATTTTCAATAATTTTGGTTAAGATTAAAAAAGAACTAATATTAACAATCGCACTTAAGCCTCCAATAAATAAATATAAAAGAATTTGCATAGGCAATGGCGCATATTGTCCACCATAATGAAGAATACAATAAAGAGCTCTTAATCCATCTTTTGCTCCAATTTTTTTACCTTCTTCGTATGTTCTTGGGTTGTAATTTATTGCACATTCATAGACCCTATATTTCCCTTTTGCGATATGAATAGTTACTTCTGGTTCGAATCCAAAGCGGTTTTCTTTTAATTCAGGTGCTATTTTTTTGATTACATCAGCCTTAAAAAGTTTATAGCAGGTTTCCATATCTGTGATATCTAAATTGGTATACATATTAGTTAAAAGCGTCAAGCCTTTATTCATAAATGTATGCCAAAAATATAGAATTCTTCTTGTGTCTTGTTTTAAATATCTTGAACCATAAACTACGTCTGCTTTATCTTTTAACAAGGGTTCAATTAATTTTAAATAATCAAAAGGGTTGTATTCATTATCTGCATCTTGGATTCCTATGAAATCTCCCGTAGCTTCTTTAAAACCTGTTTTTAGTGCGGCACCTTTTCCTTGGTTTTTAGTGTGTGAAAAAACTTTTATTTTGCTATTTTGAGATGCCAAATTTTTTGCGATTTCAAGAGATTTGTCAGATGAGCAATCATCAATCAAAACTAATTCTAGTCGAATATTGTTTTTGATAGCACGTTCATCTTGTTCAATTTCAAGAGTTTTTTGAACAATAGATTCTAAAGTTTTTTCTTCATTATAAATAGGAATTACAAGACTTAAAGTTTTCATATTTTTATTTTAGACATTAATTCTAATTAGGGCAAATAATTGCAATTTTGTTAATTAAATCGTAAAATTGTATTATGGATACGAAATTTAATGCGGATGTAATTGTCGTAGGTGCAGGCCCAAGCGGAATATCTGCTGCGCTTAGCGTTGCAAAGAGTAATAAAAAAGTAATTTTAGTTGAGCGTGCAAGCTATCCGGGTTCAAAAAATATGTATGGCGGAGCAGTATACACAACTGCTCTTAAAGAAGTTTTTGGCGATGATTTTGATAAATTTAAATATGAAAGAATAATTAATTCCCATACTTGGTCTTTTTTGAATGACACGGGATCATTTGAAATGACATATAAAAATAATGATGCTAAAGCTGCTTATGCAATTAAAAGATTTCAACTCGAAAGTCAAATGATAGAAATTGCAAAAGCAAATGGTGTTTATTATATTCCAAATACGCTTGTTACAAACTTAATTCAGGAAAATGGTTCAGTTGTTGGAATTCAAACAGAACAAGAAAAATATTATGCGCCAATTACAATTTTGGCTGATGGGGTTAATTCTCTTTTGGCTCGCGAATTAAAGCTTCGAAATGATTATAAAACACACGATATTATTTTATCTGTTAAAGAAGCTATTAAACTTGATAAAAAAACAATTGAAACAAGATTTAATTTAAAAGATGATTTATCAAATGGTGTAAATAAGCAGTTTTTTGGGTCAGATTTTGGAAAACTAAAACAATATAAAAATCTTTTTATGATGACATTTTTGTATACTTTCAAAGATACCATCATGCTTGGAGTTGGAGTCAATTTGGCCGATTTATCTAAAAATAAATTAAATATTAATGAAATTTTAGATGAAATCAAATTGCATCCTGATATTGCTCCATTAATCAAAGATGGGCAAACGGTTGAATATAGTGCTCATTTAATTCCAGAAGGCGGATATAAAAAAATACCAAAATTAACTTCAAATGGTGTAATTATTACGGGTGATGCTGCAGGATTTGTTAATGGAGTACATTTTGAAGGAACAAACTTTGCTTTGATTTCAGGCAAATTAGCAGGAGAATCAGCTTTAGTTGCTCTTGAAAATGGAGATTATTCTCAAAACACACTTTCGGTTTATATTAAAAAGCTTGAAAAGTCGTTTATTTTAAAAGATTTGTATTCATATAGAAATGTAATTGAAAGTTTGTATTCAAGAAGTGATTCTTTATCTAGATATTATCCTAAAAAAATAAAAGAACTTTTTGAGATTGTTACAAGTGCTAATTGTATTTCAAAAAGTAAACAAATAAAAGAATATTTCTTCAGTTATTTTAAGGATAGAAATATTATAGAAGTTTTTAAAGATGTAAATGCGGCGTTAAAGTGCGTACTAGATGTGTTTTTTGGTAAATAAATTATGCAAAAAGATGAAAATAAAAAATCAATACAAGACAAAATAGCAACTATTAAGTATAATTGTGATAGCAAACCGCATTTAATAGTTGATCAAAAAAAGTGTGTAAAATGCAAGAATAAAATATGCACAAAAATATGTCCAGCTAAAGTGTATGAGTTTGATGAAAATTTAAATGAAGTTATAGTTCAGTATGAAAATTGCCTAGAGTGCGGCGCTTGTAGAATTGCTTGCGCAAAGAATGCAATCACATGGAAATACCCATCTTCTGGTTGCGGGGTGATTTTTAAAAACAATTAAGGAGCAAGTATGGAAAATCAGTATTTTTCAAGATGGTATGATAAAGATCCTGTTTTATCAATGTCGATTAAGACTTTAGCAAATTCGTCAGATGAAAAACAAATAGCCGTTGCTCTTAATTTGATTAAAGTTATTATTGAGCACAATATTCAAGATAATAAATATGAAAATGTTGAAGATATTATGAATGCGGTTGAAGACGGAAGAATTCAACGTGGCCATTCTCGTTGGTATGATATTGATTCAACTGTTAGAACAGCTATACAAATGCTTGAAAAGTGCTCTCCGGATACGAAGAAAAAAGTTGCCCTTGATATGGCGCAATTGGTTATTGAAAAAATCGTTCAAGATGAAGATGTAGATGAATTGAAAAATGAAGAAGCTCAAATAGCTGAAATTGATGGAAAAGAAATTGATTTAGATTTGGATAGAACTTCGGATAATGAATGAAATTGAAAGATTTGAAAATCTTCAAACAACTATTAAATTAAATCCTAAAAATTTTCAAGCAAGAAGAGAACTCATAATGTTATGTTTAGATATGGGTTTTGAGAAAGTTGCAATGCATCATATTAAGTATTTGCTTAATGTTTTTCCGGATGATGCAAATTTGTATTTTAATGCTGGAATTTGCTGGGAAAAATTGAAAAATTTTGATAATGCGCTTCTGGCTTATGAAAAAGCAGTTGAATTAAAGCCTGATGAACCTGATTTTTTGTATAATTTAGCACTTGTGTATGAAGCAAAAGGTGATATAGATGCAGCAATGGATAACTTTAAAAAAGTTATTTATTATAAAAATGAAGATTCAAATGCTTTTTTTTCAATCGGGATTTTGTATTCAAAGAAAAACGATATTAAAACCGCTATAAAATGTTTTAAAAAGGCGATAGAGTACAATTATAGTGATTATTTTGCACATTTTTATTTGGCTTGCGAGTATAAAAAGCTAGGTGAAATAGATTTTGCACTCAGTGAATATAGAAAAGTTCTTGAACTTTCCCCAGATTATTCTTGGGCATATTTTAACATTGCACAAATTTATTTTGAATTAAATAGATTAGAAGATGCTGTAATAATGTTGAGAAAAACAATTGAAAAAAATCCTAAAGATATGGAGGCTTATAAGTTACTTTCGCAAATAATGATAAAACAAGGGCAAATTGATGATGCACTTGAAATGCTTACAGATATTGCTCAAAACAATGAAAATGGCGATATTTATTATTTAATGGCTAGGATTTTTGAGTTAAATGAAGATAATGATTCTCGAAGAGATTGTCTTGAGTTGGCTTTAAATTATAATGACACATTAACATTTCCAATTGAAAGCATAAAGCAAGAATTAAAAGAAGTCGGGTTAATAACTTAACATATTTTGTCCATGCTTTAAAATTGGGCTAAAATGATAAAAACGAAGGGGAGAATATGAATTATCATAACATTACAAAAGATGATATGCTGAATGGAGATGGTTTAAGAGTAGTTTTGTGGGTATCTGGATGTACTCATTGTTGTGATGGTTGTCAAAATCCAGAAACTTGGGAAGTTTCAAGTGGAATAGAGTTTGATGCAAGCGCAAAAGAAGAATTATTTGAAGCGCTTGAGCCAGATTATATTTCAGGAATTACATTTTCAGGCGGTGATCCTTTGCATCCGTTTAATAGGGCTGAAGTTTTGGGTATTGCTAAAGAACTTAAAGAAAAGATGCCTTCCAAGACTGTTTGGTTGTATACCGGTTTTTTATGGGAAGAAATTAAAGATGCAATTGATTTATCAAGCATTGACGTTTTAGTTGATGGTGAATTTAAGCAAGAATTAAATGATAATAATTTAAAATGGATAGGTAGCTCAAATCAAAGAATAATTGATGTTCAAGCAACTTTAAAAGAAGACAGCATTGTACTCCATTGCAAAAATTAATTATTTAATTTAAAGCTCAAACGAGCTAAATAAAACATTAAAAAACTAATAACAATTAAAGGGATGAGATTAGTTAGTACTGTTTGATAATCCATCCCTTTAAAATATATTCCTTTATTTAAAAACATATAATATCTAATTGGGTTAAACGCGCTTATATGTTGAAAAAATAAGGGCATATCTTCAATTGGAGATACAAAACCAGACAACAAAACTGCCGGTGTTTGAAAAGCAAAAACTCCTAAAACTGCTTGTTGTTGAGTGTATGAAAAAGATGAAATAAATAAACCAATTGCAACAACTGAAGTTAGGGCGATTATTGTCATAATTAAATAAAGAAAGATATTACCTAAAAAAGGCACTCTAAAACAAAAAATAACAATTAAGGTAATTGCAATACTTGAAATAAAAGCAACAATTAAAGGTGGAATTGTTTTTGAAAATAAAATCTCATCATTTGATAATGGACTAACCAATAATTGATTAAATGTCCCTAATTCTCGCTCTCGAGCAATAGAGAGCGCAGATAATAATAAACATAAAACCATTGAAAGCATAACAATTAAACTAACCGTTAAAAACCATTTATATTCAATATTTGGATTGAACCAATTTCTTGTTATGACATTTATTTTGGGAGATTTTAAATTTTGCAATTCATTTGAATAATTTGAAATAATTGTACTTGCATATCCTGAAGCTAAAGATGCGCTATTTGTTTGTCTGCCATCAGCTATAATTAAAACATCCGCTCCGTTTCCATTTTTAATTTTGCGTGAAAAATCATTTTGAATAATTAAACCAAGTTGAGATTTTGTAAAATTAATATCATTTTTTAGTTCTTCTTTTGTGTTAACAAAATTAATTTTTCTAAACCACTTCGAAGCGTTAAATTTTGAAGTTAATTCTCTTGATTCATAAGTTTTAGCATAGTCCAAAATTGAAATATCTATATTTTTGACCTCCATTGTAATTGCATGGGCAAAGACTAAAAGTTGTAAAATTGGCGGAGTAATGATTAAAGCTCTACTTTTTGAGTCTTTAAAAATAGATAAAAATTCTTTTTTAATTAAAGATAAAATTCGAATTAGTCTTCCTTGCACTTTTCGAGCCTCAAATTAATATTTCTAAAAACTATAAAAAATAAAAATATTCCTAAAATCGCCAAATAAATAGAATTTAAAAGAACTATTTTAACTATAGTTCCCGCCATAAATTCGCTTTGCATAAAAATAATAAAATACCTAGGCGGTAAAATTGCCGTTAAATATTGAAAAATAATTGGCATAGATGAAATTGGATAAATCAAACCAGATAAAAGCATTGCAGGCAAAAGCCCAAAAGATAAAGCGGTTTGAGAAGCACTAAATTGCTCCTTAAAACTAGAGCTAATTGTTAAACCAACTCCTAAACAACAAAAAAGATATAGCGCTCCAACAAAAAATAAAATTAAAAAATTTCCTCTAAATGGAATTTGAAAAACAAAAACAGTCAAAAAAACATTAAACAAAAAAGAACAAAACCCTAAAACAAAATAAGGAACATATTTTCCAACCACAAAATCTAATTTAGTAATTGATGTTGAATAAATTGCTTCAATCGTTCCTCTCTCCCATTCTCGAGCTATAACTAAAGCTGTTAAAAGCATTCCGATTAAATTCATTGTAATTGCAAGTGACCCTGGGAGAATAAAATGATGCGAATTAATATCTTGATTAAACCAAAAACGCACAATAGGATTAATTAAAGGCTTTTGATTTTGATAGATTGAAATATTAAGCCAAGAATTCATAATTGATTGAGCATAACTTGAAACGTAATTTGCTAAATTTGCTTCAGAGCCATCTGTTATAACTAATGCATCTGCATTTTGATTTCGCTCCAATTTTTTTGTAAAGTCATTTGGTAAAATCAGCGCCCCTTTTAATTTTGAATTTTTAATTTCATCATACATTTTATCTTTTGAATCAAAATATTTAACTTTAATATAGCCGCTATGGTTGAATGAATTAATTAAAGTTGAGATTTTTGGATTATTATCGTCATTTTTAATACCAAGTGTCACTTTTACCGTATCTAAATTAACTCCATAACGATATAAAATTAAAATTACGACAGGTAAAACAAAAGCAATTAATATGCTTGATGGGTCACGTATAATTTGGTTAAATTCTTTTTTAATTAATGCTGCTACGGCACTCATTTTACTCTCTTTTTTCTTTAATTAATTTTATAAAAGTTTCATTCATATCTTTTGCATTTGCATTTTTAATTAAAGCCTCGGGTTTATCAAGAGCTATAATTTCACCGTTATAAAAAAGACTAATATTATCGCAAAACTTTGCTTCATCCATAAAATGTGTCGTAACTAAAACACTTACTCCAATATTTGATAGCGCTTTTATATGATTCCAAAATTCTTTTCTTTGAATCGCATCAACTCCTGATGTTGGCTCATCTAAAAACAAAATTGGTGGCTGATGAATTAATGCGCAAGATAGTGATAATCTTTGCTTAAAACCTAAAGGTAAAAGTGAAGTTTGGGTATTTTTATATTCTTTAAGTTCAAAAACATTTATCATTCTATTTATTTTTTCTTTTTTATCAAGCCCAGATAAACCATAAACTCCAGCGAAAAATTCTAGGTTATCTATCACGGATAATCTAGAATATAAAGAAAACTTTTGAGCCATATAACCAAGATATTGTCTTGCTGTAGCTGGTTTTTTTTCTACATCAACACCCATAATAAACCCAGTCCCACTTGTTGGTTTTAATAATGCGCACATCATTTTAAAAGTTGTTGATTTTCCAGCTCCATTTGGCCCCAAAAGTCCAAAAATTTCACCTTTTTTAATACAAAAAGAATTATTTTTAACCGCCCAAAAATCTCCAAATCTTTTAGATAAATTATTTGCAACAACTGTGCAATCTTCGATGTAGTCTTTTATATGATAATTTTTTGCAACTAATGACGGATGTTCAACATATCCTCCCATTAATTCAATAACTTTTTTTTCAAAAGTTTCAAAGTTTTTACCTAAAGACTTAGTGTTACCCGAAAAAATAACTCTACCTTTATCTAAAATTACACTTAAATCAAAATTAAAAGCTTCATCTAAATATGAGCTCGACCAAATAACACTTGTATTTTTATTAATAGATTTTTTAACTAAATCTAATAATTCAAGACGAGATAGTGGATCTACCCCAACGCATGGTTCATCTAAAATCAAAAGCTCGGGTTCACCCAATAAAGCGCAAGCTAAGCCTAATTTTTGTTTCATTCCTCCTGATAAATCTCCAGCTAAGCGATTTTTAAAGGGTTTTAGGGTAGTAAAATCTAGCAACTTTTCAAAATCGTTATCACTTTTTTTCAATTTTGCATACAAATTTAAATTTTCAATAACCGTTAAATCTTCGTATAGCCCAAATTTTTGAGGCATATAGCCAACTAAATTAACAATTCTTTCTTTATCTTTTTTAGGATTTAAATTAAGAGTAGAAACAACACCATTTGTTGGACATAAAAGCCCTACAATTAACCTCAAAAGTGTAGTTTTACCTGCGCCATCTGCCCCTAAAAGTGCTACAATTTTTCCTTTTTCAAAAGACAAATTAATATTATTTAGAGCAATCGTATCTTCAAAATTTTTATCAAGACTTTTTATTTCAACGCTATTCATTTTTAACCTCATTAAGAGGTATTTCAACACTTACAGGCATGCCTTGACGTAAATATTCATCTACTTCATCAATATAAACACGAATCCTATAAACTAAATCTGTTCTTAAATCTTGAGTTTGAACAGTTTTAGGTGTAAATTCTGCAATTGGTGAAATATAGCCAATATAGCCCTCATATTTTTTCTTTTTACCTGTTTTGGAGTCAATTGTATCTGTTAAAACATAAGCTTTTTTCCCATATTTAATATTTCCTAAATCTGTTTCTTTGATATATGTTCTAACCCAAATGGGACGAGTTAAGCTCATTACAAAAACATTTTGATTAGCATTTACTCTTGCCCCCACTTCTTGAGCTCTTGTTGTAATTATGCCATCTTGAGGTGCTGCCATCACCGTATAATCCAATTGATTTTTTTGAAATTCTAAATTAGCTTCATTTTGTTTATAATTTGCATTTGATAAATCTTTAGTGTTTAAAAGTGTGTCGCATTCTTGCTTTGAATTTGTTCCATCTTTGCATAATTCAAGATTTCTTTTGTATTTATTATTATCTTCTTTTGCTTGCGCTTTGGATGATTCAGTCAAATATTTCGCTTTATTATAGTTTGCAACATAATCTTTATCAATTAATTTAGCTAAAATCTGTCCTTTTTTAACATAATCTCCTTCTTCAACATAAATTTTTTCAATAATTCCAGACACTTGAAAAGAAAGGTCAACCGTTCGAATTTCTATATTTCCATAGGTTTTAATAATACTATTGTCTTTTTTATTTAAAAGAAAATATACAATTACGCCAATTGTTAAAGCTAAAATAATTAAAGAAATTATGATAATTTTTTTCTTCATAGCTCACCACCAAGTGCTTTATATAAAGTAAAATAATCATTTAGGCGATTTGCTCTAACGTATGCAAAAAGCTGTTCTTTTTGATTTAAACTATTTTTATTTTGCAGGTATTCAATTTTTGAAATTGTCCCAGATTTCAATTTGCGCTTTGAAGCAAGATAATTTTTTGTTTCATAATCTACTTGATTTTTTGAATAATCTTGCGCTAGTGTATCTTGTTTAATCAAATTAAGCGCATTAACAACTTCTTTTATTGCATTT
This sequence comes from Candidatus Gastranaerophilales bacterium, assembly GCA_017560095.1. Taxonomy (GTDB): domain Bacteria; phylum Cyanobacteriota; class Vampirovibrionia; order Gastranaerophilales; family Gastranaerophilaceae; genus RUG14156. Next base: position 49,053 of record JAFYOU010000034.1, read on the forward strand.
AAATCTGCTTGCAAATATTTTTCCATCAACTCATAATATCTTGTTTTTTTGATTTTTAAATTGGCAAATTTAGCTCCACCCTTAAAAATGTCTTGAGTTAAACCTGCAAATAAATATGCAAAAGATGAATCCCAATTAAAAAAATTGCCACCTCCTGCGGTATCAAATCCTAAAAATCCAAAAACATTAAATGACGGCAAAAATTCTTTTTTCGCTACACGGATATCAATTTTAGCACTCTTTAGTTGATTTTCAATTTCAATTAAATCAGGACGTAAATAGATTAAATCACTTTCAATGCAAGTTGGAATAACTTTTTGATATTCAAAATTTTCTAGTTTTCCTCTCTCGATATTTTCACAATTATATGCACTTCGACCAATTAAGCTTGCAAAATTATACAAATTTGTTTTTTGTTGTTTAATTAAATTTTCAAGCAGTACTTTTTGAGAATCTAATTCAGAAAAAATATCATTTAAATCAATAAAACTAATTACTCCAAAATTATATTTATTCTTGTTAAAATCTCTATTTTGTTTTTTATCAGCTACAATTTCTTTTTGCTTTTGAATTAAATAATCGAAAAGTAAAATATTAATATAAGTATTTGCAATATCTGTCAATAACGAAATATAAGTTGCTTTTTGATTAGCTAACGATGCTTTATATAATTTCTTTTTGGATAGAGTTTTATCTCTATTTTTAAGCCAAAAATCAGGTTCATATATTGCCCTAAATGGTAAAATATAAGAATTTCTTTTGATTAAAACATTAGTGTCACCTGTTGGAACGCTTGCTCCAACGTAATTGCTTCCAACAGCCAATTCGGGCAATTGTTTTGCAAATTGATTTGATATTTCATATCTAAATTGTTCAACTCTATAGTTTGCTTGTTTTAAATCATGATTATTTTCAAGAGCTTCTTGAATATATTTTTCAAAACATTCGTCATTAAAATGTTTAAAAAATTCTGTATTAATTGGAATAGCATGTGCAATTAATACATTTAATAAAAAAATGATAAAAAATAGCTTTTTCATAAAAGAATTTTTTATCATTTTAATATTTTTTTAAATTAGCACTTTGGGCTAAATCTAATTATTTTTTTATGGTTAGTCTTTCTAAAAACCTTGCAAAGCGAACAATTAAGTTTTCTTCGTCTTTTGAAATTGAATCAACTAAAATCGTCGTCATACCTGCTCTTTCTCCGCCAAAAATGTCACTTAGTGGTCTATCGCCAATCATTGCAACAGTATTTGGTTCAAGCCCTAAATCTTTGCAGGCCTTTAATAGTGTTCTTGGATTTGGTTTAGCAGCTGCTGGATAAATTGGAATATCTGTTTGGGATTTAGCTTTTGCTATATATTCTTTATTTTTATTGTTTGTAATGATAGCTAATTTAAAGTTAGCTTTTAAATCATTTAAAAATTGAATGGTTTGAAAAGAAAATTTTCCACTTTTTGATTTCATTAAAGTTGAATCCAAATCGAAAAATAAAGCTTTTATACCTATGTTTTTTAGTTCAGTTAAATCTATATCATAAATCGATTCTATATTATAGTTTGGTTCAAATAACATTTAGACAAACTCCTTCATCCCCTTTGTTCTTATAAGTGCATATTTGGCTTCGCTTTTCCAAGTATCATCATCAGCATCAAATGTTAAATTAATTTCGTCATTTGTATTTGCAACGTCTACTTCACCCTTTTTGTTGTGATCGATTTTAACGACACGAGCTAATGTTGCATAATTTGGCGTGATGATTTCTATTTCGTCACCTAATAAAATTTTATTTTTAATTAAAAATTCATATGTATTATTTTCGATTTCTTTTTGACAAATTCCAAGAAAATCCGAACCGGCAAGACCTTTAGATATATCATAAGAATAACTTGTTGAATTATTATCACCCAAGAAAAATCCTTCAGTATAGCCTCGGTTTCCTACTTTTTTAAGTTCTTCAAATGCTGTATCTGTATTAATTTTTCCATCAATAACTTGACGATAAGTTTTTGCTACAGCTGAAACGTAATATAAACTTTTTGTTCTTCCTTCAACTTTAAATGAATCTATGCCAAGTTCGCAAAGTTTTTTAATATGATGAACAAGGCATAAATCTTTAGTTGACATGATGTGTGAGCCTTTATCATCTTGAACGATTTCAAAATATTCATTCGGTCTTGTCTCTTCTAGTAACTTATAGCTCCATCTGCAAGCTTGAGCGCAATTTCCTTGATTTGCTTGGCGTTCACCTTTTGTCATATAGTCAGATAATAGACATCTTCCAGAATAACCCATGCATTGAGCGCCATGAATAAACATTTCAAGCTCGGTGTCAGGGCAATTTTTTCTGATTGTTTCAATTTGTTTATAAGATAATTCGCGAGCTAAAACTACGCGAGTTGCGCCAAGATCTCTCCAAAATTTAACTGTTTCGGAATTTAGTATATTTGTTTGTGTTGAAATATGCATTTCTATTTCTGGAATTGCATTTTTAATTGTTCTATAAATTCCAAAATCACTTACAATTAGCGCATGAGGCTTAGCATCTGCTATTACATCGATGGCTTTGTGTAATTTTTCAATGTCTTTATCATAGGCAAAAATATTTAGCGTGCAATAAACTTTTTTATTTAAAGAATTTGCGATTTCAACTGCTGTTTTCAAGTTGGTTTCGTCAATTAATTCACCTTTTCTTAAAGCTCTTAGTGAAAAATCGACAAGCCCTAAATATACTGCATCTGCGCCATATGCAAATGCATATTTCATTTTTTCGATACTTCCTGCAGGCATTAATAATTCATTCATAGCTTAATTTTAACAAAAACATGGTAAAATTAATTAAAAAGGAGTTAGGAAATGAAAAAAATATTATTATTAACTTTATGTGCAATTCTGCTAAGTGGAAGTGCAATGTGTGCAAGTTCAAAATTAGATATTTTGACATTGTTTTCAACAAAATCATACTCAGCAAATAAAGCTTGGGTAGGCACATTTCAACTTGTTTGGAATGACATGAAAAATAATATTATTAAACATGATATAAAGTTTGTTAATGAAAAACCTACGCGTGAGCTTATTGGGTTAAATAATGAAGAGTTTAATTCTTCAATGTTAAATGATTCAAGCTATTATACAAGTTATGGTAAAACTGCGCCAAGTGAAAAAATAAAGATTGAAAAAGGAATTTTTGAAAAATTTGCTGAAAAATCCGATATTCTGGATTCTATGGATTGGTCTGAAGGAGATGGAAAATATTATGCATACGCAATGTTAAAAAAGGAATTTGAGTTTTTTGAAGAATTTGATAAATTAGAAAACGCAAATTTTAATAACAAAGGTAAATTTGAATATTTTGGTATAAAAGAAAATTCTAAAGAAATTTTAGATGAAAATGTAAAAGTTTTATTTTATAACGGAAAAAATGATTATGCAGTTCAGCTTTTAACTACAAAAGGTGATGTTATTTATTTATATAGAACAAATTCTAATGCATCATTTGATAAAATGTATGAAAAAATGTTAGTTAAAGCTGAAAAATACAAAGATGATAGAGAGTTTTCTTCAGCAGATACTTTAAAAGTCCCAAATTTAAAAATAAATGAAATAAGAAAATATCCAAGTTTAACAAATAAGCAAATTGAAGGAACGGATTTGTATTTTTCAGATGCTCTTGAAACATTGCAATTAGAATTAAATAATAAGGGCGGAAAAGTTAAATCGGAAGCGATGATTATGACAAAAATGTGTGCTTTGCCTGAATATACAAAAAAAATAACTTCAAGACATTTTAATTTTGATAAGACTTTTGCTATGTTTTTAGTTGATGCAAAAAAAGAAAGCCCATATTTGGCATTAAAAATCAAGGATTTAACTAATTTTCAAAAATAATGTTATAAAATTTTTTTGGCGGGAATTATAATAGTACCACGCAGACTGTTCGTGGAGATAAATGCCCGCGACTGCTGTCGTGTGATGATTAATTGTTTAATCTTTGATTAAAAGCTCCTTTAAGGGAGCTTTTTAAATACCCGAGTGAAGCGAAGCGTAGTCCGATGGACTAGCTGTGTAATTTATATGCAAATAATTATCCCTTGCAAAAAATATATTTTTGATGTTAAATAAAATAAGTTGAAAATCAAATAGCATAGTTGCGGAAGTAACTCAATTGGTAGAGTACCTGCCTTCCAAGCAGGCTGCTGCGGGTTCGAGCCCCGTCTTCCGCTCCATTAAACCTCCCACAAATGGGAGGTTTTATTTTGCATATGCTAAAAACTTTGATAGTTTTACCAATTGTAATTTTATGCACGGAAGTGCTTTTGATATTGATAAAATGCATGAAGATTCTTCTTAAGAACTGATATTGTGTAGAAATGTTCTATATCAGTTTAATAAAGATGCTGATAAGCAAAAATTTTTAGAAAAAGCTTATAAAATTTAAAGCTAGGTGGATTTTTTGCATAGAATCTGATAGGGATATACAAGATTATGATATGTATTTAAAAGTTACCTTTTTTCAACTATTTTATATGATTATCCGACTGTTTTTCAAAAGCCTCATAATGTTAGCAAAAATGCATATTTCAATTAATAAATAAATCTATTCGCTTTCTTCAATATCCCAAGGCTCTAATAATTCTTCATTTAAATTTTCTAAAAATCGAGAAGGCTTAGTTAAAATCATTTGCGTTGCATAATCATACATATCGATTGGATAGGAGATAAATAATCTGTTTTTAGCACGAGTTGTTGCAACATACATTAATCTTAATTCTTCTTCCATTTCATCGATTGAATTAAATGAATATGCGCTTGGGAATCTTCCATCTACTGCTCCGATTATAAATACGCTATTCCATTCCAGGCCTTTGGCACTATGTATTGTAGAAATTGTTAGACAATCATCTTTAATATTATTTTTATACATTCCTTCAACTGAGGCTTCTGGTGGTTCAAGTGCTAAATCGGATAAAAAATTATCAAGTTTTTTATATTGAGTTGAAAGATATTGAAAATGTTCAAGATCTTTTTCGCGCTTTTGCCAATCGTCGTATTTATCTTTTAAAATTGGCTTATAATATTTAATTATTTCATCAACCAAATCTTGAAGTGACCAGTCGGAATTATCATTATTTATTAGTAATTTAAATAATGGGGCAAGGGATGTTGAATATTTGCTTGGTAAAAGCTTTTGATTGTAGTTTTTTTGTTGCATAAAAGGAATAATTTGGGTTGTTGCCTTGGCTCCAATTCCTTTTAAAAGAAGTAAAATTCGATTTAAGCTAATTGTGTCATCTGGATTTAAAATAATTCTTAAATGAGCAATTATATCTTTAATGTGTGCTGCTTCCATAAATTTTGGCCCACCAAATTTTTGAAATGGAATATTATATTTTGCTAATTCAATTTCAAGGTTGTAGCTCATTCGAGCATTTCTTGCAAGAACGCAAATATCCCCTAATTCAATATCTTCATCTAAAAGCTCAAGCACTTGCTGACAAATAAACTCTGCTTCCATTTGAGAATTAATTGCTCTAATTAAAGCAGGTTTAATTGGATTTTGAATTTCGCTAAATAATTCTTTTTTATAGCCTCTTGTAGCGGATGAAATTATTTTATTTGTTAAATTAAGAATATTTTGAGAGCTTCTATAATTTTGTTCTAACTTAATTATTTTTGTATCAGGAAAAATTAAAGGAAAATCTAAAATATTTTTATAATTTGCACCACGAAATGCATAAATGCTTTGTGCATCATCTCCAACCGCCATAATATTATTATGTTCACTAGCTAAAAGTTTAATAATATCGGCTTGCAAGGTATTAGTGTCTTGATATTCGTCAATCATTATGTATTTATATTGATTTGATAGCTTTTTTCTAATGTTTTCGTGGTCTGTTAGTAAAAATTTTAAATATAAAAGTAAATCATCGTAATCTAAAATTGAGTTTTCGCGCTTATATTTAACGTATCCTTTGTGAATATCAATTATTTTATCTTCGACTTCTTTAAAGTTCCAAAATTCTTTATCAATTATTTCCTTAACAGGAACTTCTTTATTAACCGATTTTGAATAAATTTCTAATATTGTTGATTTTTTAGGAAATCTTTTTTCTTTTTTAGGAAATAATGTATTTGTAATGTGCACTATAACATCTTGAGCATCAGCACTATCCATAATGGTAAAATTGTTTTTTAATCCTAAGAGTGCGCTATATTTTCTTAAAATTAAATTTGCAAAACTATGAAAAGTTCCTCCTGCAACTTTATCGCATCTTTCATCTAAAATTAAGCTTGCTCTTGTAAGCATTTCTTTTGAAGCTTTTTTAGTGAATGTTAGAAGTAAAATATTTTCTGGGTTTATTCCATCTTCAATTAATCTTGCGCATCGATAAGTTAAAGTTTTTGTTTTTCCAGTTCCTGCGCCTGCTATAACTAAAATGGCACCATCTTTAGTTTTAACAGCTTCTAATTGAGCAGGATTCAGCTCTATTTCATAATTAATTTTATAACTAGAGACGGTTTCTCGCTTTTTTAAAGTAAATTTTTTTCTAACAGTGATATCTTTTTGCATTATTCAATATTTTCTATCGCTTTTTTAATATCAGTTGCACTATAAATATAATTTCCAGCAACAAGAGAGTTAACCCCTAAATTTTTGCAGATAATTGCAGTTTTATCATTAATTCCGCCATCAACTTGAACTAAAACATTAGGGTTGATTTTTTTAATTTCAGTAATTTTAGAGGCGCAATCTTCCATAAATTTTTGTCCGCCAAATCCAGGTTCAACAGTCATTACAAGAATCATATCAACAAGATTAATATATTCTTTAATTTCATCAACTGATGTTTTTGGTTTAATTGATAAGCCTACTTTAATCCCACGAGATTTTATTTTTTCTATTGTTTCGGTTGTTTTATCTAGTGTTGCTTCATAATGAAATGTAATGAGATCAGAACCCGCATCTACAAAAGCATCAACATATTTAATTGGGTTTTCTATCATTAAATGTGTATCTAAAAATAAATTAGTTATTTTTCTAATTGATTTTACTACAGGAACACCTATTGAAATATTTGGAACAAAGTGTCCATCCATTACATCGATATGTAACCAAGGAACATATGGTTCAACACGTTTAATATCAGCTTCTAAATTTGCAAAGTCAGCAGATAAAATTGATGGTGAAATTATAGTTTTCATTTTTATTCCTCGATTAAATTTAATTTTTTTAATGCATTAAAAGCAGCTTCACTTTGTGCTTTTTTGATGCTTTTAGCAGAGCCTTTTCCGATTATTTCATTATTGAATTTAACTTCAATAAAAAACTCTTTGTTGTGCGCTTTGCCAATTTCATCTACCAAGATATATTCTGGAAGTTGATGGTTAATGCCTTGAGTATATTCTTGTAAAATTGCTTTTGGATTTAAATATTTTATTTTTTTATTGATTGTTAAAATGTCATCAATGAAATTTTCTTCCAAGAATTCTTTAGCTTTTTTATAGCCTTTATCTTTGTAATTGATAAAAATTGCACCCAGTAGTGCTTCAAAAGCGCATGCTAAAATTGATTCTTTTTTGGCTCCGCCTTGTTTTTTTTCGTTTCGTCCTAAAATAATTAATTTTTCAAACCCCAATATTTTTGCATATTCAAAAATGTTTTTATCAGAGACAAGTTCAGCTCTTAATTTTGTCAATTCGCCTTCGTTATAATCAATAAAATGATTATATAAAAAGTCGCTAATCGATAATTTTAAAACGGCATCACCATAAAATTCTAATTTTTCATAGGAAAATTTTTCGTCAATACCGTTTTCATTTGTGTATGAAGTATGAATAAAAGCTTGATTCAAAAGTTCAAGGTCTTTAAATTTTAGATTATATTTTTTTTGAAATTCATTTAATTGTGTTTTTCTTTCCTTAGAAATAGACATTTATAACCCTTCCAAGGTATTCGATAAATTCAATTAAAACATTTTTACCATGAGTAAAATACATAAAGTAGTAATATGCAACGGGAATTGCAAATAAATATCCATCAAACCTATCTAGCATTCCGCCATGACCTGGCAAAATATTGCTTGAATCTTTAACGCCAGCATCACGTTTGATTAATGATTCAGATAAATCACCTAATTGAGCGGATAAGGTTATTAATAAACCACCTATAATTGATTGACAAAGTGTTAAATCAGTGTAAAAAACGCCAAAGCAAGAAATAATAATGGCTAATAAGGCACCACCCAATGCTCCTTCAATGGTTTTTTTGGGGCTAATAACTTCTGCAAGTTTGTGCTTGCCGAAATTAACTCCGAAATAATATGCGCCAATATCAGTTATTGCAACTGCTAAAAACACAAATAGTAATAACCATAGGCCTTCAGATGGCGAAAATTGAAATGCGCCAACTCGATTTAAACCTATTTGTCTAATTAAAAGAATGTGACATGGTAACCAAGCGGTATAAAGGGTTCCTAGCATTGTAGTTGCAACATTAACGATATATGGTTGCCTACCTTTAAATAATACAGATAAAAATGAAGCCATAATTGCAACCGTAAGCATTGATGGAACTAAATCAAATCTATGGAAGAAGGTTAGAGTTAAAAATGCAATGTTTGCAAAAAGCATAACCGTAAAACTTGGATAAAAACCTTTATGATTCAGTATTTTAACAAATTCTTTTGAGCAAAGAATGATTATAAAACCCATCATAATATAAAGTGGAATTGAACCAAGAATTATTGCAACTATAGCGATAATAGAAATTATTATTCCAGTTGTTACCCTTAGGAGCTTATTTTTTTTAACTGCTACTTCTTCTTCCATTTGATTAGACAATTTTATATCTCCATTACTTCTTTTTCTTTTGCCGATACAGTTTCGTCAACGATTTTTGTATATTTGTCGGTTACTTTTTGAACTTGGTCTTGACCATCTTTAACAGCATCTTCTGGTAAGTTTTCAGCTTTTTCAAGTTTTTTAACAGCATCTGTTGCATCTCTTCTAACGTTTCTGATTGCAACTTTAGCATCTTCGCCCATTGCTTTAACTTCTTTAGCTAATTCTTTACGTCTATCTTGAGTTAAAGGTGGGAATGAAAGACGAATTACCATGCCATCTGAGTTTGGAGTAATTCCAATTTCAGCTTTAACTATAGCTTTTTCAATATCTTTAATAATTGTTTTATCAAATGGAGTAATAACCAAGGTTGTTCCTTCTGCAACAGATACTTGCGCTAATTGGCGAAGTCCAGTTGGAGCTCCATAATAATCAACAACAACTTTATCTAAAATTAATGGATTTGCGCGACCAGTTCTTACTGTTGCAAGGTCTTTATGTAATTGGTTAATACATTTTTCCATTTTTTCTTCTGCTTGCTTTTTGATTTCTTCAACTGACATATTTATTTCTCCTAAAATTATTTATTCTACAATTGTTCCGACTTTTTCGTTGTTTAAAATTTTAACTAGACTATTTTCTAAATTAAAATCAAAAACAGTTATTGGAATTGAATTTTGTTTACATAAAGCGCAAGATGTTAAATCCATTACTTTAAGCCCATTTACAATAATATCGTCATAAGTTATTTTATCATATTTTTTAGCGTTTGGGTTAGTTTTAGGATCATCTGAATATACTCCATCTACACCATTTTTTGCCATAAGCATAGCTTGTGCTCCAATTTCTGAAGCTCTTAATGCTGCTGCTGTATCTGTTGTAAAAAATGGGTTTCCGGTTCCTGCTGCAAAAATAACGACTCTCCCTTTTTCTAAGTGGCGAATTGCTCTAAATCTAATATAAGGTTCTGCTATTTTTTCTATATCAATTGCAGATTGAACCCTGCAGTCAACACCAATTTTTCTTAGTTCTGATTGTATGGCTATAGCATTCATAACGGTAGCCAACATTCCAACATAATCGCCTGAAGCTTGATCCATTCCAAGTTTTGAAGAATTTTGCATTCCTCTGAAAATATTTCCACCACCAACAACAACTGCAATTTGCACTCCCATATCATATGCTTTTTTGATTTCTTGGCAAATATTATGAACGGGTTCTGGGTCTATTCCAAATTGTTGATTGCCCAAAAGAGCTTCTCCTGAAATCTTTAGAAGAATCTTTTTATATTTTAATTCAGCCATTTAAACACCTATATCTATAAATCTAATCTGTTTTAATTATACACAAGAAATAGTGATTGTGTAATAATAAAAATCATGTTAGATGAAAATTTTATTAAAAATATAACTTCGAAAGATATTAAGCTATCACATTCTATAATTGAAAATATAATAAAAACGTGTAATGTTGAGGCTTTTAAGCTTTTGTGCGAGAAATCGGATTTCATTTTTCCTTTTTTAAAAGAAAGAATTTCATCTGATTTTGTAAAGTTAGTTAAAGAAGAGAACTTAAGCACTATTTTTGAATTTTCAAAAATATATTGTGCTGATTTTGAAGATATAATTGTTGATTCTTGGGTTAAGTTTGCATCTGAAGACTTAACGGACAAGATTTTAGATTTATTTGAAGTAGGAACAATTGAGCAAAAAGCATACTGTGCAAAATATTTTTCTAGGATTTGCGATTCGTTAGCTATTGAATATTTAAATGAATATGCGCTAAGTGATTTTGAACCATTAAAAACAAACTGTGCTCTTGCATTAAGTGCTTTTGGTGACAAGGTAGTTTTAAATAAGATGAAAGAAATTATTTTAAAATCAGAAGATGATTTTGAAAAATTAAATGCTTTTAATTTTATAACTGCCTATGGCGGAGAAGAACAAATAAAATTTGCATTAGAATATGTTTTTTTAAGTCCTTTTGCAATTAATATTTTAACCAATATTTTAGATTTTAATGACATAAATTATTTAAAAAATATTTTAGATAATAAAACAATGATTCAAATTTTTCAGTTGATTATTGAGGAATACCCAGAAGATTTGTCATTAGATAGTTGTTATTATTGGAACTTAATAGAATTTATTAAATTAATTCATAGTTTTAATTGCGCTTATTCAGGTAATGTTTTAATTTTAGCTCGTGAAAAATTTAAAGAATATAGCGAAAACGATATTTATACATTTGATTTTGATAAAAATGTCAAAGCCGAAGTGAAGAATATTTTTAAGTTCTTGAATTCGCTAGATTTGGAATTTAATATAAAAAACTTTGAAGATAATTTTGAATTAGATGTAATTTTAGAAGTAATCGAAGAGCTTAAATTGGCTGAAAAAGCTGAAGAAGTAGCCTTCTTGTTTGATAAAGTTGACATTGAAAAACAAGCACATATTGCAAGAATTTTAAAAGAGTTTAATCGTGTTGATTTGATTAATTTTAAAATTGTTGAAAGTATTCAAAATGAAAATATTAAAGCTTTAATTAAGAGTTACGCAGAGTGAGTGGAATTTATTTTTTGATTAATTCTGATAACTCTTCGCTTATTATTTGCATTGCTTTATTTGTTTCAATGTCTTTTTTTAGCTTTTCATGTTGATACATGATAGTTGTGTGATTTTTATTAAATTCTTTAGCTAGATTTGGATAACTTAAATCTAAAATTTCACGAGCTAGATATATGGCATATTTTCTTGCATTTACAACCTCTTTTGCTCTAGCAGCTGAAAGAATTTCTTTTACATCAACACAAAAATATCTTGCGCAAGTCTCAAGTATATTATTAACTGTAATTTTCTTTTTCTTTTCGGAAAAATTTAAATATTCTTTTGTTAATTCAACAGTAAGTTCAACCCCTTCAATTGAAGCACGAGCAGATGCTTTATTGTATGCGCCTTCCAATTCTCTTATGTTTGTATCAAACTCTTTAGCTAAAAATAATGCAACATCATCTGTTATTGGATATTCGGATAAAATCGCATGGCGCTTAACAATTTCCATTCTTGTTTCTAAATCAGGAATTTTTATATTTGCTTCAATTCCCCATTCAAAACGACTTCTTAATCTATCAGGAATTTTTTCAAATGCTGATAATGGTCTATCTGAAGCAAAAACGATTTGTTTTCCTGCGTGATATAGCGCATCGAATGTGTTAAAAATTTCTTCTTCTGTTCTTTGTTTTCCATCTATCCATTGAATATCGTCAATTAAAAGAACATCAACGTTTCTATGCATGTCTCTAAATTTGCGCATTTTTTCATTAACATCGCCTGAATTTTTGCAAGACGCTAATGATTCAATTAATTTATTTCCGAAATCTTCTGCTTTTGTATAGCGAATTTTTAAATTTGGAAAATTCTTTAATATTTTGTGCCCAATTGCTTGCATTAAGTGGGTTTTGCCTAAACCAACAGAGCCAGATAAAAATAATGGATTATATTTTTGTCCGGGGGCTTCAGCTATCATTTGAGCAATTTTATAGGCAAATTTAGAACTTTCGCCTTCAACAAAATTTTCAAAAGTATATTTTAAATTTAGTCCGCAAAAAGAATGCATTTGAGCTAAATGTTCCATTTTTTGCGCTGTTTCATTGTGTTGCTTTTGTTCTTTTGTTTGCTTTGGTGTAGTTTTTTTCTTTTTAACAGTTTCATCTAATATAAAACGAACCGCTCTTTTTATATTTGTTGTTTCAAATAATGTGTCTTCAATTTCTTTTAAATGCTTTTGTTGAAGAACTTGAATACCAAAGCTTTGAGAGCTTTTAATCAAAAAGATGCCATTATCACTTTCTTCAAATAAGGGCAGTGCCGGCTCAAGATCTTTTGTCCAGGTCGCAACAAAGCTAGGCAGTCTAGTTTCTAGAGAACACAAAAAATTCTCCCACGCCTCAAGTTCTTTTTTGTCTTTTAAATTACTCAAAAGAAATTATTCCTAAATATAGTTAATTATCCAACCATTAATGAACTCATGCTCATTGAATTAATTGTACATTAAACAAAATAATTTTAAAATCATTTTTATTCAACTGTAACAGATTTTGCTAAATTTCTTGGTTGATCAACATCTTTTCCCAGGTATTCTGCGATATAGTACGCTAATAGCTGAAGAACAACAATGTTTAAGGCTGGGCTTATTAAGTCAGATATTGATGGAATTAAAATCAAATCGTTAAATAAGTCTTTATCTTTGTCGGCTAAATAATCTGTTACGCCAATTAGTTTTGCTTGTCGAGCTTTGGCTTCTTCGCAATTTGAAAGAACTTTGTCGTATACAATTCCTGTGTTTAAAATAGCTAACACTGGCATATTTTCATCAAGCATTGCAATGGGGCCGTGTTTTAATTCGCCTGCACCATAGCCTGTTGCATTGATATAACTTATTTCTTTTAATTTTAAAGCACCCTCTAAGGCTGATGGGAAATTAATTCCTCGAGCTATAAAAATAAAATCTTTATAACTTGAATATTTTTTAGCTATTTCTCTAATATTTGCTGTATTGGTCAATAATGTTTCGATTTTATTTGGGAGCTCTATCAACTCTTGTTTTAAATTTTTAATGTCTGTTTCATATTTTGTGATATTTTTTTGTTCTGATAGATACATTGCAAGCAAATATAAGCTTATTAGTTGCGCCATGTATGATTTTGTTGCAGCAACCGAAACTTCAATACCTGCATTTACTGGCAATAAACTGTCTGCCAATCTTGCCATTGTTGAATCTGCTCTATTTGTAATGATTGCTATGTGTGAGTTTTGAGCTTTAACTTGTTTGATTGCAGTAATTGTATCTGCTGTTTCTCCTGATTGAGAAATGCCGATTACAAGAGTATTTTTGTCAGCTATGGTATCTCTATAAATGTATTCACTTGATGCTTCGACATCGACAGGAATATTTGCAAATTTTTCAATAATGTATTTGCCTGCCATGCCCGCATGTAAGCTTGTTCCACAAGCAATAATTTGAATTCTTGAAATATTTTTAATTTTTTCAGAAGTTAATTTGAATTCATTTAGTTGAATTTGGTGTTCTGGACTGATTAATTTGCCAGACAAAACATTTCTTACAACATCTCCTTGTTCATGGATTTCTTTAAGCATAAAGTGCTTATAACCCATTTTGGATATGGCCATTGCTTCAAAAGGCAAATGTTCAATTTTGTTTGTGATTAATGTATTGTTTTCATCATAAATTTTGATTGAATCTTTTTTGATAACACCAACTTGATAATCTGATAAGTAGATAGCTTTTTTTGTATATTCAATTATTGCAGGGATGTCGGAAGCAATAAAATTTTCACCTTCTCCAACTCCAATAATTAAAGGGGCATTTCTTTTAGCTACAACAATTTTGTCTGGTTCATTATTGTGAATTGCACAAAATGCAAAAGCGCCTTTAATTTTTTTTACTGCTGATTGCATTGCTGATAATAAATCTTTTGTTTTTCCATATTCATGAGCAATTAAATGAGCAGCAACTTCAGTATCTGTTTGGGATTGAAAAATACACCCGCAATTAACTAGTTCTTCTTTTAATTCTTGGTAATTTTCAATAATTCCGTTGTGAACTAAAGTAAAATTTTTGCAGTTGCAAGTGTGAGGATGAGCATTTGTTGTTGTGGGAAGTCCGTGAGTTGCCCAACGAATATGTCCAATTCCTTTTGTTGCAACATCGCAAATTTCTTGTTTTGTTTTTAAAACTTCACTTAAGTTAATTAATTTTCCTTGTGCTTTATATACATTTGTCGTTCCGTTATAACAAAGTGCAATGCCTGCTGAATCATAACCCCTGTATTCAAGATGAGATAAGCCTGAAATTAAAATATCAGAAGCTTTTTTATCTCCAATGTATCCAATTATTCCGCACATAAATTAATAACTCCTTGGTCTATGAGGCTATTTTAATATGACTTGAAATTAAATACAAATTAAAAATATATAAAGATGTATAAATCTTGCGTTTTGCTTGATTATAAATAAAATTAAAGAATTGTTAGAAAAAAATATTGGCGGGTAATTATAAAGCATGTGGCAAGAGATGCTATAAAAGGATAGAGTATTTGTTATTGAGTATAGAAAGGACTTAATTTGCTTGAAGTAAACTTTATTAGCGTTGCGTTGTGTTGCGCTATTTTCGGAACTATTGTTTTTTTAATCAAGACCTTTTTCCCTGTTGATTTTGGCCCAGAAGTTACAACTGATTTTAATGTAATGAGTGAAACAGATGCTTCTTTTAATTTCTTAACTATTGAAAGTATTTCTGCGTTCCTTATGTGTTCTGGTTGGGTTGGTTGGTATGCATTAAATTATATGCATTTGAGTACAAAGCTTAGTGTACTTATTGCTGCTATTTCTGGTGCAATAGGAATGCTGTTTTTTGTTTGGCTAATTGCACAGTTTAAAAAATTGGAACATATTCCAACTGCCAATCCGCAAGAATTAGTTAATAGAATTGGTAAAGCTTATATGAATTTTTCTCCCAAGGGAAGTGCAAAAATTCAAATTGAATACCATGGCGAACTGGCTACGCTCGATGCAATTAACGAAAGTGATGTAGAGATTAAAGCTTTCGAAAATATCAAGGTAGTCAAAGTAGAAAATAATCAAATATATATAGTGAAAGGATAAAAAATGGCAATATTAATAATTCTTTTAGTTGTTCTGTTATTTGGGGCCGGAGCTTTTGTAGTAAGCAGATATAAAAGATGCCCATCAGATAAAGTTATTGTAGTTTATGGTAAAGGCACTGGTGGTGCTACATCAAAATGTGTTCATGGTGGCGGTGTATTTATTATGCCTGTTATCCAAGATTATGGAGTATTATCTTTAGAACCAATGATTACGGATATTGACCTCAGAGGGGCTTTATCCAAAGGTAATATCAGGGTAGCTGTTCCTGCTACATTTACATTTGGTGTTTCAACAGATCCAAGATTACTACAAAATGCTGCAAAGAGACTTTTAAGTCGTACCAAAAGTGATATTATCTCAATGGCTAGTGATATCATTTTGGGTCAATTGCGTTTAGTAATTGCAACTTTATCAATTGAAGAAATTAATGGTGATAGGGAGAAGTTTTTAGAACAAGTTAATATTAACGTAGATTCTGAATTAAATAAGCTTGGTTTGTCTGTAATTAACGTAAACATTCGAGATATTACTGATGAATCAGGTTACATTGACGCAATCGGTAAAAGAGCGGCTGCAGAAGCAATTAATAAAGCAAAAGTAGAAGTTGCTCAACAAGAAAAA
Organism: Candidatus Gastranaerophilales bacterium; assembly: GCA_017560095.1. Lineage (GTDB taxonomy): Bacteria > Cyanobacteriota > Vampirovibrionia > Gastranaerophilales > Gastranaerophilaceae > RUG14156. The sequence continues at coordinate 65,204 of JAFYOU010000034.1, forward strand.
CTTGGTGCGATTGGTGAAGCGGATCAAAATAGAGAAAAAGAAGTTCAAGTTGCTCAACAAATTGCGCAGACTTCAATTGGTCAAGCAGATGCTGAAAAAGAAAAAAGGGTACAAACAGCAAACCTTGAAGCTCAAGCAGTTGAAGGTGAAAATATTTCAAAAGCAAACATCGCAGAATATAATGCAACCCTTGCTGTTAAACAAGCAGAAGCATTAAAAATGGGTGAAGTTGCAAAAGCAAATGCTGAACGTGATATTTTAATTGCCCAAAAAGAACAAGAAGAGGCAAGATTGAAAAAAGAAGAACTTGCTCAACAAGAAGTTGAAAAATTAAGAATTCAAGTTGAAGCAGAAGCTGAAGCTGAAAAATTAAGAAGAATAGCTCTTGGTGAAGCTGATGCAATTAAAGCAAAATATTTTGCAGAAGCTGAAGGTGTAAAAGCTGTTTTGGAGGCAAAAGCTGCTGGTTATGATAGATTAGTTTCAATTAGTCAAAATAAACCTGAAGTTGCAACAAGTTTCTTAATGATTGAAAAAATCGAAGACATTGTTAAAACTCAAGTTGAGGCAATTAAAAATATTAAATTTGATAAAATTACCGTTTGGGATGGTGGCTCAGGCTCTGGCAATGGCTCAGCTACGGCTAATTTTATGAAAGATTTAATTAAATCGCTTCCTGCAATGCACGATTTAGCTGGTCAAGCAGGGATTGAACTTCCAAGAATTCTTGGTAAAGTTGAAGATTGTGTCAATGCTGAGGAAACAATGCAAGAAGGCACCATCGGAGAAAATTCCCAAGGGCAAAAAGTGGTAATGTGCCCTCATTGTCAAGCAAAATACAAGGCAACAACTGAAGATGGAAAAATTTCAATTGTTGGTTTTGGCGATGTAGATGATGTAGTTGAAGGTCAACAAATATATTGTATAAAATGTGGAACAAAATTTAGCGTTCCTGAATCAAAATAAAATAGGTTAAAATGGCTCTTGAATTTCAAGAGCCATTTTTTTACTAATTAATTTCTAAACATCTTTTATAAACTTGGTTTTTATTTATATCATACAAACTTGCAAGAATTGATGAAATTTCTTTATCTTTTAAATTCAGGGATTTTAATTTTTTTATTTTTTCATCTAAATTAATTTCTTGGCAAATTTCATCTTTGTATAACATGCCAGCAATTTCGCCTTTTAGTGTATTGTTTTTATAATATTCAATAATTTCAGATATTGCACCGATCTTTATCTCTTCAAATTTTTTAGTTAGTTCTCGACCAATTGCCACTTTTTTGTTCGAGTATTCATTTGCAATTGTTTCTAGGGTTTCAATTAAACGATTGGGACTTTCATAAAAAACCAAATTTTCATTTTTATTTTTTGAAACAACATCTATTATTTGATTTTTAACTCTTGGCAAAAAACCGATAAATTTAAAATCTTCGTGATTTCTTGGAATTGCAGATAAAAGCCCAATAACGGCACTTGCACCAACTATTGGAACAACTCTAAAACCCGCATTTATTACAGCATCAACCAAAACTGCTCCAGGGTCAGAAATTAATGGTGTTCCAGCATCAGATACAAGGGCAATTGATTTTCCTTCTTGTAGATAGTTTAAAAATAATTCAACACGAGAAGACTCAGAAAATTTATGGTAGCTAACTAAACGGGTTGTTATTCCATACTTTTCTAGTAAAACGCTTGTATTTCTGGTATCCTCTGCTGCAATTACATCAACAGATTTTAGCGTTTCAAGTGCCCTTATAGTAACATCTTCTAAATTACCAATTGGAGTTGCTACAATATATAAGGCTATTTCTAGATTATCTGCCAAGTTGTACCTTCTTTTGTATCTTTAAGTTGAATTTTGTGAGCTAAAAGTTTATCTCTTATTTCGTCAGATTTTGCCCAATCTTTATTATCACGAGCAATTTTTCTGATTTTAATAATTTCATCAATTACATTTTCAACTGATTTTTCAATTCCAAATTCTTCATAAAGTGGTTCAACTATAGCTTTTAGCTCATCTGCTGAAACTTCTTTTTGAGATAGTGAAAAATCGAATCCCAAAACAGAACCTAAATAAGATAAGGTGTTAGCGTTAATTTGCTTATTTTCGCCTTTTCTTACTTTTTCGGCTAAACCAAATAAAATAGCAAGAGCTTTAGATGTATTTAAATCTTCGTCCATTGCACTTTCAAATTCTTTAATAGCATCAGCATCATATTCTTCGCCAATAACAATACCTGCTATAGAATTAATTAAGCGTTTAGCTCCGCTTTGAGCCCCAGCTAAAGCAACATCATTAAATTCAACAGGCATACGATAGTGATTTGTTAAAATGAATAACCTAATCGCATTTGTATCGTAACTTTTTAAAACGTCATCAATAGTTAAAAAGTTATTTAATGATTTAGACATTTTTTCTTTGTTAATTGTAACAAAGCCATTATGCATCCAATATTTAGAAAATTGGCATCCATTAGCGCATTCTGATTGCGCTCTTTCGTTTTCGTGGTGAGGAAAAGCTAAATCTGCGCCACCTGCGTGGATATCGATAGTAGAACCCAAATGTTTTTTGCTCATTGCGGAGCATTCAATATGCCAACCAGGGCGACCCACTCCCCAAGGAGATTTATAGCCGAATTTTTCATCTTTTTTCCATAATGCAAAGTCAAGTGGGCTTTCCTTTTTATCATTTGCTTCAACTCTGGCACCATTTAATAAATCTTTAATTGGCTGGGAAGATAATTCGCCATATTTTGCGTATTTTTCAACTCTAAAATAAACATCGCCATCAACTGAATATGCAAAACCATCTTGCTCAAGTTTTTTAACCATAGCAATCATCTCGCCCAACGTTTTTGTTGCACGAGGTTCAACATCTGGTTTTAGCACATTTAAACCATTCATTGAATTAATAAAAGATTTATAATATCTATCTGTTATAACTGATGGTTCAACTCCTTCAACATCTGATTTTTTAAGAATTTTATCATCAACATCAGTTACATTTCGACAATAAGTTACTTCATAACCTTTAAATTTTAAATAGCGATACAATGTATCCCAAGTAATATAACATCTTGCATGCCCTAAGTGTGCATGGTCATAAACTGTTGGGCCACAAACATACATCTTAACTTTATTTTCTTCAAGTGGTTTAAATTCTTCGATTTGGTTAGATAAAGTATTATAAATTTTTAACATGGTTTTTCCTTACTAAAAAGTCCAGTTTCGCTCTGTCCACCAGACCTCAACGGTCTGCTGTCACGAGCTTACATCCTTACGCCCTCGTCGGCATTCGCTAAGAGTCAGGCTCTAAGCTCACTTGACTTGGGAGTCCAGTTTCGCTCTGTCCATTAGACCTCAACGGTCTGCTGTCACGAGCTCGCATCCTAAGGCCCGCTCAGAAATTTCTACAAAAAACAAATTTTGTATAAAATTTCCTTTGCTAAGATAATTTTACTATAAATAATTTCATAGTAAAATAGGGATAAGGATGATTTAGAAAGGCGTAACATGAAAAATACCGTTGTAGTTGGTGCTCAATTTGGAGATGAAGGAAAGGCTAAAATCACAGATTTACTAGCTTTAGAAGCTGATTTTATTACTCGTTTTCAAGGAGGTTCTAATGCAGGTCATACTGTTGTTGCAAATGGTAAAAAATATGCTTTTCATTTGATTCCATCAGGCATTTTGTATGGAAATAAAATTTGTATGATTGGTGCTGGTTGCGTTATTAAACCAGACGATCTTCAAAAGGAAATTGAAGACATTATCACTCAAGGGGTATCTCGAGAACATTTCGAAAAATGCTTAAAAATCTCACCTTTAGCCCATATCACAATGAAGTGGCACATTGATATTGATGGCTATAGCGAAAACGAGCTAGGTAAAAATAAAATTGGAACAACTAAAAAAGGAATAGGTCCAACTTATACAGATAAAGCAAAGCGTTGTGGTATAAGAGTTGAGGACTTATTTAATAAAGTTACTTTATCTAAAAAATTAGACATTATTCTTCCAAATAAAAATAAAGAGCTTGAATTTGTATATAATTTAAAACCATATACAAAAGAGGAAGTTATGGCTGAATGCGAACAATATCGTGTAATTTTAGCTCCTTATGTTGATTTTAATTGGCAAGAAAATTTATTGGAAGCAAAGAAGAATAAGTCAATTTTGTTTGAAGGCGCACAAGGAGTTATGCTTGATGTTGATTATGGAACATATCCTTATGTTACTTCATCTAATCCAATAGCAGGTGGAGCTGCGGTTGGCGCTTCAATGGGTCCAATTACAATTGATAGAGCTATTGGTGTATTTAAAGCATATATGACACGTGTTGGAGAAGGCGCTTTTATCACAGAATTAAATGATGAAACAGGTGAAAAATTAAGAACTATCGGAGGCGAATTTGGAGTTACGACAGGTCGCCCTCGTCGTTGCGGTTGGTTTGATGCGATAAGTGCTAAATATTCTGTTTTAGTTGGTGGTTTATCAGAAGTTGCAATTACAAAACTAGATGTTTTAGATTCATTTGAAGAAATTAAAGTTGCAATTGCATATAAAAATAAAATTACTGGCGAAACTACTAGAAGTTATCCAACAGATGTGTTTACTCATTATGATTGGGAGCCAATTTATGAAACTCATAAAGGCTGGATGTCTGATACATCTAAATGCAAAACTTATGATGAATTACCTGAAAATGCAAAATTATATCTTGCACGTTTAGAAGAATTATTGGGAATTAAAATTACAATTTTAAGTGTAGGGGCTGATAGGGAACAAACAATATTTATTGATATGTAATTTATAAACCCTTGTTTAATTTTCTAGACACAGTTTGTTAAAAATGATACATATATAAGTATTCGGGCATAGTATTTTCAGGATAGTAATATGAAGCAAAAAAGAATATTTGGATTTTCACTTATTGAGCTGATGGTTACTTTGGTTATTGTAAGCGTTGTTACTGCTGCAATGGCTCCTGTTATTACAAAAAAAATAAAAAGCAGTTCTCTTTCGGTTTCTAGTGTTAATGATGTTAGTTCAAATTGTAGTGAAAAATATTCGGCTGATTGTAAATTGTGCCTTCCAAATAAATGCCTCTCTTGTATAAAGACTTGTCCTGAAGGTCAAAATCTTAATATTGCAACATGTACTTGTAGTTCTTGTTATTCTTCTTTTGGTTCAGAATGCTTAGAATGTAGTGAAACACAATGTATGCAATGTGCAAGCGGATATTATGTAAATACTAGTGGGGCATGTGAAGCTTGTCCTATTGGAAGCTACTGTGATGGTATTAATAAAGTTGTTTGTGAAGATGGAAAATATACAAATACAACTGGTCAAATAAGTTGTACAACTTGTCCTTCTGGATATTATTGTGTAAATGGCATCAAAGAAGCATGTGTTGCTGGACAATATTCAAACCCTGGAGCAAGCTCTTGTATAGAATGCGAAAAAGGTTATAAATGCGAAGGCGCCAAAAATAGAATGAAATGCGGTAGCGAAGCCGAATATCAAGATGAAACAGGTCAATCTGTGTGCAAGCAATGTATTGCAGGAAAATACGTTGAAGAAGATAGAACTGCATGTTCAGTGTGCCCATCTGGATATAAATGTATTGGAGATGGAACTAAGCAATTTTGTTCCGGCGTGCTAGAATATCAATCTAATACAGGTCAAGACACATGTTTGAGTTGTTCTAATGGTACAGCTGCTACATATGTATCGGACGATAGAACAGCTTGTTTTATTTGTCCTGTTGGCCATATGTGTGTTGATGGAGAAAAGACTGCGTGTAATCCTGGATATCAAGACAAAACAGGCCAGTCAACATGTGAAGATTGTGTTGGTGGATTTGTCTCGGACGATAGGAAATCTTGTACACTTTGCCCTGAAAGTACATACGCGAGTGAAAGCACTTGTTTGGAATGCCCTAGTGGATATTATTGCACTAGTGGAGTTAAGAAAGCATGTCCTAGCGGATATTATTGTGAAGGTGGAGCTATGAAAGCTTGTTCTACTTTTACGGCAAATTGTACTCTATGTGATGCTGCAAGTAAGGTATGCACTAATTGCAGGCTTGGTTACTATTTAACATTATCTTCTAATTCTTGTACTATTTGTCCTGCTGGGAAAGCATGTGGCGGTGGACAAACGACAATTTTTTGTAATGGTACAACCTATCAAGATTTAGAAGGGCAGTCTTCTTGTAAAACTTGTTCTAATGGATTAGCTTGCGGCAGTACTGATGGTAATATTTCCTGTTTGCAAAATTGCAATGCTTGTTCAGAAACGAGCCCTGGTAAATGTGGTATGTGTAAAAATGGTTATAGTCTTTACGCGGATGGAACTTGTGGGTCTGGGTCTGGGGGTATAGTTCTTCCTGTTGAACCTACTCCAGGTGGGTCTTTGATGTAACAATTGAATTAATTACCTTTTATTTTAGCAGCTCTCATGGCTTCCAAAATAACATTTCTTGCTTCAAGTGCTTGTTCTTTGGTTAGTGCAGGAATATCTTTTAATGGGTATTCTTTCCCTAGATTTTTATATTTTGGAATTGCCATATTATGATAAGGTAAAACATCAAGCGCTTGAATATTGTTAAGCGTTGCTAAAAATTCACCCAATTTGGTTAAATAAGTTTTGTTTTGTGTAACTTTAGGAACAACAACATGTCTTATCCAAACAGGAATTTTTTTATTTGATAAATATTTTGCAAATTCTAGAACATTTTGGTTGGGTTGTCCTGTTAATTTGTGATGTTGAATTGAATCAATGTGTTTTATGTCTAATAAAATCAAATCTGTATATTTGATTAATTCATCATATTTTATAGTGTTTGACTTGTTAAATAAAATTCCCGAGGTATCAAGAGCTGTATGGATATTTTTTTCTTTTGCGTTTTTGAATAACTCAATTAAAAAATCAATTTGTGCAGTAGGTTCTCCGCCTGTTGCAGTTATTCCTCCGTTTTTAAGGAATTCTTTTACGCCATCATATTTTTTCAAGATGTCTTCAGTTGACATTTTTTGATTAACATTAAAATCCCAAGTGTCAGGATTATGACAATACATGCATCTTAGAGGACATCCTTGAAAAAAAACAACAAAGCGAATGCCTGGACCATCAACTGTTCCGCAAGATTCTATTGAATGAATGTTTCCTAAAATATTTGCCATTTTCACCTATTGTTTAATTATATAATAGTAAATCAAAAATGTAAACTTTTGTAAAAATAACTTTTAAAATACTAAAGTATCATTAAAAGAAAGCCGTAACTATTATTGTAAACAAACAATGGAGGCAATGACAGTTATGGGTATGGCAGCTAGCCAAGCCAGGTTTTTAGGGTTAACAGCTCGAAAGAGTAATGTTGAATATCAAGTTCAACAAATTAACCAACAAAGAACTTCTTTGGCAAACGAAAGTGCAGGCTTATATAATCAAATGATGGAATTGGAAGTTCCAACACCTCCATCAGTTAATGCGTTTGCAAAAACAACTTATGTTTTAGAAAATTCAAATAGCATAGCTTCTGATAACTATACTATTGCAAATATGTCAAAAACATATGCAAATAATGGTGAATATCTTGTTACTTTGCAAGCTAAAGAAACTCAAAAATTGGCAAGGGATTATAAATTTACTTTTAAAGGGATTAAGCAAGAAACTAAAGATAATCAACACTACACTACAATTACCATGAGCCAGATTGATAGGACGCAAACTTTTGATTTAAGTTTTGTTCAAGGGCTTGATGAAAATGGTCAACCAAATGGAGTTGTTGAAGATGGTTTTGATGAAAATGGTAAACGTCAAAACATAGATAAAAATAGAATATATGCTCTTCCTGAAGATGCAACTTTGTGTTCATCAATCGATGGTTATGATGAATGCTATAATTATGATGGCGGCTCAGCAATTAAATATTATTATCAGGATAATGATGGTGTTAATCATTTCTTGACTGCCGAAGATTTGTATGGCTCAGTAAATGAAGAAACTGGAGCAGTATCTAATGGCTTATTGAATAATGATCTTTCAACTGCTAATGATGATGTATTTTCATTTTTATCAATGTATGAGCACAAGAAAGATACAACTATTCAAGTAAGAGCAGCACTGGAGCAATCTGATAATGGTAGATTAACAGCAATTGCGATTGCTGATGATGAAACATATCCTGAAGATTTAAGAAATACAACTTTCTCATTATCAGCAACAACGGTAACTGATGAAGCAGCATACACTCAAGCTTATAATGATTATGAATATGAAAAGTATTTATATGAAAAAGCTATGTCAGATATTAATGCTGCAACTGAAAAGATTCAGGCAAAGGACCAATCATTAGAATTAAAAATTCAGCAATTAGATACTGAACAAAATGCTATTCAAACCGAAATGGATTCTGTTTCCAAGGTGATTGAAGATAACGTCGAAAAAACATTCAATATATTTGGATAACCCGAATGCAGTTGAGCTTAGCCCGACTGGGCTTAGCGAAACAAATGAGGGCAAAAAGGATGTGAAGCACGACGGCAGCTGCGAAGAGCCGGTGCCGAGTGCGTAATCTGGACTAACCCGAATGCAGTTGAGCTTAGCCCGACTGGGCTTAGCGAAACAAATGAGGGCAAACTAAGTAAAATATAAATTCGTTTGCAAAGAGCAAATGATAAATTAAATATATTCCACCCTATTTGTTTACATTAAAAAGAGCTTACAAAAGCTCTTTTTTTTGACTTTTTTTATTAAATTATTAAAAAATCAATAAAATATATTATAGAAATAATTTAATCAATCTAATAAACTATATATTGAGGTAAAATATGTCTTACAAAAATGACCATGCATTAGTAATTGCAAATAAATATGGCGGAGCAAGCTCTGCGGCTAAAGCTGAATTATACGAAACTTATGATCGTTTGAGAGATTTAACTATTTCTGGCTCAACTGGTACAGGTAGCGGATTTGGTACGGCTGGCGGATTTTTGTGGCAATTAGCAAATCTATTTTCGCCTTCAAGCTTTATGCCTACATTAGGCGGGAGTTCTATGATGAATATTCCAGGAACTTCATATTGGTCTCCAAATTATGCTTCTAAATCTTATTATGATTCAGGGACAAATTCATTTGGTGTGTCAGGTTTGTCAAGTTTTACTGGCTTCCCATCTGGTGCAGCAGGGATTTCTTTAGGTTTTGGAACTCAAGGCGTACCAACGGGCGGAGCTGCGGGTATGGCAACAGGTTATGCGGTTAGCGCTGCAGGTTTAGCTGCATTAAATAGTGCTTCGTATGCTGCAGGAAGTAGTGCGGGTATGGGTTTTGGAAGAAATATTGTAATGCCAATTGCAGGTTTAATTTCAGGTTGGGGTGGAATTTTGCAATCTATTGCACCTTATGCTGGATCTTTTGGTCTTGGGGCAATTGTTGCGGGTAACTTGATGCAAGGAACAAGTTCAGCTGCATTGGCTGCTTATCAAAATATAACAGGCAATATTACAAATAACGCAGATGTTATTTTGGAAGATAAAGTTAGAAATATTGAAACTATCTGTAAAATGTTAGATACACAAGCAGATATTGTTCGACAAACATTAAAATCAGGTATGGAATCTGATTCTAAACTTGTTGATGATCTATAAGGAAGTAATCTAGATTTTGTATTTTCAAACTCTTTTAATCCTTGTAAAATGGTAAAAAAGGAGTTTAATATGAAGTATTTTACAAGTTCTTATATTTTTACAATAGTAGGCTTTTTGCTTGCATATTTTTGGACTCATCATATGCATCCAGGAACCGAATTGGCAACGTTATTTATCGTTTTGGTTTTAAGTATTTTAGAAGTAAGTTTGTCTTTTGACAATGCTGTTGTTAACGCTGCAAAGCTTGAAAAAATGAGCCCAATTTGGCAAAAAAGATTTTTAACTTGGGGTATTTGGATAGCTGTTTTTGGTATGCGTTTAGTTTTCCCAATTGCAGTTGTTGCAATTTTTGCACATTTGGGATTTGTTGATGTAATTCAAATGGCGTTAAATGACCCTGATAAATATGCTCATTATTTACATATTTCACATCCTCCAATTATTACATTTGGTGCGACATTTTTAATGCTTTTATTTTTAACTTTCTTTATGAATCATAATAAAGAAATCCATTGGTTTAAATGGCTTGAAGATAAGCTTTCTACATTAGGAAGTGTGCGTGGATTAAATGTTGTTTTAACTTTGGTTATGCTCTTTGTTGCGCATAACTTTGTTTCTGCTGATTATCAACATGACGTTCTTGTTGCTGGTATTTGGGGGATTGTAATTTATCTTCTTGTTGATGGAATTTCATCAGCTCTTGAAGCACATGCAGATAAAAAGCAGGCAATTGCTAACTGTTCGCCTCGTTTTAATTTTGCAAATTCTTGTTTTATTAATTTTATGTATCTAGAATTAATTGATGCATCATTTTCTTTGGACGGTGTTTTGGGAGCTTTTGCGCTCAGCAAAGATATTTTAATCATTGCAATTGGTTTATCAATTGGCGCAATGTTTGTTCGTTCTTTAACTATCATGCTTGTTGAGAAAAAGACTTTGCAAGAATATATTTATTTAGAGCATGGTGCACATTATGCTATTGGCGCTTTAGCTTTAATTATGTTTATTTCATCATTTTATGAGGTATCAGAAGTTGTTACAGGTTTAATTGGGCTTGTATTCATAATTGGAGCATTTATTTGTTCAGTTGCACATAATAAAAAGGAGAAAAATAATGATTAGTGAAAAAATGCAAGCAGCTTTTTGTGATCAAATCAACAAAGAGTTGTATTCAGAATATTTATATCTTTCCATGAAAGCATATTTTTTAAATTTGAATTTAAACGGTTTTGCAACTTGGATGGACGTTCAAGTTCAAGAAGAACACGCTCATGCTATGGGTATGTTTGATTATGTTATTGAACGTGGCGGTAGTGTTGAATTAATGGCTATAGATAAGCCCGAAACCAATTGGAATTCGCCATTGGAAGTGTTTAAAGCAGTTTTATCTCACGAAGAATATGTTACATCTAGAATAAATGCCTTAATGGATGTAGCTGAAGAAACTAAAGACAGAGCTGCAACAATATTTTTGAATTGGTATTTAAAAGAACAGGTTGAAGAAGAAGCAAATGTTGGTGGAGTTTTAGCTCAGCTTGAAATGATAGGAGATGATAAGAGTGGATTGTTTGCTCTTGATAAAGAATTAGGGGGAAGAACTTTTGTTGCTCCTATAATTGGATAATCCAAAGAAACAAATAAATGTTATAAAATTTAAAAGGCGGATCAATTCCGCCTTTTAAATTTCTTTTATCATCAACTTAATCAATTTGCTTAATTTTTCGCCAGCAACTTTACCTACATCAATTACTTCTTGATGATTTAATTTGTTTTCACTTACTCCTGTTGCATAATTAGTGACTGTGCTAAAGCCAACAGTGTTTATTTTTAGATAATTTGAAACAATTGCTTCAGGAACTGAGCTCATTCCAACAACATCAGCACCAAGCATTTTGAATGCCCTTACTTCTGCTGCAGTTTCATAGCTTGGCCCAGTTGTTGCAAGATATACGCCTTCTTTTAAATCTATATTTAATTCGTTGGCACATTTTTTTGCAAGCTCCTGTAAAGATTTTGTGTAGCAATTGCTCATATCTGGGAATCTTTCGCCTAATGATTCATCATTTTTGCCAATTAAAGGGTTAGTTCCCATAAAATTGATATGATCTGTCATTAGCATAATGTCGCCAACATTAAGTTTTTGATGCGTTGCGCCTGCTGCATTTGTTATAAAAAGAGTTTTTATTCCTAGTTTTTTAAAAATTTTAATAGGATATGTTGTGGTAGCAAGAGAATTTCCTTCGTAATAATGAAATCTGCCTTGCATAATTATGCAATTTTTTCCTTCAATTTCGCAAAATAAAAGCTCACCTTTGTGTCCTTTGACGGAGCTTTCTCCAAAATGTGGAATTTCATCATATTTTATTCGAATTCCATCTAAATCATCACAAAAACAACCTAAGCCAGAGCCCAATATAATTGCAAGTTCTGCGTCAAGGTTGTTTGTTTTTGAATTTATATAATCAAGAGTTTCTTTGATTTTTTTCATAAAATTAAATATTAAAAAATACTAGCCAACTAAGCCGTCATCATCTGACTCAGACGCTTTAACCATAATAGCGTGTTGAACAGGTTTTTCTTTTTTAACATTTGAATCAAAAGGAATTTCAACATCAAAACCAAAATCATCTCTTGGTTTTTTCATTTGAGATTCATCAACTAATTTTTTTGCTAATTCAATTAATTCGTATACTAATTGATATCTATTTGGGGCCTTTTCATTTAAATCCCAAGCTGTTTTTGTAATTTGATTCATAATTATCTCCTATATAATAATCTTACAATGAGAAATAATTACATGCAAGCTTTCAAGTGTTTTTAATAATCATATTTATAATACATTTCATCTGCATTTTTTCTATATATTTCATATTTTTCAGGACTCATTAGTCTTAAAAAGCCATCAATTAATCCTACATTATTTTTCTGTCTTATTTGAATTTCTGTATTTCTTAATTTTTTAACATTTTTTTTGCTCGATATTGAAGCAGGTAACGCTGTTCCTATTAGTGCTGTATTAGACGAAGCTAATTTTAACTTTTTTATTCTTTCGTCTTGTGGGCTATATTCCCAAACACGTCCAATGAGTTCGTATTCTAAATTTTTTAAACGTTCAGAATCACTAAACTCTGGATATGTTCTTGGAAAGTGTCTGCGCTCCATTATTTCTATAATTTTTAAATCTTTTGGTGAAAATTTTACTTGATAGGGAGATTTTGGTGTTGACTTTTTTATATCTTCTTTGGTTATAAAAATTGTTTTAGTTTCTTCGCTACAATAACAATATATAGGATGAAATATTGAATATAAAATTATTGCAAATAAAATTGAATAAATTATATTTAATTTAATTCTTTTTATCATTTGATAAAGTTTATAGACAATTTAAATTTTTATATATACGTCAATTGGGCTTTTTGGGGATTATTATTAACTTATGTAAAGAAATAGTTAAAATAATGAACATTTTCCTAAAGTTTTCTTTAATTGATGTCGTATGAATAGAGTATACAAAGGGTGAACTTTACTACGGTGGAAAAAATGAAAAAAGCTTTATTAATTATTGGTCTTGTATTGTGTTTTATTGCCTCAGGAGTTGAACAAGCATTTGCGCTAGATTATTCTAAAATTTCTACAAATGCTAAGATTACTGCCGCTTTGGATTCATTGTATTCAATTAATAGACGTGATGTTATTGCTATTTTAAATGGACACAATGCAACAAGAAAGCCTATTCGTGTAATGTTTCGTGATTTAGCTATGTTTGGATACGAAGATGCTGAAGCACTCACAATCCCAACAAAAAACAATGGACTTGTAATTTATATTTCTTCTGAGCATAGAGGCGCTAGCCCTGAATGTATTGCTTGTTTAATTGCCCATGAATCACAACATCATACTTTTTCAAATACAAAAGCCGAAGAATTAAGAGCTTGGATTTCAGAAACTCAAGCTTGGACAGAATTTGTAAAAAGAAATCAAAGCTTAGCATCTTTAAATGAGCCATTAGCAAAAAGAGAAAATGTAATTGCTAAAATAAGAACTAAAGGCGGCGTTCAAGGAATTCAAAAATTAATTGCAACAAACCCTGTTTACGCCGGATTAAACTAGAATTTTTTCCACCTAAGCCCCTTGTAGATTACAAGGGGTTTTAAATATCTATTAAACTTGCTTTTTCGACATTAAAAAATGTTTTAGCGCTTTTTATAAAGCCATCAGGATTTTTTGAAACGTAGAATTTTAATGTTCCTTTTTGATTGTTGTTATTTAAATCGTTTTTTATAATTTTTGCTAGTGTATTTGCAGGGTTAAAGTATTCAACATCTAAGATGTTTTTAAAATGTTTTTTGAGATATGGATAATGAGTGCAACCTAAAATTATTCTTTTTGCATTGTGATTGCGTGCAATTTCAAGCTTTGATTTAATTAGTTCTATGGATTGCGGATTTTCATATAGTCTGTTTTCAACAATTTCAACAAAACCTGTGCAATCAATTCCAATTATATTTATATTTGGATTATATTTTTTTATTTCATTGTTATATTTTTTTGAATTAATTGTTGCTTTTGTAGCCAAAATTGCAACTGTATCATTATCTTTTAAACCTTCTATTGTATATTTTGCCACACTTTGAATTAAGGGATAAATTTTTATTTTGTCTTCGAAATGTTCTTTAAGTCTATCGTATGCTACTGCTGATGTTGTATTACAGGCAAAAATTGCTATTTTAATTTTTTTAGAAATGAAAAAATCGAGAATATTCTTTGTATAACTAAAAATTTCTTCTGGAGATTTTGTGCCATAGGGAACGTTTTTTGTGTCACCAAAAAAGACATAGTTTTGATTTGGCATTATTTTGTAAAGCTCAGATAATACACTCAAGCCTCCAACCCCGCTGTCTAATAATCCTATTGAACTATTATTCATTTTGTTTTAAATACTCCAATATGCCATTTGTTATTGAATCTGCAATATCTTCTTTGTGACTTTTTTTGATTAATTTTGCTCTTTCTTCAAGATTTGATATGAAGCCCATTTCGATTAAAACCGCTGGTGCTTCTGTATGATTTATAACATAAAAACGAGATTTTATCACGCCTCTATCCATTGTTTCCCATTTTTTTAAATTTTTTGGTGAAGCAAATTCGTTATGAATGATTTCTGCTAACTTATAGCTATTGTCCTTAAAATAGTGTGTTTCAAGACCGTATATGTCTTCTTTTACTGTTGAGTTTGTATGAATACTTATGAAAATATCTGGGTTGATTTCGTTTGAATAATTAACCCTATCTTCTAGAGACATTGTTTCATCTTTTGTATGTGTCATATATACATAAACACCTTTTTTCATCAATTTTGTTTGTATCATTTTTGCAACTTCAAGGTTTAAATCTTTTTCGTATATCGTACCTCCAATGGCACCGCTATCTGCGCCACCATGTCCTGCATCTAGTACTACTTTTTTCATAGAACTTATTGTTGATTTTTCTTTTGATTTTTTAGGTTTTTCATCTTTTGGTGTATTTTCTTTTGGAACATATATGACATTAATGTTGTCATTTTTTTTGTCTTCTAGCTTTTCAATGGTTTTTATTTCTATTTTTTTGTCTTCGTTATTATTTGCAATAATGATAATTTCGGGATTTTTTTGAACGGGCGTTATAATTGGCTTATCTTTGAAAACTAATTTGATTGATTTTGCATTAGATTCAACATTTGCATAAGCAAAATTAAGATCTTTGGCTGGAATTATAAAACGAGTTTTATCTGTTGAAATTTTAAGCGCTTGGACTTTTATGTCTGTTGTTGTTAACATTTGTTCAAAAAGAGGTATGTTGTAATCTCCAAGATTATTTACATCAAGATATAAGTTGTCATTCATTTCGAAAATGTTATATGTGACGCTTTTATCAAAAAACATTTCTATTAATTTATAGTCAGTTGATGTTTTTTGAGCTTTGTATGAAGTAATTGTGGCAGGGTTTGATGAAAAAATAGTATTGATTATAAAGTTTCTGTGTGAAATGAATAAACTTTGTCCATCTGGAGAAACAACAAATCTGTAATCTCTCAGGTTTTCGCCATTTAGGGTTAATTTTACTTTCTTTGAATTTAATTTGTTAATAGTTAAAGTAGCATTCAAATTTTCTTGACTAGAAGGTATTTTAAAAGTTTTGTTATCAAGTTTTGAAATTAAAGATGTGTTATCTAGTAAAAGCTCTGCTTGTGTGTTGTCTGGTGAGTAATTAGCTTTTTGATATGCAATATTTCCTATTCCTCTTAATATTAAACCATCTGTATTTTGACTAACCTGACTTAAATAATATCTTGTTTGGAGTCTTGGTACTATTGCTTTTGATTCATTTGTGTTGTTGTATGTGACTATTGCGCTTGTATTTTGAAGACCTGAGCCAACTCCATTGTCTCCGGTTGGAGTGTAAAATTTGTATTGAATAGAGTTATCGATAATTTTTGGGCAATATTTGACGATTATATCTGAACCGTTTGTGTATGTTGAAAATTTTGTTAAATCAGTATTTTTATTTAACGTAAAAACAGCTCGAACTATATGTGGATTTGTTGAAAATTGTGCAAGCTGAACGCTTTGAAGAGTTGTTGAATTTTGGATTTTGTATGTTCTGTTTGAGCCAATTAATGTTGCATTTGGGATATCTATAACGTATCTAGTTGGTGCTGTAATTGTAAAAGAGGTTATATTGTTAATTAAACGAATTGAATTAGAACCTATAGCTGGAACTTCGATTGTTTGAAGATTGTTTTTGTAATTTCCTTTGCCTTTAATTAAAATAATTCTATCTGATGAATCAACAAGAATATCTTGCACGCTAAAATCAGCGCAAAGTGTGCTTTGCGCCATTAATATCAGCATAAATAATGAAATTATTATTATTTTTATTAAATTCAACAGTTTTCCTCTTCTTAAATTTTAACATTATAAGCGTAATAGTAACTAATACGGATTGTTGAATTTTTAAATAAATTAATATAGTATTTATTTATGGATAAGAATAAAAATTTGGGAGCTTATTTATTTTTATTACCTGCGGGTATTGTTCTTTTGGTTTTCTTTTTTATTCCTTTTTTTCAAACAATCCAATTAAGCTTTTTAGATTATTCTGATAATATTTATAAGCCAATTTTTGTTGGTTTTAAAAATTATATAGAACTATTTAATTCTCCAATATTTTTAAAGACGGTTTTAAATACATTTTATTTTTTGGTGTTATGTGTGCCTTTTTTGGTCGTATTTCCGTTGTTTTTAGCAATTTTAATTAACCAAAATATTAAATTCAAAAACACATATAAAATATTGATATATTTACCAGTAGTTGTTTCGATTGTTGTTGTTGCAATAGCTTTTAAGTGGCTTTATGCTCCATCTGGTTTATTAAATTTTTTTGTTGAAAAAATTGGATTAAAACCGATTGGTTGGTTAACAAATCCTAATGTTGCAATGATTTCGGTTGCGCTTGTAACTATATTTAAGGGTGTTGGATATTATATGATGATTTATCTAAGCGCTTTGATGAGTGTGCCTAAAGAATTATATGAAGCAGCGGATGTTGATGGAATCACTGGTTTTAAGAAACATATGGCAATTACAATTCCTCACTTAATGCCAATGATAGCTTTAGTTTCAACAATTAGTTCGATTTCAGCTTTAAAGGTTTTTGTTGAAATATATGTTATGACAAGAGGTGGGCCAATGGATTCAACAAAAACAATTGTTTATTATATTTATGAGCGAGCTTTTGAAAATCTTGATTTAGGCATAGCTTCTGCAGGTGCTGTAATTTTATTGTTCATTGTAATGGGTTTTTCAATGTTGAATATTTTTGTTTTTGAAAAGGATAAGTATAAAGCATGAAAAAGGAAAAAACAAAAAAAGTATTTATTCATTTGATATTGATTATAGTTTGTATTTTATCTTTAATTCCTTTTTTGTGGTTATTATCAACGGCTCTCAAGGGTCGAAGCGAGAATATTTTTGCATATCCTCCCGTATTTATTCCGCGTGATTTTACAATTAATAATTTTATAGAAGTTTTAAAAATTATTCCTATTGTTAAGTATGTTTTAAATAGTTTTATTGTAGCTTCTATAACAGTTATTCTAAATGTTATTTTATCTGCGTTAGCAGCATATCCACTTGCTCGGATGGAATTCAAAGGGAAAAAAGTAGCGTTTTTTGCAATATTAGCTACAATTATGGTTCCGTTTCAAACAATAATGTTGCCTGTTTATATAATTACTTTAAAGTTGCATTTAATTGACAATTATGGCGAAATGTTTGGATATTTGGGTTTAATTCTCCCCTTTGCTGTAAATGCTTTTGGAATATTTTTGATGCGACAAGCTTTTATGACAATTCCTAAAGAAATTGAAGAAAGTGCTGTTGTAGATGGATGTAATTCGTTTCAAATTTTTTCAAAATTATTACTTCCAATGGTTAAGCCAACAATAGCTTTGCTTGCTATTTTTACTTTTATTGGCTCTTGGGGCGAATTTTTGTGGCCAAGCATTGTTTTAACAAATGAACAGTTATTTACTTTACCTGTTGGTATAAATAACTTATCAAGTGCTTTTAGCTCTGATTATAGATTAGTTGCGGCTGGTTCAATTATTTCAATTGTACCAATAATTATCTTCTTTTTAGCATTACAAAAGTATTTTATTGCAGGTACAAATGATGGAGCTATAAAAGGCTAATAACTACAGCATTGAGAACTTATTTCTAGCTTATCTTCCTCATTTAATAATGATGTATCTAAAAAGAAGCCAGCAGGTGCACCTAAGCTAGAAAAATTTATTTTATTTTCTTTTTCTTCTTCTGTTTTTGAAGCAGTTTCCAGTATAACATCTTCGAATGCATTTTCATAAGCATCTTTAGCATTAAAATTTGAAGATGAACTTATTCTTATATTTTCTTCAAGATTTAAAAATTGGGTTAAATTTATTCCTGTTTCGTTAATCATAGTTATTTTTTAAAATGAGGTTGTTAATTAATTGTTGA
Organism: Candidatus Gastranaerophilales bacterium; assembly: GCA_017560095.1. GTDB lineage: Bacteria > Cyanobacteriota > Vampirovibrionia > Gastranaerophilales > Gastranaerophilaceae > RUG14156. Next base: position 83,898 of record JAFYOU010000034.1, read on the forward strand.
TTATTTAATTAAAGATTGAATTTCTTTAAAATTTGGATGTTTTGAAGTTTTTAATAACTCAAACAAAACAATTTCTAGTGTTGTAATTTTTGCACCAAATTGCTTCATTAATTCAAGTGAGGTTTTGTAATTTAGTTCACTTCTTGAAGCGCAGCAATCAGCAACAACGTATACATTGTGCCCTTTTTTTAACAAATCTAGTACTGTTTGATATACGCAAATATGTGTTTCTATTCCGAAAATTACGATATCTTTTTTTAATTCTGGCAAAACTTCTAAAGCGCTAAATGATGTTTTTTCAATTGTTTTAAAACTGGTGATGGCTTTAATTGATTCAATTGTTGAACCAAGACCTTTCGGGTATTGTTCGGTTATTAGTGTATTTATGTTTAAAATATGCGCTGCATTCATTAATTTGGTTGCATTTTGTGCTATTAAATCAGAATTCAAAAGCATATTTACTAACTTTTCTTGCAAATCAATGCAAATAACTGATATGTTTTGGCAATCTAGCATTTTTACTCCCCTCAGGTTAATGTTATTATTATTCAAAATTTTATAAAATAAATCGTGTAAAAGATGGGTTTAAAAAACCGGCAATGTGTGCCGGTTTTTTTATTGTATTATTTTCTAATTTGATTAACAACATCTCCAATTAGTTCCATTGATTTTTGGAAGATGCCTGAATTATACCAATCTGTAAATGTATCAAATTTTTCGCTTAATTGTTCGTCTGCAATTTGGGTTTCTATTTCAACATCTTTGCAAATTGAATCTTTGATATTTTTTATTTGGCAGTTATAAAATGCTAATTTTTGAGCTTTTTTTAATTTTGGCAATGCTTTTAAATTGGAGTTTGCAATAAACAATTTGTTTACTTCTTGTAATTCTTTTAATGATTTTAAATCGATTTTTTGATTTTCGTCGCTTGAACAAATAAATGCGTCTTGTGCTTGCTCTAGTGCAGATAAATCTTCTAGCGGACAATCAATTATACATAAATTACCTACGTTTTTTAAATTTGGTAATTCTTTTAAAGCTGAGCTTTGCACAATTAAAATTCCTGCCTCTTTTAGTTTTGGTAAACTTTTAACAGGTGAATTTTCAAAAATAATTGAGCCAACAGCTTTTAATTTTGGTAGTTTTTTTAGTTTGTTATTTGTTACAATTTTTCCTGCCGCTTTTAGATTTGGCATTTCAACTATTGCATTATCTGCATATAATTTGATTTCTTGTGATGCTTCAAGCGGAAAAGTTGTTAGGCTGGATTTTCTTGCGTCAAATACGCCGCTGCAAGCTATAACGTCTTTAATTAATTCATCTTCGTTTATCCCGAGTTCAGTAAAAGTTGTTCCTTTTGGTTGGGAATAATGAGAAATAATAATTTTATTATCTTTGTTAAGCGTTGCTTTAATTCCGTGTTTTTCAAATATTTCAACACAAGATTTTACATCATTCATCACGATTGTCTCCACTTTAATATCCTTCAATATACTTTTCTTTCGGTTATATTCCCTCAAAGATGTTTTTTATATCATATTAATTTTATTTTCTTTGTAATTGTAAATAATTTTTTTACCTTTGTTTATTCCATATAAGAATGAATTATTTGGTATTTTATCTAATTTATAATTGGTGTTTTTATTAAATTCACCATCAATTATTATGTAGTTTTTAAATAAATTATCTACAATTTTAAATGCTTTTTTATAATTCCCAAACGACAAAATAAACTCTGCCTCATTAATTCCTAAAACTTGCCCTTTTGGGGTTTTGAGGTCTGGGCCTGCAGGAATTGAACGAGCAGGATTTTTAGGATTTGAAATGGTTGAAAAACCTCTCAAAAGACAAATTCTGAGTTGATTTTGATATATTTCATATTCATGCAGACCTTTAGTTAAAGCAATTATCTTGTTTGCACATACAAAATTTTGCATCGGAAAAGAATTTGTTTTCAGTTCAGTGGGGCGTTTGGCTGGTATAAAATCTTGCATTTTGTAATTTGGATTAATCTTTCTTTTGATTATTCCAATAGCATCTTGAGCAATAGTTTGGGTTATTTTTTCATTAAAAAATAAAACTAGTTGTATTTTGTGATTTTCTTTTTTATTGTTTATTTTTGATTTGAATTTTATAAAATCGCTATTATTATCAAGTATTGCACTAAGTTCTATGTTTTCAAAATGCAATTTAAGCGAACTTTGAATTTTGCCATCATATTCAATTTCTGATTTTAAAAATTTGATTTCTTTATAATTTCCAATTGGAGCAAAGTTGTAGCTATCTCCTCCATCTTTTATGTCGGTAAGTTTCAGTTCAAATTTTTCTTTTGTTTTTTTGTTTAAAATATTGATTTTGTTGTTTTTAATATTCAGTTTGATAAAATTATTTTCAATAGAAGTATTTGAAATTTTTATTTTTTTTATAGGTTTTTTAATATTTACAACACTAAATTCGTAATTGTTATTTTTAGATATTTCAATAAGCTGTGTGTAAATTTTGGTTATGTTTTCCGTTACTGGAATTTTATAGCAGTCATATAAGAGTTCATCGCTAAAACCTTGCTCAATTTTTAGTATTTGAGAATTTGGTAGAATATATGGCAACTTTACTTCAACAGTTTTTATTTTTGAATTTGATAAGTTAAATAGTCCAATTTTATTTATGCTTTGGTTTTTTATATTGTTTTTCTTTTTAAAGTTTCCTATTAATTTTTTTTCAAGCGCATTAATAGCTAATTGGCATTTGTCAAACCTTGAATCAACACTGTCAGCTACAGAATCTAAAGAACATCCGTAAATACCGTCATGAGCATGGTTTTTGATAAGGGTTTTATAAATTTCATCTATATTTATTTGGTAATTTTCTTTTAGGTAAAAATTAAGCGGTTCAATTTTTCTTGTTAGTTCATTTTGAATTTCGTTGTTTTTGATTTTTTGTGGAATTCGTGCACTATAAACTCCGCTTAAGATAAATGTGTTGGAATTATCTAAAAATTCTTGTTCTTTGGTAATATTTTGATGTTTTGTTTGTTTAAAGTATTCAAAAGGACTAGATAAAATTATTTCGTAATCTTTGAGTTCGGAATTAATTAATGCAATTTTTTTGTTTGCATCTTGTAGTATTCCAAGATGATCTGCACCAATTGGAAGTAAAAGAATATTTTGTGAATATTTTGAAATTTTATCTAGATAATTTTTTAGCCCATCTATATTTCCATTATGCAAGAAATCATTAAAATAGCCTTGAATAAGCCAAGTGGTTTTAATGTTGTTTTTTATAAAATTGCAATTATTTTTTATTTTTTTAGGATTAACTCCTCGCCATACTAGTGATTTATCGATATTTTTCAATTTTAGTGCTTCAAAAATTGAATTAGAAACTCCGAAAATATCAGACAAATAACCAATAAATTCTTTTTGGCCATATTTGTTTGAAATTTCCATACCTAAATCAAGATTTTTAAGCATAGAAATGAAATTTACTAAATAACTATCAGCGCTAACAAAGTATGGTCCTATTGCAAGCTTGTGTTCTTTAATTAGTGAAATAATTTCCTTTTCTTTTTCTGGACGATATTTAAGATAATCTAAAAGAGCTATAGTTTGTCCATCTAAGTAAAAAAAAGGTGCTTTGTTTTGTTTTAATTCATCTAAAATAATATCTAATACATCTAAAAGTCGAAGGTTGAAGTCTTCTTTGTCTCGATACCATTCGCGATCCCAATGGGTATGTAAATATGCATAAACTTGCTTTTTCATATTATTATTTTAGGCTTTTTTCTAATATCAAAAATACTATAAATAATTGAATAAAATCCATGGAATATCATACGTTTGAAGGCAATTTTATATTTTACATATTTCGGATGAGTTTTAAATTTTTAAATGATGTATTATAAAAAAGCAGAGAAAATTATCCCCATTATTTAGAAGAGTTTAAAAATGAAAAACAAAAACACACAAAAATCGCTAGAAGCAGAAATTTTAAACTGCAAAAAAAGACTTAGAGAACTTGCTCCGTTTATCGAAGATGATGAAGAAAAGTCAAAAGAGTATAATAAGATTATTGTTCAAAAGGCAATATTGGTTGATAATTATAAAAAGCTTTGTTATAAACCTTCTTTAAAACAGCAAATTAAAGAGGTGTTGGCTTTAAATCCTTTTAAGAAAAAAGAAAAGCTTATTTGTGATTATTTTTTATCGTAAATTTATTTAATATTATAAAAGCGGTCATTTTGACCGCTTTTTATTTTCTTTTATTTTCTTTCAAATAACCCTGTTATCGTTGATTTTGCAAGAGAATGCTCTTTAACTTTCTTTTCTACTTCAACAGGGTTGTCATTTGTGTTGACATCTAGTTTTTCAACATCAAGAGCGTAAATTGTGAAATGATAATGATGAATCCCATGGCCCACAGGTGGATATGCACCGCCATAACCAGTTGTTTTGAAATCGGTTATTGTTTCAAGCGAGTCTTTAATTTTTTCGCCTTGAGCAATTGATCTAATGTTTGCTGGGATATTAACAATAAGCCAATGATACCATCCATTTTCTTTTGGAGCATCTGGGTCGTGGCAAATTATAGCAAAGCTTTTAGTGTTTATCGGTGGTGTGTTCCAAGATAATTGCGGAGAGATGTTGCCTCCTTTTGTATCTGGCATATTTAAAACCTGCGCAATTGGCAGAGTTTCATTATGTGTTAATTCGTTGCTTGATAATTTAAATGCATTTTCTTCTACTTTGTCAATAGCGCTCGACACAATAATTCCTCCTATGTATAAACATATTATAAATAATATAATCTTTCTCATATTCCCTCTTTATTATAACATTGCGCCAAGTGCTGCAAATAGTGCAAAAAAGAATGAAAAGTTTCTTGCTAAATAAAATCTGAACATAAAATAATCAGTTTTTTGTGCTTGAATTTCTTTCCAATTTTCAAATATACCCCAATACCAACGAGGCTTAAATTCGACATCTTTTATATTAATGTAATCTATCATAGATTCATACAATTTTGTAGCAATTGGCAACGTTAGGAATACAAAAAGCATATAAGGGTTAAATAATCCCATTAAAACTCCAAAAACAACAATATAATATGATAGAATTATTAGCCATTTTATTGCTTGAACTGCTTTTTCTTTATTACCTAATAAGATTGCTAAAGTGTTTTTATTGTTCTTTATGTCAAATTCCCAATCCATAATATTATGAGTATGTAAAAGAATTATTGTTGTAAAAAATATTGCCCAGGATAATAAAAAAAGGTTTAAATTAAAATCGCTTGTTAGTGCATAATATCCGCCCATAATCATTAAAGGACCAAAAATTAAACCTATAATTGTTTCTGCAAAATAAAATTTTGATGAAATTGGATAAAAAAGAATTAATATTCCGGAAAAAAGCGCAAATAAAAGAACTTTCCAACCTGCAAAAAATGCAAAGTAAATTCCTATTATAGTTCCTATAGAAAATAATATTGCTAGTATTATTTCAACTTGCTTAAGTGAAAAAGTTTCGTTTCTTATTAAGCGTGCCTTTTCCGCTGTTGAAAACTTCATGTTCTCAAGGTTATAGCCTTGTTTTAATTTTGTTTTTACATCTATATAACAATCAAATAAATTTCCGCCAAGATGTATAATGCAAACTGCAATTAATAATAATATAAAATTTAAAAGACTAAATTTTTCACTGTAATATGCGTATGAAAATATAATAAAACAAGAAGCTAATGTCATGCTAAGGCTATAAAAGCGAGTAAGCTCTGCTAAATTTTTGCATTTTAATAAAAATTTATCCATCTTAATAATCCTCAACCCTTTATATTTCTCTATTATATAACATATTTCAAAAATTCAAGTTGTTTACAAGGATTAATTTTGTAAAGAAATGTTTGGTCGAATCTTTGAAAAAGCTATATGATGGACCCAGAAAATGCTAAAATGGAAGGCAAAATAGCAAACGGTTTAGCAGATGGAACACATCCAATTGCTGCATATCTGGGTGGAAAATCCATTGGAAAATTCCTTGGAACTATGGCTTCAAAAGTTGCTGGAAAACTTGTAGGTGCGGCAATTGGAGCTAAAATTGGTTTTGTACTTGGAAGTGCCACAGGGCCCATTAGTATAGTAATAGGTGCTGGGGTAGTGTTGGTCGTTGGTTGGGCCATAGATAAGTTTATTGCGAAATTCGTTTAATTTAAATAATAATTATTACAAAATATTAAATAATTCTCACATGAGTTAGGATTATTTTTTTAAAGATACGTTTTTTAATACCTTTAATAAAAGTTTACAAAATATCGCTAAAAACATTTAAAAATAATGGTTTTAGCGATAGTGTCTTATCTTAATGCGTTCTATGTTTAAAAAAATAATTATAACAAAATGATGAAAAAAGCCGTTTTTCTTAGTTTTTATGGGTTTTTACATGTTGCAAAGAAAATTTTAGCAAATATGATTAAATATACTGAGAAAAAATAAGGAAAACTATGTCAAAAGACGTAATTGAATTAGAAGGTACAATACTTGAATCATTGCCTAATGCAATGTTTAGAGTTGAACTTGAAAACGGGCATGAAATTTTAGCTCATATTTCAGGAAAGATCAGAAAAAATTTCATTAGAATCCTGCCAGGAGATAAGGTTAAAGTTGAAATGACTCCTTATGATCTAAGCAGAGGAAGAATTACATACAGATTAAAATAAAAAGGATAAAAAAATGAAAGTAAGAGCATCAGTGAAAAAAATCTGTAAAGACTGCCAAATTATTAAAAGACGTGGCAGAGTTACAGTAGTGTGCAAACACCCAAAACACAAACAAAGACAAGGTTAATAATAGGAGAAAATAAATGGCAAGACTAGTTGGGGTAGACTTACCTCGTAATAAAAGAATGGTTATAGCTTTAACCTATATCTACGGTATCGGGCCAACAAGAAGTGCTAGAATCTTAGCTGCTTGTGGAATTTCTCAAGATTTGAGAACAGACGATTTAACTGAAGATGATATTAAAAAATTAAGAAATGAAATTGCTAATTACACAGTTGAAGGTGATTTAAAAAGAGAAGAATCTCTTCACATCAAACGTTTAAGCGAAATCGGATCTTATCGTGGTATTCGCCACAGAAGAAAATTACCATGTCGTGGTCAAAGAACAAAAACAAATGCTAGAACACGCAGAGGTAAAAAGACTGGCCCAATTGCTAATAAGAAAAAGTAGGGCTTAGATAGGTACTTACAAAGGTTAAACTAAAAGGAAAGTAAAATGGCTAAACCACAAAAAACTAAAAAGAAAGAAAGAAAGAATATATTACAAGGTGTAGTACATATTCAGTCTACATTTAATAATACAATCGTAACTTCTACAGATACTCAAGGTAACGCTGTTGCTTGGGCTTCTGCAGGTGGTTGCGGATTTAAAGGTGCTAGAAAAGGCACACCATTTGCTGCACAATCTGCAGCTGAAATCGTTGCTAAAAAATCAATTGATCAAGGCATGAAAAAAGTTGAAGTATACGTTAAAGGTCCTGGTTCAGGAAGAGAAACTGCAATTAGAGCTATCCAAGGCGCTGGTCTTGAAATTACTTTAATTAAAGACGTTACTCCAATTCCTCATAATGGTTGTCGTCCACCTAAAAAGAGACGTGTATAGTAAGTAATAATTAACAAATAGGAGCTAAAATGGCTAAATATACAGGACCAACTAATAAATTATTTAGAAACTATGGTGTTAAAGATTTATCTAACCGTAAATTAACAACATCTATGAGACAACATGCTTCTGGTCAGCATGGTGCAACAAGAAAAAAAGCTTCTGATTATGCTTTACAATTAAAAGCAAAGCAAACAATCAGAATGACTTATTTGGTAAGCGAAAAACAGTTCGCTAAATATTATGAAAATGCTTCAAGAAAAACAGGTGTAACAGGTACTATCATGTTACAAACTCTTGAATCAAGATTAGATAATGTTCTATATAGAGCAGGTTTTGCTATCACAAGACGTCAAGCTAGACAAATTGTAAATCACGCTCACGTTCTTGTAAACGGTAAAAAAGTTGACATCCCATCTTATTTATTGAAAGTGGGCGACGTTGTTACAGTTAGAGAAAACTCTAAACAATTCGTTAAAAATGTAATGGAACAAATCGACTTAGCGCTTAACTATGCTTGGTTAACAGTTGATAGAAACGCTTTATCTGTTACATATGATAGAATTCCTCAAAGAGAAGAATTAGATCCTGAATTCAAAGAACAACTCGTTATCGAATACTACTCTAAATAATAATTGGGAGAGAATAAAATTATGGAACTTAAAATTAAAAACATTAATACAACAACTTCATCAGATGGTTCTCAATACGGTAAATTCGTTATTGAACCACTTGAAAGAGGCTATGGCGCTACAATTGGTAATGCATTAAGAAGAGTTTTATTATCAAGCTTAGAAGGCGCTGCTGTTACTGCTGTTAGAATTGAAGGTATTACTCACGAATATACTTCAATTCCAGGCGTTGTTGAAGATGTTATTGATATTATGTTAAATCTTAAGTCTGTTGTTGTAAAAACTGATGCAGTTGAACCACAGCACTTAAGACTAGATGCAACTAAACCAGGCCCTGTTTTAGCAGGTGATATTGAATTACCAGCTGGTGTTAAAATTGTTAACCCTGATTGTGTAATTTGTACATTGTCTGAAGGTGGATCGATTCACGCAGATATTACTGTTGAAGTAGGAAAGGGCTATGTGGCTGTTGATGTTCTTAAAGAACAAAAAAATGGTCTTCCAATCGATCTTCTTCCGATTGATGCTGTATTTATGCCAATTAAAAGAGTTAGCTATAATGTTGAGCCAGCTCGTGTTGGTGAATCATTAGATTTTGATAAATTAACTATCGAAATTTGGTCAAATGGTTCGATTGAAGTTGGTGCTGCTTTATCAAAAGCATCTGGTTTATTAATTGAGCATTTTGCTCAAATTGCTGGAACAACAGGTGCACCTGTTCAAGTTAAACATGAAATAATTGAAGAAGAAATTGTAGAAGAAGTTGCTGCTCCAACATTATCAATTGAAGATTTGGAACTTTCAGTTCGTGCTTATAATTGTTTAAAAAGAGCTTCAATTAATTCAATGTCTGAATTATTGAAAAAATCAGAACATGATTTATTGAATATTAAAAACTTCGGCAAAAAATCTTCAGATGAAGTAATTGAAAAACTTCACCAAATGGGTCTTGATCTTCAACCAAATCCAGAAGGTGTAGATGAAATGGAATTGATATAATTAACAAGTAAGGAATATAAAAATGAGACACGGTCGTAAAATTCATAAGCTATCAAAAGCAGCTGATCAAAGAAAAGCTTTATTGCGTTCTTTGGCATCTCAGTTGTTTTTACACGGCGAAATCACAACAACAATGGCAAGAGCTAAAGCTTTAAAACCATTTGCAGAATCAATCATTACTTTTGCTAAAAAAGGTGATTTAGCTGCTCGTCGTGAAGCTAAAAAAGATATTTATGATATCGAAACAGAAAAATATATTGATGTTGAAACAGGTGAATTGTTTGATGTTCTTCCAGAAGGTAAAAAACTTCCAAAACAATCGGTTTTAAGACAATTATTTTCTGTAATCGGTAAAAAATATGCTACACGTAATGGTGGTTATACTAGAATATTGAGATTAACACCACGTCGTGGCGACAATGCAGAAATGGCATTAATTCAATTAGTATAATGGCATAATATGCGCTACATTATCTGCTTTGAATTTCTTGGAGAAAATTTCTTTGGAAGCCAGAAGCAACCAGATAAAAGAACCGTTCAAGAAGAAATAGAAAAAGCGCTTTGTACATTGATAAAAGATAAAATAAAAATCATTCCATCCGGAAGAACGGATGCCAAAGTGAGTGCTGAATATCAAGTTGCTCATTTTGATGTGTCTGAAAAAATTGAAAACCCAAGCAATTTTTTATACAAGTTAAATTGTATTCTTCCTGAAGATGTCAAAGTTTTTGAGCTTAAAGAAACTTCCGCTAAGTTTCATGCTCAAAAAGATGCGAAATATAAGCATTACAGGTACATTATTCAAAATAATCGTGTTGCTTCAGTTTTTTGTAATAATTGCAATCTGTTTTATCCTTATATTGATTTAAACATTGAAAGACTTAATCAATCTTTATCTTGTTTAATAGGACATCATGATTTTTCAGCTTTTAAATCTGTTTGCGATAATCCTTATAATGATTGCATAATTTATTATGCTCAAGCGAAGGAGAAGACAATGAGAAGGCAAAAATTTATCTTTATAGACATTATAGGAAATAGATTTCTCTATAATATGATTAGAACAATAGTTGGGCAACTTCTTTTGATTGAAAGAAATAACTTAAATCCACAAGTTATGGATGAAGTTTTAAAATCAAAAGATAGGTCAAAAGCCGGGCAAGTTGTAGATGCATCTGGTTTGGTTTTAAAATATGTCGGCTATGATAATGTAGAAGATTACATTCAAAAAATAAATTCACAAAAGGAAGGTATATAAATGAAAACATTTAGTGCAAAACCACTAGAAGTAGAAAGAAAATGGTATCTAATCGATGCCAATGGCGCTACTTTAGGTAGATTAGCAGTAGAAGTTGCAAATATTTTAAGAGGTAAAAATAAACCTCAATTTACACCAAATGTTGATACAGGCGACTTTGTAGTTGTAATTAACGCTGATAAAGTTGTTGTATCTGGCAAAAAAGAAACTGATAAAATGTATAGATCTCATTCAGGTTTCCCTGGTGGTTTCAAAGAAATCAGCTTCAAAGCAATGATGGAAAAAACTCCTACAAGAGCAATTGAAAAAGCTGTTAAAGGTATGCTTCCACACAACACACTTGGTGATGAACAATTCCAAAAATTAAAAGTATATGCTGGCGCTGAGCACCCACATGCAGCTCAAAAACCAGTTGTATATGAATTAAAAGGAGATAAGTAATGACTGCTAATAAAAATGAAATCGTAAAAACTGGTCGCAGAAAATGTTCAATTGCAGTTGCAAAAGTTGTATCAGGCAAAGGTAGAATTTTTGTTAACGGTAAAACTTTAAAAGGTTATTTCGGAAATAGACCATCTTTAGAAATGACTATTTATAGACCATTAGTTTTAACTGAAAATCAAGATAAATTTGATGTAAGAGTTAAAGCTGTTGGTGGTGGTGTTAGCGCTCAAGCTGATGCTATTCAATTAGCTATTTCTAGAGCTTTAGTTGAAGCTAATGAAGAATTTAAACCAGCTTTAAAGCAAGAAGGTTTATTGACTCGTGACGCTAGAATTAAAGAACGTAAAAAATACGGTAGAAAAAGAGCAAGAAAACGCTTCCAATTCTCAAAAAGATAATATTTGTAATAAACGACCTGGAAAAGGTCGTTTATTATTTAATGAGCTATGTAGGATAATTGAGCAAATTTGCGACAACGAGAGTGATAGTAAATTTAAAGCGAAATATCTAAAGGAGCAAGATAATATTTGTAATCAAAAGAGACTAGAGATATTTAAGTCTCTTTTGATTTATTCCGCAAAATTAATAAATATGATTTTAATATTTATTCAAGAGTTATATTTTCTACAAAATCAATTTTTTCTATTTTTTCTTTATCTAAAATGATTCCAATTGCATCTATTTGATATTTTTTGTATCTTTTTTTAGTTTTGTTTATATATTCAATAGCGCATGAATAAATTTGTTTTAATTTCTTGGGAGTAATTGCTTCAAGAGGAGTTCCAAAAAGCTCTTGAGTTCTGGTTTTTACTTCTATAAAATGTAAAACCTCTTTTTTTGAAGCAATTATATCGATTTCAGCAATTTTTGAATAATGATAATTCATTTCCAAAATTTCAAATCCTTGTTTTATTAAGAAATCTTTTGCAATATCTTCGCCATATTTACCAATAATTTTATTTGTCATAAAATAATTTTAAGACAAATATTATATGGAGTAAAATTAATGGAATTACTTAAAAAGACAGCTGTTGAGCAACATAAAGCTCTTGTTAACAAAGAGGTTAGTGCTCTTGAATTAACTAAAGCTTCAATTGAAAGAATTGAAAAATTAGATAAAGAACTTGGTTGCTTTAATTCAACAACATTTGATTCTGCAATAGAAACAGCTAAAAAAGTTGATGAAAAAATTGCACGTGGCGAAGACATTCCGATGCTTGCAGGCATTCCAACAGCACTTAAAGATAATATGAATTTTATTGGTTCAAAAACAACATGTTCATCAAAAATGTTGGAAAATTTTGTATCTCCATATGATGCAACAATTACAGCAAAATTAAAAGAAAACTTAGTTCCGATTTTGGGAAAAGCAAATTTAGACGAATTTGCTATGGGTTCAAGTAATGAAAATTCAGCATTTAACATTGTTAGAAACCCATATAACTTAAACAAAGTTCCTGGAGGTTCTTCTGGTGGTTCAGCTGCAAGTGTTTCATCGAGTGAAGTAACACTTTCGCTTGGTTCTGATACTGGCGGTTCAATTAGGCTTCCTGCTTCATTTTGTGGTATTACGGGCTTTAAACCTACTTATGGCAGAGTTTCTCGTTATGGCTTAATTGCATTTGCTTCTTCCTTGGACCAAATTGGGCCTTTTGGAAAAAGCATAGAAGATACAACCCTTTTATATGAAGCAATTGCAGGATATGATGCTAAAGATTCAACTTCATTAAAACTTGAAGTTGGTGATATTTATAACAACTTAAAAAGAGACATTAAAGGTTTAAGAGTTGGTGTTATTAAAGAATTGATGACAGAAGGCGTTTCTGATGATGTTAAATCTTCAATTGAAAATGCAATTAAAACTTATGAAAAACTTGGAGCTGAAATTAAAGAAATTTCTCTTCCATTATTAAAGCATTCAATCGGTGTTTATTATATTGTTGCAACCGCAGAAGCAAGTTCAAATTTAGCTCGTTTTGATGGAGTTAAATATGGTTTTAGAGCGCCAGATTGTGAAAATTTGATGGATATGTATTGTAAAACTCGTGCCCAAGGATTTGGCCCAGAAGTAAAAAGAAGAATAATGCTTGGAACTTATGCACTTTCTAGTGGTTATTATGATGCATATTATAAAAAAGCTCAACAATTAAGAAGATTAATTGCAAACGATTTTAATAAGGCATTTGAGCAAGTGGATATTTTAGTTTCTCCAACTTGTCCAACTACAGCATTTGATTTAAATTCAAAAGCAAATAATCCCCTTGAAATGTATTTAACAGATATTGCAACAATTTCATCTAACTTAGTTGGTGCGCCTGCATTATCTACTCCTTGCGGATTTGATAAAGATGGTATGCCGATTGGTATTCAAATTATTGCAAAAAATCTTGACGAATTGACTCTTTTGCAGGCTTCTTACGCACTAGAACAAGAGCTTGGAGTTTATACCGAAAGACCAAATATTTAAAAAATATTTAATTAACGGCTCAAATGAGCCGTTTTTTTGTGCAAAAAATAATTTTCAGAAGTTTTATTATATTGCTTATATTGTTGAAAGGTTTTCCATGAAAGTATATTCTATAGTCAATAATTCGTATAAAATAAATGCTTATAAAGGCAATATTCATTTAACTTCCTTTATGGGGACTGATGAGGTAAATATTCAAAAACCTAAATCCCAAAAAGCCACCCTGACGCAAAAAATTACTGCAAGTTTAGCAAAGATTAAATCAGACAAATATGTTAAATTGTCTAAAGATTTACTACACGAATCAGACCAAATTAAAACAAAAGCTACTTCAATTTTGATGCAAGCACAAGAGGTGCAACAGATATCAAAAGAGCTTTTAGATGCTAATAGTGAAGCGCTTTCAAATAATCGAGTGCCTCGCTCGCAAGCATTGATAGTATATGATTGTTGCCCGGATGATAAAAAAACGGATGCATATGTGTTTGATACCAAAACAAGGGTTTTAAAACAATATATGAAAAATGTTAATATGAATGATTCTTGTACAAATGCGGATGAATGTTATACGTTTGACGAAAATGGGAAACTTGTTGCCTATGATAGTTTTTTTGTGGAAACAGAAGCAGGTTGCTCAACATACGCAAAGTCTTTTGAAAGATATTTGTTTAATGATGGTGATATAAGACAATATTATTCTCAGTATAATGAGACAATTGACAAAACAATTTCTTTTGATGATGTTTTGATGTTTGATCAAGGTGAACCGCTTTATTATGTTGAGAATGGGTATATTGATACTCCTGATAATGTAAAAACTTTTGGCCTTCAGATGGTTTTTGATAATGAACAAATTAAGCTTTGTTCAAATGGATTGAAAGTGTATCCGGATGGGGGACAAGAATGTCGCAAACACTTTGTTTACTCAAATGGAAAATTAGAACAAGTTCAGTTTGATGCGCAAATGATCAATAGTGAATCTGTATCAAGCAGGCAAGCTTTTGAATTTGTAGATGATAAGCCATATTGTTGCCGAATTAATGATGATTCAGGTAATGAAACTGTAACATATTTTAAAAAATAATATTTATTAAACGATTAATAGATTAATTTTGTTTTGCTTATTTTTGTTTTTGATATTTCAAAAGATTGTTGCGCTATTTTTATTGCATTATTTATTTTTGATTCATCAATATCATTAAAATAAAGCTCCATTATAATTTCATCTTTTGCAATTTTATCTCCAATTTTTTTATTTAAAATAATTCCTGCCCCAAAATCTATAGAATCTGATTTTTTATCTCTTCCGGCGCCTAGCAATTTTGCAGCGTGTGCAACTTCAAGTGCTATTAAGTTTGAAATATAACCATCTTCGGTTGCTTTTATTTCTGCTTTATTTTTTCCAACTTCAAATAAACTATAATCATTAACAACGTTAGAATTACCGCCTTGATGAATAATTATTTCTTTGAATTTTTCTAATGCTTTACCATTTTTAATTACTTCATCAATCATTATTTTGGCATCATTATAGTTGCTTGCTTTATTGCAATTTAAAAGAGTTTTAACTGCAAGTTCAAGCGTAATTTCATATAAATCTTCTTTGTAATTTCCTTTTAAAAATTCAATTGCTTCAATAACTTCCAAGCTGTTACCAATTGCATAGCCTAGTGGTTGTTCCATTGAACTTATTACTACATCTATATTTCTGTTTAAAAGTTTACCTGTTTTAATCATTAAATTGCCAAGCTCAGTTGCTTCTTGTGGTGTTTTTAAGAATGCTCCTGAACCATATTTAACATCAAGCACAATTGAATTGGCGCCTGAAGCAATTTTTTTGGATACAACAGAAGCACATATTAAACTTTTATTATCAACTGTAGCCGTTACATCTCTAAGCGCATAGATCTTACCATCTGCAGGAGTTAAATTTGGGCTTTGTGATGATATTGCAACTTTAATATCTTCGATTTGTTTGAAAAATTCTTCGTTACTCAATTCGGTTTTGAAATTTGGGATTGATTCTAATTTATCAATTGTTCCGCCTGTAAAACCTAAACCACGACCTGATAGTTTAGCCGTATATACACCTAATTGCGCAAGAATTGGAATCAACGTTAAAGTAACTTTATCTCCAACACCTCCAGTTGAATGTTTATCCGCAACGCAATTTGAGATTGAAGAAAAATCTAAAATGTCGCCACTATCGATAAAAGCTTGAGTTAAATATGCAGTTTCTTCATCATCTAGGCCTTTAAAACATACTGCCATAAGCCAAGCAGACATTTGATAATCTTCAATGTTGCCTGATGTATAATTTTCGACAAGAAATTTAATTTCTTCTTGCGTATGTTTGATTCCTTCTTTTTTCTTTTGAATTAAGTCGACTGCTCTCATTTTATTTTCCTTATTTATGGTATGGCTCATTGTTTAAAATTTTATATGCTCTATAAATTTGTTCCATTAAAATTAAAACTGCTTCTTGGTGCAAGAATGTTAATTTTGACATTGAAAATTTGAAATTTGATTTGTTTCTGACATTTTGAGTAAGGCCATCAGAACCTCCAACTAGAAATAGAATTTCATTATAATAACCATCCGTTTCTATTTCTCTTAATTTTTGTGCAAATTCAGGACTTGAAAGTTGTTTTCCTTCGATTTCCATTGTTATTAAAAAAGCATTTTGTTTATTTTTAATATAATCTTCTATGTTGGAAGTTTCTATTATTTCAACTCTATTAAGAAGGCGCTTTTGGTATTCTTTAGCGCCTTCAAAATAAAAACTTTCTTTTAATTTTCCTTCAAGTATAACTTTTATGTTCATTTATACCTTTTGTTCAATTGGTTTTCCGCATAAGAGTTCATAATCTAATTCATTCTCATTATCTGCAATAATTGCTGCAACTACTGTATCTGAAGTAACATTTAGAATAGTTCTAAACATATCTACAAATCTTTCCAAAGTAAATAATAAAGAGAAGCCTATTACCAGTTGTTCAGGTGTTAAACCGATTCCATTTAAAACAAGTGCAATAGTAATTAAACCAGCTCCAGGAATACCTGCTGAAGTAGAAGAAGCAACAATTGCCAAAAGAGATATTTCTATAATTAAAAGCGGAGTTAATTCGATTCCATACATTTGAGTTAAGAAAATTACGGCAATTGTTTGCATGATTGCGGTTCCGTCCATATTTAATGTTGCACCCAGTGGGAGCACAAAAGAACATACTCTATTTGAAATGCCTCTTTTTTCGCAACAAGTGATTGTCAAAGGCAGTGTTGCAGAAGATGAAGCTGTTCCAAATGCAACCATTATAGCTTCTGAAATTGCGCCAAATAATTTCCCAACGGGAACTTTTGAAAATATTTTTAACATTAAAGGATATACTATAAAGAATTGAATTGCTATTGCTATACAAAAAGCTAAAACATATTTTGAGATGTTTGTAAATACTTCAATTCCAAAGCTACCAACAGCGGTGGCAGTTAAAGCAAATATACCTGGAGCGGCCAGATACATAATCCAGTCAGTTACTTTCATTGTTGCTGCAAAAATGCTTTCAAAAAATGAAACTAATGGTCTTGAAATTTCGCCTGCTCTTGTTAATGCAATTGCAAAAATTGATGTAAATAAAATAATTGGTATCATTTTGCCTGATGCTAAGGCTTCAAATGGGTTTTTTGGGATGATATCCATAAAAATTTGTGTTAAATTTTCTTTTTGATATTGAATGGCGTTATTAACATATTCTTGGATGTGGCTTGCAACTTCGCTGTTTATTAGCCCTTTTGCACTAACTCCTGGTTGTAATAAAATTGCTGTAGCGCATGCAATGCTAACTGCTGCAATTGTTATTATTCCATAATACAAAAGCATTTTCGAGCCAAATTTTGTTAATTGCTTTGAATCTCCAATGTTTGAAATGCCTATTATGATTGCACTTGTTACTAATGGCAAGACTACCATTTGTATTATGTTAATAAATCCTTCGCCAATAAAATTTAGAACATTATATACTTGGGGGAAATTTGTTTGAGGCAATTTCCAGCCAACTAATACGCCTAAAATAAGCCCGATAAATATATGCACATTTCTTTTTAAACCTAACAAAAGTGCAATAATTATTTGCATATGAAAACCCATCAAAAAAATTCCTCATAATACTATTTTGATTTATTTTACTATGTTTTCTAGAATTTTGCAAAGAATTTCAAACAAAAAATTGATTTAATTTACACAAATTAAAGGCTATTATTTGTAATATGGAAAAGAAAAATTTAAATTTTTTAGGCATAATGTTTGAATGCTGTAATGTGTATGGAAGAATATATAAAAATAAAGAAGGAACGTATTATCAAGGCAGATGTCCAAGATGCTTAAGGGAAATTAAAATCAGAATTGGTGAAGGCGGAACCTCTAATAGATTTTTTAGGGCACAATAAAAAATAAACCCTTGAGTTACAACGCAAGGGGTAAATACAAAGGAATAATGAAATTTATTTTTAACCGTTAAATGTTTTAAATACGGTTTCCATTGTGTCTTCAATAACTTTTTTAACTGAATCCATTTCTGTTTTAAGTGCATTTTGTTCAGTATCAAGTTGGTTGATTTGAAGCTCTAATGCTCTATCTTCTTCTTGAAGCTTTTCGGTTTCTTTGTTTAATTTTTCAACTTCTTTTTCGTAAAGCATTTTTTTGTATTCATAATTATTCATTGCTTCATCGTATAACATTGAGTCTTCAACATTTGATGTACTTATAGAATATGTTTTTCCAACCATTTCTTCTAAATCATCGGATTGTATAAAATGAATTGTTGATAATCTTCCAGATGATTCTTGGGTTAATGTTGCTTTTGCTGTTGCTGTGTTGGTCTTTTTTTGTGCTCCTTGATAATCAAATGTGTATGTTCCATAGTAAGTATCTTTGCCTTCGATTGAGCTGAAAGCTGTTAAATCAAGATCATTTTCTGATGTATAGTATGAAGTGCCATTTTTTGTGTACATATAATATGTGCCACTTGTTAAGCCTTGAGCTTTCATAATTGTTTGCAAGCCTTGATATTTTTCATAATCACCCGTAATTTTGGTGATTGTAGATTTATCGGGATTTGATTCATCGTATGTGTAAGAATCTAAGCCTAATTGAAAATTAAGGTATGAATATCCGTTTTCACCTTTTTTTGCAATAATTGTGCTATCCTTAGCGCTGTATGTGTAGGCTTTTGCTATTTCTTCATCCCAAGTTAAACTTACATCATAAAGTCCTTCGTATTCTCCTGAAGCAATTTTTGTAAAGTTTTCAATTTTGTAATTTTCCAATGTTGAATCAACGCTGTATACAGTTTTCATATAGTCTGTTACAACGGGCGGTGTTGGTACTTCAAGGTCGTTATACTTGCCGTAAAGCCCCATTACTTCATTTGATAAAGCTACCCTCTGTTGGTTAATTTGTTGAACTTGATATTCAACATTACTCTTTCTTGCAGTCAGACCAAGAAAGCGAGCTTGACTTGCTGCTAATCCCATATTGTCACCTTTCCTTCGTATTTATGTTTTGATATACGACATTTGGGTGATAATTCTTTAGGATTAGACATTATTTTTGTTACATTAGTTAACATTTCACAAAAACCACGCTATAATATACACAGAGAAACTTAATGTTTTATAAGGAAAAATCAACATTGCCATATTATTTAATTGATAATCATATCCATGGAAGTTTTGGAATAAATTTTAATGAAGCAAGTTATGAGCAGGTTAAATTTCTTTTGACTGAATTATATAAAAGGAATATAAGAGGAATTTGTCCAACATTAGTTGGTGATAGTGATGATAAAATTTATAATCAATTAAAATTATTCAAACAAATAAAATGTGAGCAAATAGCAAATATTAGCAATGAAGCTTTGGTTTTGGGGGTTCATTTAGAGGGGACATTTTTATCTTTAGATAAATCTGGAATTCAAGATTCTTCAGTTTTTAAAGAACCTACAATAAATAATTTTAAAAATCTTGTTAAAGATATGGAAGATATAATAAAAATAGTCACAATTGCTCCTGAGAATGATGTTGATTTAATAAATTATTTAAATAAAAAAGGAATAAAAACTCAGGCAGGACATTCTATCGGGGAAAGTTTGAAAGGGTGTGTTGGAACTACCCATCATTTTAATGCAATGTCTCAAATTCATCATAGAAATTCAACAATTACTCTTCAGGCTTTGATTGATGATAATATTTATTGTGAAATAATTCCTGATTTAATACATACTTCAAATGATATTTTAAAATTATTTTTTAAAATAAAACCAAAAAATAAAATACTTTTAGTGAGTGATAGTTTGCCTTCTAGTAACTTTGATAAAGATATAATTTTTTGCAATAAAAAAATAAATAATAAAGGAAAGGATAGCACTGGAACTTTGGCAGGCTCTAATAAGACATTAGATGAAATTGTAAAAAATTTGATTAATAAAAACATTTTAACCAAAGATGATATAACCCAAATGGGCTTTAAAAATCAGATTGAATATCTTAATTTAAATGAAATTGAAATCAATATTTTAAATAGATAAAAAATGTGATAGACTTATTTTGAAGACTTTATAGAGGTAAAAATGAAAAAAAATATATTTATAATATTGGCATTGATTTTATTTTTTGGAGTTTATGGTGTTCAAGCGCAAACTCCTGTTAAAACTCCAACAGTACAAAATAAACCTATTAATACAACATCATTAAATATTGTTGCATCTCCAAGCAAGTATTTAAATAAAACAGTAAAAATGCAAGCAACTTTCGATAAGTTTTCTGCGCTCGGACTTGATTATTCTAAGGCTTTAAGAAAAAGTAGTGACCATATTGGAATTTTGATTCAAAGAGATGATGTTGTTGATCATAATATTCCTCTATCTGAGATGAAATTATTTATGAAAAAAGAAATGGCTGAAAAATTCATAGACTTAGATACGGGAGATAAAGTTGAAATTACAGCCAAGGTGTTTTCAACTGCATTAAATGACCCTTGGCTTGATATTCAAAAATTAACAGTTATACAAAAAGCTAAAAAAACGAATTAGTATATTGAATTAGAGTTGGAATATGAGCGAAAATAAAAAATATTTAACGATACATGGACATTTTTATCAACCACCAAGAGAAAACCCTTGGATTGAAGAAATTGAAATACAAGATAGTGCATACCCTGAACATGATTGGAATGAAAAGATATGTCTTCAATGTTATAGTCCCAATAGTGTTTCAAGACTTGTTGATGGCTCAAATTCTATTATTCAAGTTTCAAATAATTACAAATATATGAGTTTTAATTTTGGTCCAACGTTATTAAGTTGGATGGAAAAATATAATAATCCTGCTTATCGAAGAATAATTGAAGCAGATGTTGAATCTAGAGAATTATATGAAGGACATGGTTGTGCTATAGCCCAAGTTTACAATCATATGATTATGCCATTAGCTAATCGAAATGATAAAATTACGCAAGTGCTTTGGGGTTTGAAAGATTTTCAAAAGAGATTTG
Organism: Candidatus Gastranaerophilales bacterium; assembly: GCA_017560095.1. Taxonomy (GTDB): domain Bacteria; phylum Cyanobacteriota; class Vampirovibrionia; order Gastranaerophilales; family Gastranaerophilaceae; genus RUG14156. The sequence goes on from JAFYOU010000034.1 coordinate 104,899, forward strand.
GTAGAAATTCTGAAGGTATTTGGTTGGCTGAAACTGCGGTTGATGCTCAAACGCTAGAAGTTTTGATTGAATGTGGGGTTAAATATACAATATTATCTCCATATCAAGCAAAATGTGTAAATAAAATTGGTGAAAATAATTGGCAAGATGTTTCATGGGGTTCAATTGATCCATCTCAAGCATATAGATATTATGTTGAGGGTACAAATAAAGAAAAATATATAGATTTATTTTTCTATGATGGCTCAATTTCAAAGTCAGTTGCGTTTGATAATTTGTTGCAAGATGGAAAAAAATTCTCATATAGATTAAATGATGGTTATGTTGAATCAAGAAACCATACACAACTTGTCAATATTGCAACTGATGGCGAAAGTTATGGTCATCATACAAAATTTGGTGATATGGCACTAGCTTACATTTTAAAATTTGGAGCTAAAGAACTAGGATTTACAATTACAAATTATGCTCAATTTTTAGAAAAAAATCCGCCTAAATATGAGGTAGATATTAAACCAGTTAGTGCTTGGTCTTGTGCCCATGGGGTTGGCCGTTGGATGGAAGATTGTGGATGTTCAACAGGGGCACAGCCTCATTGGAACCAAAAATGGAGAAAGCCTTTAAGGCAAGCCCTTGATTATCTGAGGGACGAATTAATTAATCTTTGCTCTATTCAGGGTACAAAGTATTATCAAGATTTTTGGCAGGCAAGAAATAATTATATTGATGTAATTTTAGATAGAAATAAAGAATCAATAGAAGAATTTTTAAAACATAACGCTAAAAAGAAAATGTCTGAATCAGACAAAGTTAAAGCGATAAAATTGATGGAAATTCAAAGATTTGCTCAATTAATGTATACAAGTTGTGGTTGGTTTTTTGCTGATATTTCAGGAATTGAAACTACTCAGATAATGAAATATGCTGCAAGGGCTATGGAATTGGCTGGTGAATTTTCAAAAACTAATTATGAAAAAACATTCCTTTCAATTCTTCAAAAAGCAAAAAGTAATATTCTTGAATTTGGAAATGGAAAAGATATTTTTAACCGTTGGGTTAAAACATCTGTTGTTGGTTTTGACAAAATTACTGCTCAATATGCAATTGAGTCTTCTTTTGATGCTAGTATAGATAAAAAAGAAGCAGATTTATATTGTTATAAAGTTAAGAAAACAAATTCAAAAAAATATGATAACTTTGAAAACATATTATCTTTTGGAAAAATTGAAGTTTCTTCAAATATAACGTTAGAAAAAAAGGAAATGTCTTATGTAATTTTGCAAACCCAAAATTATGATTTTTATTGCGCTACAAAGGAATACAAGTGTGCAGAAGATTATAATTTTGAGGCTAAAGAAATTTCAAAAGTTTTCAAAAAAGAAAATATAGTTGAGACTCTGCAAGCTATTGAATTATATTATGGTTCAAAATTCTATTCTTTAAAAGATATTCCAATTGATAGAAGAAAAACTATTTTGGAGAATATGATTCAGACAAAATTGCAAAAAGCAGCTCAAACATATGCCGACATGTATGATGGTTTATTAAATCCAATTAGTCATTTAAATGATTTGGGTATGGATATCCCTGAAGGTTTTAGGGTTTGTGCGAAATACACTTTATTGTCAAATTTAGAAGAAGAACTTTTGAGTATCAAAAAATATGATGATAAAGCAAGCGTTGAAAGGCTTTTAAATATTAAACAATTGGCAGATAAATTTAAAATTAAGTTAAATACTCCAAAAATTAGAACAATTTTATCGAGCAGATTGGCTTTGATGATGGATTCTTTGGAATCAAATTTAACTATTAAAAATGCAAAAGAATTAATACATTATTTTGAATTACTTGAAAAATTAAGTATAGAGACTGAAATTTCAACTGCTCAAAATACATATTACTATATGTTCTGTAAACATTTTGAGAAATTCTTTGAAAAAACAAAAGAAAAATTTGGCGATAATACAAGAGAAGTAATGCTTTGCTTGTTGGAAATTGGAAGAAAATTAAATATGAATATAGATTTCTATAAAGATAAAGTAGATAGTTTAACTGGGAAAATTAACTAAATAAATTTCTTGCTAAAACTGGTATATCATCAACTTCAAACATAGTATTTGTTTGAATATTATTAGCGTATTCTAATGAAAACATAGCGCATATTATTGCCTCAAGAGCAGAAGCTGGCAACATATTTTCGGGCATTTGATTAAAATTATATTTAATTTTGAGAGAAGTTTGAAGATTTTTGCAATCTATGCTAGTTCTTGATAAGTAATGCGAGCATAGACCGTATGCTTGTCTAAGTTGATTAATGTCCGCTCTTATTATTTTAATATTTTGTTCTTTTAATTTTTTAAGAGTATCGGCACATCTTTTAGAGATTCTATTTGTCCAATCGTTTTTGTTGACTTTAAAATAATTCCCTAAAGATTTGTAGTTTTTTGAATGAATTCTCCATTTTCCATCCAAAAGCTTGTTGTCATATGGAACTGAAGCACAAATTGCACTTTTTGAAACGTATGGAGAATTTTCAAAAAAGAAGTCAATATCTTGTGCAAAATAAAATTTATCAAGTAAAACTATATTGGAATTTCTATCTAAAACACAAATTGAGCTATCATAACTTGAAGAGTTAGCCAATGCTAATCCAATAAAATAATTTTCTTTACTTGACAGGCTTTGCATAATTAAGAGTATAATTAAATTATTAAGTTTTTTCAAGGAATTAATTTTGAAAACAAATTTGTTTAGTAAAATCATAAATAGATTTTATTTTGAAAATAGAGTTAAATTCTATTTCTTGTTTTTTTTATCTTTGTTTGCTGGTTTGTTTGAATATATGGGTTTGATTTTAATATTTCAATTTGTTTTATTTTTAACAAATCCGAATGCAAAATATTGTCAAAATTTAATTCTATTTTTTGAAAATAATTTTAATGTGGACGAGTTATCTAAAATTAGTCTGATTTTAGGTGTTACAATAGCTTTAATATATATATTAAAGAATATATATATGTTGATTTTTACTAGATTTAATAATGAAATTCTACAAGATTTATCGGTTAAAATTACAACAAAAACAATTAAAAATTTGCTTTTTCAAGATTATTTAAAGGTAAACTCAATACCAAATGAGGAAAAAATAAACATCCTTTCTAAAATTTCATTTGTCGTTTGGCAATATTGCTATAAATATATTAACTTAATAATAAATTATGCTATTGCATTGATTTTATTAGCATATTTATTTATTAAATTTACAATTCCAGCTATTGTAGCTACGACTTTTATTTCCGTATTAGCTTTAATAGAATATAGGTTTTTAAAGGCAAATTCAACTCATCAAAATAAGCATTTTTCAGCTTGTTTTGACGAGATGAATGCTTTAATTTTAAAAACAATTACATCCATTAAGGAAATTAAGTTAAACAACAAACAAGATTTTTTTACCAATGAAATAGAAGAAAAATGCAAAGATTATGCGATTTTAAATAAGAACAGAAGCTTTTGTGATATTTTCCATGTGTATTTTACCGAAATTTCTGTTATGCTTGCGATGATTTTAGTTTTGGGGATTTTATTTTATACAACAAGTTTTGATAATCAAATTTTAATTACAACTATTTGTACAATTTGTGTTATTATTCTTCGTTTAACTCCTGTTATAAACCGTGCTCAAAGTTGTCTTTATTCAATTAATTCAAATCGAAGTCTTGTTGTGGAACTTCTTGAATTTGATGATAAATTTGATAATAATTTAACTTTTTCTACGACCAATAAAAAATTATCTTTTAATGATTCGATTGAATTAAAAAACATTAATTTTTCATACCAGAATGATAATGGTTTGAAAAATATAAATCTAAAGATAAAAAAGGGTGAATTCGTTGGAATAGTTGGAAAATCAGGTTGTTATAAAACAACTCTTTCATTGATTTTATCTGGATTAATTAAACCTGAGAGTGGACATGTTGTTGTTGATAATAATATTTTGAGCGATTTCGATTATCAAAAATGGCAAAATAATATTGCTCTTTTATCTCAAGATTTTGTAATTTTGTTTGATGAAATTAAAAATAATGAGTACATCGAGAAATTAAATTTAAAAACAGATTCTAAAGTGAACGAAATGTCATACGGGCAAAAGCAACGTTTGGCGTTGGCCAATATTTTAGCTCAAGATAAAAGTGTTTTAATTTTAGATGAAATAACTAGCTCTTCTGATGTTATTGTTGAAAATGAAATTAGCAATATTTTATTAAATTTAAAAAAAGAAAAAACAATTATTGCTATTGCTCATAGGTTAAATATTTTAAAACATTGCGATAAGATTATTTATATGCATGATGGTAAAATAATTGATATTGATACTTTTGATTCTTTAAATAAAAAGTATTCAGAGTTCAATAAGATGGTTGAATTGTCTGGATTTAAAATAAGCTAGTTTTGATTCATTTGATTATATATATCTAAGATTTTTTTAGCTTGTTTTTCTTTATGTAGCTCTTTATAGCAGTAGGCTAAATTAAAATAATAATCTTTGTTTCTTGAATCTAATTCAATTGCTTTGATTAGATTTTTCTTTGCAGCTTCAAAGTTTTTTAATTTTATTTGACAACAAGCTAAATTATAATAGCTACTTGCAAAATTTTTATTGTATTTGATTGCAAGTTCAAAATTGTTTGAAGCCAAAAGCCAAGAATTTCTTGATGCAAAAATGCAACCTAAATTGTAATATGCTTTATAAAAAGTGTAATTTTTATCTAAGGCTTTGTTTAAATTTTGAATAGCCATATTGTCATCATTGTTTTCTTGGGCAATATTTGCTAACAGTAAAAAAACTTCTTCATTTTTTTCGCTTGCAGGAAGGTTGTCTAGTAATTTAAATGCTTCATTGTAATTTCCTGTTGTATATAAAGCAATTGCTTGCTGCTTAATTTCTGATATATTGTCATTATTTGTTGCAAATGTTATATTAATGGTGTTCAAACTTAATAACAACACGATTAATAAAAATAATCTAAACAAGTAAATCCCCTTCTGAAAATTGTACACTAGAATGATACACTAAATTATTGGGTTTGTGTATATGTAACAAAAAAATAATTTTTTTATTTTTTGTGTGATATAATTAGCTATGTGAGTAGAGACAACAATATGAATAGTAGCCTAGATGATAGAATGCAGGTTTATAGGATACCTATTAGACCTCAATACAAAAGAAGAAGACGCCCCAAAAAGCAAAATAATTTTCCTAGATTTCTGCTTTTTTTGGCTGTAATTGTAGGCTGTATTTTTTATTTTGTAAATCATAAAATTGAATCTGACACAAGCGCGCCTGTAGCTTCTTCTTCGCGTTCTCCAATTGATTTTAATTTTAATTTTTCACCTAGAACGCAAAATATTCTTGTCTTAGGAGTAGATTCTGCATCAAACGAAGATAATCCTTTTAGGGGCAATCGCTCTGATACAATACTTTTGGTTAGTGTTGCACCTTATGGGAAAAACATAAATGTTATTTCTATACCAAGAGACTCAAAAGTATATATTTCAGGGAAAAATAAAACTGACAAAATTAATCACGCTTTTTCTCAAGGCGGTGCAAAATTGGCCGTTAAAACCGTTGAAGAAACTTTTGGTGTAAAAATTCATAATTATCTTGCAATATCAAATGCTGGCGTAATCAAAGCAATCGATATTCTGGGAGGCTTGCCTATATATGTAGAGAAAGATATGAAGTATAATGATTATACAGCAAAACTTCATATTAATTTAAAACAAGGAAATCATATATTAACGGGTAAGCAAGTTGAGGGGTATTTAAGGTTTCGCCATGATTCTTTTGGGGATATTGGAAGAATTAGAAGACAACAATGGTTTTTTGACGCGCTTTCATCTCACTTAAAAAATCCTGTAACCGTTGTTAAGTTACCTGAATTACTTAAGGTTATTCCAGATTATATTCAGACTGATTTATCTGCTTATGATTTAACTAAATATTTAGGAATGGCTAAGAATATTGATTCATCTTCGATACAAATTGCAACAATACCAGGTGCACCTTCTACAAAAGGAGTTATTAGTTATTGGATAATTGAGCCTGAAAAAACTCAAGAGTTAATAAACAAAATGGTTTATAGAAATAAAACAAATTTTGATACTAAGGATTTATCTATTGGAATTTTATATGCAACTTCAAGTTTTGATAGTGCAACAATGATTAAAGATGAACTAGAATCAAAAGGTTTAACTGTTAAAATGCAGGCGTCCGATAATGTATCCAAAAATTATATAGCAATACATAACCTTGATGTAGCGGGCGATGTTATATCTGAACTTAAGAAGACAATTCCTGAAATAAAAGACAAACATACAATTTATGACCCAATAGGAATTAATCGCACGGGTCGTGATATGACAATTGTTGTATCGGATTTATAAAAATACATTGTTTAGACTAATGCAAAAAAGTTTAAATTATTCTATTGGTTGATTTAATAAGTTTAATTCTGTTAGAGAATTAAACTATGATTTGTAATCAAAATGAAAAATATTTGTTAAAATTTATATCTTCTCAAGGTTCAAAAGGTAAAGAAAATGAGCTTTTGGAAGTTATTTTTAAACTTGGCATTAAGCTGAATTTTAAAAATTCGAATTCAGTTTATCAAATTATTGATGAACTTAATTATGCGAATTATCATATAAGCTAGATTGGAAAAGTATGAAAGAAAGTTATAAAAAGTTATTAACATATATTGTTTATACGTTAATTGTTGTGGGCATTTTTACTTTGTTGTTTTGCCTTGGAAAAAATGAATCATTTCAAAAATTTGCAGATAAAATTGAAGCAAGTTCTTTTGATTTAAGGCAAACATTCATTGCGCATCACAAAGAAGCTAACAAAGATATTGCTATTGTTGCAATTGATGATGCAACTTATGAATATATAATGGATAAATATGGTTCTTGGCCAATTTCAAGAAAAATATGGGCTGATATGATTAATTTTATAGAAATTGCAAAGCCTAAAAATATAATTTTTGATTTATTGTTTATAAAGTCAAATTTAAATGATGTTGAATCCGACAAAGCGTTAATTGAAGCTGTTAAAAAGTATTCTAATGTATATTTATCAATGAATTTTGACAATTATGATGATCGAGTTAGAAAATCACCTAATCTTGATGATAAGTTAAAATTAAAAATTAAAAAAGGGGAGTTGGCAGATAATCAATTTATTACTTTCCAAAATGCAAGAGCTATTATGAAAGAGCTATCTAGTGTAACCGATAGTATTGGTTCGATTAACGTTACAAGAGACGAAGATGGAATTATTAGAAATTTGACACCGATATTTAAATATAAGGGCGATTATTATCCCAACTTATCTTTAAAAGTTGTCATGGATTTATATAATGTTGAAGAAATTGAAATTAAAGATAATAAAATATATTTAAACGACGAGCATATAATACCGCTTGATAATACTCAAAGAGCGATTTTAAACTGGTATGGTGCATCAAAAACATATGAACACATTCCTATGTGGATAATAATTGAAGCGCAAAAAAATAATGATTTAGATTTTGTTGAAAAATTTAGAAATAAAACAATATATGTTGGCACAACTGCAACAAGTTTGTCTGATATTAAGAGTGTTCCAACTGCTCATAATATTGCAGGAGTTGAACTTCACACTACATTTTTAAATAATGTTATTGATAATAATTTTATAAAAAAAGTTAGTCCAGAAGCAAATTTCATAATTTCTATATTCTTATCTCTGATGGTTGGATATTGTGTTTTGCAAACAGTGTCGGTGTTAAAGACTATTGTATTTTTATGTGTTACCTTAATTTTTTATGCAGTTGTTTCGGTTTTTGCAATGTCTCACTTTAATTTATGGATAGGTATAGTACTTCCGTATTTTTCGGCAATTATTACATTTATCTTGACTTATTGTGAAAAATATTTATTAAGATCTAAAGATTATGAGCAAGCATACAAAATGGCAGTGACAGACGGCTTGACACAGTTGTATAATCATAGATATTTTCAAGAGCAAATGATTAATAACATAAATGCTTTTAAAAGGTATGGAACTGTCTTTTCATTAATATTGATTGATATTGATTTTTTCAAAAAATTTAATGATACCTATGGACACCAATCTGGGGATTGCGTATTAAAGCAAGTTGCAAATATTTTAAAAAAGAATTCAAGAACATCTGACATTGCTTGCCGTTATGGTGGCGAAGAAATGGCTATTATTCTAACAAATACAAATAAAGAAGAGGCTGTAGTAACGGCAAATAAGGTTTGCCTTGCTGTTAGAAATAACAAGTTTATATTAGCTGATGGACAAAAAGTAAATGTAACAATTTCTGTTGGTGTAGCAACTGTAGGTGAAAATGGTGAAAAGCCACAAGAAATTATCGAGTATTCAGATAAATGTCTATATATTGCCAAAGAAAACGGAAGAAACCAAGTAGTTTCAGAAGTTAGCTAATCAGTTAATTGAAATGGGCACTTGGAACATCTTGCTTTTGGCCGTAAGATTAAATTGTCTTCCAGGTCGTATAATTTTGCTATTCTTGTAATTAGCTTTTCGCCACATAGTGGGCAATTGATTACAAAATTAGGATTTTGCGAATTTAATAAAATCATTTCTCGAATTGAATCCATTTGCGAATTTTTTGTTAAAGCAAAATCCGTTTTCATTTCATATTGTTTAATTTCTTTGTTTTCTATTTTTAAACCTTTAGCAAGCTTTTGTCTTATGGTTGAAGCTAAAAATAATTCAAGTCCTTGTTCGATTGCTTGAATTTGTTCAAGAGTTAAACTTGACCTAAAAGCTAAATCTTCTTGAGATAAGCCCATTTGCTCTCTTTTTTGAGCAACAAATTGCCCTAGTGAAATATCTTGTTTTTTCATATGAATATTTTAACATTAAATGCAAAAAATCGCTCTATTTTATTAGAGCGATTTTACTTATAAAATCTATTTATTATTTTTATTCTGATTTTCCAGAAAATAAACTCTTAATCCAATCTACAACTTTTATGCCAAGCTCTATTCCTTTAAACATGGAGATCTTTATTCCACCACATTCTTCATACTTATCGTTAATTTGGCCAATTTTATCAATAAATGATAATTCTTCATTATTGATAATTTCTAAAAATTCTTCTCGCTGTTCAGCAAGTGGGTCTATATTTTTATCAGTTTTTGATTTTAAAACATCTAAGCTAAAATTAAATAAATTGCCAATATTTTCACCAACTTCCATACCGTATTCTACACCTTTAGAAATCGTACCTTTAGTTGCATTTATGTCATATTTTGAACCTAAGATATTTGTAACTTGCTCAGTTGTTGCCATTGTAAATCTCTCTTTCTTTTAAAATTTAATCTCTCGTATCTAATTAAAAAACGTTTTTATAATTTTGATATATTAATAAAGTCGTTTTTTTTTTTTTTTTTTGATAGTTCAACCTTTAATTGTTAAGTATTTGTTACAAATAATAAAAATAACTTATGTTGTTTTTCTCTCTTTTTTCCTCATTCCGAGGCTTTAGCTGAAAAATCTCAAAAGTATACCAAATAAAATCAACAAAAAACTCTCTAAAAATATTAGAGAGTTTTAAATTAATTTTTTAATTTTTCTATGAAATATCCCATCTTCCGCAGGTTCCGCCCCAGCGAGCAATAATATTCCCTTTTATATCTCCAATTTTTGTAATTGTACTTCTATCTTGTTCTTCTTTTCCTTCTAAAATTGTGATTACTTCACAATTATTAGAACAACCTGTGCATGTGCAAGTTATAGAATGGAATTCCATGTCTTTAATTGTCCAACCTTTAAATTTTGTTGGAGCATTTGTGTATTGATGATGTTCCATAGCTAGCATTGCTGCACCAATTGCACCCATGGTTTGATGGTGTGGCGGAACAATGATTTCGCATCCTAATTCCTCTTCAAAAGCTTTTACCATACCTTTATTTGTAGCAACTCCACCTTGGAAGGAAATTTTTGGAAGTAAATCTTTTCCAAGTGCTAAGTTTGCAATGTAGTTTCTTACTAGCGCTTGGCATAATCCGTATAATAAGTCTTCAACAGCATAGCCCAATTGTTGTTTATGGATTAAATCAGATTCGGCAAATACGCCACATCGACCAGCAATTCTAGCCGGAGATTTTGATTTTAGAGCGATATCTCCAAAATCTTTAATATCAACATTTAATCTTTGTGCTTGGTGATCTAAAAAGCTTCCAGTTCCAGCTGCGCAAACTGTATTCATTGCAAAATCAGTAACGATGCCGTCTCTTAAAATTATGATTTTTGAATCTTGCCCGCCAATTTCTAAAATTGTTTGAACCCCAGGAACGGCGCTTGAAGCTGCAACGGCGTGGGCTGTAATTTCATTTTTAATTACATCTGCACCTACCAAAGCTCCTGCTAGGTTTCTTCCAGAACCAGTTGTACCAACAGCACTTATTTTATATTCTCGCCCATTGGCTTGAGATAATAAATTATCTAAGCATTTTTGAACCGCTATTACAGGCTGACCTGCGGTTCTGGTCATATAACTATCTACATGAACTCCGTTTTCATCGACAAGTGCGATTTTAGTAGTAACGGAACCTACATCTATTCCTAAATATACTTTCATCATGGTTTAATTTTATTACAAAAATAGATTTTTAAAAGAAATTTGTTATAATGCTTTTATGGAAAGAACAGTTATTAAATTTGGAACAGATGGTTTTCGTGGAATAATCGCTAAAGAGTTCACATTTGAAACAGTTGAACGAATTATAAAAGCTATAATCTTGTATATTAAAAGTTTGCAAGATGAAAGAAAAACCATAATTGTTGGTTACGATCCACGCTTTATGGCGTATGATTTTGCAAGTTTTTGTGCAAATCTTTTAAAAGATTATGGATTTAAGGTTATCTTATCCTCAAAAGTTGTTCCAACTCCGATTGTTGCATATTGCGCAAAATATTATCCTGATTCAATTGGGGCAATTATGTTAACAGCTTCTCATAACCCAAAAGAATATCAAGGAATAAAATTTATTCCAAATTATGCAGGGCCTGCTACAAAAGAAATAACGGATGAAATTTTAAAATATGTTGATTGTGACGTTCATCCTTCTTTTGATGGTGAAGTAATTAAGGCATCGTTAGAGAATGAATATTATAAACATTTGGAAAATATTATTGATTTTGAAATCATTAAAAAAAATCAGCCAAAGATTATATTTGATGGCTTGTATTCTTCTTCTATCGGCTATTTTGATAAAATTTTAGATAAGCATGGCATTAAATATGAAGCATGTAACATGTATCATTCTTCTGATTTTGGTGGTGGCTTGCCAGAACCAAAGCCAAAATTTATGAAATTTAAACAAAAAGGTTACGTTACTTTAGCTAATGATGGCGATGCAGATAGATATGGTGTAATAGATGAATTAGGAAATTACATCAGCCCAAATATTGTAATGGCCATGTTGCTAAGGTATTTATTTTCAAAAAATAAAGAAGGCTGCTTAATTAAAACAGTTGGCGTTTCAAATATTGTTGATGTTGTTGCTAAAAAAATTGGAATCAAAACAATTACAACGCCAGTAGGTTTTAAATGGCTTTCTGAGGCTATGAGAAAAAATAAATCAATATTAGCCGGAGAAGATTCAGGTGGTCTTTCGACAGGTGAGCATATACCTGAAAAAGATGGTCTGTATGCAAATTTATTAATATTAGAGATGATGGCTAGCGAAAATAAAACTTTAAATCAGCTAGCAGAGGAGTTAAAAGAGTTTGCAGGCTGTGAATTTTATACTGACAGAGTTGATATTGAGCTTGAAAGCGATGAAAAAGCGGATGAAATAATTGATAATTTTTTGAAAATGACTCAAATAGCAGAATTTAACATTAAAGAAAGGTATGAACTTGACGGTTTGAAATTATTTTTAGATGATGGATTGTCCTCTCTTTTAATTAGAAAAAGCGGAACAGAACCACTTTTAAGATTTTATATAGAATCTGATTTTATGGAAAAATTGGATAAAATTAAAGAGTTTGTAAAATGTAACGTTTGATATAATAAAAACCGCTCTAACTGAGCGGTTTTTATTAATCTTTTATATTATTGATTAACCAAAATATCTTTTTAGCAAGCCTTTAAATGCAGCTCCATGGCGAGCTTCATCTTTAGCCATTTCATGAACTGTATCGTGGATTGCATCATAGCCAAGTTGTTTTGCTCTAACGGCAATATCTAATTTAGCTGAGCATGCACCAGTTTCAGCATCAACTCTAGCTTGAAGATTTTCTTTAGTTGATTTTGAAACAACTTCGCCTAATAATTCAGCAAATTTTGCAGCGTGTTCTGCTTCTTCTAGTGCTATTCTTTTATATGCTTCAGCCACCTCAGGATAGCCTTCTCTATCTGCTACTCTAGACATTGCCAAATACATGCCAACTTCTGTGCATTCGCCCATAAAGTGATCTTTTAAGCCTTTTGTAACTTCAGCATCTTCAACAACGCCATCGCCAACGTGATGTTCACAAGCAAAGCCAACATTTTCTTCCATTTTATTAAATTTAGTTGCTTTACATAATGGACAAATTTCTGGTTGATTTTCTTGTTCTGCTGTCCAACCACATATTGCGCATACCCATTTTGTCATAATTTTTTCTCCTTTTTTATTTAGTTAATTTCTTAATTATTTCTTTTTTAAATTCTTCTGTTGTTGAATTACCACCCAAATCTTTAGTTAGGACTTTGCCTTCTTTTAATACTTCAAATAATGCGTTTTCAATGTTTTTTGAAGCTTCAACTTTACCTAAATAATTCAACATCATGCAAGCGCTTCTTAATAATCCTGTTGGATTTGCAATATTTTTTCCTGCAATATCTGGAGCAGAGCCATGCACCGCTTCAAAAATTGCACAAGATTTTCCAATATTAGCACTTTGCGCTACACCTAAACCGCCAATTAGACCAGCGCAAAGATCAGAAACGATATCTCCATATAAATTAGGCATAACTAAAACATCAAATTGACTTGGTTTCTGAACTAATTGCATACATAAGTTATCAACCAAGATTTCGTGCGTTTCAATATCAGTGTAATTTTTAGCAACTTCTCTAAAGGTGTTTAAAAACAAACCATCAGCCAATTTTGAAATATTGGCTTTTGTTACAACGCCAACACGTTTACGATTGTTTTTAATTGCATAATTGAATGCAAAATCGCAAATTCTTTCACACCCTTTTTTGGTAATTAATTTAACACCGTGGATAGTCTCTTCATCAATTTTATGCTCAATTCCTGCGTAAATATCTTCAGTATTTTCTCGAATAATTACCAAATCAACATCATTAAATGGCGTTTTTATTGCAGGGAGGTTTTTAGATGGACGAACATTTGCATATAAATCAAAATGGCGCCTTAGGGCAACGTTAACAGATTTAAACCCTGTTCCAATTGGGGTTGTAATTGGAGCCTTTAAGCAGACTTTGTTTCTTTCGATTGATTCAATTGTTTCATTTGGGATAGTATCGCCATATTTTTCATATGCACGAGCCCCGGCTAATTGTTTATCCCAATTAATTTTAACTTCTGCCGCTTCTATGATTTCAACAACGGCACTTGTAATTTCAGGACCTATACCATCGCCATCTATTAATGTTACGTTATATATTTCTTTAGACAAGTTTAAAATCTCCATTTTTATTTAAATGTTCTACAAGACCGCCATCAGCTAATAATTTAATCATAACATCAGGAAGTGGTGTGATTTTTAATTCAATGTTTTTTGTTAAATCTTTTAAAACGCCTTGTTTAATATCAAGCTCAAGTTCATCCCCTGCATCAATCTTATCTGTGTCACATTCAATAGCTAATAGGCCAATATTAATTGCATTACGATAAAAAATTCTTGCAAAAGATTTTGCAATTACTGCTCCAACTCCTGCAATCTTTATAATTTGAGGAGCATGTTCTCTGCTTGAACCTAAACCAAAGTTATTTCCTGCAACAACAAAATCGCCTTTTTGAACGCGAGATGCGAATGTTTCATCAGCATCTTCTAGAACATGTTTTGAAAATTCAACTAAGTCGTTTCTTAAGTGGAATAAACGACCAGGTGCTATGTGGTCAGTTGAAATATTGTCCCCAAATTTAAATGCTTTACCTTTTTTTATATGTGCTTCAGCCATTTTTGCTCCTTTAATACATGTTAATATACAATATATTTTATTATCTTGTGGTTGTAATTACAACAAAAAGTTGAAAAAAGATTTAAAATGTTTGTATAATGTAGCTATGGATATTTTAAGTAATATTAAAAACGAATTAATTGTTTCAATTCAAGCAATGCCTAATGAACCACTTTATAATGTCGTATGTATTAATGGAATGGCAAAAAGCATAGTTGAGTTAGGCGGAGCAAATGTTTTAAGACTAGCAGGTGCGAGAGATATTAATAATATTAAAACTCTTTATCCTGATTTAATTGTAATTGGAATAACTAAACCTGAGATTATTCCTGATAATTATAAAGAATTGGTTTATATAACACCAACCATTTCTGATTGCAAAAAAGTAATAGATGCAGGAGCAGACATTGTCGCATTTGATGGAACAACACGAAAAAGACCAAATGGCGAAAGTCTTATTGACTTAATTAGATATATAAAATCGCAAGGCAAACTTGCAATGGCCGATATTGCAACTTTTGAAGAAGCGCAAATTGCGGCTGAGTTTGGAGCAGATATTGTTTCAACTACTCTTAGCGGATATACCTTAGAAACTCAAGGTAACCCAGATACGCCTGATTTTGAATTGGTTAAAAGAATAAAGCAAAATCTTGATATTTTTACTATTTTAGAAGGTAAGGTTTGGGAGAAAAATGATATTGCTTTAGCTTTTGAAGCTGGAGCTGATGCTGTTGTAGTGGGGTCAGCAATAACTAGACCTCAATTAATTTTTAAGAGATTGAATGAGGGAAAAATTCATGAATAAAGCTTTAGGGATAGATATAGGTGGAACTAAGATAAGTTATGCATTAGTGGATAATAATGGCGAAATAAAAAGTGAAATAAAAAAAGTTGCAACCCCGAGAACAAAAGAAGAAATTATTAAAGTTTTAAAAGATGCAATTTTAGAATATGAAAATGAAATAGAGTTTGTAGCTATTGCTACAGCGGGGGCTGTTAATAATGAAAATACAAAAGTAATTGGTTCAACTGCAAATTTGCCTAGTGGATATAAGGATATTGATTTTCAAAGCTTGTCTAGCAAAAAAGTATTTATAGAAAATGATGCAAATGCTGCTGCTTGGGCTGAATATAGAATTGGCGCATCAAGAAATTGTAAAAATTCTGTTATGCTGACATTGGGAACTGGTGTTGGTGGTGGAATAATTTTAAATGGAAAACTATTAAAAGGAAAATCAGGTGCTGCAGGCGAAATGCACTTTATGATGTCAAGAAAACAAGAACGCAAATGCACTTGTGGGGCATATGATTGTTTTGAGGCATACGCTAGCGGAAATGGCTTAAAACAAACTGCAATTGAAATTTTTGAAGATGAAACAATTACAACTTATGATGTTATTGAAAAAGCAACAAAAAATGACAAAAAAGCAATTTTAACATTAAAAACTTGGCAAAACGATATTGCTCTTGGAGTTTTAGGGTTAAATAATATTTTTGATGCTGATTGTTTTGTTTTATCTGGTTCAATGGAAAAATTTGTAGATGCAGAAGAAATAGAAAATTTTGTTAATTCAAAAACAGTTACAACTCCAACTAAAATTTATCATGCAAAAGCTGGAAATTATGCTGGCATGATTGGAGCTGTAGTATTGGCGAATGAATTACTCTAATTTTTTAGGTTTATTGATATTGATTTGAAGATTATTTAATTGCATTAGGTATCTTTTTAAATCACCTATGTTTTGATTTTCTTCAAGTAAATCTTTTTGAGGTATGTTTTTTTCGATTGATTCTTTTGTTTTTTCAAAATCGGACTTATAGCCTTCTGATAGAATTTTTTTAATCAAATCATCAATGCTTGTTGCTTTATAGTTTGGATGCATTGCTAGAATTTCTTCTTGACTTTTTCCAACAGGAAATTTGTAAAGCCAACGAAGAGTAGTTAAATCGTTTTGTGAGATATTTGTAACGCCATATTCATGTGGAACATACATAATGTCTCCTTTGGATTTGGAATGTCCTAGGCCTACAGAGTGTCCAATTTCATGAACAATTGTGTGAAAAACTTCGTTTTCATCCATATATTGATGATGTAAAATACCATCTGATAATCCTATTGAAAGTTCGGCTGAATAATATCTTCCGTATTTATCATAATTAAATGTGCAAGAACCTAATGATTTTCTATCGACTCTTTTCCATTCAACATTAATATTTGAATTATAAAGATCCATAGTTCTCTCAAATGAAACTAAACCACCAGATTTTTGTTCCCAAAGATTAAATCCGTCGATTATCATTTGGGTGTATTTGTATTCATCGTTTGAACCAGAAGATTTATACCAATTAAATTTTCCAATATAGACCTTTAAAGGCATGACATTGTCTGCCCAACGAGATAATTTGCCTTTAGAAAAGGACTCTTCTAAGTAAGTAATTGTTTGCATATAAAAATATAATAGCATATAATAGTAATAAATTAATATTTAAGACTTTGAGGAGAGAATAAAATTATGATGAATATGATGCAGGTTATGCAGCAAGCTCAAAAAATGCAAAAAAAATTCAAAGAAACACAAAGTGAACTTGAAAATATTGAAGTAATTTCAACTGCAGGAAATGGTGCTGTTACAGCTATTTTAAATGGACAAGGTAAATTCAAGGGTATTAAATTAACTCCACAAGCAATTAATCCTGAAAATCCTGCTTCTGTTGATGCTGATACAGTTGAAATGTTAGAAGATTTGTTAACTCAAGCATTGTCGGACGCAACAAAAAAGGCAACCGAACAAATGGAAGCTAAAATGAAAGCTATTACTGGCGGTATTTCTATACCTGGTTTGTTCTAAAAATTAAAACAAGTGAAATGCCCACAGGAGTAATAAAGCCTTGGAATATACAAAACCACTTGCAAAATTAATTGAGTATTTTCAAAAACTACCCTCTATTGGCCCAAAAACAGCCATGAGGCTAGCTTTACATGTAGTTAAAATGAGTGAAAATGAAGTCAATAATTTTGCAAATGCTTTGATTGATGCTAAAACTAAAATTTCATATTGTAAGATATGTTTTAATATGTCTTGCAATGATCCTTGTGAAGTTTGTTCCGACATAACAAGAAATAAAGCGATAATCTGTGTTGTTGGTGAAACTAAAGATTTAATGGCGATTGAAAAAACAAATGAATATCACGGGCTTTATCATGTTTTACAGGGGTTAATATCTCCAATTGATGGTATTGGGCCAGATGATATTAGAATAAAGGAATTGTTGTATAGGGTTAATCAAAATGATATCAAAGAGGTTATTTTGGCACTTAACCCATCTGTTGAAGGTGAAGCAACAAGTTTATATTTAGGAAAGCTTTTAAAGCCATTTAACATAAAAATTTCAAGAATTGCTTTTGGTTTACCTATGGGTGCCGAGCTTGAATATGCTGATGAGATGACATTAGCTCGCGCATTAGAAGGAAGGGTTCAATTATAAAAGAGGAAGTTATGAAAACGAAGTTAGTGTTTGTAATTTGTTTTATTTATTTAACATTATCTTTGCCTTCATATGCTTATATTGATCCAAATACTGGTGGAATGCTTTTTTCTATAGTCTTAGGTTCAATTACGACTGTTTTTTTTCTTTTTAATTCGCTGTTTTATAAAATAAAAGAAAAATTATTTTCTTCTAAAATATTAGCTAAAAATAAGCATAACTTTGTGATTTATAATGAAGGAAAACAGTATTGGAGTGTTTTTAAACCAATTTTGGATGAATTTGAGAAGCGCAAAATTTCTTTAATGTATTTTACTTCCGCAATTGATGATTCGTTTTTTGATGAAAGTTACAAATATATCAAAGGAGAATATATTGGAAAAGGCAACAAGGCATATTTTAAACTTGCTTTTTTACATGCCGATGTTTGTCTTTTAACTACTCCTCATCTTGATGTAATGCAATTAAAACGTTCTAAAAATGTTAAGCACTATGCTCATATTTTTCATTCAATTAGTTTTTCAATGAACTATAGATTATTTGCACTTGATTATTTTGATTCAGTATTGTGTGATGCGAAATTTCAAGTTCCAATAATTAGAGAAATTGAAAAAAAACGAAATTTAAAGGCTAAAAAATTACCTGTAGTTGGAAGTACGTATATGGATTTTAATCAAAAAAGATTAAAAGAAATAGAAATAGAAGATAATAAAGAATATACGATTTTGCTGGCACCTAGTTGGGGAAAATTTAGCATTTTAAATAAATTTGGTGAATTAATTTTAAATGATTTAAAAGATGCTAATTATAAAGTGATTATTCGTCCTCATCCTCAATCTTTGGTTGTTGATAAAAAGCTAATCGATAAATTAATGGAAAAAACAAAAAAATATAAAAATATAAAGTGGGACTTTAATCCTGACAATTTAAAAACATTAGCTAATGCTGATATTTTAATAAGTGACTTTTCTTGTATTATGTTTGATTATGCATTTTTATTTAATAAACCATTTTTATATTTAAAAACGGATATTGCATTTGAAGCACTAGATTGTTCAGATTTAGATGAGGTGGCGTGGAGATACAAAATTTTGAATGATATTTCGAAAGAATTAAAGCCTCAAAATGGAGATATTAAAAATATTGTTTCAATAATTGATGAAATGAAAAACAATTTAAATATCATAGAAAACATTAAAAATGCATCAAGTTATGCTTGGGAAAATAGGGGAGAATCTGCAAAAAGAGCAGTCGATTTTCTTGTTCAGACACAAAAGGAGCTGAATGAATGATGGAATTTATGTTTAATTTAATAATTCAGCCTTTGTGTTTAATGTTTGAATTTATTTTTGACTGCGTTTATGATTTTAGCCAAGATATTATATTTTCAATATTTTTGCTTAGTTTTGTGGTTTCAATTATTTCTTTACCTTTGTATTTGAAAGCTGATAAAATACAACAAGAAGAAAAAGAGATACAAAAAAAATTAGCTAAAAAAGTTGATGATATTAAGAAAAACTTTAAAAATGATGAAAGATTTTTCTTGTTGCAAACATATTATAGGCAAAATGGCTATAATCCGATAATGGCTCTTAGGGGAATTTTAGGGTTATTATTGCAAATCCCAATATTTTTAGCAGCTTATATTCTTTTTTCTAATTTGCAACTTATAGATGGTGCTTCCACTTTTCTTATTGGTGATTTATCTAAAGCAGATGCTTTATTGAGAGTTGGAAAAATCAATATTAATGTCTTACCTTTTTTGATGACAATTGTTAATTTGATTGCCGGTTTGATATATTTAAATGGAAAAGATAAAAAAGAAAAAAGATTTTTAATTATAACTAGTTTAGTTTTTTTTGTTCTTTTGTATAATTCGCCATCGGCACTTGTTTTATATTGGACTTTTAATAACTTGTTTTCTTTGGTTAAAAGTTTGTGCTTTAGATTTGGAAAGAAAATAAAGATAGAAATAAAAGATTTTATACCAAATTATAATTATAATAAAATATATTTATTAACTATTGTGGCTTTATGGATTATTGTTGGTTTATATATTCCTTCAAATATTTTATCTGCCTCTCCATATGAATTTTTGTTTGAGGATGTAACTCCTAATCAAATTTTGTTTCATGTTTCAATATTAAGCGCTGGCATATTTTTATTTTGGGGTAATGTAATTTATTATTTTTCAAATAATGCAATTAGAAAAATTTATACTTTAACTTTGAGTTTAATTTTATTTTTTGGGGTGGCGCATTTAATTATGTATAAAATGCCTTCAATAACTCTAACAAATACTCTTTCTTTTAGTGGGTATAAAATTGATTTTTTTGCATACAATAAATTTTATTTGTTTTTTTCAATTTTTGTCTTGTTATTTGTTGCGGTTTTTCAAATTAAAAATATTTTTTCAAATAAATTCAAAACATTAAAGATATTAATGACTTCAATAATTGTCGTATGTGTATTTTTTAGTTTTGGAAATATTTATAAAATATCTTCAAAAACTAGAGTTTATTTAAATGCTCAAAAAACAGAAAAAAAATTAAAAGACAAATATATAAATTTGAGCAAAGACAAAAAAAATGTTTTAATTATTTTTGCGGATAGAGCAATCACTTCGTATATTCCAATAATTTTTAACGAGAAACCTGAATTATCAGAGAAATATAAAGGTTTTACATATTATGCAAATACTCTTTCTTATGCTCAATACACTTTGTTGGGTTATCCTCCAATTTTGGGTGGGTATGAATATACTCCTTTAGAAATTAATAAGAAAAAAGGTGTTTTTGAAGAAAAGTTTGCACAAGCAATAACGATGTTGCCTGCAATATTTGGCCTGAATGATTGGTCTTCTAATGTAATTAATCCAATTAATGAAGGTTGGGAATCTCAAAGTTGGGCGGGTGTTACAAAAGAAGAAGTTGAGACTTTAGCTAAAAGTAATTTGTATAAAAAATTCAATATAAATGTTGAAACAATTCCTAAAACTATTGGAGATGAAATCAAAAAAGAGGTTAAAGTTGTAAATAGCAGTCTAACGGAGAGAAATTTAATTTGCTATAGTTTTCTTTTAATTTCGCCTTTAAATATAAGAGGGTGGTTATATGAAAATGGTATGTATCATAATCCGAACAACAATACAGGAACTGCATATCCTAAAGAATTTTTAAAAGCTTATGCGGAATTAAATATGTTATCGAGAATGACTGATTTTTCTGCTAATAAAAATACTTTTACTGTATATAATAATTCTTTAACTCACTATCCTTCGTTTTTGAAATATCCAAATTATGTTATTTCTTTGTATGATGATCATAGTTATGAAGCTCCTATGGAAAAAGAACTTAATCAGTGGTCATTAAGGCATTATCATGCAAACATGGCTTTAATTAGATTTTTAGGAGAATATTTCGATTTCTTAAGGAAAAACAATGTTTACGATAATACAAGAATAATTATTGTATCTGACCATGGTATTGGTTATGGTTTGCAAAATCCATATTTTTCTAAATTTAAAGAAGCAAATTATATTCCATATAACGCTTTGTTGATGGTAAAAGATTTTAATCAAAAAGAAAGCATTAAAATGAGTTTTGATTTTATGACAAATGCAAAAGTGCCATATATTGCTACCAAGAACGTAATTGAAAATCCAAAAAATCCATTTAGTGGAAAAAGTATAGTAGATAAAAAAGAAATGAGTATAGTAATTAAGGCTGATGAATTATGGCAACCTGTTTATTATTTAGGAAAAGAAGAAATATTTGATAGCAGAAACAGGTTCAGTTATGTTAAAAATGACCCTTTAGCAGAGGATAATTGGGTTTTAGATTTAAAATATAAAGATGTTAAAGAAAAATAATTTGATAGAAAAAAGACAGGCTTGTGACCTGTCCTTTTTATTAGCTGGGGATGCTGAGACTCTTTGCGAGTTTAACGAGCATTAGAGTCACAGTATGCGGAACGCGAAGCGTGAAGCTGAGACTTTAGTCTCGACCTTAAAAAAAAGACAGGCTTGTGACCTGTCCTTTTTATTAGCTGGGGATGCTGAGACTCTTTGCGAGTTTAACGAGCATTAGAGTCACAGTATGCGGAACGCGAA
>JAFYOU010000035.1 GCA_017560095.1 Candidatus Gastranaerophilales bacterium
GAGGATGTGACACGAAGTCACAATTTTTTCTAATTTTAAATAACTTATTTTCCTTTAATTTTATATACTATGAAGTACAATCTTTTATTATAGATATTAATATTTATGGTTGTTTTATTCATGGTTTTAAAAGATGATAATATAAATCAGACTATGTTGGTCCCTATGGACTTGCGAAATTTGATTCCTGAAGATCATCCGTGCTATTTTATTAAAAATGTGGTTGATTTAATTGATTGTTCGAAAGCGAACCAGGAGTTTCGTGGAAAGCCTGGTGAATTTGCTTATCCTCGAGAATTACTGCTCAGGCTCATTTTAATGAGCGTATTCGATGGAGGATTGTCTTCAAGAGAAATAGAAAGAAAAACAAGAACTGACATTGCATATATGTATCTTGCAGCAATGGAAAAACCATCATACCGGACAATCGCGCGATTTAAAGTCGATTATTCTGATTTAATCGACGAAGCATTTAAAACAACCATTAAAATTGCAAAGGAAAATGATTTAATCAAAATCCACCATTTAAGCTTGGATGGAACTAAAATCAAAGCAAAAACATCAATTAATAAATTAACTGATGAAAACCAAATCAAAATCATGAAAGAACACCTCAAAAAAAGTATTGAACTTGATCAACAAGAAGATGAAGAACTCGGCGATGAATCTGGAAATTCCGTTCCAGAATCATTAACAGACAAAGAAAAATTCAAAGAAACAGTAAAAGAAATTCAAGAATCTTCTAAAAATAATAGAAACAAAGATAAATTGCGTTCTTCAAGTTTAAATCTTTTAAAACAAGCAGAAAAAAATCCAGAAAAAGTTTTAAAAAAACTCAACGAACTCGAAGAAAAAGTAAAAGAATCACCAAAAGATGTAATTAGCATTAACGACCCTGATGCTCGCTTAATGATGAATAAAAAAGGCAAATGGGAATGGGATTACAACGCACAAATCATCGTGGACGAATACAAAGGAATAATTCTCTCATCATACATTACACAAAACCCAACCGACCATTTCGAGCTGATTCCATCAATAGAACAATTAGAGAACAATTTAACTGGAATCTATGACGATTTACCTTCCAATTTCCAATTCAGCGCAGATAATGGATATTCAACCGATGAAAACACAACATATCTTGAAGAAAAAGGCTTAGATGGATACATATCCACTAGAAAACTCTCAAGAAAAGAAAAGAAATATAATTTATGGGAAAAACCATTCCAAAAAGACAATTTCTGCTACGATGCAGAAATTGAAACCTATATCTGCCCTTTGGGAGAAATTTTATATCGAAGAAAAACATACGAATATAAAAACAAACAAAGAATAACTTACTGGACAAACGAATGCAAAAACTGCATTATGAAAGAAATCTGCTGCAATAAAAAGAACTACAGAACAATTCAAGACTATGGGAACCCTTCCAAAATCAGAATGCAACGGAAAATGGAAACAGATTGGGCACAAAAAATCTACAAAAAACGATCAAAAACAGCAGAACTACCATTTGCACACATAAAACAAAACATGAAACTCCACGAATTTACCACAACAGGAATAAAAAATACAAATACCGAATTTAAACTATATACAATCGGACACAATCTAAAAAGAATATACAACGAAATAAACACAAAAAATAACTAAAATAAGAAAAAATTATAAAAAAATTAGAAACACAAAAATCAATTAAAAATTTTGCGTCACATCCTC
>JAFYOU010000036.1 GCA_017560095.1 Candidatus Gastranaerophilales bacterium
CATCAAAAGGATTATAGCTTTCTTGTTGTAATTCTTGATTTACTTCTTGAGTATCAGAATCATTTTGCGCAGAGGCTGGTATGCATTGTTCTTCATAATTATTTAAAAAGATATATTCCCTATTGGAAATTCCTGCCATTATACACCTTGAACCAAATACTTGTCTAACATGTTTACGGCATTATATGTGTTTATCTTTATTTAATCCTGGGCTTTTTTACAAAAGTTTACAAAATTCAGCAAACCACACCCTAATGCAAAAGGGTTAATTTAGCTTTTTAATATTTTTAATCTTTTAATAGTATGTTAATATTTCAACTATGAAAGGTAACGTTTGGCCAGGAGAATATTTTCACAATCCCAATAACAACAAACCAATTGAACAAATTTGGGATGATATTGATGCATATACTTTTGAATCTCAATTTGAACAACCTGATAGAATTGAAAAAATAGATTTTGTTATTCCTTTCATTCCTTTAAATTATAAAGGAAAAATCCTAAAAGGATGTTTTTATTCTCAAGCGGTTGATGTAATTATTGAAAAATTTCCGCAATTAAAAGAAATCTTTTTTCCTATAGCTAATTCTATGTTTTCAAGTTATCCGCAATCAGAATATGCTGATGCTTATTTTACTTGCTATAAAAATGAAGCAAGAGAAAAACATTATAAAGAAAAATATCCAAACAAAAAAGATATAATAATGTTGCCTTTGCAAGATGCTGATTTTATGAACGAATATAAAATCGCTCCTGCTTTTAATGTTTTTAAAACTTTTGACATTTTTTGTGTTTCAACGGCATATCCAGTTAAAAATATGCCAATGATAGCTAAAGCAATTAAAAAATATGAAGAAAAGTATGGCAAAATTCTTAAAATTAAATATGCAATCGGAAATAGAGACCTAATAGTTAACGAAAACAAAACAATTGATATTTCAAAATTAAGATATGATGCGCAAGGCCAGCTAAAACAAGTTATGGAAACTTTAGGAGATTATACAAAATATATCGAATTTTTCCCATTTATTGACTACAAAGATTTACCTAAATATTACACAGGTGCAAAATGTTCAATTTTGGCTTCGCTTTTAGAAGGTAAAAATCGTTTTATATCTGAAGCAATGAGCTGCAATACTCCAATAATTGTTTTTAAAGATTTTAATAAATATTCACGTGGCGATTATCCAATATTTTTTGAAAACAGCGGAGAATACGCTCCTGAATACACACCAGAATCTTTAGCGGACACAATTCACAAAGTAATAAACAATCCGCAAAATTATGAACCAAGAAAAAATTATTTAACATACAACGGAAGAAAAAACTTTGTAAATACAATTATTGATTCAATCCCATATTATAGTGAAAACATTCCAAATTACAAAAAAGGAAGAATTACAGATAATATTTGGGTTGACCTTGCTATGCAGAACAATTACCAACTAAGCACTTATGACTTTATTTATGGCAAAAATACAGCAATTCAACATGTTAGAGGCATGAAAGCAATTGAATCTTTAGTTAAATTTTTCTATTCAAGATTTAAAATAAAATAAAAAGGCCCTATTAAGAGCCTTTAATTAAGTCTAGTAGCTTTCGCCTTTTTTTTATATCTTTTTCTATCCGTTAAATGCAGAAATTGCGGTAGGTATTTGAGTATTATTTGCAGCTGCAACATAATTTAGAGTCCAAACAAACATTGCGCAAGAAATTAAAATTAATGCAGTCAACAAACAATTTGTTAATTTCATCTCAGTCATCTTAAAACCTCGTTCTAATTTTATTATGCAACAATGCTAAAACTTGATGAAGAAGAAGCAACAGAACCAGCTGTTTCGGTTGAATATAATGATGGAGCACTATAAGCAACTGAACCTGCTGTCTCAGATGGAGCAGAATAAATTGGTGTGCTTGGTACTGATGAAATTGAACTTGTAAACATTTTATATCTCCTTTTGATAAATTATCGTGCCTTACATTTATATAAAAACGATATACAAAATGAGATTTCAGTATATACTTTTTTTGTTACATTACTTAACAAAAGTGTCTTAATCAACGTCAAAGCATAACTCTTTAAATAAAGAATTAAAATCTAAATTAGTCATACCATCATTATTTTCAAGTTGCTTTAAAACTTTTTCATTAGCCTCATATTTTCTTCTAGCCGAACTTAATTTTTCTTTTTTGCTTGCAATTAATTTAATTCCATCGATTATATTTAATTCTTCTTGAAGTCTTTGCCATTCTTTTAAAGCATCATCCATAGTTTTACCATTGCATCCCTTCAATATCTCCTCTCTTAAAGCCGCGTGCTCATCAATTTGTCTCTGTGCATTCTCCAAATATTCTTTGTTTCTTTCCAATTGAGCCTGCTTTTGTTCCAAGTCTTCTAAATTTAATTTATACTTAACCGCAGGAACTTCTTTTAAGGTCGCAATCTCTGAGACTAAAGCGGTATTTGCATAATTAAAAACTTCTTTTGCATCACTTGCAGAAATTGCAAATTTTTTATAATCTCGTACCATGGTTGCTTTTTTAACAGCATCCAATAAATGTTGACAGTACAAATACCTCTCCCAACTTTTTAATTCATCTTCGCTAAATTCGCCTGAAGGTAAAATTTGAGCATTTGCACTTTGCAATCCCCTAATCTGTTTTTCAAGTTCATGATTCAAAGCGACATATTTAGCAACCACTTGCTCATTTTTTTCGTATTCTAGTTTTTTTAAATTAAAAGCTTCTATTTGCCTAGCAACCTGCGCAAATTCATCAATTTTTGCAATAATTTTGTTTCTTCTTTCTAGAGATTCGTCGCCTTCTTTGGCAGCAAAAAAACAATAAACCTCATTATAATGCTCATACGCTTCAAGCATAGCAATTTCTTATGACAACATATGTATAGTCCTACTTATATTTTGATTTTGTCTTGTTGCTGATTTAATCTATTCTTTTCTATCTAACAGATTCCTTTGTTTTTTAGCAGAAATTCTTGTTTCCGGTTGCGCAAGTCTAATTTTACCATTAGATGCCTTTTCAATAGTTTCTATAACGTCTTTTATATAATCATCATATTTTTTATCAAGCTTTCCACTATCAACATTATCTTGAATTGCTTGCAAATATTCTTGCAACCTCTGTTCAAATCCTTCAGGCAATTCTTTTATCCACTCATCAAAAGATTTTGGACCTCTTGTATTATTACAATACGCACAATCACACAAATAATTAGAAAGTCTATTTTCACCTTTGTTGCTTCTGGGAAAAATATGTTCCACAGAAGCGACAGAATCATTTATTAATCTTTTTGCTATATCTTGGGAATCTTTTGCTTTTTTATAATGTTTTACAAAAAATGAATTCACATCATTTTGTGAACTTGGCATTTTTTCGGCCACTTTTCTTACTGATTCCTTATATTCATCCTCCACAGCACTTACTATTTCATTTATAAAAGCTTTTCTATAATAAGGCTCATCTGATATTCCCTTAATTCTTTTTTCATAATCGCTAATTACAGCACCAATTCGCTCTTGTTCCTCAAAAGGAATATTGCTACTTACAAATTCTCTTAATTCTCCTACTATTTCTAATTGTGCTTTTCTTAGGTTTTCAATACAAACATCATAATAGACTTCTGTAAGCTCATATAAATCTTTTGTAGGGTGCTCTTTTGCTAGCACTTTATATTGCTCTACAACTAATTTTCTATGTGGCCTATAGGCACTACTTCTCTTGGTCCCAATACCAAAATTTTTCACATTATCAAGCTTATCTAATGCTACAATTAATGCTTTTCCTTTCTTGCTTGCAAGCATTTTAGAAAATTTTACAACATTTTCATCTTTTAACATTATTTCGCCACAAGCTGGACAATATAAATTCGAAAGAGTTGTTACCTGAAAATTTTAGGCGCACATATATCACTTGCACAAAAAGAAATAGCATCTGTCTGTAAAGCAAAATTTTTAGTACCAGAAAACGTATAACCGTTTTGTACAGGTTTGCTGCGTAGCATTTGTTTCTTGCTTTGTATATTAATTAATTTTACCAGATTGATTTGCATAATTTGGATCGTTGTTAATTGGCTCTTTATTTAATAATTTAATTGCCTCATGTGCTGTTTCTTTTAAGTTTTCCCAATAAAATACATTTGAAAAATCCTCTTCATTTTTAAGAGCAAATTCGCATATTTCAATGATTTGTTTTAAGGTTGAAATTGAACCAGCAATAATTTTATAAATATTACCTTCGGTTGATCTTCTTACATACTCCTTATTTGAATTTTTAAATTCAGAAAGGTCAACATCTAAATCCGTAGATATTTTTTCAAAATTATCAATAGAATCTTCAGGTTTTGCTTCATTATAACAAGCAAATAAATATGTAACCATGCCGGCAAACGTATCAGAATACACTACATCATCCGAATCAACGCCTTTATTCAAAAGTCTTTCTGCAATTGTATTATCAACGCTTTGAACTATTTGCCTTGCTTTTACAAAGTCATCTATAGAAATATCAACTTTTGCGTTATCAATTTTAGCTATATCGATTTTTTGAGCAATCAACTCTTTAAATTCACTCATATCTGGTTTTGGTGATGCGCCTTGCAAATGTCCAGCAATTTGAGCCAATTGCAATGCGCTAATGTTTTGTAGTTTTTCATTGCATACCAAAGATGATAATAAAAGAGGATTTAAACTTTCTGATTTCGATAATATTTTACCTTTAGGAGTTAATACATAATTATTAGTTGCACAATCTTTAATCAAATAACCCATACCTAACAGTATTTGCGTATAATTTTCTAATTCTCTATAGAATTGTTCTCCAGTCTTATCCTTATCTTTTGCTGTATACACCCTGAATGAAGTATTAACAATATCCCATAATCCCCTAGTTTGATTTTCTTTATTTTTAGCATAATAGTTCAAAACCAACGATACAGGATCCGGTCTTGCTGAGGAAACTAAAGGCTCAGGTTCACTTTTCATTAATACATAAGCAACCCTAAGATCCCCTGTTTTCAAACTTGTTTCTGATGTACTTGCATTATTAACAACTTCATCAGGAGTTAGGCCATATAAAACAACATAGCCAACTTCATCAATTCCTCTTCTTCCTGCTCTGCCTGTCATTTGTTTAAATTCACTAGAAGTAACATAAGTTTCTTCAAGTTTTTTTGTTTTTGAATCAAGTCTTTTATAATTCACACTAGACATTACAACCGTTTTTGCAGGCATGTTAATTCCAGCACCAAGAGTTGATGTTGCAAAAACTACTTTTATTAATTTTTTAGAAAATAATTCTTCAACAAGCTTTTTATATTGAGGCAATTTTCCGGCATGGTGAACCGCATAACCTCTTAAAAGCATTTCTTTTTGAACATCTGAACCCAAATACACACCTTTTTCTTCGTATTTATTAAATATTTGTCTTATTTGTTCTTTTTCATTTTCGTTTAACAAATCAAGCGGTTCATTATTTATGCCGAAAGATTTACCTGTTCCGTCTTCTATTTCATCGTCTTTTTGAGATTGCAATAATCCTTCAGCTGCTTCTTCGCATTCTCTTTGAGATAATTTAAATATTATTGCGGGCAACATATCTTTTTTATCTAATTTTCTAATAAATGATGCATAGTTTATTTGTTTAACACCTTTTTGAATATTTTGCACATTCTTAACGCCGGGGGTAGATAATAATTCTGGAATTAAATCTAGTTGTGTTTTGGTTAATTTTGGAAATTTTTCTCTTATTTTTTCCTTAAAGGCCTCAGTGTCACATTTTACAGGGCCAATAGTTTTTCTTAATTTGTTATATGCTATTTCGTAATCTTTATCAGAAACTGTTGTTTTAGAATTTTTATCTAATTCAAAAATTATGTTAAGTGCTCTTTTTTGTCTATCAGATAAACTTTTTACCCCATTTTTTGCAGCTAAATCAATTTGCTCTATATCTGCACCAGATAAATAATTAAACTTTTCTCTTAATTTTTCACGATTTTCTTCATCTGAAAAATCTATAGTGATCCAATTCTTGCCAAATACTTCTTCTAATCTTAATTTAATTTCATCTTTATAGTTTTCATCTGCACTATATTGTTCAGCACCACCCATTTTATATTGCTCGTTTCTAGATTTTCTTTCAAAACCCTCTTGCCGCGCATTATAAATAATATTAATTATTGTTTGCGACATATCTGGAAGACTTTGAGAAATATCCACTTCACCAAGCATTATTGGATAAAATTTTTCTCCTTTAACACCATCTTCGGCATGCAAATAATATTTTAATGGAACTGGTCTTTTATCTGGAGACACACTAACTTTTACAGTTTCTCTTGAAGAAACAGAATCAATCCAAGAAGTGAACTCGTCAGAATTTCCAATTGTAGCAGATAGCGCAAGTATTTGAATACCCAAAAGTCCTGCATTAACAATTGAATTTTCCCAAACCATTCCACGGTCTTTATCCGTAATATTATGAACTTCATCAAAAATAACAGTACCGTGCTTTTTTGCCTCAGAAACAGTCATTGTTTTTGCCTGATTATCGAAAATTTCGGTTGTCATAATAACTATAAGCGCATTAGGATTAATCTTTCTATCGCCAGTTAAAATTCCTACATTTTGCTCACCATAAATTTTGCAAAACTCATCATATTTATCATTAGCCAAAGCCTTAGTTGGAACTGTATAAACAGATTTTTTACGTTCAGCTAAATTTTTAGTCATTATGAAATGCGCAACCGCAGTTTTACCTATACCTGTTGGAGCTTCAAAAACAACGTTTTTCCCGTCACTTAAATGTTTTGCACATTCTAATTGCTCTTTATCTGGTTGAAATTGAACTTGAGTGCCATCTTCTAGAGTTTTTTTAGGCAATTGGAAGAAATTATTTTCTACTCCATATTCAAAACTAACTTTTGGCGCAAATGATGAATGGCCAGTAAAATTAAGTCTTGAAGAATTAATGCAAAGAAAAGTTTGCCCTACCTTGTTTTTATTATTTTTATTTAATTTAGATTGTTTCTTAATTATATTAAAAGAAATATTTCTTATTGGTGTTATCATTTAATGCCCCAGAATGTTTATATATACATAAGAAACGTCTAATAATTATTTTTTTCTTTTTGCTTCAAATTTCTTAACTTCCGCAAGTTAAGCCTGCACACAAGTTTATTCCTTGCCCAGTTATTCCTTTAGCATAATCAGTGATTAAATATTGGCAAAGTCTGGCAATTTCAATTGGCTCAACAAATCTTTTTTGAGGAGTTACATCTATTACTTCTTGTATATCTTCTTGATTAAGTGCATTTTGAACCAATGGAGTTTCAACCCAACCTGGATTTATTGTATTAACGGTTATATTATCTGTTGCAACTTCAAGCGCTAGTGCTTTTGTAAAACCACTGAAAGCAGATTTAGTTGCAGAGTATAAAGAAGCATTAGCTTCGCCGACAACTCCAGAAATTGAGCCAATATTAATAATTCTACCCCATTTTTTCTTTTTCATTCCGGGGATTACCAAACTTGACAGAATATAAGCTGATTTAAAGTTTACATCCAATAAATATGAAATTTCATCTAATTCCATTTTTTCAATTGGCCTATATATATATTGCCCAGCACAATTAATCAATACATCAATATCAGAATTAAAATACTCAATAGCTCTATTATAAAGCGCCTCAATTTCAAACATATCCACTAAATCACAAGCATAATAATTTACTTTATCAAGCTTTCTTCTTCCTGACATAAAAACATCATTACTTTTTGACAAAACTTGCGCAATTTTATCACCAATTCCAGATGTTGCACCCGTAATTAAAATATTTCTCATTATGGCATATCTCCAACATCATCTAATTTAATAAAATGAGAATTTAAAATTTCTGCACTAAATTCCCGAACTATTTCATCTCTTTGCTCGGAATTTAAATCCCTTAAAGCTTCAATTGCCAAATGAACATTTGGATTCTTATCATACCATCTTTTAAAATCTCTAGGATTATATATAGAAACTTCTGCAATTAATTTAGTATAATCCCTATCTATCATATTCGAAGCCTTCATTATAATATCTATGGCGATTTCACACTGAACCTCAGGCGCTAAATCTTGCATTAGGTTCATAAAAGCCTTCAAATACTCATCTTTTTCATACCATCTTTGGAAAAACTTTTTAGCCATAGTACAATTATAGCAAAAAAATTTACAAAAAAATGCTTGCAACATGCTATCTTATCCCATATAATAAACCCAAGAGATATAGAAAGGGGTTCATAATGAACAAAGAAGAATTAGTACAAGAGATTGCTAAAAAAGCTAAAGTTACTCAAAAAGAAGCTGCTGAAGTTTTAAATGGTTTAGTTGAAACAGTTCAAAAAACAGTTGCTAAAGGTGAAAAAGTTACTTTAGTTGGTTTCGGTACTTTCGAATCAAGAAAAAGAGCTGCTAGAACTGGTAGAAACCCACAAACTGGTAAAGAAATTAAAATAGCTGCTAAAACAGTTCCTGCTTTCTCAGCTGGTAAAAAATTCAAAGAATTAGTTAACAAAAAATAGTTCTTGAATAAATAAATATAATAAACAGGGCACAAGCCCTGTTTATTTTTTAATTTACAAAACTAAAAAAATTGATAATATTAACATAAATTAATTAAAGGAGGGAATCTTATGAAAAAATTATTAACTCTTGGTATTGTTTTAGCTATTTCAACAGGTATGACTTTAGCAGCAAGCAACTACGGTAATGCATTAAAAAATGCAATTAAACAAGATATTGAAACTTCAAAAAAAGAAGCTAAAAGCTACAATGCTTCAGTAAAAGAAGCTATTAAAAAAGATATGGAAGCTAAAGCAAAAGCAAATGAAAATGCTAAAACAAAAGCATTAGAAGCGAAAAAAGCAGAAAAATTAAAAGAAATTAATTCTAAAATTGCAGAATTAAACAAAGAAAAAGCCGATATTCAAGCTTCAAAAAATATGACATACACAGAAAAAACATTCAAAACAAAAGCAATTGAAAAACAACTTGAATACTACAATAAACAAAAAGATTCTCTTAAATAACAAAAAGCTCGGTATAACCGAGCTTTTTTATACCAAATATTCTTTCAAATGCTGAGTTTTAGAGGAGCTTCTAAGCTTTCTCAATCCTTCCATTTCTAATTGTCTTATTCTTTCTTTAGAAAAACCCAAAATATTGCCAAGCTCCTCTAATGTTTTTATTTTTCTTCCCCTTAAGCCAAACCGATTTAGAATAATAAATCTTTCTCTCTCGTTTAACAAATCAAGTGCCGAAAAAACATCTTTCTTGAAATCAATTTGCTCTATTCTTTGATTTGGCGCATTTTCAAAATTATCCGCTATGTAGTCTTCCAAAGATAAATCTTGAGCCACTGGTGTATCAAAACTAACAGGCTCCTTTATAATTGCTTCTTTTGTCATTTTTACTTTTTTTTCAGTCGTTTTTAAATATATTGCAAGCTCATTATCATTTGGTTCTCTACCTAAATCTGCTGATAATTTTATAGCTGCACGCTTTAAATTTCTTATTTTATCTCCCATGTGAACAGGTATTCTAATAGCACGAGAATTATTTGCTATTGCACGAATAATAGTTTGCTTAATCCACCACGTTGCATAAGTGGAAAATCTAAACCCTTTTTTATAATCAAATCGATTTGCTGCTTTAATCAAACCCAAAGAGCCTTCCTGCACTAAATCCATAAACAAAACACCTTGGCCTGTATACTTTTTTGCAATTGAAATTACAAGCCTTAAATTTGCTTGAATTAATTTTTTACGCGCAATCTTTGCCTCTTTTTCATTTCCTTCTTTGATTGCTTTTCCAACTTCTACTTCCTCCCTCTTTTTTAAAAGTTTAATTTTACTTACATCTTTTAAATACATTTGCAAAACTTCATCTCTATTAGCAATTATTGAGAAGGTTTTTACTTCTTCAGTAGCATTTTCCTCGTTTAAATTCAAGTTATTACAATCAAAATTAATACTCATACCTCAACTCCATTTACCATTCAATATTAAAGACGCAAAAAATATTAAAAAGTTTCAAAAGGTAATTTTACAAATGGTTTTGTTTTTGTAAAAATAAAAAAGCATCAAAAAAGCCGAAAAATAAAATGATAGTAAACAACATTAGTTTTTGTGCCCAAAATTTACGCAAAAAACCAAAACAACCTAACAAAAACAAAACAAACAATCCAGCTCAACCTACCGTAAAAAGATACAACAGAACAAAACAAAAAAGAGCTGAAGGATGTATTTGTACCATACTTGCTATAGTTGATACAGTATTAGCAACTTGTGGCCTTGTTAATTATGCAACAAGACAAGAACCAATAAACACGGATGACACTTGGTCTCCTAGCTCAAGCATACATGGTTCAGCGCCTGAAAATATAGAACCAGATTTAGGTATAACTTTTGATGATCCAACCACACAAAACGAAGACATAGAATCAGCGGATTTAGGTTTTGAAATAAATTTATCACCCGAACAAAAATACTCATTGGAAAAATTTGTTCAAAATTGGGAAGAAAATTCAAATCGCTATTTTGATATGGAAGAACAAACAGGCGTTCCTGCTGAATTAATCGCCGCAATTCATTGGAGGGAAAGCAATGGAAATTTTGGCACCTATCTACACAATGGTGCGAAATTAGGCAAACCAATCCAAACATTTTTAGGTGAACGCACATATTACACTTGGGAAGAATCCGCCAAAGATGCCTTATCAAACTATGCTCAACCAAAAAAAATTGTTATAGGCGACATTGAAACATATTATGCTTTTGCAGAAAGATATAATGGTATGGGATACAGCAAATATCATAATATGTATTCCCCTTACGTTTGGTCAGGAACAAATTTATATACATCAGGAAAATATGTAGCAGATGGAAAATTTGACCCCAATGCAATAGATGAGCAAGTTGGCGTAGCAGTATTATTAAATGAAATAATGTCATAATTATTTACATTATTATTTCTTTTTTTTAAAAATAATGTTATTATATTCTTGTGGAAAAATTCCACACTAGTTTAATAGGTGAAACTAGGACGCACTAACAATAGTTGCGTTCTTCTTTTTTTATTAAGGGCTAGAAAATGAAAGAATTTACAAACAAAAGAGAATTAATCGAAACAATAACCCCCGTTATTGAAAACACAGCAATGAGATATGGCTTAATTCCTCTTGAAATTTTATTAGAGCGTGAAAATAATCGCCAATTTTTAAGAATATTTATCTATTCACCTGATCACAATGTTTCACACCTAGATTGCGAAAATATGAGTCGCGGCTTAGGTGATATGCTAGATGAATTAATTCCATTTAAATATTTCTTAGAAGTATCTTCTCCAGGATTAGACAGGAAATTTAAATCTGAAAAAGAATATATTATTTTTAAAGGACATGATGTGATAATTAAGCTTAAAAATAGTGTTGAAGGCATTACTCCTAAAACATTTGAAGCTAAATTATTAGATTACAATGAAGCATTTGGAATAAAAATTGAATACGAAAATCAAGAATTTATTATTCCTATGGAAAAAATCCATTCCACAAAATTAAACGATAAAATTGAAATAAACAAAAATAAAGGAGAAAAAGATGATTAAAATCGGAACAGCGCTCTTTGAAGCTGCTGAACAATTTGAACGCGAAAAAGGAATCTCAAAAGAAGTCCTTATTGCTTCATTATGTGATGCGCTAGCAGCAGCATATAAAAAACACATTAAAGATAAAGACGCAACAAATGTTGAAGCAATCTTAGATGAACAAGCTGGTGAAATCGGAGTTTTCAGAACAAAAGTTGTAGTAAAAGTTGTAGAAGATGAAAACACTGAAATTGCTTTAACTGACGCCAAAGAAATCGATGAAGACGTTGAATTGGATGACGAAGTTAAAATCGAAGTAACTCCTGAAAATTTCGGCCGTGTGGCAGCACAATCAGCTAAACAAGTAATTACTCAAAGAATTAGAGAAGCTGAAAGAAAAATGGTTTTAGATGAATTTATGTCTAAAAAAGGCACTTTAATAACCGGTATAATTCAAAGAAGAACAGATAGAGCAGTTATTGTTAATATCGGCAAAACTGATGCCATCATGCCACAAAGAGAACAAATCCCAGGTGAATACTATAAACCAGGAAACAGAATCAGAGTATTTGTTTTAGATGTTAAAGAAACATCTAAACTTCCACAAGTTATTGTTTCACAAGCTCACGCTGAAATTGTTAGAGAATTATTTGAACTTGAAGTTCCTGAAATTGAAGATGGAATTGTTGAAATTAAATCAATCGCTCGTGAAGCTGGTTTTAGAACAAAACTTGCTGTTTGGTCAAACGACCCTTCAGTAGATTCTGTTGGAGCTTGTATTGGACCTCGCGGAACAAGAATTCAAACAATAGTTGGCGAATTAAAAAATGAAAAAATTGATATCGTAAGATACTCAGAAGATCCTGTTGAATATATCGTAAATGCATTATCTCCAGCAAGAATCATCTCTGTTGATATTTTAGCTGATGAAGAAGATAGACATGAAGCATTTGTAATTGTTCCAGATGATCAATTATCATTAGCTATTGGTCGCGAAGGTCAAAACGTTCGTTTGGCTCACAGATTAACAAATTGGAAAATCGATATTAAATCAGAATCTCAAGCAAGAGAAATCGAAAATCGTCAGGTTGAAGTTCAATATGAAGAACCTGCTCAAGAAGAATATATTGAAGAAGACGAAGAAATAATTGATGAGATTGCCCAAGAAGCAATTGAAGAAACCTCTCAATTAGCAGTTGACGAAGAAGATTCTATTGTTGAAGAAACAACTGAAGAATGCACTGAAGAAGAATAATTCAATGCAATAATAAAATAAAAATCAATACAGCCTTATAATTAAGGCTGTATTTTTATATAAATACTTACTCTAGCAAACAAAACTTGTAGAAGAACCTCCTGACGAAGAAGGCGAGCTAAAAGCTATAGACCCGCTTGTTTCAACTGATGGAACAGCACTAAACAATGGGCTTGGAGTATTTGTAGAATTGCTTGCAATAACTCCACTTGTTTCAACAGATTCAATTCGTGGTTCTTGACTTGGTGCATTTGAATTTAAAGATACTTCTGACATATAATCTCTTTCCATAAGTTTGGCAAAACGCCTATAGTATTTCCTATAGTGTATATTCCACGTTTAATTGAAAAATAAAATATTATTAAATTTTATTTACAAATTAATATTCAATATGCGCAAGCAAATTATCTATCAGTTGTTTTGCAATTCGAGGACTTCTTGTTCCTTTAATCAAAGCTAATCTTTGGGCTTTTTCAATTAATGTTTTCTCTTCAATCTTAATGTCATTATCCCTTGCAAGCTCAAGGACTATTTGATTAAATTCATCGTTTGTTGGTTTTAAGAAAAGCAAATTAATCCCAAATCTTTCCGATAAAGAGCTCATTTCATTTAATGTATCTTTTAAATGAATTTCGTCCCCATATCTTGATGACATAGTCTCTTTAATCAAATGGCGCCTATTCGAAGTAGCATATATAACTGCATTATTTGGACATTGAATTAAAGAACCTTCAATAATTGCTTTCATAGTTGAAAAAATCTCATCTGATTCATCAAAAGAAATATCATCAGCAAAAATTATAAATTTATAAGGTAAATTTTCAAGTTTCAAATACAATTTATCTAAATTTATCAAATTATTTTTGAATATTTGAATTATTTTTAAATCTTTAAATTCATTCAGAAGCGCTCTAACGCTTGATGACTTTCCGCATCCAGCATCACCATAAAGTAAAATATTATTCACCCTTGCACCCGATAATAAAGCAGATGTATTTTCATACAAAACTCTCTTTTGTTCGACATAACCTTTCAAATTTACAAACTTAAGATTTTCAGATACTTTAACAGGTTTAATTTCAAAATCATTATCAAAAATAAATGCTTTATTATTTTGATAAATATTATCTTCTTTTACTTCAATTTGAGTTAAATTGTCAAAAGAAATTTCCATTTTTGAATTATTAAATTCAGGTAAATTTTCAAATAAATCAATATAATTTTGGTATTTTTCACATAATTTATTTTTTAAATCCTGATAAGCCACTTTTAATATTGAAGAAATAATTTTTAATTCTTTTTCAGCCTGCTTTTTTTCTTTAACATCAATTTTTGAAATAATATCTTTTACATATTTTGAAAAATCATCATAATTCTTATTTTTTAATTCAAAAACAAAATTCAAATAAATTTCAATATTTTTTTCAAAATTTTCTTCTTTTTCTATTGTTTTTAAAAGTTCAATAAAATTTTTGAAAACCAAATCTTCCTTTAGAGCTTTATAGCAATAAAGAAAACAAGAAGACAAATATAATTTTTCTAAATTATCCATCATAAACTTCCATAAACACAGCTAATCCTTGCGGATTTAAAATATAATTTTTTTCTATATACTCTTTAGGAGACATTGTTATATTACCAAAATTTGTTGTATCAAAACAAATATGCCAAGAAGATTTTTCCTTATTTTTAGGTAAAATTATATTCAACTTATCATAAGATTTACTTGTTGCAATATAAAGTCTTCTTTGACTAGAATTAATTAAAGCACCAAAAAATTTTTCAACAGAATTTTGCCAATAGCCTTGATTATCACTTGATGCAATTAATCCATTATCATAATGATAACTAATTGCTTTGGAAAATTCTTCGCTCCTAAAAATTGCATTTTCGTTTCTAAATTTGATTAAATTTCTTATATACTCCATTATTCTATTTTCAAAAGAATCTTTTCTTAATGCTCTTTCCCAATTTAAATAATTAGTCGCATCATCCTTGTTGTAGCTATTATTATTGCCATTTTTAGTATGCATAATAATATCTCCAATTTGAATCATTGGAATACCATAAGATAAAAATAAGAACGCCAATTGTTTTCTTATTGCATTTTCTTTTAAATAATTATCATTATCATAATCGCCACAAATTTCCCAATCAGAACCACCTTGAGTAGAGTTTGATTTGTGATTAAAACTATTTAAATCATATAAAGTAAAACCATCATGAGAAGCAATGTAATTAACTGATTTATTTATTCCTTTTAACCTTGAAGGGCTTCCTTCGATTAAATCCTTCATTTGAGTTGGAGTAACTTCATTTGGCCTTAATGTAATTTTTCTTACAACATCCCTATAAACGTCATTCCATTCCGCCCAAAATGAAGGGAAATTTCCTAATTGATAACAATCCTTCCCGCCGCATGTCCAAGGCTCAGCTATAAGCACAACTCCTTCTTGGGCTTGCGAAAAATTATCAACTACATTAATTCCTTTATTAGCTAAAATTTCTTTTAATTTACCTGCCAAAGAATTCATATTGTCATAAATTTCATCACAATCACAACCACATTCCAAAAGTGCTGCAGCAAGATCAAATCTAAATGCATCAACCCCTTGATTTACCCAAAAAACAAGAGAGTCAACGATTAAATTCAATACCCCTTCATTATTGGCATTAAAATCATTTCCACAACCCGAATTTGAGCGATAATAGCCATTTTTGTAGACTTTATAATAAGAAGAGTTGTCTATTAACGTATAAGATAATTGTGTTGCGTCTTCAACATTATTATTAACCAAACCAGCCTCACCTGTATGGTTATATACCATATCAAGACAAACTTTTATATCGTTTTTATGAAGCTCGTTAACCATCGAATGAAATTCATCCAACAATAAGCCTTGGGTTTTATCGAAAGCATATTTTCGAGCTATACTAAAATACCCTAAAGGCATGTATCCCCAATGATTCCCACCATTTTGCTTTGAATCAAATTCGTTTATCGGCAAAAATTCAACCATTGTAATACCAAGATTTTTTAAACTTTTTGCAAATTTAGCAACCCCTCTGTATGTGCCAGCTTCAGGCATATTTATTCTTTGCGTTAAATCTTTAATATGCACTTCGCCAATTATTTCACTATTAAACGGACGGGGTGAAACTCGCTTAATCTCTTTTTCTTTATTTAAATTAAATACTGATTTAATAGCCCATTTTGCATTATCAATTAAATGAAAATTTCCACCTGAACGAAACATATTTCCTCCAGGATTAACATCAGAAACTACATGAGATAACTCTTTTGAATATGGATCATATGCAATTTTATTTGGATTAAATCGATTATTATTTCTATCAAACTTTGAAACAAAGCCAATATCAGTCCCTGCTTCCCAAGTTTCATCATACTTCCAATTATCACCAAAAACACGATAACCATAATAAACAGGATGTTTTTCACAACCCAAAATATAATTTTTTACAGATGTATACCAAATATTATTTTCGCCTCGCTCCATATTTAAGACCATAATTGGATCTTCTCCTTGAGGCTTATCAAAAATACAAAGCAAAATTTTAGTTGCATTTTTTGAATATAAACGAAATTCAACACATTTAGTTTCTTCGTTATACATAGCTCCAAGTGGAGTTTTGTCGTTGGCTATTAAATTTTCCATCATTTTCCTTCTAACTAAGTGGATTTATAACAATACCTGATAATAATTTTGGATAAAAATATGTCGATTTTTGAGGCATACGAAGTCCGGCAGATGAAATGTCAATAATATCTTTCATTTTAGGATATGCCATAATGAAACATGCATTTGCATTACCCGATTTTACTGATTCAAAAGAAACATTTTCTTTTTTCTCATATTTGATACCATTTTGAGCCATTAATTCTTCTTGCGAAAAACCCAATTCACCTTTCAAGATAACTTCATGTAAAACAGTTAAATCAAGATTTTGAAGTTCTTTTGCTGTATCAATTGATTCTTTTACGCCTTCTTTTAATTTTAAAACATAATATTTTTCATCATTTCTTAAAATTAAGCCTGTTGTAATTTGTTTTTTGTTTTCTTCTTCAATTTTATCCAAAAATGCATCCTTATCTGTCATTTCAATAACATCGTAATGTTTTTTAACAGCTTCTAAAACATCAGTTGGTTTAATATCTTTTTCAACAATTCTATGAGTCGGATAAATTACCAAATTTTCATCTGCAGCATTTGTAAAATAACTCATTACATATTGAGCATATTCGTTTTCTGGATGCTCTTTAGCATATCTCATAGATGTTTCATATCTATGATGTCCATCTGCAATTAACAATGTTTTATCTGATAAAACTTCTGATATAATTGCGATATCACTACTGTCATCTATTAAATAGATAAGATTTTGAATACCCAAATCATCTGTTATATCCATATATGGTTCTTTTGCTAAATATTTTGAAGCAACTTCGGATTCAATTCTTTGTTTTTCATCGTTATAAACCATAAAAATTTGAGAATAAAAAGCACCCGTTGCAGATACTAATTTAAATCTATCTTCCTTGGGGCCACCCATAGTAAACTCATGAGGCAAAATCTTTTTAGATTCAAAATCTTCAATTTTATTTCTTGCAATAAAACCTTTTCGCTCAATTAATTTACCTTTTTCATTTGTATATTTTTGAACAATGTAAAATATAGCAGGTTTATTTGTATGAACTAAAATTTCTTTTTCTTTCCAATCAGAAAAACATTTAGCAGATTCAGAGTATCTATCTTGAGCTTTATTTAAAATCAAACGAACACAATTAAATTCGCTTCTTGCATATAATTCATCTTGATATTTTTCATCAATAACATCATAAGGAGGAGCAACCACATCTTTCATATCAACTTTTTCTTGATTATAAACTATTGCATTTAATGGTAAAACTTCCATATTATCTCCCCTTATTTGTCTATTATGCTAATTATAGCTTATAAAAACACTTCATTAAAAGAATTTTTAACATTTGTTACATTAAATTAAATTTGAGCAATTTTTGTTCAAAAAAATACTTTATTTAAATGTATAGTGTGTAGTGTATTAGTTTAAGGTTAGTTTATGGAAAATACCATTCATGCAAATTATGATGGAACGTATAACAATTTTAATTATGCGTTTGGTTTAAAGAGAAAAACAAAAGAATCAATACTGTTAGAAGAAACTCTTCAAAATATCGAAGATAAACAAGGTATTTTGGGAAAAGCTTGGAATGGAATAAAAGAAATCACAACACTTGGCGTATCTGAAAGTGATTGTGAAAGTATGCTTGAAAAATATAATAAAGGAGAAGTAAGTTTTGAAAAAGCTATTGAATATCTTGAGGAATATGATTCAAAACAAGAAACCATGTCCGGTTTATTGT
Source organism: Candidatus Gastranaerophilales bacterium (assembly GCA_017560095.1). Lineage (GTDB taxonomy): Bacteria > Cyanobacteriota > Vampirovibrionia > Gastranaerophilales > Gastranaerophilaceae > RUG14156. The sequence continues at coordinate 18,299 of JAFYOU010000036.1, forward strand.
CGAATATCGTAACAGGTGTTGGAGCAATTGCAATAGCAGGAGCGGGTCCTGTTGGTTGGGGTATGGCATTTATAAAAGGAGCTCCAATCGGAGCGGCAATAAAAGCCGGAATTGGCGTATTAGATAGAGCAACAAATGATGTTGAAGATGATGCAATTGACGGAAAACAAATAGTAAAAGATGTGGTTTCTGGAGCTTTAACAGGTGCTGCAAGTGCAGTTTCAGGTTCACAATGCTTTATCTACAAGGGTCTTGAAAACGCCAGCATGTTACCAACAAACGAATTGGCAACCCAAGCACTTAAAGGCGCTTTATGTGGTGTTGAATGTGGCTTAATGTCAGGAAGTGCTAGTTATATGACAGACGTTGCGTTTGGTGACAAAGAATTCAGTTTTGGAGATTTAACAAATAACGCTCTAACTTCGGCATTTGTATCAGGAACCGTTGGCGGTGTAGTAGGTGCAGGAACGTTAGGCTTAGAAAATTCAGGTATTATAAACTCAAATGGCTCTGTTGCTAAATATTCGGTTTTAAGCTCGACAAGAAAAGCTTTAGGTACAGGCGAAAGGGAAGCTCTGGATTTATAAAATCTAAATTTATAAAAAACGAGGCAAATGCCTCGTTTTTTATTTCTATATTTTCCTTTTTATATTTCTTCTTCAACGTTGAAGATTTTTACCCTTAAAGGCTCAAGTAAAACAAAATCTACTCTTTGGCCTTTATGAATATACATATTTTGACCTTTAACAACGTTGTAGCGTGTTCTTGTTAAATAAGGATCATTTCTAATGATTCTCATATCGGCATCTCTTTCTCCAAGGGATGCAACAATTTTCATATCAGGATTTCCTTTTACTTCTGTTAAAACATTAGAAGTAGTTAAAGCCATGTATCCGTTTTGGAAGAATCTATGAGGTCTTTCAACTTTATGAACTTTGCCATCAATATTAATTCCAATCGGAAGAACAACATATTTTTCTCTTGTTACAAAGTTGTATGGAGTTCTTGCAATAAATGTTTCGCCTTCTTTTGCAGTTTTTGCATTAATGCATTTTTGAACAGTTAAAGGCAAAATTGTTCCTTCAGGAATTACTGCATATTCTTCATCATAATAAACATTATCTAAAATAAAGCCGTTTGCTTTTTTAGGTTCAGCAAATTTTTTCTTTGGCGGAGCAACTTCTTCTTTTAATTTATCACTTGGGATAACTTTAACAGCTTCAACCATATTAAATAAAAATCTTGCTAATTCGCCACGAAGAGCATGTCTATTTGGCTCAAGCGTAGTTTCATGACCTGGAAGATTGTAAACTAGACCAAGCATTTGGCATTTTCCAGCTGCAATTAATGCCCAGTCTGGAATTTCAGAATAATCGCTATAAATTGAAACAAAATGTTTTGCTTCTTCTGTATCCATATTTTGGGGAGCCAAAGCATTTAAAATAATAGTTAGCGCTTCCATTCTTGTAACAAACTCGTTTGGTTTAAATGTTCCATTGCCATAGCCATTAACTAAACCATAATAAGAAGCCACTTGAATATTTCTATCAGCCCAATGATTTTTAGTATCTGAGTAATTAAATACAAGAGGAATATCTTTTTCATAAATTCCCAATGCTTTAATAACCATTGTTGAAAATTCGCCTCTGGTAACTTTTTGATCAGGTCTATAAAGTCCATCAGGATAACCAACAACAACTTGCTTGTCAGTTAAAAAAGTTACTGCTTCATAAGCCCAATGGCTTGGTGGAAGATCGGGATAGCTTTCTGGCCCTTGTTCTAAAGCATATTTCGCCATTGCTGGTGTTGCAAAAAGAGCTAATGCAATAGTGGCGATAACATTTAAAAATAATTTTTTCATTTATACACTTTGCTCCATTCTTAATAAAATAATTCTACATGCTAAAACTATTGCATGCAAGGCTTTTATTAATATTTCCTATATACAATGCATGTGAATAAAAAGTTTTGTTATAATATTTTTAAAAATGGAGGAAGTATGATTTTAGACAAAATTAATTCACCAACTGATTTAAAAAATTTATCCGTTGACGAAATGAAAACGCTTTCAAATGAAATGCGAAAAATTATTATAAAAAAAGTAAATACAACAGGTGGACATATGGCTCCAAATTTAGGAATAATCGAAACAACAATTGCTCTTCATTATGTTTTTAATTCACCTATTGATAAATTTGTTTTTGATGTTTCACATCAATGTTATCCGCATAAAATTTTAACCGGAAGAAAAGATGGCTTTTTAAATGAATCAGATTATCAAAAATATACAGGCTACACTGCTCCTGAAGAATCAGCTCATGATATGTTTAAAATAGGGCATACTTCAACATCCATTTCTCTAGCTTGTGGCTTAGCTAAAGCAAGAGATTTAAAGTGCGAAAACTATAATGTTATAGCTTTAATCGGAGATGGTTCTTTATCAGGTGGCGAAGCATTAGAAGGGCTCAATTTTGCTTCAAAGTTAAATAGCAATTTTATTATTATTGTTAATGATAATCAAATGTCTATCGCTCAAAACTATGGCGGTTTATATGATAATTTAGCACATTTACGAGAAACCAAAGGTGAAGCTAAAAATAATTTCTTTAAAACATTAGGTTATGATTATTGTTATATTGAAAATGGCAATAATATCGAAACTTTAATTGAAGAATTTAAAAAAATCAAAAACATCAATCATCCGCTTATTGTTCATTTGGTAACCGAAAAAGGCCATGGGCTAACTCAAGCAGTTGATAATAAAGAAAAATTCCATTGGATTATGCCAGGAGAACTAGATGAAAAACCAGCCTTCAGCATGCCAGAAAGTTATACATCTATTACTGTTGATTATTTTTTAAACAAAGCAAAAAATGATTCTAGTTTTGCAGTAGTTAACGCCGCAACTCCTGGGGTTTTTGGATTAACTAAAGATGTTAGAGAAAAATTAGGCAAACAATATATAGATGTTGCAATAGCAGAAGAACATGCAATAGGCATGATTTCAGGGATGGCTAAAAATGGCGCAAAACCAGTATTTTGCGTAATGAGTTCATTTATTCAAAGAACTTATGATCAACTATCTCAAGATTTATGTTTAAACTCTAACCCTGCAACAATTTTAATCTATTGGGGCGGGATAACGGATTCCGATGCAACACATTTAACAACTTTTGATATTTCGATGATGTCTAATATTCCAAATTTGATTTATCTTGCTCCAACAACAAAAGAGGAATATTTAGCAATGCTTGATTGGTCAGTTGAACAAACTCAATATCCCGTTGCAATAAGAGTTCCAAATATTGAACTTATATCAACTGGAATTGAAGATAAAACAGATTATTCTATTTTAAATAAATATCAAATAACCAAAAAAGGTAACACTGTTGCACTTTTGGGTCTTGGAAACTTCTATTTTAAAGCAGTTGAAGTTGCTAAACTTTTAGAAAAAGAGGAAATCAATGCAACAATTATTAATCCAAAATTCATAACAGGTATTGATTGCGAATTAATGGAAGAATTAAAAAAAGACCACAAAGTTATTGTAACTCTTGAAGATGGTGAGCTAAATGGTGGTTTTGGAGAAAAAATCGCAAGATATTTTGGCCCATCCGAAATGAAAGTTTTAAATTATGGCTCACATAAAGAATTTTCAGATAGAATTCCACTTGATGAACTTTATACAAAATATCGTCTGTATAATGAATTGATTTTAGAAGACATTAAAAAAGCTCTTTAATAAGAGCTTTTTTAATGTGGCAATTTTTCTTTTCAAAATGTTTTTATAATTATATACGAGAATTATTGCCACATTTTGGAGAGAGCATGGGTATTTTAAATTCAACCAGTCAAGTAATTAAAAACAACAAAAAGTTTAAAGAGTGGGAACAACAAGACGCAGATAAACAAGCGCAACGTGAAGCCCTATATCAAAAAAAGCAACTTGACGAAGAGACTTTAAAAAAAGCTGCTGCTAAAGGCAAAGTTATTATGGATGTTGTAGACATTATGGATACACATTCAGAAGAAGTTGCTGAAAATACAGAAACAGCAGTTATGCCAATAGCGCAACTGGCTCCTATATTAGGCTTACTCGGAAGTACCATTGGTGCTGGTTTTATAGGTTGGTCAAAAATTAAGAATATAGGCAAAAAATTTGATGAATTTCACGCAACAGACCTTGGGAAAGAATATAACAGACTCTACAACAATCTTTCTTCTGCATTATTGCAAGAAACTAAAGGCCTAGATTTTTTAGAAGAAACAAAATTTGAATTTGCAGGAGCTTTTCCTGAACTTTTCAATCCTGATGCATTTAAGAATATAGGCACAGATGAAACTAAAGAAAAAATTTCTTCTTTGGTTAAACAAATAACCGATTTAAAAAATGCCGAAAACAATAAAAAGATTTTTGATAGTATTACACTAAAATCGCTAAAAATTCCAAAATTTGCAAAAGCTTCACTTTTAGCAATTGTAGGAATTACGGCAGGCGTTTTTGTTTTATCTAACGTATTAGGTGCAAAACTTCAAGTTAGAGCTTCAAGAATTGCTCGTTGGCAATCTAGAGAAGATTTAAAAGATCCAAAATATTTCGTTCAATATACGCCAGAGCAAATTGCTCAAGCACAAAAGAATTTAGAAACAAATAAAGAAAATAAAGAAGAAAAGAAAAAAGGAATATCTTTTAAAGGTAAACTTGCTCCAATGGGAGGAGGACTATTAGGCGCAGGATTGTTTGGCAAAAAAGACGAAAATAAATTTGAAAAAAGAAACAAGGGTTTCTTTAAAACCATGGGAAGCACAATCAAGGATAATAAAAACTATAAAGAATGGGCTCAAAACTATAATCCACAAGATAAAATGGTTCAGGGCGAACTAAGCCAACAAGATTTAATTGAAGCTCAAAAAGATAAAGAAATTATCCAAAGAATTACTAAAAAAATTAATAATAATGCTGAAGAATACTCAGAAGATATGGAAGTAGCAGCAGGTGTTTTAATTGGTGGAACCCCTTGGCTTGGTCTTGGCATAAGTTCATTATTAAATTTATTTATTAATAAAACAGGAATTGCTAAAAATGGCGAAATAAAAGCATTTGAAAAAGCGCTAAAAGGTTTAGAAGAAAGTAAACAGGAACACCTTAGAAATGTTAGAAAAAACTTCTTAGAAGCAACTGAAAAAAATGAAAAAGGTTTTGTTGCTAAGCTAAAAAATTTAAATGCAGGTAAAGATTATTGTATGCAAATGCTTAATGCTTCAATTGTTAGAAAAGATGGCAAATTTGATATTGCTCAATCATTATCCAAAGCTTTTAATTTCTTAAAATCAACAAAAGCTTCAAGAAATATTTTAATTGGTGTAACTGGTACTTTATTAACAACAATCGCAGGCGCTTTTATTGGTCTAAAACTTCAAAAAGCGTCAGCTCGTGCTGGTAGATACAAAGCAAAACAAAAAATTGCAAACGACCCAAGAAATTTTGTAGGCTATAGCGAAAAAGATTTTGAAGAAGTTAAAAACGTTAAAGCACAAAAGAAAACTTTTGGTGAAAAAGTTAAAGAAACAATTACATTTATTCCAAGAGTAATTAAAGATTACATCGAATATGAAAAATTCAGAAAAACAGAAGCAAAACAAGATAAAAAATTATTAAATGAACTTGTTAAGCTTGATGTAACAGAAGAACAGCTAAATGAAGCAAAAGATCTACAAAGAAAAGTATTCACAACATTTGAAAACGTAGATGATAAATCACAAGAATATTCTGAATCAATCGAAGCATTGAATGAAATGACTATGCCATTATTACCCGTTATTGGTTTTGGTACGGCAGTTGCACCAATTGTAATCGGCTTAGTTAAAGCCTATAAAAAGGGTGGAGCAGGTGTAGCTGAAGCAGTAACCGGCTTCTTTGCAAACCATACAAAAATTTTAAACAATAAAATTTCTAAAAAGATTTTAGGAGAAATGGCGCAAAATGCAACCAAACTTACTGCTGATTCACAAGATTTCAAATTGGGTAAATTAGTAAGTGATACAATCGCTCAAGCAAGAGAAAGAGCTGGCAAAGACGGCAATGAAATTGAAGAGTTAATAAAGTTAATTACAGAAAATAAAACTTTAAAAACCATGAAAATTTCTGATTTAGAAAGCATGTGTGGCATAAAACTTGCAACAAACTTAGGATCTGATGCATCTTTGCTTGACTTTATCAATGATTTAATTCAAAAATACAATCTAACAGAATTAAATGGTGGGAAAATACCTAATTTTGAAACAATTGGCACTCTATTTATTAAAGCCAAAGAAAAAGCAGGAGAAGATGGTAACCAACTAAAAGAACTTTTAAATTTAATTATTGAAGATGAAAAATATGCACAATATTTAAACTTAAAACCAACAGACTTCTTGGACGAATTTACTTTAAGTCAAGTGCCAGAAGAATATTCAGAAATGTTAGATTTATCATTTGCTGACATTATCAAAATGATACCAGAAGATAAAATTCCAAACATTAAATTAGGAGAAAAACCTAACTTAACTTTCTTGAGCAATTTTATAGAAGAAGTAAATAAATTAACTAAAGCAACTATTGTACAAGGAAGCTTAAGAGAATATATTAAAGGTTTGGATGGCAATAACCCAATAACTTTAATTTTGAAAAAAATTGCAAATTCCAAAATGACAAATGATCAAGCTTTAAAAATTTATCAAAATATTGAAACAATAATTAAAAACATACCATCCAAAGACTTAAACAAAATCTTTACTTGTGCTTTTGAAGCATTCAAAAAGAATCCTGTTGAATTTATGCAAGCAATTCAAGACGGCAAATTGAAAAACATTATCGCTTCTAAAACTGCAATTAATGTAGCTGCAATTACAGGTGGAACTTGGACAGCTTTATCGCTTGTTTTAACATACGCCCTAGAAGCAACTCTTGCTGGTATGCAAAAAAACGCTGGCAAACTAGGAGTAATGACTGCTTTAGAAGAATTAAGCGATGATAGGTATTATGCTAATGAAAATTCTAACAAAGAAAAAGCTCCTGTCGTAAATCAAAATTCAAATCTAGCAAATAAGCCTCGAAGTGAAATGCTTGAAAAATGGATAAAAAACAATCAAAATAAATAAACCCAGTAAAAAAGCCCTTTGTAGGGCTTTTTTGCTTCAAATCTAAATAATGTTTTGTTCTATCACTCAAATTAACATAGTGAAAATCGATAATCTTCTGTCTTGCACATGGAAATCTTCAATATTTAAATTATTTTGCATGTTTCCTTCGCTGAATTTTGTTATTTCTTCAATATCATGAGCTTTTTTATCTTTAAAACGCTCAATAATACCTTTATAGGTTTTTATTTTATTTTTCTTTATTTTAGCTTTGCACTTTTTATTTTTATAAAAAATTGTTTTATAATATGTTATTTTTTTATTTTCAATGTCGAAGGCTTGCGTATTATCAAAATGAACGTCTGATTTAAATAATTCCCAAATTGAATTATTTTCCTTTAAAACAAAAAGTTTGTAACCTGCTAAAGAATAAAAGTATTGCGATTTAACAATTCCTATGATTTCAGCCTTGTTATCATTATTGATATCTTCAAAATAACTTATTACTTGAAAATCTTCTTCGGGCATTTTGGTTTGAACAAACTCTTTTAAAATTTTATTTGAATTTTCATCTCCAACACCATTAAAATCAAATGTTTTAGTTTGTACATTTAAAAATAAGGCCGAAATTAATATAAAAACAATCTTTTTCATAAGTTGATATCAGCATATTGCAAAATAACTAACAAATTATTTTTTTTAGCCGTTTTAGAAAAGTAAGAGAGTGTTGTTTTTTAAATAAAAAAATGCTATCATCGTGGTAAATCAAGGGCATAAGGCGAGGTTAAATGGTCGACAACCGAATTATTTCTTCTATACCATCTACAGGATTTAAAAACGATAATGCTTCTGCTAACAAAATGTCTGAAGAAAAATACGGACAAGGCGGAGAATATTACGCCCAAGAAATGGAAGAAGAGCAAGCACCCCAACAATCTTATCAAGATCGCTCAGCTCAATTAAGAGCTTCTCTAAACGGCCTTGCTGCGGCAAACGCAGGTTCAATGATGTTTTTAAAAGCAGTTAAAGAAAAGGAAGAAGAAAAGAAAAAATCTAAATCTTTTAAAAAAGATGAAAAAGAGAAGGAAGAATCTTTAGAAGATTAATCATAAATTATTCTAACGCCCGCTTTTCCTGAAGTATCCCTATTATATTTATAATATCTGCCATCCGTATAATACATACCGTTTGATGATGGAGTAGAAAATAAATCGGTATTACAATCATTTGAATGAGTATTATTCCAAAAATCGCTTTTCAATTGGTTATAACTATTTTGATTAATCGGAACAGAATAACCCGTTAAAGCTCCTTGATTATTTCTATTTAAATTCCAACCCAAAACGTTATTTTTAATGCGATTTAAATTTCGAATTCGATTAATTCTTTGAATCCTTTTTGCATCGTTATAGTTTGTATTTCGATATCGATATGGACTATAATAAGTATTAGTATAAGGATTATAAGTTGGTCTTTTATAAAGCTTATTCTGAGTTGACGGAGCTTGATAATAAAATCTATCAAACGCAAAAACTTCGCCAATAAATAAAAATAAACCTAAAATGATTAAAACTTTTCTCATATTGAAAATGTAGTTTGAAGTTATAAAAATTTTATTACCCTTTTTGGCTATAAAAAAGAATTAATTTTATTATTAAGTTATGTAACAAAATAATTTCATTTTTCTTCTCAAACCTAAAGTTCATCCAAATTTTGCCGACAACTAAATTGTTAGACAATAAAGCTTAAGGAGAATAGGCTATGGGGCTTTCAGCAAGCCAAGCTAGATTTCTGCAATTAACCGCTCGAAAAAGTGATGTTGAATTTGAAGTTCAGCAAATTAACTTTCAAAGACTAATGTTGTCTGAAAAATTAACTGAAGCTTCAACAAAATATCAAGATGCGATAAATAACAGAAAATTAACATTCTCATATAATGGCGGACAAGGATTGCAAGAAATTGATATTTCATATAAAAATTATAAAAATTATATGAATCAACAACTTGAAGGCTTATATTCATCTCAAGCAAAATATTATCTTGTCTCATCTTCTGGAAACAAACTTGTTGTTTCATCAGAAGAAGAAAGAGATAAAATGATTGAAGAAGGAACAAAAAGAATTCCTATTTCAAGTATTCTTGAAGCAAAAGCTGAAGTAGAAGAATATCAAAAAGCACAAGAAGAAATAGCTAAAGCGCAAGAAGCTATAAAAAATTCTGAATCAAACAATTCAGATGAGTCAACAGAAAATCCATTATTAGAAACCCCAAAAGAAACAACTCCACCAATTGTGTTTTATGAAGCACCAAGCGCTTATACTATTAGCTTAGCTCAAATAGACTTAACAACACCCTATAAAAGCGAAATAATTAATGATGAAAATGGTAATCCTGTTGAATATTATCTTGAACAAGAATACACAGAAAGCGACTTTTTAATTGCTGAAAACTTGGAAGATGCAACAACTTTCCAAAATGCACTCAAAGACGGCATTTATTACTTTGCAACTCGAGATTTAAATGATAAAACAGGCAAATACGAATTTAACATCAAAGGCCTTGATACATTGGGGGGCGGTGCCATTTCAGAAGAATTTGATAAATCAGATGATGCAGCAGCCCAAGCTGAATATGATTTAATTCAAAGCAAAGTTCAATCAATGGATAAAAAATTAGAATTAAAACTAGACCAACTTGAAACAGAAAGAAATGCGATTACAACCGAAATGGACTCTGTTAAAAAAGTAATTGAAGATAACATTGAAAAAAGTTTCAATATTTTCAGCTAAATAAATTTAAACCACGCAACACACTTATAAACACGAAAAAAATGAGCCTTTGTCGGCTCATTTTTTTATATTCCGCTAAATTATAATTCTAACCCCAAGCGCAATTATCAATGCTTCCATCTTTACCTATATCAAGGCGTCGTCCACATGGGCCACCTGAAATATCTGGAGAGCGTCCATCTCTTATAGAAAGTTGTTCACATGCCTGATACAAACCAGAAAAAGAAGGGGTGGCTTCTATTGGCGCACTTACACCAATACCACCAGTCTTTTGTTCGTATACTGGCGAAATACCTCTATTTGCACTTGTTATTCCTAAAAAAGGAAGGTTGTCCATATATTTATACCTGTACTAATCTACATGTTTAAAAAGTATTTTTTTGAATAAAAATTGCCAAATTTCATTTATTGTTTACAAAAATTAATAAAAAATTTTTACAAAGTTAAAAACGGGTTCGATTCCGCATCGCCACCCGTTTAAAATTTTGTTGTTTCTCCTAGGCTATTGTTAATATAACCCACTCATTCCTGCAAATTTTACTGGTACAACCATACTTCCGCATTGATCCATATTTGCATTGAAGCATTCATTAATAACTCATTTGACCTTATTATGAATGGTAGTATCTCTACATATTAATAAAGTAAATTTTTAAATAAAAATTTACTTTAATTTCATCCATAGTTACAAATCTTAATATATTTTTTAAAAACACTCATCGATAGGATTTTAATGCTATTATATTTTCACCAAAGAGGTAAAAATGAAAATAAAAAATGCAAAATTTTTAATAAGCTCCCCTAATTTAAAATTATGCCCCGAACTAAATTTACCAGAATTTGCACTATTAGGACGTTCAAATGTTGGGAAATCAACTTTTATAAATACCTTGGTCAACCAATTAAAACTTGCAAAAACCTCTAATACCCCAGGTAAAACAAGACTAATCAACCTTTTTGAAATAACTACAGATAAAAAACCTTTTATTTTAGCCGATTTACCAGGATATGGCTATGCTAAAGTATCCAAAAAAGAACAAGATTCTTGGCAAAAAAATCTTGAACAATATCTTTTAAAAAGACCTCTAATTTCAACAATTCAATTTATTGATGCTCGTCATGATATTCAAAAAAATGATATTTTAATGCAAGAATGGCTAAAATTTAATAAAGTTCCTTGCTTCAATATTTTAACTAAATGCGATTATGTTTCAAGAAATGAAGTATCTAAAAAGATTGCTCAAATTAAAAAAGAATTTGGAAATGACGCTTTAGCATTTTCTTCTAAAAATAGGATTTATGTTGATGGTGTTTTAACTTACATCGCAAGCTTAATTTAAAACTTCAGCTTTATATTGCACATAAATTTTGCGCAAAATCTAAAAATTTTCTAATCACTTGCTGAACAATTCTTGCATATGCAATATTTTTCAACAACTTGTAATCTATTATTTTAGCTCCTTTTGCAAAATTCAATGATTTTACAAGCATAATCACCTGAACTACATCAATTATCATCATTATTAATCTTTTTATTTGATAAAATCTTTTATTAGAAACAATTTTGATAATTTTATTTATTTTTTTCAGATTTTTTTGAATTTCATCATTAATTTCAATTAATTTTTGAGCTCTTTCCAGCATTTTTACATGAATTTCATTGACTTTATTTTCAAAAAAATGAAGCTTTTTAATGCAAAAAATCGTCAATACAATTTCAACAAATATTAACAAAAATATTGATAATGTAGAAATAAATTCAAGCATTGATGTATTATAATATATATAAATTTAAAATTCTATACCCAACTTGCACTATTTTAAGGATAAAAATGGATTTTAAAACCTCAATCTTATGGTCAGGACGACTTTATAAACTATTAGAAAAATTCAATCTTGACAATAGACTCAATTTAGATTCTATTGTCGATAATAATTTGCCGCAAATTTTATCTAAACTTCAAAGCTATGCCACAAAAGGCAAAATAGCAATTTGTCAAACAAATGGAAAAATAACAACCGCAAGCATTTTAAATCAAATTCTAGCAAGCAATGATAATTCTTACATATCCAACATTACGCCTGACGGCAAAAAATACCCCCCGCTAACATCAATTATTCTTAATTTATCAAAAAGCTTAGATATTTTTGCTTCAGAAGAAGAAAAAGAATATTATTCAATGATAATGAATGAATTTGAATTAGATAATTATTTTAATTCAATGAAATTTGATTTTCTTTTGTTGGGAAATTTGTTTGTTGATCAAAAAGATTTTGTGACATTAGAAGAAAAAAAAGAAAGAATTCAAAATGCAATTTCTTTAAATTCAAAATTAGATTTAATAATCAATGCAGATGAACCAATGTTTAACAAAATTGATGATATTAAAAACGATACCATTTTAAATAAAAAAAGAAACAAATTTTATTATGGTTTTAACAATATAGAATTTGGCGATTATGCAGCAGAATTATCCCAAAAAAATGATATTCCAAGATGCCCAAATTGTGGGTGCATATTAGATTACAAAAAAAATTACTACTCGCACATTGGAAACTATAATTGTGCTTGCGGTTTTAAAAGACCAAATTTAAATGTAAGCGCTGAAGCAAAAATATATGCCGATTATTGCTTTTTAACTGTTTTTTATCAAGACAATAAAATGGTTTTCAAGCTCCCTTTAGGCGGTGTAGAAAACGCTTATAATGCGCTTGGTGCAATTTCAATTGCGCTTTATTTGGGAATAGAGCGAAAAATTATAACAAGCGCTTTTGAAAACTATTCCCCTCCAAAAGCCAGAGGGAACATTTTAACATACAAAAACAAGCAAATTAAAATCAAAATTATCAAAAATCCTGTTTCTTTATCTGTTGCACTCAGAGAACTATATGCAAGCAAAAACAAAAAAGTTGTATTTTGCTTAAATGATAATGAACTTGATGGAATTGACACAAGCTGGATTTGGGATTCAAATTTTAACTCTATCTCATATTTTGAAAATAAAATTTATGTAACAGGAAATAGATTTGATGATATTGCATTAAGGTTAAAATACGCCAATGTTAATCCTTCTTTAATAGTCATGGAAGGTTCTATCAAAAACGCAATTCAATGCTGTTGTTGGGATTTAGAAAAAAACGAAACAATGCTAATTTTAACAACGCCATCATTAGTCGATAATATTTATGAAACTTTAAAAAAATAGTTTGCAATTAGCCAAAAAAAGGTATAAAATAAGCGTAATCAAACTATTTGCGCTATGAATTCTTTATTTTTAAAAAATTTTTGCGCCGACAGTCGGATAAAGTACAAACAAACAAGGAGACTAAAAATGTACGAAGACCAAAATCTAATTTGTGAAGATTGCGGAAAAGAATTTGTTTTCAGCGCAGGTGAACAAGAATTTTACGCTCAAAAAGGATTACAGAACACTCCAAAACGTTGCCAAGAATGCAGAAAAGCAAGAAAGCATAAATCAAAAAGAAAAATGTATGATGTAACATGCAGCGCATGCGGAGCACAAACAAAAGTTCCATTTAAACCAATAGAAGGAAAAGAAGTATTTTGCAAGGAATGTTTTGCAAAACGCTCAGAAGAATAATAAAAAGGCCTCAAATGAGGCCTTTTTATTTTAGCAATATTAGAGCGCTAATTTCTTCTTGTATAATTTTATCTTCTCAAAAACTATCCTTTTTAAACTTAGTTTAACATCCGTACTTCCATCTACTATACGGTTTATTTTTCTTGCTAGAAAACGAAACACCGCCTTGTTTATTTACTAAAATAATTTAGTGCTTATTAGGGAATATTTAGACTTGATGATAAAAGTTATGTGATTTATTTTCATTTTAGTTAATCAAAGTAAAACGCAAAGTTGAATCATTATCTACAATTTCATTCCACATTTTTTTTGGCCTAACCCAAGTTTTACCATCAGAAACCGACTGATATACAATTAAATCTTCTAAAGTTTCTGAACACTTTGCTAAAGCAATTATTTTATAAATATTGCCCTTAAAATGCTTATAAATCTTTCCTATTTCGATATTTTGCATGATGCCTTATATGATAACATATAAAATTTTTTATTAGCAAAATTTTATATTCCAATGTTTTGTACTTAAGTGATATTAATTATTATTAATTAATATTAAAAAAAATTTATATTTTTATATTTTTATATTACAATACAATTCGGTAAAGTATAACAAAAAAGGAAACACAAAAATGTCAATTAACTTGAAAAACAAACAAGAAATTATCAAAAAATTTGGTAAATCTGAAAAAGATTCAGGTAACATCGAAGTTCAAATCGCAATGTTATCTCAAAAAATCTCTGAATTAACAGAACACTTAAAATCAAACAAAAAAGATTTCCAAGCAAAACGCGGTCTTTTAGTTATGGTTGGTAGAAGAAAAGGTATGTTAACATACTTAAAAAATGCTGACTTAGACAAATACCGTGCATTAATTAAAGAACTTGGTATCCGCGGATAATCCAAGCAGAGTTAATAAGTAATTTCAAGTTTAAATGCTACAAGAGTTATACCTTGTAGCATTTTTATTTAAAGAAGTAACTATGCAACAATATCATTATTAATAGGTATTTGAACATTTCCTAAGATTTCTTTTTCATTAGGAAGTCCTTTAGTTTTTAAAAGAATTTCTACAATATGCTTCATTTGGCATTTAAAAGAATATTTCGCCTTTGTTATAGGGCAATTTTTACAATCAGCCTTTAGCTTATAACATTCAAGCGCCTGCAAAGTCCAATTTTGAACAATCGAATCCGAAATTATGCCATTTGTTTGACATTCAAAAAACTCTTCTTTAAAACTATTTCCGTAGCCTTTAAGCAATTTATCCCCTCAAATCGTAGTAAATCTTATATATAATTATATTATGCGCCTATTTTTAAAATTTTTCAAATTAATCCTATAAATGTAGTAATAAAATAATTGCTCTTTTCGGCGATTATTTTTTCTTTAGTACAATTTAAACTCTTACATTATGTATGATTTTTTTAAAAATATTGCAGAGAAAAATTCCTGCACACTAATGGGCGCGTGTTCAATTCACCCCAGTGTCAACGCTTTATATCAAATTATTTTAAATGAAATTAGAGAAATTTCATCATATCTTGTAAAACTAAAAGAATTCAAAATCACCGACAAAAAAGCAATTAATTTGGCTATAAAAGGTTTATCAATTTTTTTAATCAACACAAGCTTCAATCAAAAAAAATACTTGGAGTTTATTGAAATGCTTTATGAGGCCAAAAACAACATCAAAAAAACATATATTGAATATTGCGCAAAAAATAAATTGCCTTGCGAATTAATCACATCTAATTTTGACTTTAAAAAAGTAAAAACGATTTCAGATTTAATAAATTTCGCACAAGACAACTATATAAATAATCAAAAAAACACAGACAAAACAAAACTAAGACTTTTTGAATTAATTACTTTGTTTTCAAGATTATGTGCGATTGAAATAATTAAAATTAAAAAAATAGATGAAAACTTTGAAGAATACGACTTTGAAATTTTAAGATTTTTCGCACTTACAAATGCTTATTCTATCAGAAATGAAAAAATAATTAGAAGAATTTATGAATTTTCAGATATTTCCTTAAAAATTTCAATTAAATTATCATCAGTTTATCAACAAAAATATGGAACAAAAGAAAACGCAAACACAAAATCCTCCCTGCTTGATGGGCATTGTATCTTAGTTTCCGGAGATGATTTAAACGAACTAGAAAATCTTTTGGAAACCATTGAAAATATGAACTCCAAAGAAACAATTAATGTTTATACCCATGGGCCTCTATTTTTAGCTCATTTTTATCCATATTTTAAAAAAAATAAATTTTTAAAAGGGCATTTTGGAGCAGATAATGCCGAATATGATTTTTCTATTTTTAATGGTGCAATTTTAATAACTCAAAATTTCATTCAAAAAATAGATAGTTTATATAGGGGTGAAATTTTTTCAAATAAATTAATTTCTTTTTCAAAAGTAATTGATATAAAAGATGGCAACTACAAACCAGTTATTGAATCTGCTTTAAAACTTAATGCCTGCAAACAATCAAAAGAATCAACAAGCATTAAAATTGACTACGATAGACAAAAAATTAAAAAATTCATTGAACAAGCTAATGTTGAAGAAATTATAGTTATTTCAGGACTTTTGGATAGCGAAGATGAAATAATTGATTATAAAGATAAAAAAATTGTTAAAATAAGTTCTCCATTAGAAGGAGATATTTTACTTGAATCAATCACAAAGTTAAAAGAAAAAAATATCAAAATAACGGTTTTTCTAGCTCAATGCAATTTAATAAATTTAAGCATTATCTTAACCCTTTTAAACCAAAATATTGATTTAAATATAGCCTCATGCCCCCATATTTTAATCAGCCCTCATGTAATTGAATCTTTAAAAGAAGATTTTAAGGTTAAAATAATTTGACAAAAAACCTGAAAGCTTTACATTATCTGCTTTCAGGTTTTTTTATTTATTTAAAACTACATAATTCTAAATTCAGGATTTTCACCTTTTTTCTCTATATAGAATGTTGAAACTGTATCATTAAGTTCAATATTTTTTCCATCTGCTGCAACAATAGAACCATCTTTAATTTCATATAATCTGTTATCGCCAACTTTTTTAAGAACATATCCATCTGGAACTTCGAATGGATGATTTCCATTTTTGTCTCTTAATTCTATTGATTGAATCTTATCTGTTTCAGGCGCAGAAGTCTTGCCTTCCCAAGAAGCTTGTTTATATGGCATACCCAAATTTGTAATTATGCTAATTGTCTGAGAACCTTTATCATTCTTTTTAGCAATTGGCCAAATTTGGATTCCAAATTTTTCTGGTTGCATTTTAACTTTAATAGCTTCTTCTACATATGGAATTGACACTTGGAAAAATTCTAAGTTTTTATCTTCATCTGATTTAACCCAAACCCCAATTTGTTCCATTATTTTTTTGAATTCATCGCGGTTGTTTTTATTGGCTTCAAGGCGTTCAAATAAATCATCTTTACTATTTCCATTTTTTATATATTCCAAAGCACAATTAGCAAAATAGTTAAGCTTACCTGCATCAAAAACTTTACCACCTATTACCTCTGGAACGCCTTCTTCGAGCGCTTTTTGCACAATTGCATTTATCGCAACTTCAGACCCTGAAGGAGTTGAAATCATTTCAAAAGACATTGGTGTACCATCTCTTAAAGCACTCAATTCTCGCTTTTTAGCCATACCTGAAATTTCATACATCTTTTTGTAATATGCACTATAGCGATTATCGTCTTTCAAATCATGTAAAATCTCATTTCTAATACCAAGATATACGTTTTTAGATGGTGTTTCATAACCAGTTTGAGCAAATTCGTTGCCACCATATAAAGTTGGAACACCAACGCAAGCATTCATCACTTGCCATAATCTTTGGAAATAATCCATTGATTCTTTAAGCATTGTATAATGAAAATCTTTTGTTAATTCATTCAATGAATTTTTATCGAGCGCAATTCCAGACTTTTTAATTAAATCTTTAATTGTTATTTCATATGGTTTTACCCCAAAAGCTTCCGCTCTTTTAAAGCTATGTTTGCTTGTTGGAGTTTTTTGTCCGTTAACTAAAAGAATAAGTTGTTCTTCAAGTTTTTGAGCTTGTTCACGTGAAATTTTACTAACTCCATTTGGTGGGTTTGTTTGCAATCTTTCAATTGTTTTTAACATTGCAACACCAACACCAAGTGCCTTTGCGCAAACTTTCTTATAATTTGGGTTATTTCCAAGTAATTTTGCAACCAACTTTTTATCATCATCACCCAAGGCATTAATTGCGCTTGCCACATCTTCTGCCAAAAATAATGACATATTCAAAGGTAAGGTATGCAATACAGAAGGCTTATCATGATTTGAAACAAACATGTGTGAAAATATAGCAGAATTTGGTTGGTTATACTGCATTAATTTTTCCATTTGCACCTTAAGTTCTCTTACAACACCTGCTTTTTCTCTTACAGATTCATTTTTTTCAGGGTTTACGCCTGCAAACATAGAAAAAGCATTAAATCCCATTGAATATTCAGATGTTGTTGTTGAATTTGTTTGATTTAGAAATTGAACTTGTTTTTGGTAATGTGGAAGATTTTCATAATCTTTAGGAGTATTTTTATTCAAATAATACTCAGCTAATTGTGGATCAAATCTTCTCATAGTCTTAGGATCACTTTCTTTCTTGCAAAAATCATCCAAAGTTGTAACTTCATTAATTACATAAGCAGCAGGGTTATATTTTCTAATGCCTTCTACGAAATCGCCCCAAAATTGTTGAACTCCAGGAAATTCTTCAGAGCCATTCCAAATTTTTGCAAATTCTTCACCATTTCTAACTGCATCAAGATCCCCAATATCTTTTGCAGCATCAAATCTCCAGTTTAAACCGCCTTTACCTTGAAGAACAACTGCCTCAGCCATTTTGAAATCTTTAAGTGAAATTGATGAAACTTCGCCTTTAATTTTGCTACTTAATTTTGCTAAATCAACAGAACCAAGGCCTTTTTGAATTTTTGAAACAACTTGTTTTCTTTCTTCTTGAACTGAATTTGGCTTATGTTTTTGAAGAGATTTTAAAGTAACTTGTTTTAATTTATCTAAATTAATCGCGCCATCTTCAATAGCTTCGGGTGCAAAAGCTGAAACAAATATATACCTTAAAATTTCATTTCCATATGTTCGTTTCAAGTAAGCTTGGTATTGATTAACTTGGTATTGATTACCTTTTCCATTTGAAGCAACTTCAATAACCTCATCAAATTTATCAGAAATAACTTTAAGCGTTTCAGGAGTTAAAAGCTCTTGCATAAATTCTTTTTGAGCAAATATAGCGCTTAACTCTTCGCTAGTCTCCAAAGATTGAAGAGGAAATTCGCGAATCAAAGAAGCTGCATTTTCGTCTTTAATACTAGTTACAAAAGTTCCTGTTTCAATAGAATTGTTAATAGCATCCTTTTTATCGTCATCAATACCATTATTTTTAGCATAATCAGCTATGGCATTTTTTTCCGATTTAGCGGTTTCCAAAATTAAATGTGCCTGAACTTCTTTTGTCCAATATTCTGCAACACCAAGCAAATATTGACGAGCATCTCTATAACCTTGAATATTTTTTGGATTATTTGTTGGATTAGAAAGATTCATTTTAATAATATCAACGTTTCCGTCCCAACAAGTAGCACCGCCAACTTTATTCTTTTCAACTAATCTAAAATTAGGGAAGGTTAAGAACCCTTCTAAATCTTGCTTTTTACCAATTTCACTTAATAAAACCGCCTTTTTACCATCAAATGCTTCTAACTTTTTGTCATTTGGATCAATTTCAAAAGCATAAGGTTGTACTGAATCTTGATGAGATGTAATTTCATAAATATCATCAACATCATTTCTGTCATAGTTAAACACAAGTTCATTACTATCACGTTTTTCATCAGACAAAAGTCTTTTATCGTAAAATTGGATGTACGTTGGCTTTGTTTCATCATACCCTTCGCCTTTGCCGTTAACCAAACGAACACCGATATGATCATATGGATTAACATCACCAACTTCAGAAATATCAGGCAACACACCCAAAGAAGGAATGCCATCTATTTTTAACCAATGATAAAATGGAGATTCTTTACCCCATTTCAAAACGTGTTGCACCAATGGAGATTGTATACCTTGAGAAGTAAAAGCACCGTCCGCAACGTAACCCTTGCCTTGTTTAAATAACTCAAAGTTAAAATCTTTAAATGCTTCTAAGTCAGAACATTGATATTGATTTGCTGGCCAATATCTATGACTTGAAACTTTATCTGCGCCAATATCAGGAGTTGTCATAAAATATGTATATGGGCTTAATTCGTTTGTATTTTTTAACAACCAATTAAGTCCCGCAATGCTTCCACCAAGTTTATTAAAGTGATTTCTAACAAAATCAGCATTTAATTCAGCCTTTTTACCATCTTCTCCAAGACGAACATCAGAATCCAAGAAACTATGGCGCATTGTACCACCTTTTGGTGATATACCATAAAACCTGCCTACTTCAATAACATTCATTCTTTCAGAAGCATTTTCTCCTTTTCCAGGAATTTCGATTGACCTAAAAGGATCTAATTCATAGCGAACATTCTTATTTTCATCAATTATTTTAAATCTATAGCCAAAAGCTTTGCATTTTTTATCAATTTCTGCTTGAGGAATTTCTAATGTTTGCTTATTAACATAAATATTATTTTCCTCATCAGAAGGAAACTTAAAGCTAAAAACCTTCGCGTTTTCAGGCTTATAAAATTGCGCAGTTGCTTTATCTTCTTCCAAAAAAGAAAGCTCAAGAGTTACCTTTTCATTATTTTTATGAGGTGGGGCAGTAAACTTATAAACAGGCACTGTGTCTTTGTTATATTCGCCCATTAAGCCCTTGAAATTTATGTTGTCCTTTTTATTTAAGTTAACATTATTAATAGATAAATCCATAGCTCTTCCTTTTTATATTATTATTTTTCCCTGTACTGATTATTTTCTAACCATTTACAAGTGTAATTGTTGTAAAACATTTTCGGGTTTTGATAATTCTTGAATTTGAGCATCATCAATTTCAAACACACAAGCTCTGCTTGCACCCAACTCAACAGTAATTGAACCATTTTTGTTATTTTGAATTCTAGATTCTTCACCATAACTTGGCATTAAATTATTGAATTTTTGTTCTGGTTTTAAACCTGGAATTTCAATTTTTCCGCCAACTTTTTGATTTACATTTCTATTTCCAATAAACAACAAGGTTTTTCCATCTTTGTGCCTTGCAAATGCAATAATCTCAGGGTTATTTGTAGGTAATATTATAAAAGAACCTTTTGTAATAACATCTTGAGCATTTGTCATTTGAAGTTTTGTTTTGCCTGCTGCAACTTCATTATATGTATTATTTCTTAGTGCAAATGCAGATTTAACAACACTTGAAATTTCCGGATGTCGTCCACCAGGTCTTCTTGAATTATTGAAAATATCCATTCTTCCCGTATGAACAGTACATTCATGGTTATCGGTCAATGTATCTTTCACTAAAGCATGATCATATGGGAAAATATAATAATCACCTGTTTGAACACCGTCTGTCATATATGGATTAACTTGAGGCAACATTGATTGCAGGGTTGTTGTAAACATTACCCAAGGAGCTCCACCATAAAGCATTGGGGAACGGTCATCATGTGTTGCAAACGAACCAATAAGAGATTTTGGCTTGCCAATTCTGTTACCCATTTCAATATTTTCTCTAACGTAATCATATAAATCTTGAGCTTTTAACCAATCAGAATAAATATGATATTGCCCATAATATGAGTCAAAACCAACTTCAAGAAGTTCTTGTGGTCTATCATATGGCATGTTTAATTGAGGAGAAGCATCTTCATGGGTATAAGTTTCAGCTAACCAACCAAATTGAGGGTCACGTTCACGAGAATAATTAATAATTACATTCCAAAATTCAACAGGTTTTGCCCTACCTACGTCAGCCCTAATACCATCGATACCAAGATCAATACAAGCATCAACATATTTTCTATGCATATCAAGAACATGTTTATTTAATTCACGAGTTTGTTCATTTGTGAACACTTCAAACATTCTAATATCTTGCCAACCTTGTGGAGTTTTTTCTTTTCCATCTGGCCCAAAAGCCATCATTTCAGGATGCGCTTTTGCAAAATCAACAGAAGCACAAGAAGGAAGATCTAACATTACTTTTTGACCACGTTTATGACATTCTTCAATATAATATGCAAACTGTGCGAAACGAACATTCACATCATTTTTATCCATTTTTTGAAGTTTTTTGCCTGTTCTTTTTTCGTATATTTCTTCGATTCTTTTTCTTGCATCTGCTGGTGGATTTTCGTCAATTAATTCAGGATCAATTGCAAGTGTTCCATCATCCTCAACAAATAAAGCTGGAGCATATAAAGAACCTGCTGTTCCCATAGCATATGTTTTTCCAGGTGGATGAATTGGTAATACGTGTTGAGTATTAAATCCTAAGTTAGAAAATTCATCTAATCTAGCTACAGCATTAACAAATGTGCCTACTTTTTCATCGCCTTGGATTAATTCATTGCCATCTTTATCTTGAGCATTCATAGTTCTTGGAATTACCGCAATAACATTTGCTTTATTATGAGTTAACATATCTTTTAGTTCATTTTTATAACCAGGCACATTTT
The DNA here is from genome assembly GCA_017560095.1 of Candidatus Gastranaerophilales bacterium. Lineage (GTDB taxonomy): Bacteria > Cyanobacteriota > Vampirovibrionia > Gastranaerophilales > Gastranaerophilaceae > RUG14156. The sequence continues at coordinate 40,507 of JAFYOU010000036.1, forward strand.
TTTGAGCTTCAGTTAAATTAGCCTCAACAATTGCTTTTGGAGCTATAATTTGTCCGCTTCTAGCTAAAATCGTTTGAGCTAAAAGTGGAGAAAAACCAACAACGGTTGGTGCTTGAGGTTGTGCTTCAGCTTGTTTTGGCTGAGGCTTTATTTGTTGCGTCCCTACGCGACTTGCCAATATTGGACTAAGTGGTCTAACAGTAGTCATTATTTAGCACCTCCGTTTCCTTCTTCTGGGAACTCTTTATCAATTTTTCCAAAGAGTGGTTGAACTAATAAAGTTATTGCAATAAGTGCAATTGTCATTGGAGCAAATATTTTCATCCAAGTTTTATCATTTGATAATCTTGTTGCGGCATTCTTCATATTTTGAACTAAAGAACCGCAAGCCATGTAATCTTTAGCTGCTCCATCTATTGCCGTGCCGGCTTTAAAGTCTTTAACGCTTGTAAATATTTTGCGAACATTGTCTAAAGCATTTTTAAATGCGTTGCCTAGAGTGTTTTCTTCAACGCTAAATTTGCTTTCATTAAACAATCTATTAGCATACTCGTGATATTCTGCAGGAATTTGCATATAATTTCTATTGGCCGCATTTGAAATAGTTCCATCATAAAGAATTTTTCTAAATTCATTTAATCTTTCTTTTAAGTCATCAAATTCGCCAGCTAAAACTCTACGTTCAAAATTAGCGCAAATTATAGCTTTTGATTTAGTTGCATCTAAATCTATTTTTTTTCTTTCAATAAAGTTTTTTAACAACCTAATGAGGCCTTCATCATTATCTGAACCACCAATTAATGCGTTTTTGAATCCTTTGATGTTTACTCCATCAATTTCATCTCCAATTTCAAGCATTAAGTTTTCTTTGCTTATGCCACCTTCAAGTTGCCCAACAATTCCTACAATTTCATCTGAAATAGGTTCAGAGCCGAGACTTTGAATGAATGCTTTATATTTTTCTTCATCATCTCCGCAAGCTACAATTGCTCTTTGTATAGCTTCTGATATTTGATTAACAATGGTATCTGTAAATTGATCCGTATGTGCAGACTTCAATTTTCTTAAATTTTTAAGTTTATCTAATCCTAAAGTTTTTAATAGTTTAGATAAAGTTTTGCCATATTCTAGAGTATATCTAGATTCAGCTTTTGAGCCAACAACAGGATTAATCAAATCTAAATACGCTTTTGAACGAGCTTTTAATGGCGCAACCAACTTGTCATCTAATTTTTGAATAAATTCAAAGAAAGATTTTTTGCCATCATCTATCAATTTTGCACGTTTAAGAATATCTTCTTTTTGATCATTTTGAAGCGCTAGCTCAACAAAAATTTCTTCAACTTCTTTTAAAGTTGGATTCTTATCACCTAATTTTTCAAGCGCTTCTGCAATTTTGTTTGCATCCAAACTACCAGATTTAAAACTCATTACACCATCTGTTACACTACCAGAAGACAAGGTTTCAAGTGCAGCCAATTTGCTTTTTAAATCTTCTTTATCGTAAATTACAAATTCTTTATAAGCTTCTTTTAGCTCATCAATTAAACCTTGAACTTTCCATTCTCCAAGCGGCACAGCATCATCATTATCTTTAAATTTTTGAAGATAAGCTGTTGGATTTAATAAATCGCCCAATTGAATATAGAAATCATCATTCAATGATGCTTCTTGATATTTTTCAAATAAACCGCCAAGATTGCTGGAAGCAGCTTTTGCATTTTTTAAATAATTTCCAAGACCATTATTTAATACGTTTTGCGTCTTTTTAACACCATGTTTTACAACAGCCTCTTCAACAAGCGGCTGAACTCTGTTACCTACCATAGAAGTTAATAAAGGAGTGGCAAAACCAGCTGTCGCCATCCAAAGAGTTCTATTTTGAAGGGCTGTTTTTTGCATTTTTCGCTGAATTTTTTCTTTTCCGTTTTCAGAATCATAATCAATTCCAGCTTTTTTTGCATCTTTTCTTAATTGTTCTTCGGGATAAGCATCCCAAACCAAGAATTGGTTATCTAAGAAGAAATCTTTTTTATCTCCTTGAGCTGAAATATATTTTCTATCAATTCTAAAACCGTGAACCAGTCTTGCAGGAAGATTAATAAATAATTTTGGCCACAAATCCATCATTGCAACGAATGTTGCACCACCAATAAAACTCATAATTGATTGAGTTTTTGTTTTAGCATGAAGTGCTAAAAATGATGCAATCAAACCTGCGCCAACTTTTAAACCCAAATCATTGATTCGACCAAGATTATTATCTCCCAAGTTTCCAGTTGTCACAGCTTTAAAAAAGTTTTTTCCATCTTTAGCTGTATCTATTGTATCTGTAATCGGATTACCAAGAATACCTTCATTCACCATTTTAGCTTTAGCTTCATTTGGCCTTGCTTCGTGGGCTCTTTTTTGTAAATCTTGGTAAATTTTTTCATGACGGTTATTAGGAGCTTGTTTTTTGTCCCCCGTAGAATTTATTCTATTTTGTAAAAGTGGGCTTATAGTCGCCATTAGCACACCTCATATTCTTTATTTGTATCAACTTTGGTTTTTATCGTATTTGAATTATGTTTAAATCCAATTGTTGGTATCAACCAAGTTAAGAATGATGCAACAGCAGAACCGATAATCATTGCTTTTCCAAAATGTTTAGTTAAAACATTTCTGTCTGAGCCTTTCCATAATTGAACTGCACCATCTTTAAATGCAGTTAAAATTGTTCGTGGAGCTTTTAAATCAATTTTACCAAATGCCTCTTGGGCACCGTATGCAACACCGGTAGCAGCAACAATATATTTTCCAATATTTTCTAATGCAGTAGTTCTTGCTTTAACTTTTCTTATTTTATCACTAGCTGTTTGGTTTGGAGCATGTAATTTATTTTCAAATCCTGCTTTTTTAACTATTTTGTCATCATGGTAAAAAGCATTATTATGATTTAATTCAGCGTCTTTTGTTAGCAAATCTGAACGATAGAACTGAACAGAATCATAAACGCCTGGATATTGTGTTCTTACTAGACCTTTTTCTTGTCCAGGCTCAGGTAATTCGTTAACTTTTTTAGTATAACGCATATCTAAATCTACACCTGTTGAAGCTTTAATGCCTGCTCTGGCTAGTCTTTGATATGCCCATTTGCCTGCAGCGTATAAAATAACTCCAGCAGCAGCTTGTTTGCCATTAATCTTTGCAAATCTTGCATCTGCGTCATTTAATTTTCCATTAATTGCGTTGCTTAACGCTATCAACATTGCGCTTCCAATTAAATTTGGAACCATACCCAATGACAAATATTCATAAAAATCGCTATTCTTGGAGCCAGCAAAACCCTTTGGGAAATAAGTAAATACATCATTATATAATTTATGAGCATCCGCCTTAATTCCTGTCATTAAATTTTGCTTAGGAATATGTGATTCATTTTTGTAATATTTTTCCTTTTTCTCGTCGCCATTAACGACATATCCTACTTTTGGAAGATTTTCAACACTTGGACTAATTTGCTGCATATTTTCCCCAAACAAATAAACACAATTATATAAACAACACTAAATTAAAAATCTTGCCCATTTAAGAAAATATTCTTAACAATAATTAATAACGTATGATATACACCCATTCTGTTTTTCAGGCAATATAACTTATAAGTTTCAACACCATTAATGAATATTTACCTATTGCAAATAATACCTATAATTTTGTAAAATATTATTATGACTCAAGGCTTTTTTCAATTTAATAATTTCATTATAAATGAAATAAAAAATTTTGCTATATCTTCATATGACTTACTCTTCATGAGTGGTTCAAAAGGAAATGCCAAAAGCGAAACAATTGAAAAAATAAAGCCTGAGCTCGAGGAAAATAACCTTATTTTTCAACACTTCTGTTTTGAAAATACTGTAATAGATGATTTTATTTTAAATTTTTATGATGCATTAAGAAATTTTTCAATTACACAAAAATTTACATTTAAAAAATCTGCATCTGATAATTTCAAAGAAAAAATAAGTCATTATTTTAAAACAATTAATACTAATAGCATAATTATTGTTGAAAATTTTGAAAAAATAGACACCAACACAGAAATAATTGATTTTCTTTCACATCTTGCAGGCTATGCAAACGTTAAAATAATAATTATCACAAGAAATGGCGAAAAGAACTTATTCAAATACAAAAATATAAAAACAAAAACTCTTGAAATAGAAGGAATCGAAAAAGAAGATTTTAAATCGAAGCTTTCAATTCTAACTGAACCAATGAGCTTGGATGTCAAAGAAAAATTTTATGAAATAACATCAGGACTTGAATTATATCTGAAAATGAGCGTCAAATATTGTACTACAACAAATACAACAATAGCCGACCTAATTAATGAGTTTGAACGAAAAAACCTAAGCACTTATATACCTTTTGAAGAATTTCTAGTTACAAAATTTGTCTCTTTGGTTCCTTCAATATATAAAAATCTGCTCAAAATCTTAAGTGCAATTTCGCACCCTGTTAGCCTAGATTTTTTAAACATATATAAACTTGGAAATATTTCATATATTGAGTATTTAGCTAAAAATTTTTTAGTTAGCAAATTTAAAAACGAATACTATGTTAAAGACTATTTCAGACAATATATTATTAAATCTTTTTCAATACAAGAAAAAGTAAGTTATTATAAAAATTTAATCGAAATATACGAAAATGAACTTACAAAAAGTCCAAAAGATAGACTTGTAAGACTTTCAAGAGAATCTATTAGAAAAGAAATTGAAGATTTTAAAATTAAAATTCCTTCAATTAATCAAAATGAAAAAAGCAACAAAATTCCATACCTTGGAATTTCCACAAGTCCTTGGAAAGAAGAAAAAACCATCCAAAGGAAAAAACTTGCCGAAAAATTGAACAAAATCAAAGAAAGAAGAAATTTTCTTGCAAGCAAACAAAACGTAATCGAAAAATTCGACAAAGAAAAAATCAAACAAAACAAAGAAGAAAAAGAAAGAAATAAAAGATTTATTATCGACTTAATTAATTCATCAAGAGATTACGCCAATAATTATCAATTTGACGACGCCCTTATTGAGCTCAAAAGAGCAGAAGAAATGGATTTTGAAAACGAATTTCAAATAGAAATTTTAATTTTAACAGCAAAAAATAATGAAGCATTAAACAGAACTGCTCTTGCATTTGAGTATTACCAAAATGCACTAGAAATAGCAAAAAAACTAAAAGATTCAAGAGTTTGCGAAATTGAATTTTTAATTGGTCTATTAGAAAAAAGCACTTTTAAAATAGAAGATGCCAAAACAAGATTTAATTCTATCATTAATAATGAAACTAATTCAAAAAACTTTATAGCAAAAGCCTCTATTGAGCTTGGGGAAATCGAAGAGGCAAATTCAAACGTAAAAGAGGCTGCCAATTGCTATAAAAAAGCATTAGATATTTCATTAGGCAAAGATAAGGCTCTTGCTTGCAAATGTTATTACAAACTTGGTGTTTTATATGATGAACACCAAGATTGGGAAAATGCCATTATAAATTATCAAAAAAACTACATAACAAGTTCCGAATCAAAAGATAATAAATATTATTCTGTTTGTTTGACTAATCTTGCTTTAATATTTTCAGAACAAGGTAAATATAAAGATGCCTCTGAATATTTAAAACTCGCTTTAATTTATGATAGCGAAATAAATGATTACGAAAACATGTATTTTTCCCAAAAAGAATTGGCAAAATTATACATCAAGCTTGACGAAATAAGCGCTATTGGATATTATAAACAAGCGCTAAATAGCGCCAAAAAATTAAATGATACATTTAAAGAAGCTCTTGTTCATTTTGAAATGGGTGATTTTTATTACGAAAAACAAGAAGACGAAAAAGCACTTGTAAATTTTCTAAATGCAAAAACAATTTTGAAAAAAGTTAATGATAATGAAAATATTTCAAGAATTGAATCTCGAATCAAAGACATCAAACTAAGATTAGATAGCATGGCATATAATTTAATTACACAAAAATATGAAAACCAAAATTAAAATTTTAAATGAAAAACTTAATTTTTTCCCTAGTGGCGAGATAATTGAAAAATTAATCTTATGGGAAAAATATTTTGTTGAATATAATTCTCACACAAACCTTATGTCAAAAGGGGATGTTGAAGTTTTATTTGAAAAACATGTTTTTGATTCATTATCAATTTTAAAATGGGATAAATTTTTAAATCATAAAAAAATTCTTGATGTGGGTTGCGGTGGTGGATTTCCAAGCGTAATTTTAGCAATTTGTTTTCCCAAAATCAAAGTTATCGCAAATGATTCTAGAATTAAAAAAATTAACTTTATAAAAGAAATTAAAGAAAAATTATCACTTGATAATTTAGAAATTTGCTATTCTCGAATTGAAGATGTTGAACCATTAAATGTTGATTTAATCGTTTCTCGTGCTGTTGGCAAAATGATAGATGTTTATGAATTATCTAAAAAACATTTATCAAAAAACGGCGATTTTTTAATTTATAAAGCAAAATTGCTAGATGAAGAAATAACTGATTTTAAGAAAAAATATAAAAAAGCTGATTTTGAAATGATTCCTTATGAGTTGCCTTTAACTGAAAACTTCACTCGTTCTCTTTTAATTTTAAAATAATTGAATCAATGCGATTCTTATATTTTTGAGTTGATTCAAAATCTATATCGATAAAATCAAGTTTTTCAATTGATAAATAGCGCATTTTAATATTTTCTGTATTAAAAATTTTACTTGCACAATAAAGATAAACTATACTTTGTAAGTCATCTTGTGGATTTTTGGGCAAATTTAGGGTTTTCCAATCATAAATTATATATTGATTATTTTCTTTATAAACAGCATCGTAGCGCCCTGTTAAATAATAATTCCAGCCTTGTAATTCATCTTTAATTAAAAATGGAAATTCTGTATGAATAAAATTGTCTTTTTTATCTTTTAAAATATTTTCAAGATTTTTCCATATAGCTTGTTCAGATTCATTTAAATCTTCAATGAGTTTAGATGTATCAAAACCATTAATAAAATAACAAATTAAAGCATGAAATTTTTGCCCTAAAATCGCACGAGGATCTTTTTTAAATAATGAAAGATTGTGAATGAATTTATCTTTAAATTCATTCAAACTTTTATCTAAAATTTTAAGCGAATGAGCGCTAAATGTATCTATTTTCATTGTTTCACTCCCTCAAAAATTTCACTTATTTCTTTTGATTGAATTCGGGCAAAAAATTTATAATTTTTAGCACACGAAATTAATAATTTCTTTTTAGCTCTTGTTATTCCAACATAAGCAAGACGATAATTTTCTTCAACAATTTCTGTTTTTAATTCTACTTCGCTTTTTGGTTCTTTTTTTACTTTTTGAACAAATTTTGAATTTTCTTTCAATTTATATTTTGCAACATCTAAACATAAATTATCTTGCGTCATTTCGGGAATAAATACATAATCAAATTCATCCCCTTTTGACTTGTGAAGCGTCATTATTTGGACACTAGATTGTTTTTGAACATTGTCATCAGTATTAAAAAATTTAATATTAGAAAAATTGGTTTTATATTGCATTTCTCTCAATCGCAAAACCGTATTTTCAAAAGTTTTTTGAGTATTAAAGGTTTTCTGCACTATTGTTGCAACAAGCGGGATATTATCTTTTTGTTTGAAACGCGAAAAATAAAATTCACCAATTTCATAAACCAAATCATAAATTGAATAATGATTTTTAAATAAAAAATAATTCATATCCCAATAGAATTGTTCTTCAAAATCATCTTTTAGAAATAGCGGTTCAGTTAATGAATTTGCGTATTTAACCGCACTAAAATCATAATAACCAAATTCAAAAAGTTCACGAGCAATTTCTTTTACAATTTTAACCTCTAAAGGATTTGCGATAAATTCCATAATTAATAGAGTTATTCTATAAATCGGGTTATTAATTAAACTTTCCGAATTTTTATAAGTTTTAATTGAATTATCACTCAATAATTTTGCCCATTTGTTAATTGCAAAATTACTCCTTAAAAGTATAGCTATTGTTGTATTTGGTTCATTTTTAAGAATTTGTTTTATTTCATTTATTATAGTTGTACTTTCTTCTTGTTCGTTTTCAAATATTGCACTAGTTACAGCATTGCTATCAACAATATTTTTCCCTTCAACTGGTTTCATAATAAGACTTGAAAAGGCTTCAATTTTATTTTGTTTAGCATAATCCACAAGCCCATTAGCACAATCTAGTATGCCTGTTGCGCATCTTTGACACCTATCCATTTCAACATTTGTTGAATTTTTAATAAATTCACGAAATCCTTTAACGTCAGAATTTGAAAAAGTGGAAGTAATTGCCTGATTAATATCTCCACAACGAATTATATTTTTATATTTTCCACCCAAAAGCGTGATAAGATTTTGTTGCGTATAACTTGAATCTTGCGCTTCATCTTCAATTATAATTTTAACTATATCTTGATAATATTCTAAAATGTCTTTATTTTCCCTTAAAAGACGCAGACTCAAAAGCAATAAATCATCATAATCAATTAAATTTTGTTCTTTTAATTTATTTTGATAAGCATTAAAAACATTTAAAAATAAGCGATTATCACAAATATAATTTAAATCTTTCGCTAATTCATTTTTATAAGCAGAAATTGCGCTATCATATAAATCAGATTTATCAGGTCCAATTCCAAGTGTGTATAAAATTTCATTTAAAATTGCTGAGCGCTTTATTTCGTCGACTATTTCAAAATCATAATCTAGCCCAACTCTTGAATGGTTGTTATTGTCTTTAATTATTCTAAGAGCCAATCCGTGAATTGTTGAAATATTAGGCAACTCAGATAAATCAGGATATTTTGCTTTGATTCTTTCGCGAAAATTACGAGCAGCAGATTCCATAAAAGTTAGAACAAATATGTTTTTAGGTTCAATATTGTCTAAAATTTCACCATTTAAAATTTTATCTACAAGCAAAAGCATAATAGTGGTTTTTCCAGAACCAGCAGTAGCTGAAACTGACATTAATCCACCTTTATAATTTAATACTGCTTGTTGATCGGATCTTGGAATAATTGGATTTTTAGAAGATGAAGCGAGTTCAACTTTCTTTTTAAAATATTTGTCAATTCCTCCAAGATTTTCTTGCCCTAAACTGTCATATAAGCTTTGATAAAGAGTAACATTTTCACCTAAAAGATAGAGTTTATAAAGAATACGAGCCGTTCTATCTTTAGTTAAATTAATATTATCTTCTAATTCAAATGTTTCTTTGTTCCAACTTTTTTGCATTACCCAAGCGTTATATAGAGGGCCTATATCTTGTTTGAGCCAATTTTCACTTGTTGTATCTAATAAAAATTGGTATTTTGTCTTATAAGAATAATCGATTATTTTTTGAGCAGATGAAACGATAATTGAATTTTCATCCATTTCATCATCTGATAGCGGATTTTCTGAAATAATTGTATTTTCAAGTTGATTTAATAGTTCATTATTTGAAGCATCGCTAAACACTTCTTCAAAATCATAAATCTGCTTTAAAAGTTGATTAATTTTAATTATGTCTTTTGAAATTTCTGGGCACAATTGAACGAAATTTGAAACAATTTCCAGTAATTGAATAGATAATTTTTCAAATCTAATGTTTTCATAAATTTCAACAAGTTTTTTAAAAGCATCAATATCTTTATTTTTTGCCATATCAAAAATGTTGATATTTTTAAAATCACGCTCAAGCTTATATTCTTGAATGATTTTAATTGCTTCTTTCTTATCCAAATTTAAAAGCTCAATAAAAATCCCTTTTAAAACATATGGTGAAATATCTTGATTGTTTGTGTCGTTTATTATTTTTAAAAGCTCTAAAATATAGCCGATTAGCTTATTTTGATTTAGCTTTTCATTTTTAGTTAAAAAATTAAAATTAAAACCTGATTTTTCTAACGTTATTTTTAAAAAATCATCAGAATTTGGGGTAATAATTGCAATTTCGGAAGGTTTTATGCCACTATTAATTAATTTTTTAATTTCAAATAAGACATCATCTATCATTTCATTTCTTTTTAAAAATGATTTTGAAGATATATCATCAAGTTCAATTTCTTTATCATTTCTGACATTTTCAAGGATTTTTTTAGCTGAAGACGTCTTATTGTTATCATCAAATGGCGTTAAGGCTTTTATATTTAAAAACTTTTCAAAATCGATATTTATTGCGCCTAAATACCCTAAGCGAGATGAACCAAGTAAATCGTAGCCTATAAAAAATTCTTTCACCGTTGGTTTAATGTAATTTAAATATGCAAATAGCGCAGGAGTTATTTCATCTCCATCATCTAAAAAAACATATTCAAATTTGTTGGGCAATTTTTTATATAAAAATTCAAATAAATTTACTTGGCGTACATAATCAAAAGCACGAAGCTCAATTGATTTAAGTTTATATTTATCAAGGGCTAATTGCGCTTCATTAGAATAACTTTCATCTAAAATTTGAGTTCTACGTTCTATTTCATCTCTAGATAAATTATTAAAATTAATCAAAGAATTTCTTCTAAAAAGCTGATGAAGCAAGCTTGTTTTTGAGTTATATCCACTAAAATCAACTTCAGAAATTGAATCTTTTAAAATTTTTTGAGATACTTCAAGTCCGCATAAATTTGGAATAATTTTTCTTTTTCCGTTTTTTATTGAATTTTCAACTATCGCCCAATTTTCAAGAATATAGTTATAAATTAATCCTGAAAAACTATAAACTTTAATATTCCCAATTGAGCCTAAAGGAAAACGCTTTTTTAAATTATCAATAAATTCTTTCTTTTTCTTGGAATTTTGCACCAAAACTAAGATATTTTGCGCATTCACACCACTTTGAAGAAGTTTAAAATATTCATCTTCAAGGATTTTAGTTCTATTTGTAATTGATGGCGCATTAATTAACATCTATAAAATATCCGATGGATCTATATCTACAACCATTTTAATATCATTTGGCAACTTTATCGACCTTAAAAATCTTAAAATTGTCCTATGTCCATTTTCGCCTAATTTATTTTTAACAATTAAATTAAAGCGATATTCATCTTTAATTTTATTAATTACGCAAGGAGTCGGACCTAAAACCATAATTGTTTCATCTAGGGATAATTTTTGAATATAATCAGTTAGCGCTAATTCAATTTCTGCAACTGACTTTTCGGCTCTATATTCATTTTTAGATGATAAGACTATTCTAATCATTTTAGAAAATGGGGGATAATCAAGCATTTCTCTTAATTCAATTTCGTTTTCGTAAAACGATTCATAATTTTGCTCTTGCGCATTTAAAAGATATAAATTATTTGAATTATATGTTTGAAAAATTACCTTTCCTTCATTTTCGCCCCTGCCAGAACGGCCTGCAACCTGAGTTAAAATTGAAAAACCACGCTCCGAACTTCTATAATCTGGAAGGTTGAAGCTCAAATCTGCATTAATAACACCAACTAAAGTTACGTTTTTATTATCCAATCCTTTAGCTATCATTTGCGTTCCAATTAAAATATCAATTTCACCATCTTGGAATCTTTTTAAAACTTCAATATGTTCATTTTTTTTAGTTAAACTATCTGAATCAAGTCTTTCAATTCGATATTCAGGATAAAAAGCACGAGCAACTGCTTCTACTTTTTGTGTACCCATTCCAAAATGCTCTAGCGCAACACTTCCACATTTTGCGCATTTTGGTTCATAAAGCGTTGAATCGCAATAATGACATTTGTATGAGTCTGTTTGGGAATGATAAATCATTGGAATTGCGCATTTTTTGCATTGTACAACTTCCCCGCACTCCATACATTGCGTATAAGAAGAAAAACCTCTTCGATTTATCAAGAAAATTACTTGTTCGCCGCGCTCAATCGTTTCTTTAACATTTTTTTGAAGAGTTTTTGAAAAAAGCGTATAATTTTTTTCAGCACGTTCCGTTTTCATATCAATCAAAACTACTTTAGGCAATTCTGCCCCATTAAAGCGTTCTTTTAATTTAAATAATGAATTAGTATTAATTGCCTCATAATAACTCTCAATTGAAGGAGTAGCTGAACCTAAAATTAGTTTAGCATCATATAATTCACATAATTTTTTTGCTACATCTTTAGCATTATACCTTGGATTTGGCATAGTTTGCTTGTAGCTTGAATCATGTTCTTCATCAATAATAATTAATCCTAAATCCTTAATTGGAGCAAATACTGCACTTCTTGCGCCAAAAAGAATTTTAATTTCATTATTTCTTAATTTTTTCCAAGTTTCATATTTTTCAGCTTCCGTTATAGAACTGTGCCAAATAGCTACACTTTCAGAGCCAAAATATTCGATTGTTCTCATGGTTAGTTGTGAAACAAGAGCTATTTCAGGCGCTAAAAAAATAACGTTTTTACCTTTTTTAATCGTATCTTCAATTAATTTAAAATAAATTTCAGTTTTACCAGAACCCGTTATTCCATACAAAAGCGAAGTTTTTGCTTCAACGTGTCTGATATCATCTAAAACTTTTTGCTGAGTTTCTGAAAGCTCCTTATCTAATTTAATTTTATCAACATCAAATAACTTAGATTTTATTTTTGGTGTTCTATATTTTTTAACATTTTTCTCAAAAAATTTTTGAGGTAACGCTGTATTTAATACTGTTTGAATATCGCAAAAATAATAAGATGAAACCCACTCTAAAAGTTGAAGATATTCAAGAGAAAACAATGGTTCAGAATCTAAAATTTCTGTTATTTCTTTTGCTTTAATTCCAGCTTCAAGGTAATTTGTAAAACCTACAACGTAAGCTTTAAGCAACTCTTTTCTATTTCCAAAAGGAATAGCTACCGCTTGACCAATTTTAATCTTATCAGCTAAACTTTCAGGAATTAAATAACTAAAAGTTTTTGTTCCTAATTTATTAATATCAACAAGCACTTGAGCATATTTTGGCATTTATTTGATTTGCTCCATTGGTTGAGTTAATAATTTAGCATTAATTAAAGCAAAAACCTCTCTAGCCACACCACTTCCCTGAGAAAAATCACTATTTTGTGGCATTATCTTCACTTCACTTTGATTCTGATAACGTCTAGTAACCGTTAAAAGGTAATATCTTGAGCCATGCAAAAATAAAATATAACCATTTTTTGTTTGCATTTCAGCTATTTCATATTGATTAGACGAACTAATAGCACTCAACGCACTCATAAAAATTGTATCAGCGTCTTGGGAATAAATTTTAAAACTATCTTCAAAAATCCCTGCTAGTGCAATTGTTGATAATAAACAAAGAGAAAGAATTAATTTTTTCATAGCTTATTTCTCCATCCAAGTCTTACCATAACCAACCTCAACTTTTAGAGGAACTTTTAATGGTTGATTCATTTCCATTGAAGATATAACCATTGGTTTAATTATTTCAAGTTCATCTTGAGGTACTTCAAGTACTAATTCATCATGGATTTGAAGAATCATTCTAGATTTAAAATCTTTTAATTTTGTATGCAAATCAACCATTGCCATTTTTATAATATCAGCGCTCGTTCCTTGTAATGGCGCATTAATTGCAGCCCTAAGAGCAAATTCTCTAATATTTGCATTTCTTGAATTAAGTTCAGCCCCCAAATATCTTCTTCTTCCATACAATGTTTCAACCCAACCGTTTGTTTGAGCACATTCTATAGTTTCATTCATATATTGAGAAATTTTTGGATAAGTTGCAAAATATTTATTAATCAAATCCTGAGCTTCATATGGGTCAATTCCAAGTGTAGAAGCTAGTCCATATCTTGTTTGACCATAAATTATTCCAAAATTAACTGTTTTTGCTTTTCTTCTCATTTCTTTTGTTACAGATTCTATTGCAACATTGAAAATTTTAGAAGCCGTAACTTTATGAACATCAATATCAGAACAAAATGCTTCAATTAGACCCTCATCCCCTGAATAATGAGCTAATAATCTTAATTCAACTTGGGAATAGTCAGCGCTTAAAATTATTTTATTTTCATCCTCTGGAACAAAACCAGCTCTGATTCTTGATGAAAATTCTGTTTTGATTGGAATATTTTGTAAGTTTGGTTCAGATGAAGACAATCTTCCCGTTGTAGTTACTATTTGATTAAAATGTGTGTGAATTTTGCCATCTTGTTTAACCAATTTTGGCAGAGCGTCAATATAAGTTGTTTTCAATTTCATTAATTGACGATGTTCTAATATATTTCTTGCAATTTCATAATCTAGAGCTAATTCATCTAAGATTTTAGCATTTGTTGAATAATTACCTGATTTGCCTTTTTTCTTTGGCTTAATTTGCATTTTATCAAAAAGAACTTCTGCTACTTGTTTTGGAGAATTAATATTAAAAGTACAACCTGCTTCATCATAAATTAATTTTTCATAATTTTTAACTTTAGAATCAATTTCATCTCCAATTGATTTTAAATAATTAATATCAAGTTTAACCCCTTGATGTTCCATATCTTTTAAAACAAAAGCTAAAGGCAATTCTACTTCATTTAAAAGCTTCAATTCCTTATCGGATAGAGTTTTATTATAATACTCATCTAAATCTAATAAATAAGAACATAACGCTCCAAAATCATTTTCATCTGGCATTATTTCAAGACATTCATTAATTTGAATAATTAAATCGTGTTTTCTGCTGGAATCTTTGATGTAGCTTGAAATTTGAACATCAGATATAACACCTTTAATATCATATTCTATATTTTTAACATCATAAGTAACTTTTTTAATTTCGGGATTTTCAATTATGTCTTTTGCTTCAAGAGTGGGTAATTTTACAACACAATCATTGAATGCAATATAACAAAATTCTCTATCTATAAAATCTAATAAAAAGCCAATTTTATCGCCATTTTTGAGGTTAGATAAATAGCTTTTATCTTTCAATTCAACTTTTTTTGCTTCTTTTTGTTGAATTGTTGCAAAAAGTCCAAGTTGTTGAGTTTCGCTTTCTTCTTGAATAGGAGCAAAAGAAACAATGCTTTCACAAGAATTATCATTATTAAAAGGAGCTAATAATTTATCGATATTTTTTACAAAAGAGTAAAACTGCATTTTTTGCAAAAAACTAACTGCTGTTTCTTTATTTGGAATGTTTAAACAAGCACTTTCAAAATCAAATTTAATATCAACATCATCTACAATTTTAGCTAAATATTGAGACAAATATGCATCTTCTTTTCCATTTACAAGCTTTTCTTTTAGGGCTTTTTTGGTTATTGATTCAATATTTTCATAAACTCCATCAAGAGTTTTATATTCTGCCAACAAACCACTTGCTGATTTTGGGCCAATTCCTCGAATGCCAGGAATATTATCCGAAGTATCTCCGCATAATGCTTTATAATCAACAATTTGAGAAGGATAAACCTCCATTTTTTCAAAAACTTCTTGTTTATTGTATTTAACAATTTCACCCTTTGAAGGTATTAAAATGGTTGTTAAACCTTCATCATCAACAAGCTGGAAACTATCTCTATCTCCTGTTAAAATATAAGTTTTATGCCCGCTTTCTCTTGCTTGTTTAGCAATTGTTCCAATAACATCATCACCTTCATACCCCTCATATGTATAAATTGGAATATCAAACGCCTTTAAGCCTTCTTGAATTAAACTTAATTGAGTTCTTAAGCTATCTGGCATAGTTAATCTATTTGCTTTATATTCAGGGAATTTTTCAAGTCTAAAAGTAGCTTTAGATACATCAAACGCAACAGCTATTGAATTCGGTTTAATATTTAATTTTTTATCTGCAAGAAGGTCAAAAATAGCTTTAAAAAAGCCCCAAACGGCCCAAGTTGGAATATGATCTGTTGTTTGCATATTAGTTCGCTCAAGCGCAAAAAACATTCTAAAAGCAAGCGCATGACCATCAATCAAAATTAAAGTCTTTTTATCTTCTGCCACCATAAATACCCCTTTTAGAATATTTTACTATAATTCGATGAATTTTCCAAAAGGCAAAGTGACGTTGTTTTCTTTGTGTGTAATATCTAACGTGTACCAAGTAGGAACATTAAATAATTCAGAATATTCTTTTAAAATTGGCATAATTTCATTTTCTTCTAAATAAAAATCACCAAAAATTATTCCTTTAATTTTTTCTTTAAGTGGAGCGTTTCGATAAATTTCATAAATCATTTTATCGATTTTGTAACTAGGCTCTGCTAAATCTTCTAAAAATAAAATTATATCTTCATTAGGCAAATATTGTTCGCCCGAAAACATTGAAACAAGACTTGATAAATTTCCGCCCCACAACATACCAGAAGCTACACCTTTTTTGATTGGAGTTAAGCTCAAATTAAAAATATTATTTTCAATTATTTCAATATTTCTATCTAAATTTTCAATAAAACCATTTGTCATCATTAAGCTATGAAAGGTTTTAACATTGGTTTTTTTATTTAATGCACATAAAAGAATTGTTGCATCGGAACTTCCTGCATAAAATTTATCTTTAATTAAGTCATAATTGATTTTATCAACAATTCGAATAGCCCCATAACCACCTCGAATAGATAAAACCAAATCAACTTCGCTATCTTGAAAAGCAGATTCAAAATATCTTACTCGAGCTTCATCAGCATCCGCTAAAAATCCACAACTTGCATTTTCATCATAAAACTTTTTAACTTTGAAATTTTTTTCAAGAATTGCTATTTTTTGATTAATTTCATTTAGATTTCTGAGCGTACCAGATGGGGCTACTAAACCAATTGTTTGAATTTTTTTCATAAATTAATTATAAATTTATTAACAAAATTTCGTCAAGATAAAGTGTCAAAACTACGATTGTAGCTGATATTAAAAATATATATTAAAAATTGTTAAAATTATATGTAAAAATAGTCAAAAACTGATATTGCATGTTTTTTTGATATAGTGTATATTTGTTTTTGCAACAAAAAAATGTATTAGTTAACCATAAGGGGGAATATGAATTGGCAGTAATGACACCTATCGGAATACAAGAAGTAACTACCGAAACACAACAACAAGGATACCTAGGACGTCACATTTTAGCAGAATTTTTTGATTGTGACCCTAATGTTTTAAATAACCCAGCTTTAGTAGAAAAATATATGTTAGATGCAGCTTTAGAATGTGGCGCTACTATTGTTAATAAATGTTTTCATTTATTTGCACCACACGGCGTTTCTGGAGTTGTTATCATTTCCGAAAGCCATTTGGCAATTCACACATGGCCAGAATTTGGCTATGCTGCAGTTGATTTATTCACTTGTGGCGAACAATGTGACCCAAAAATTTCTTATGAATTCTTAAAAAGAAAATTCAACTCAAGAGATGCAAAATACACTCAATTAAACCGTGGTTTAATGGATGCAGATCAAGTTGAACATAAATCTTTCTTAATTTCAGAGAATTTTTAATTAAAATTTAAAAATTAAAAGCGTCGTTTTGCAGAATTCAAAGCGACGCTTTTTGTAATAATTATTTTTTTTAAATTAATTGGGCCGTAATAACCCTTTCAATTCCTGCTAAATCTTTAGTTATTTCAATATTTTTAAAATCTTTTTCAAGCATCTTTTTGACCAATTGCGCCTGATTAACACCCAATTCAAAAGCTATAAATCCATTTGGCTTCAAACAATTTGGTGCATCTTTAATAATGCGCTCATAAAATTCAACACCATCATCATCTGAAGCAAACAAAGCCAACTTTGGATCGAAATCTTTAACTTCTTTTTGAAGATTTTCTTTTTGTAATATCGGGATATATGGAGGATTTGAAACAATTAAATCAAATTTTTCACACTCTCTAATTTTTAAATAAATATCAGATTTTCGAAGAATTACTTTTCGAACCAAATCTAATTTTGCTACATTTTCAATTGCAACCTCAAGAGCATCAACACTGATATCTACTCCCAAAATTTCAATTTCTTTTTCTTTTAATTTTTTCGCTAAAGCACAAGAAATACAGCCAGAGCCGACTCCAATATCTAAAATATCAAGCTTATTTTCTTGTTTTTTAATTAACTCATAAGCCTTATTAACAAGAATTTCTGTTTCGTCTCTTGGAATTAAAACATTAGAATTAACTATATATTTTTCACCCATAAATCTTGCATATCCAATAATATGCTGAATTGGAGCCTTTGTTTCAATTCTTTTTTTAGCCAATTCGATAATTTTTTCTGCATTTTCAATTTTTTTCCCAAGCAAAATATCTTCATAAGTCATGCCTGAAACTTCAAGTACAAGAAGTTTTGCTTCTGCTTGATATTCTTCAATTCCGCCATTATTTAAAATATTTTCTATTGTTTTTATCATCTAAGTTATATCCCAAATTCCATTTTTTTGACTATCGGTTCTTTAGTTTCCACATCAAAAAAATGTAAATCTCTTGGATTAATTGAAAAACTCATTTCTTGAGCTTTTGCAGCTTGACTAGAAGCAATTGCACAAAAATCTGCATCTCCAAATTTAAAATAAATATTTTTATGAGAACCCAAATTCTCTTCAAATTGAACTTTTGAATTAAATTTAATCAAATTAAAGTGATAATTAGGATTCGATATTTCGGCTATGTCTTCGCTTCTTATGCCTACTAAAGCTTTTTTGTACGATTGAAGCTCAAATGGCAAAGAATCTAAACTAATGGACAAATTTCCAAACCTTAAAAAATTATCTACTATTTTTGCTTCAACCAAATTCATGGGGCTTGAACCCATAAAAGTTGCAACAAAAGTATTTTTAGGGTGATTATAGACATTATGAGGCGTATCAACTTGTTGAATCTCACCATTATTCAAAACAACAATTCTGTCCCCCATGGTTAACGCTTCAGTTTGATCATGGGTAACATAAATAAAAGTTACATTTAATCTTTTTTGAAGCTTTTTAATTTCTGCCCTCATTTCGCTTCTTAATTTTGCATCAAGATTAGATAATGGCTCATCCATTAAAAATACTCTTGGCTCTCTAACAATTGCACGAGCTAACGCAACCCTTTGTCTTTGACCACCAGATAATTCTTTCGGTTTTCTTTTTAAATAATCTTCAAGCTTTAAAATTTCGGCTGCTCTTTTAACTCTTCGTTCTATTTCACATTTTGCCATTTTGCGAACTTTTAAACCCAATGAAATATTATCATACACATTTAAATGAGGGTAAAGAGCATAGCTTTGAAAGACCATAGCTATATTTCTGTCCTTCGGATGAACATCATTAACCACTTCATCTTTAATCTTAATAACTCCTTCGCTAGGTGTTTCAAGTCCAGCTATCATCCTTAATAACGTTGATTTACCACAACCAGAGGCACCGACAAGAACCAAAAACTCTCCATCTTGAATTTCAAGATTAATATTTTTCAAAATTTCCTTTTCGCCAAAACTTTTTGAAACGTTTTCTAAAACAACTTTAGCCATTAAACCCTCTAGATTTATTCCATCTATTTTAAGGGTAGCACAAATGTCATCATAGTGCCAAAATTTTGTTTAGAATACACCCAAATGTCACCTTTGAAATCATTAATATACAATTTTAAAAGATTTAAAGTAGCCTTTAAACCTATTGGACGTTTAGTTGAACCTTTATAATATAAATCAAAAATATTATCTAATTCTTCTTGAGAAAAAACTAAATCCGTGATTTTAGCTTCAAAAAGAACATATTTAGTACTATCTAGCGAATCGTTTGCTGAAAAATCTTTTTGTTTTAAAAAATCAACAGGCGGATGTCCAATATTTAATGAGCATTTTCCAAGGTTTGCAAACCTTAAGAAAATATCCATAATACACCTTAAAATATACTCAATTACTTCGCCATCCAAATAACAATCTCTTTGAGTTAACGTAGAATAATCAAGCGAAAAAATAATCTTTTTATCTTGAAAATCTTTTTTATAAACTCTATCGATTGATTTAATTAAGCTAATCAAATCAAATCCTTTATTGTTATATTGAACTTTTTTAGATTCAAGCTTAAATAATGCAAAAAGCTTTTCTAAATCATAACTTAAGTCTTTTGAATTTGTATTAATTATATTTAAATATTTTTGTTGCTTTTCAGATAAAGCTCCTCCGATTCCATCCAAAAGCGCTCTTGAAAAACCACCAATAGAAACAAGGCTAGACAAAATCGAACCAGAAGCATCAATTAAAAAATCATTTTTTCCATCAATTATTTTTTGCGCTTGCGCATATTTTTCATTTATGGTTTTTTGCTCTGCTTTTTGCTTTGTTATATTTCTTGCTGAAACATAAACTTTTAGTGTTTCCGGATTTCTTATTGCGCTAATTTCAAAAAAAACGTTTCTTATTTCTTCATTTTTCATTAACGCTCTAACTGTAGCTGTTGATTTATTTTGAACAACTTTATTTAAAATAGATGTACCATTTTCAACAAAATCAGAAAAATAACGACCCAAAATCTCAAAACGAGTCATCTCATACATCTCAAGAACTTTATTATTAACGTCAATAATTTTTCCGTCTTGTTCTAAAGTAAAAATCCCGTCTGGCAATAAATTGAAGTTAGTTTCTTCTTTTTGGCTTTTAAAATATTTCAGTATTTTCATTTTTATATAATATACTCTTCTCATGCTAATACTATCATGGATTTCAACCAAACAAAAGTTGTATAGATACTATTCTTTGTAATTATTAACAATTAGTTTAAAAAGCTTTAACATAAAGTTATCTGACTCCAAGGATGACTTTTTAAAATGCAATTTTTCAAAACAATTTACAAAAAAGAGATTGTTTTTATCATTAACAAAAAAAATGTTGATGACGATTTAGTATGCCAAATAATTTCACAAATTCCATCCAAAAAAAGAGTGGGTATAGATATGAGCCAAGTAGATAATGTAAATAGCCCAATCCTAATTAAATATTTATTAAAAGATAAAATTAAACTCTTTAATCTTAAAAGCGAGGTTTTAAGCTACTTTGCTTTAATTTTAAAAGACGGTTTTTTAAAGTCTTACGTTAATTTTTCAGATTTCAGCCAAGAAAAAAGAGAATTTATCAAAAGGCGCTTTTTAGTCGCTTAAGCGCGAGAAAAAACTTCTAACATTAAAGAATTTTCACATTTTATTGGATTAAAATATGCACAACTTGCAACCATTGCAGCATTATCAGTGCAATATTTCATTTGCGGCGCATAAGTTTTATACCCTTTTAATTTCAATTCTTCCATTCTTTTTCTTAATTCCGAATTTGCAGCAACACCACCCGCAAGTGCGATTGTTTTGCAATTAAATTTATTAGCAAAATTCAACGTTTTTTTAATTAAAGTATCTGCAATTCGATATTGAAAACTAGCTGCAATATCGGCTTTTGGGAGCTCTTCGATTTGAAATTTTTTAACTTCTCGCAAAACTGCTGTTTTTAAACCAGAAAAAGAAAATTCATCTTCACCCACTTTGGCTTCTGGAAAATTAAAAGCATTCTTATTTCCTTCATTTGCAAGTTTGTCCAATAAAACTCCCCCAGGATAAGGGATAGAGCAAAGTCTTGCCACCTTATCATAAACTTCTCCAACAGCATCATCAATAGTAGAAGCTATTATTTCTTGCTTATCATAATCTTCAACATAAATTATTTGCGTATGCCCCCCTGAAACTAAAAGACAAATAAAAGGAGGCTTTAAGTCGGTATCAATGAAATTAGCACTAACATGTGCTTGCAAATGATTCACGCCATAATATGGCTTATTATGAACCAAAGAAAGGGTTTTTGCGGCATTCATTCCAACCAACAAACAACCAACCAACCCAGGGCCAACGGTAGAAGAAAATGCATCAATTTTATCAGGGGTAATACCTGCCAGGCTATATGCTTCTTTAATAACTAAATTAATTGAATTTAAGTGTTCTCTTGCAGCAACTTCAGGAACTACTCCGCCAAATTTTTCATGAATCTTAATTTGAGTAGAAACAACATTAGAAAGCACTTCTCTGCCATCTTTAACTATTGCTGCTGCTGTTTCATCACAACTTGACTCAATTCCCAAAATTATCAAATCAATTTCCCCTTTTTATCAATTTTGCTATATAATAATATCATGAATAAAAAAGCATTAATTATAATATTTTCACTACTTTATCTTTTCGCAACAAACATAACATTTTGCGAAGAAGCAGAAAACAACAACGAAAAAGCCGCAAATTTATACAACGAAGCAATTGATTTATATGGCCAAGACAAAATTGAAAAATCAATCGATTATTTCATAAAAGCACTAGAATTAAAACCTGATTTTTATGAAGCGCATTACAACTTAGCTCAAATTTTAATGTCTTTAAATAAAAATGATGAAGCAATTAAATCATTAGAAGAAATTGCAAAAATAAAACCTGAAGACACAGAAAATCTATATAACTTAGGAAAAACATATTTCAAAAAAGGATATCTTTCAAAATCATTTGAAAACTTGAAAAAAATCAATATTAATGCGCCACAATATGATGATGCTAAACTTTTAATTTCAAAAATTGAAAAAAGGCAAGATGAACTAAATCTTGAAGAAAAAATCAAAAAACACGAAAACATAATCGATACTCAAGGAATTTCAAAAGGGATTGAATTGGCTGAATTCTCTGCGCCCTCAGGAGCTGCAATAGATAGCAAAGGTAACGTCTATGTTGCAAGCTTTTCACAAAATCAAATTCATAAAATCTCAATTTATGGACAACAATCAATTCATTCCAAATCTAATTTAATTCAAGGCCCAATTGGTCTTGCGATCGATAAAGACGATAACATTTATGTAGCAAACTATAGTGCAAACAATATCGTTAAAATCACATCAAACAATATAGCTTCTATTTTTGCACAAATAAATAAACCATATTGTTTGATATACGACTTAACAAACAATCGATTATATGCAACCGAACAAGGTTCAAATAAATTAATCAAATTCGATTTGTAAACTTATGTAACAAATAAAATAGGGTAATGAAATACTTAATCAGGGAATTATTTTATTAATATATGGGAAGTTCAAGCTTAAGACTAACAGTAGATACATACATAAGTATAGAAGAAACTCTTACTAATCAGTTAACGGATAACTCGCAAGATCTTCGCCTTACCCAAAAACACGTAAGTTCCGAAACTGACCAGATAAGAGCAGAATATGCTGTTGAAGAAGATAGAATAAGAAATGAAATTGAAGGCCTTGATAAAATAGCACAAAAAAACGAATATCAAGACCTGTTAGGTGAATTAAACGATTTAAAAGAAGAAAAAGAAAATAAAATCGAAAGTCTTGAAAATCAAACAAATGACGATGAAACCGAAGTTCAATCAGAAAACGAAATCATTGAAGTTCAATTAGAAGACGTTAAAGCCCAAAGAGAAGGTTTTCAAGAAATGCTAAAAGAATGCATTGAAAATGAATCTGGGTATTTCCAATAATGCAATAAACAAAAAACTCAACTTCTTTTAAGTCGCCAATTATTGTATAATAACCCTATGGCAAAAGTTGTTTTAGTTGGTTACGGACAAATGCTCTATTCTTTAATTGAAGGAATAGAAAGTTCCAACCATGAAATTTTAGGTGTTTTCAGAAACGATAGACGCTTAAATTCCAAATTCAAATTATTTTTTAAAGACATTTTTAATCCAAGCAAAGATTATACAATCATAAAATCCAAAAAACTTTATGATATCAAAGGCGAAAGCGTAAATAACACTAAATTTTACGAAGAAATTCAAAAATTAAATCCTGATATGATTATTTGTGGCTCTTGGGGAGAAAAATTTAAACATGACATCCTAAACCTCTTGCCTTGTATCAATTTTCATCCTGCACTTTTACCAAAAAATCGAGGTGCAAATCCGTATTTTTGGACAATTTATCTAAATCAAAAAGTAACAGGGCTTACAATTCATTTTATGAATGAAAAATTTGATAAAGGTGATATTATTCTTCAAGAAGCAGTAACTATCGATGAAAATGAAACAGGCGAAAGCTTGAAAGACAAAACCACTCGTTTGGCTAGAGCCATGGTTAAAGATTTTTTAAATTTATATGACAAAAATCAAATCCAACCAATCAAACAAAACGAAATTTACGCAAGTTACGAACCTCAATTGTCTTTAAATGAAATCATTGTCGATTTAACAAAATCAAAAGAAGATGTATACCGCCATTTAAGAGCACTCCACCCTTGGGCAATGCCATATATCAAAATTGCTCGAAGATACGTTAAAATCCCAAACTTTGAATTTTTGGAAATAAATGAAAAAACACAAAATTTAAAACCTTATTCAATAATTGAAAATAATTCAAAATATTTCATTCTAAAAGGTAATGATTTTTTAATTAAAGTAAAAAAATAATTAATCCAAAGTGTTATAAATTCTATCTCCAGCATCACCTAACCCAGGCAAAATATACCCTTTAGAATTCAATTTGTCATCTAAACATGCGCTAATTATTTGAACTTTAGAATAAGCATCTGTCAATCTTTTAACTCCTTCAGGAGAAGAAATCAAGCTAACAAAAACAATATTTTCTTCTTTAACTCCTTTTGAAATAAAGTTTTCAACGGCATCAACTGCACTATTTCCTGTTGCAAGCATTGGGTCTAATAAAAGCACAAACACTTTGTCTTTATCTTCTTTAATGTCTTTTCTTTTATCATAATACCAGACGGGTTCTAACGTTTCTTCGTCTCTATACATTCCAACATGATGAACATTTGCAAAAGGAAGAAGTTCTTGTGCTACCTCACAAAAAATCATACCCGCTCTTAAAATTGGGGCAATAATCAATTGAGCACGTGAATCAAAAACTTCACAATTTGCTTCACACAAAGGAGTTTCAATAATTTTATTTATTGTAGGAAGATTGGCTGTAGCCTCATATATCAAAGAATATGTAATTCGTTTCAGTGCATTTTTAAACCTTTCACAATCTGTGTTTTTATCTCTAATTATCGATAAATTATGTTTAACGATTGGATGATTTAAAATTTTAACTTCCATCTTTAGTTCCTTTAATATGTTTCTTTTTGACGAAGGACTTCAAAAACATCATCTGTTTTTTTCATTGCCTCTTCAAGACAATAACCATGTTCTACCAAAAAATCGCAAAAATCAACATGAGCCTGAACTAAAACAGAATCATTTAAAAAATTTTGAACAGATTTATCAACATTTTTACTGATAAATTCAGAAGAATTAATTGGATTTGTCGATTTTTGAGCAGCACGTTTTTCAATAGCATTTGATGCATTTTTTTGTGCATCAAAATCATTATTCAACTTACCTGCCACATCATTATTCATCAATTACTCTCCAAATTGCGTAATTCAAATTTTCGTGTTTACCATACAAAACATGTCCAAGAAAATTTTTGCTAGTTTTATATTCTCCGTACTTATAATTTTTTAAAAAATTTACATTTTTTCTATTTTAACTCTTCAATTCAAATTTTGCAATGGATAATATATGGTAATTTTGGCGATTTATTATTAAATTTTTTATGATTATAATATTCTGTAATTAAATAAAGGAAAAAATATGAAAAATTGGATTATTATTTTATTAATATTCATCATGCCCTTAAGCTTATATGCATACTTAGATGCTAAAGCACAAAATGCAAAAGTTTGCGCTATTGTCGGAAACGAAGAAGTAAAAAATCCAAAAGCAAAAATCGTTAAATTTTCTTCACCCATGTGTTCAGAATGCAAAGAAATGACAATCGAGCTAGATAAAGCAATGAAAAATTATAAAGATTCCGTAATTGTTGAAGAAATAAATGTTGTTGAAAACGTAGGCAAAGGAGTAAAATACAATAAAGCTGCAATTAAAAAATACAATGTATCCCTAGTTCCAACAATAGTATTTTTAGATAAACAAGGCAACACTATAAAAAAAAGAGAAGGCCTTGTTAAATCTGATGAAATAATTGAAATTTTAGATGGGATTAAATAATGCTAAACCAAATAAGTGCTAATTTAGCGCAATATATTCAAAATGGAGAATTCTCAATTTTATTTTTATTAATATCATTTTTGGGCGGGGTGTTATCTTCAATTTCACCTTGCTCATTAGGTATGATTCCTTTAATTATAGGTTACGTTGGTGGCTATTCTAATAACGATAAACTTAAAACATTTATTCAATTAAGCTCTTTTGTTTTTGGACTTGCTTTTATATTAACTATAATTGGAATAATTTGTGCGCTGACCGGCAATGTTTTTGCTTCATTTGGCGGTACTTATTGGGTGTTATTTTTAGCTTCGTTAATATTAATTCTTGGTTTAAATTTACTTGGATTTATTGAGCTTAATTTAACACCATTAGTAAAAAGATTCCCAAAAGGAAATTCAACAAGTTTATTTATATATCCTTTTATAATAGGAGCAATGTTTGCTTTTGCCGCAAGCCCATGTTCAACTCCGATTCTAGCTGGGATTATGAGTTTTGCAACTTTATCAAATAATATAATTCTAGCAGCGCTTATGCTTCTTTTATTTTCATTAGGACAAGGTGTTGTAGTAGTTTTGGCTGGAATTTTCACATCATTTTTAAAACAAATAAGAAACTTCTCTTCAATTAGTGAAATTTTAATGAAAATTTCAGGAATCCTGCTAATTCTAGGTGCATTCTTAATTTACTTTAAAATATTTTCTAAATTTATAAGTTAAAAACCAATTCACGCGATTGAGGGTGCATTATTTTATCTGAACACAAGTAAAATGTCCACGAGAGGATTCGAACCTCCGACATTCACCTTAGGAGGGTGACGTTCTATCCATCTGAACTACGTGGACATCTGTATTTATTCTAACATATAAAAACTTTCAAAGAAATATTACAAGGCTTGAAAAATAGAAAAAAAATTTATATAATCTATTTAAGTAAACTTTTGTAAATATCATGTCAGAAGTTTATCACTTTATTTTTTTAGTTCACTTTAAATAAACATCAAATAGCATGTAGATGCACAGAGGTCAAAATGAATTTTAAAAATTTCAAAATTGTTAGAAAATTAAAAGATTTAAGTCCAAAACTTAAGTGGGCTATGTTTTCAAGTTTGCAAGATTGCAAAATTGCTTCAAGGTATATTGATTATTTAATCCCTGAAGACAAAGATATTAACAAAGACAATGAAAAACTCGAAAAAATGGTTCGAGACACATTAATTAAAGAGTTTTCACCAAAAATTAAAGACATGAAATCTTTTGATCTTTTAGTTGATGCAACTGTCCATAATATTAAGAAGAAACAACTAAAAGCAATGGGTGATTACGAAGAAATAGAATTATAAAAAGCGCTTTAATAGTACTTTTATTATTAAAAAACTCCCTTTAAGGGAGTTTTTTAAACATCAATATTTGTTGCATATACAGCATTTTGTTCAATAAAATCACGACGAGGTGCAACATTATCGCCCATCAAAATATCAAACAATTCATCACAAAGTTGCGCATCTTCAAGGCTAACACGCTTTAATGTGCGATTAGCAGGATCCATTGTTGTTTCCCAAAGTTGTTGAGGCATCATTTCACCTAACCCTTTAAAACGTTGGATTTGCATACCTTTTTGACCTCTATCTTCAATAAATTTAGATAGTTGAGTAAATGAAGTGATGTCAACTGAACCATTTTCAGATTCTAATTTTAGAAGTTTTTCTTCTTCGATTAAAAATTCTCTAATTTTTGGATATGCGTCTTTAATTCTCATAAATTCTTGAGATTTAATCATATTTTGAGTAATTAAAACAGGTTCTAATTCGTTACCTAATTCAATTTTTAAATTGAATCTTGTATTTTCGGTATTTGAAGTTAAGAATACCCTATAATCTTTTGCTTCAACAATACCATAATTTTCAGCGTGGTCTTTTATGTAATGAGAAAGATATTCATAATGCTCTTTCATTTTTTCTTCATTTTCGAAATCAGTTGGAGCAATATTTGAACGAATCAAACCACGAACTATAACAGAAGGCATTTGATTAATAATTGGGTTATAGAACGCTCTATAATATTTACCCATTTCATACATCAAAGGTTCAAGTCCGTCTTCAGAAATTGATTTGGTTTTTGCTTTATTAAACAGTTGAAGACCCTTAACACCTTTTTCGCGAACCATTCGCTCAAGCGCTCTATCATCATATAAATACTCTGTTTGTTTGCCAGCTGTAACTTTATACAATGGAGGTTGCGCAATATAAACATAACCATTTGTTAAAAGCGGTTTTGCGTATCTAAAGAAGAACGTCAACATCAATGTTCTAATGTGAGCACCATCAACATCGGCATCTGTCATAATAACTACTTTATGATATCTAAGCTTTGTAACATCAACCTCTTCTTCATTTTTAGAAATATTGATACCTAAAGCTTGAATCATTGTTTTAATAGAATCTGAATTATAAATTTTATCTAAACGAGCTTTTTCAACGTTAAGAATTTTACCTCTTAAAGGTAGAATTGCTTGGAATTGTCTATTTCTACCTTGTTTAGCAGATCCACCCGCAGAATCACCCTCTACGATATATAATTCGCATTTTTCGGCTTCACGACAAGAACAATCTGCAAGTTTTCCAGGCAAAGATGAAGATTCAAGAGCGGTTTTTCTTCTTGTAAGTTCTCTTGCTTTTCTAGCTGCTTCACGAGCTCGTTGCGCTTGAAGGGTTTTTTCAATAATAGTTTTAGCTACTTTTGGGTTAAACTCAAGCCATTCTTGGAATTTATCTCTGATTACATCATTTACTGCAGGAGTAACTTCAGCATTACCTAATTTTTCCTTTGTTTGTCCTTCAAACTCAGGGTTCCCAATTTTAACGGAAACAATTGCAGTCAAGCCTTCTCTAACATCTTCACCAGCAAGATTTGCATCTTTCTCTTTCAAGATATTATTTTTTCTTCCGTAATCATTGATTACACGGGTAATACCATTTCTGAAACCTGTTAAATGAGTTCCGCCTGAATGAGTGTTAATATTGTTTGCAAACGATAAAACATTTTCAGTATATGAATCTGTATATTGCATTGCAATTTCAACATTAATTCCATCAACCATTTTTTCAATATAAACCGGTTTTTCAAATAAAACATTTTTGTTTTTATTTAAATGTTCAACATAACTTGCAATACCGCCTTCAAAGTGATAAACAGTTTCTTTTTCTATTTTTTCATCATGGAATACAAGTTTTAACCCTTTATTCAAGAAAGCCATTTCTCTTAAACGATTTGCAATTACATCACAATCAATTTCAGTTGTTTCTGTAAAAATTACAGGGTCTGGCCAGAAATGAGTTTTTGTACCATGTTCAGTTGTTTCTTTAATTTTTTGAACTTCTGTAGTTGGTTCACCTCTAAGGTATTCTTGTCTATGAACCCAGCCATCACGAGATACTTCAACAACATATTTTTCAGATAACGCGTTTACAACAGAAGCACCTACGCCGTGCAACCCGCCTGACACTTTATATCCGCCATCTCCAAATTTTCCGCCTGCGTGTAATACAGTATGTACAATTTCAAGTGCTGATTTACCGCTATCTGGTTTAATATCACAAGGAATACCACGACCATTATCTTGAACAGTTACAGAATTATCTTTGTGAACCGTTACATGAATTGTATCGCAATATCCTGCTAAACTTTCATCAATTGAATTATCAACAATTTCATATATACAATGGTGCAAACCCCTTTGAGAAGTTGAACCGATATACATACCCGGTCTAACCCTAACTGCTTCCAACCCTTCTAAAACTCTAATATTACTGGCATCATAATTTTGTTGCGATGTTGTATCTGCCATATACTCCCCTTTTAATTGCTATAGCAATATTATACAATAAAAAAGATTTTTTAAAAAATATTTAATTAATAATAGTAAAAAGAGAAGTATTTTGTTTGATTTTCAACTGCAATTGTTTTATAGTGATGTTAAGTTTATGGGCGTGTAGCTCCCAGTTGAGTTAAAACGAAACCAAAATAACGTAGAGCACGCTCTAGCAACTGAGCGGTAATAAAATTGAAAATTAAATAATGTGTTTATGGGCGTGTAGCTCAGTTGGTAGAGCAGGAGACTCTTAATCTCTTGGTCGTGGGTTCGAGTCCCACCGCGCCTAAACTTCATCAGCAAGGTATCCAAACCTTGCTTTTTTATTGCGCTGGCGGGAGCGACCTCAACGGGTCGCCCTCTCCTCGAAAGACATTTAGTCTTTCTCGTCGGCAGAGTCACCGCGCCTAAAACTTAACGAAAAAAATCCCTAGAAAATTTGTTTTTTCTTGGGATTTTTGAGTGAGCCTCAGGATGTTAGAGCGTGACGACATTGCGTTGAGCAATGACGAACAGCTCGTAACTGGACTAAGCAAGGTATCCAAACCTTGCTTTTTTATTGCGCTGGCGGGAGCGACTGCTTTACTATCATCCTCTAGCGAAAATACTTATTTTATAAATCTTAATTTCTAGGCAATTTTTTTCTTGTTTTGGTTTTATTTCGATATGAATACTGCTCCAATGAATTCTACTTCTATTCGACAACCGACACCAAGTGTTCAAAACACTGCTGCTCCAAAAGAGCGCAAATTTAATTTCCCACAAGTTGGAGTTGTAATGCCTCCCAGCATCTCTAAAACTCCTTTAGCAGATACTGTTGCAATCAAAAAACAAGAAAATCCAAGAATGGCTTACAAACTCACATCGAATGCGAACAAGGGTCTTAAATTACAAGGTTTCTTTTCTTTGGCAATTGCCGGATGCTCGATAGGGGCTTTATTACAATTGCTAAAGAAAATTTAATTTAATTAAAACTTTCTTTTAAATATTCTTCGCATCCTTTAGTTATGGCTTTAGCTATAACTTTTTGAAATTTTTTATTTGAAATTTTTTGTGCTTCTTCTTGGTGAATTATATAGCCACATTCTACTAAAACGCTTATCTGACTAGTTGGACGAGTCAATACAAAAGATGCAAAATTTACCTTGTCATCTTTAAAGTTTGTTGCAACTAACAAATTATCTTGAATTTTTTGAGCCAATGGCCGAGCTTGTGGATGATAATAATATGTACCAACTCCGTGTTTTTTATCAACTTCACTAGGATTAAGTAAAGAATTTTGATGGATACTTAACAAAATATCGCTTTGCTTTTCTTTAGCAAAAATTATTCTATCATTTAGAGAAATTTGTTTGTCTCTAGTTCTTGTCAAATAAACCCTTGCGCCTTTTTTTCTTAATTCTTTTTTTAATGCTTTTGCAATTTGCAAATTAATTATTTTTTCTTCTAAACCAAACGCAACAGCTCCTTTTTCGCAACCTCCATGCCCAGCATCAATAGTTATGATAATATCATTAAGGGGTCTTTTTTTGTTAATGCAAGGTGGTTTTTTAATTGATAAAAGATAACCTTCTTCAACTTTTTCAACATCATAGCCGAATAACGGAGAATTATTTAAATATTTTAAATTCAATTCATTTTCTATTTTTTCATTTAAAATAAAGCGATAATTTTTATTTATAACTTTAGTTTCAATGGGATCATATCTATTATCAAACAATGTAAAATTTAAATTATTACCCTCTTCTTTTATTACAAAAGCGCTTTGAGAAGGAGTTTGAATTAATGCTTTGAAATTATTTTTTTCCCTCTTAAAAGAAATTTTATTTATGTTATCAAATCTTTTTTCGGGAATTATGGCTTGTACTTCTACAAATTTTTTGTTTATCCAAGCATAATCATTTTCTTTTAATTCAACCCTATAATAATCATCATTTTGTTTATCTGCAAACAATACAGCATTTTTGAATAAATGTGTTAAACGAGTAGCATTTTCACTATCTTTCAATCTTAATGGCGTATTATCATCTAAAACTTCCAAAACTGCGTATTTAGCAATTCCGACATTTTGAAGTTCATTAGCAAACACTCCTTGCATTGTTATTAATGCTAAAAATAAAATCCATTTTTTCATAACAAGATTATAGCATATTTTAAAAATATCTATTTTTATATTATCTACTATACCTAATTCTGTTGCGCTTTAGGCTTTCTGCCTCTTCTTGCAGTTTTAATAACGTTATCTTCTTCGTTAATGTTTATTTTTTCAACTAGAGTTTTAACAAAAGAAATATAATCTTTAGGTTCAATTTCTTTATTTTCAATCATTGCTAAAATCAATCTTACTCCCATCATATTAAGTGCTAAATTCCTTGTTAAATAAAGAATTAGTTTTGCTTTTTCAAGGTCGTTTTGACTATACATTCTTCTATTTTTATTATTTCTTTTGGGAGATAATATTCCTAATTCATCATATATTCTTAAACTTCTTTGATGAACGTTTAAGAGGTTTGATAGTACTGATATTGGGTAGATTGGTTTGTTGTTCATGGTATTTCCATAACTAGGGATATACTCCAGTAATAATATGTTAACATATCCAGTAATATATGTAAATGGATTTGTCAGAATTATATGAAAAAGTAGCTTCAAGAATTAAGTTTTTAAGAAAACAACAAAGTTTAACTCAGGAAAAACTTGCAGAATTATCAGGCATTAGCGTTGATTATTTAGGAAAAATCGAAGCAAATATCGATAAACCGGGCTTTAGAGGGTTGCACAAAATTATAACTGGGTTGAATATTTCATATAGCGAATTTTATAAAGAAATCTGATTTACGACAACATTTCCAGTAAATTTATGCGATAAAATCCAGTAAGATTTTTTTGTGGATTTTAAAGAACAATATCAAAAACTAGGCAAACAAATAAAATTCTTGAGAGAACAAAAACATTTAACTCAAGAAAAACTTGCTGAACGAGCAGAAATTAGCTTGGATTATCTTGGGAAAATTGAAGTTAGCATAAATCGCCCAGGATTAGTTTCTTTATTTAAAATTGCTAAAGCATTGGATGTTAAAGTTAAAAATTTATTTGATTTTGAATAAAAGACATGTAGAGCTAAAGCTCTAGTTCATTTTTTCTTCTTTTGTACTCAAACGCCGTAATCAAAAGAAGAAAAAATAGAACCAAAAAAGAAGAAAATAACGGCTTACTTTAATTCTTAGTTTCAATCAACGCTTCAAAATTTAATTCCTGAACAAAACATTCGGGATATTTTGTACACCTTATACAATAATTTCCAAGAAACTATAATAAAAAAATAAGTGCGCACAAAATACCCTCAGGTTTTGTTTTCATACGTTATTAAATTTTTCGCTTGTTGCATTCGCCTTTTTTAAATTTTTTCCACAACATTAAAAAACCGGAAAGACTTTGTGACTTATGTTTTTATTTTAAATTTATGCTTATTTTGTATGGAAATAGCTTAATTACAAAGTCTTGACTGTTTTTTAAGTAGGAAAAAATTTAAAAAAGAAGATACAAAGAATTTAATCAAGCCTTCTTTCTTTTCTTTCGATTCACTTTCTTTTCTTTGATAGGCACTTGAACAAAGAAAAGAAAGTGAATAAGAAGCTTTAGCTTCTTGAAAAGAAAAATAAACTGGAGCTTTAGCTCCAAAAAAAAAACGAACAAAGCCTTTAGGCTTTTATCATAAACCTAGGGTATAAGCCCTAAAACAAACCCTTACATCCAATCATTAACTTGAACTTTTTGCCCTGAATTTACGCAAATTGAACATTTTTCGCAATCTAAATAATTTACTCTCGAACAATCATTTATATTAGAACCTAACCTTGCTCGATAATCATTAACCAATATAGGACAAGCATAGACCCCATTTTGCGATATAATTCTAGAGTTTTTACAATCTAAATTATGATTTTTTATTTCTTCTATTTCAATTTGTTCATCTTCTTTATTTTTATCAAAAAACGGAATAATTTTTAAATTAATATCATCTAAAAGAAAACCTTTTTTGGAAAAATATTTTTGAAATTCTTCAAAAATATGCGCTCGTTCTCTATTCTTATAATTTACAACACTAATTATAGGATTAAATTCATATTTCAAAAGACTGGAAATAGCTAACAGTGCTTTTCTAAAGCTTCCCCTTCCTCTTAAAGCATCATTTTCAAGCTCATCTGTTGAATCCAAACTAATTCGATATATAGTTTCAAATTGACTCTCATCATCAATTTTTCGCAAAAAACGAGCTTTTTTATCATTAATCATGGTGCCATTAGTTAAAACAGTTACATTTGAAACTTTTAAACACATCCTTAAAATTTGGTTAAAATCAGGATGCATTAAAGGTTCACCTCCTGTTAAATAAATTGATTTTAAATTTAAATTTTTAACCATAATAAGGTTTTGCTTAATTTTGTCAATTTGAATAAAATCTTCTTCATTTTTATATGGATTTTTTTCAATATAACAATGTTTACATTTCAAATTACAAGCTTTTGAACTTAATTGAAAAAATAAATTATCAAGTTGATTTAACTCTATTTTAGGTGGTATCTTAAAAATTAACTGCTGATTTTCCATTTTTTACTCCTTTAACTTCAAATCATTGTATAAATTAGAAAAGTAAAAATAAATTAACCGAGTGGGTATAATTATTTTTTTTGTGGAATTATATCTAAGGAAAAATTTTTAATACACTAGAAAATTTGTTATACTGATGTCAAGAGAAAGGCGGAGTTAATGAGCGAGCAAACAAATTACAACAAGCGCTGGTATGATAGAGACCCCATTTTAAAAGAAGCGCTAGAATTATTAAGATTATCTACGGATGAGCAAAAAGAACAAGCTAAAGATTTTATGCTTAAATTACAAGAAGATGTTGCAGCTGATGTAATTGATAGAATTTATGACATAATTACACAATATCAAGGCAAAGGTAATCGTTGGTATGATAACGACCCTGTTATGATTAAAGCAGTTGAAATGCTTAGACAGGCTGATCCTAAAACACAAAGAATTGCAGCTCTTAAATTATTATTAGCACTAGAGCGTGGTTCAGCTATAGAATAAAAACCATGAAAAAAATTTCATATTTTTTAATTTCAATTTTGTTTTTTTCAAATATTGCTTTGGCTAAAGAATACAATCTAAACGCAAATAAAATATTTCAAACAACAACTTTACCAAATAATTCTGAGATTATACAAACAATTGAAATAATTGACATGACACCCAATAAAAAACAGCATAGTACTGAAGATTCTTATAAGACATTAGAAGAACGCAACATACTTCCAGACATTCAAAAAACAGATAAAAATATAATAGGGGTACGCCCAAAACTAGATGACAATCCAAAAAAATACACAAAACATCCACCTTTAACAAAAAATAAAAGATAAAAATTACTGCATTGCAGTAATTTTTTTATATGTTTAAGATTTTTTAAAATTTTGCCTTGGAAAAAAATAAAATTATATAATACACGTGGGTTTCTGTATCAAAAATTGGATATCAAGTGCAAAATAAAATAGAAAATATATTTTCAAATAAAAATTTAAATGACTTTACTCTACAATATAGTGAAGTTGTTAAATCTGCGCTTGAAAGTTTTTGGGAAAGCGATATAAACGTTTATATGCAAGCTATAAACGATTTTCGCGAAATCAGAACCGAAAAACTAATTTCAAATTTAGATTTTTTTACAAGTCAAATAAAAGTAGAAAATCATAAACCTATTATTACAAGATTAAGCAAAGAATTTATTGAAAATATACTGGAGCACACCCTTGAAAACGGACTTGATTCTTTTAAATTAAACAAAATAACCCCTCTTGAAATAAAAATATTAAATAGTTTTTGTGAATTTTTATATAAAAAATTAAAAGAAATTTTAATACCTACAAATGTCGCCAAACTAAGCGAAAAAAGCGAAAAATATATCAATTTAGTATTCTTGGTTTTACTAAATGACATTTGCACAAAAATAATGATATCTATACCCCAAGACAGAATTGATTTAAAAGAAATCAAAAAAACCCAGAATTTCAATGATGAAGATTTTCTAACATCAGGAGCACAAGTAAATCTAAGGGCAGGAAGCTCAAAACTTACATTAGAAGAATTGCAAAATTTAGCCAAAGACGACATTGTTGTTCTAGAGGAAAGTGAATTAAGTAAAATGATTTTGCTTTCCGGAAAAATCGAAAATAAATTTAACATCAAAATAAATCCTTCATTAATTATTAATCTTGAAAATGATGAGGAAGGAGACGAAAATTATATTCAAACTTATGAAGAGGTAGAAATGAGTAAAAACTTATGGGACGATATTCAAATTGAGATAAATGCAGAATTTGAAAAAGTTAAAATGACTATTGGCGAATTAAAACAAATTTCACAAGGTCAAATCGTTGATTTAGGCTCAATTTTTGATAATGAAATTTCTCTTTTTGTTGAAGATAGAAAAGTTGCAAAAGGTGAGCTTATAATTATTAATGATAGATATGCAGTTAGATTAAACGAGGTTTTAAATAATGCGAAAACCACAACGCCAATAGCTCAAGCAAAACCGCAGCAACCTCAACAGGCTCAACCACAAAAGCCAAATCCCGGAGTTACTCCAGCGCAAAAACCACAACCATCTGCGCAAAAACCGCAACCATCTACACAAAATCCACAAACTGCTGTAAAACAAGGAGTTCCAAACAAACCACAAGCCCAACCTCAAGCTAGACCTCGAGTAGTTGAAGATGAAGATTTTGATTATTCTGATTTTGAAAAATAAGGAAAAACAATAATGATGACATATGTAACAGCTTTTATATTTTATACTCTAGGCATGATAGGCATTATGTTAATTGGCTTTGTTGTATACAAAAAAACCTTCATGCCTACAAGCAAAGGAGAAAGCAAAGGTGTTATTAAAATAATTGATAGCCTTCCAATTGGCAATAAAAAAATGCTTCATATCATAAAAATTAAAAACGAAAAGTTTTTAATAGCTTCGGGTTTAGAACATACAACATTTTTATCAAAACTTGAAAATGATACAAAAACACAATTAAAAGAAGAAATTATTACTCCTGAAATCATACAAGAACCTATTATATCCATTCAAAAAGAACAATATAAACAAAGATTTGATGATACAAAATTGTCAAAAGAAATGGAATTACAAAAACAATTTAAAGAGTTATATTCGCAAGAAGAAACTCCTAAAATAAATAGTATTGCCGCAAGCAGAAAAGAAATGATTAAAAAACTCTTAAAAGAATTAAAAGAAGATACAACCAATAAAAGCGGGAGCCAAATTTAATGGATAGTATTTTAAAAGACATAAATCCTGTCATACAACTTTTAATCACAATGGCGACATTTTCGCTATTGCCTTTTATATTTGTATCCATGACACCGTTTTTAAGATTTACTATTGTCTTTTCAATGTTAAAAACAGCTATGGGAACTAACTCAGTTCCACCCGCAATAACATTAATTGGTTTATCGTTAATTCTAACTATTTATACTATGTCACCTGTCTTTGACAATATGTATCAAGCATATCAAGTGCCATATCAAAAAAATAAAAATGTGGTAGAGGCGCTAAATGCAAGCTCAAAACCCTTGAAAGAATATATGCTAAAACAAACTCGTCAATCAGATTTAGCATTCTTTGTTGAAAAAACAAGGCGTCAGGCTCCATCAACACCTGAAGAGTTAACTCTTTGGGAGGTAGCTCCTGCCTACATTATTTCAGAATTGAAAACTGCTTTTGAAATAGGTTTTATCATTTATGTGCCTTTTATTGTATTAGATTTGGTCGTAGCCAATATTTTACTTGCACTTGGTATGTTTATGTTATCACCTCAAATCGTTTCAACTCCATTTAAATTACTAATATTTATCGCTGTTGACGGTTGGAGTTTAATTGTAAAAGGTCTTGTGGAGAGTTTTAATTAATGGAAGCTTTAGTAGAATTTTTAGGCAAAGGTTTTATGGTAATGCTTTCTGTAAGCATGCCATGTGTTTTAATGGCAGCATTAGTCGGACTTATTGTAGGTATTTTACAAGCAGTTACTCAGGTTCAAGAACAAACAATTGCAGCTGCTCCAAAAATTGTTCTTGTATTTTTAACAATCGTTGTTTTGGGTGGATATTTCATAAAAATTTTAACGAATTATTTTTATGAAGGTTCTCACGTCGCCTTTGAAATTGTTCCAAAGCAAGATTCATACGTTTTACCCAATGATTACTATAAATATACAAAGCCGTTCAGTGCAGAAATGCGCGACAAAATCAACCAAGATAGCTCATTAAATAAAGCTTTATTGAATAACGGAAATATTCCCTGGGATAAAAAAGCAACAAAACAACAAATTTATATAAATTCAAAACAAACTCCAGTACAAGAACCTAATTTCATTGAAAGAATCAAAATACAACAAAATAGTCATTAGGAGAAAAATTGGAAGAAATCTTAAAACAATTTGCACAAATTTTTCCAGAAATTAATACGGCATTGGGTTCCGGCATTATGATTTTTTTGCGTCTTATTGGGATGATGAGACTAGCTCCTGTATTATCTAAAAGCGAAATACCTTCAATGGTTAGGTTATCTTTTGCGGTTATTTGCACAATTATTTTAGTTGGAGTAATCAAACCTGCTCCCCCAACTCCAGAAACTCCCATATTTCTTTGTATGTTTTTGAATTTTATGTTCGGAGCTTTAATCGGCTTTGTTGCAAATTGTATTTTGACTGCCGTTTTAACGGGCGGAGATATGATTAATACACAAATGGGATTATCATCCGCAATGATTATGGATCCAAGCACAAAAAGCCAAGTTAGTATGATGGCAAACTTTTTTTCTGTACTTGCGATGTTAATTTTTATTTATTCCGGTGGAATTTATTGGCTTTTTAATGCGTTAATTAAAAGTTTTGAATTATTCCCAATGTACAGCGTTAATTTTCATTTTGAAAATATTGTCAACATTCAATACTTAAGCCAAGTCACAGGAAACATTTTATTTATGGGATTACATATTGCAGGACCAGTACTATTAGCCACAATGGCACAAGATATAATTTTGGGTATTATATCTAAAACAGCTCCTCAAATTAATGTTTTTTC
The DNA here is from genome assembly GCA_017560095.1 of Candidatus Gastranaerophilales bacterium. Lineage (GTDB taxonomy): Bacteria > Cyanobacteriota > Vampirovibrionia > Gastranaerophilales > Gastranaerophilaceae > RUG14156. Next base: position 79,539 of record JAFYOU010000036.1, read on the forward strand.
TTTAAGCTTCTTATTCAAACCAGTTATGGGCGCTTTTATTTTAATTGTAATTTTACCGATGTTGATTAACGTAATTACAGATTATTTAGTAGCACACGCAAACATTTTCTAAACTAAATCTGGTTAACTCTTTTTTTTCTATCCATTTTAGGCTTCATACAAACCCATAAAACATTTTTTATATATGGTGCAATTAAAATAATTAATATACTAAAAATAATGTCATACAAAATATTGCCCAAACTAATTTCAGTTAAAATAGGAATCACTAAACCGAAACTAATTACTTTAAATATTGCTAAAATTATACAATATAACAATCCGCATGCATGAATTGACAAAACCCCAAAAATTGCAGCAAATGTTCTGTGCAAAATATTTCTTGATATTTTTAATACATGGCTAATTATTGCTATAGCAAAGAAAAAACCTAACATATAGCCAAAAAGATAATTTTGAAGATAATCAAATCCTCCACCAAAAACAAAAATTGGCCAAACAAAAAAACCTACAATCAAATAACAAACAAACATTAATATTGAGTAACTTTTACCCAAAATATAAATTACAAATATCATTGCAGGCAATAAAGGGCTATAAGAAACTTTCTTTGAAAAAGCAACTAATCCCTCCACAGGAATAAACTTCATCCAAGGATGAGAAAAATTGATTTGAGTAAATGTAGCTACAATCAATATTAAAAAACACAATCCACAAACAACCAAAGTCCCAATTGAAAGAGGGGTTGGTTCGCCTTTATGAATATATTGCTGAAAAATATCTTTATAACGTTTGTTGTTTATCATAAACTCTCTTTAATGTTTTAATTTTAACATTAAGGTTAATTTTGTTCGACTACTTTTGCTAATTCACTATATAAATCTTTATATTTTTTATCAAAAATATTTTCACTCCACATAATTAAAGCGTCTTCGTTGTTATCTTGATAATATTTTTTTCTAACCCCTAAAGATTTAAAGCCAAATTTTTCATACAGATGTATCGCTCTTTCATTTGATATTCGAACTTCAAGAGTGATGTATTTAATTTTTTCTCTATAACATTCATCAATCATTGATAGAATTAATCTATGGGCAAGTTTTTTATTTTGAAAATCAGGATGAATAGAAACATTAGTAACATGAGCTTCATCCATAATCTTCCAAAAACCAATATAACCAATGCATCGATTATCATTTAAAATGCACTTATAGGTAGAAATTTTATTTGATAACTCAATTTGAAAAGACTCTTTCGACCAATGATGTGCACCGTAACACAACTCTTCAATTTGAAGAATTGAATCAATATCATCATGGGTCATTTCTCGAATTATAAAGTTTTCCATAGCTTTATGATAGCACAGAGTTTTACATAAAATATATCATTTACTCATACTGTGCAAATTCTTTTGATAATTCTTCCCAACTTTCACGCTCCAAAGTCAGTGCATGAGACCAGAATTTTTCAATTTTATAAATATCTCTTTGTTCTTGATTCATAATATGAACTACAACTTCACCATAATCAAGCAAATTCCATTTTGACATTCTTTCAGATTCCTCACCAAGAGGTAACCTTTTGAAAATATCTTTAATTTTTTTTCTTACATTTTCAGTTAAAGCCCTAATATGCGGAGTTGATGAACCCGTTGCAATGATAAAAAAATCAGACAATGATGAAACATTAGCAACATTTAAAATAACTATGTCATGTGCTTTATTATCATCTAAAAACCTTGCAATAGAGCTCGCAAATTTTTCACTTGTTATATTTTCCATTTTAATTCCTTATATATTTCCTGTTGATGAATTTTTATCATCTTCCAAAGATTTTATATCAACAATCTCGTCTTCTTGATAATTTAGGTTATTATCAATATCAATATCGATATTAACCTCACCATCAATCATTTCTATTTCACATCTTTTGTATTCTTTAATTTTGCCATCTTCAATTTTAGCACTAACTGTTTGCTTCAAAAAATTAACCATGAAAATTTTAGCAACGCCATCCGGTGTCATAATACCAGAGCCAACGGGTGGCAATGTTTTAGCTGCTTCTAAATAATTTTTATACTCGTAATTTAAGCAACACAAAAGTCTTCCGCACGCACCAGTAATTTTTCCTGGAGTAATTGGAATCCCTTGATCTTTGGCTAATTTTGTATTTACTTGCTCAAATTTTTTCAAAAATCTGCAACAACAATAATCTTGTCCACAAACACCTTGCCCTTGAAGAATTGAGGTTTCGTCTCGAACACCAATGTGTCTCAAATCAATTCTAACTCTTTTAAATTCCTGAGTTAAATCTTTTAAAAGCTCGCGAAAATCCACACGCTCGGGAGCTGTGTAATAAAAAGTGATTTTTTTTCTATCAAAAGTATATCTTGCTTGAGTAAATTTCATCACAAGACCACGTTTTTGTGCAAAATCTCTACACTTATAAAAAGCTTTTACTTCAAGTTCTTGTTGTTCTGCATATGTTTTCATATCTTCATCTGTCATTATTCGAACAACAGACAAAGGCTCCGGCTTATGTTTTTCCCATAAATGCTGAATTTCACTATTTACCAAAAAAACTTGAAAAACTTCTTCACCTTTATCAGTTCTAACTAATACATATTGCCCATGCTTAATATTTGCATTATCAGCGACCTTCAAAGGGTGAAATTGATTTTTAATTATACGTACTGCAAATTTCATAAGTTTAATTATAACGAAAAAGTGGATTGGTTGCAAAAAATTCTCCCCTTTTTAAACTAATTTAGGTCTTAAATACCTTTTAAAAACAGCGGCTTTATAATAAAATATTCAAATGGAAAAAAATTATAATTTAAGTTTCAAAAAGAACGATATTGAAAAGCTATTATTGAATTTGGACCAAAATCCATATTCGCAAAAAAACAAAGATTTTAGATTTACCTTGTCTTTAATATATGAACTTGTTGAAGAAGAATTTGCAGATACTTTTGATACAAAAAACCCTATTTTAAGACAAACGGAAGTATCATTAAACAACGAAGAAAATAATGCTTCTATTTTTATCACGCCACCATATAGCTTTGATTATTATTTAAAACAAAAAGGTTCGCTATATCGTCTAAGACCCGAATACAAAGGATCTGAATATGGTTATAAAATCAACCTAAATATGTTTTTTGAATATTTTACAGGAGTTGATGAAAACTTGGATTTATCAGATTGTTCTGAAAATTACAAATTTTATTTTAATTTAGTTCAGTTTGTTAAAAAAACTGTTGAAAAATTACACTTCATTCCCGCTGTAAATTTTAAAAAAGAAACCTTTAGTGTTTATTATGAACCATATTTTAAAAATAAAGATTTTGTAAGCGCATATTGTTCGATTGTTGAAAACAATATATTAGATGCACAGACAACAAAAAAATTAATTGAAAAGTATTTAAATTATTTAATTTTTACATTTCTAGGCGTTAAACATTACCGCTTTAAAGACTTAAAGGCTGCGCCATTCTTAGTTAAAAATCAACTTCAAAAAAGAATGTTTAAAGGTCATGACTTAGCATCCGACATTCAAACTTGGTTTGATGAAATGAGCCTTGGAAGCTATGAAATTATTCCAGTATTTAATATTGAAAAAATAAATGATGAAAAATTCTTATTAAGAATTTTAGCTAAAGATAAAAATACAAATGAAATTATAGACCTTGAAAAATTAAATGATGAACAAAAAATCCTAATAGAAAAACAAATAAATTGGGCAACAAAATACATTGAAGATCTTGAAGATGTGACAATGGAGCTTGATTTATCAGGTGTTTATAAATTAATTACGCAAATTACATATTATTTATCTCAAGCTGGTATGGAAGTAAATCTTCCTGAAGGCCTAGATAACGTAATTATTCCTCGTGCTTCAATTAATGCCAAAGTTAAAGCAAAACGCCTTGATGATTTAAAAGAAATATTAGCAAATCCAAATGGCTCAACTATTTCTCTTGATGAAATCATGAGTTTCAAAGTTGAAATTGCACTTGGAGATGGCGAAAAAATTTCAGCTGAAGAATTTAAAGAATTAGCTAAAAATTCCCATGGTTTAATTAAATATAAAGATAGATATTTATTAATTGATAAAGAAGAAACAGATAAATTACTTGCGCGTCTTGAAAAAGCGCCAAATCTAAATGTCAATAAAATGCAGCTATTGCATAATGCATTGTCTGGTAAAATTGATGAATATGACTTCGATTATGATGAAGCATTTGCTCGTGTAATATCCGATTTTACCAAAGTTGAAGATATTACTCTTCCAGAAAAACTAGAAGGAACATTAAGGGCTTATCAAGAAATTGGCTTTAGATGGCTTTATACAAACATTAACAAAGGTTTTGGTTGTTGTATAGCAGACGATATGGGTCTTGGTAAAACGATTCAAGTTATCAGTTTAATTTTAAAATTAAAAGAAGAAAAAAGACTAAAACAACCAGTTCTTGTAGTTTGTCCAACAACATTAATGGGTAACTGGAAGCGTGAGTTAAACACATTTTCGCCAAGTTTAAATGTTTTAACTTATCATGGATTCAATCGTGAATTTTCAACAAATTGCGACGTTATTTTAACAACTTACGCAATATTAAGAATCGATCTAGAAAAATTCCAAAAAACAAACTGGGATTTATTAATTATTGACGAAGCTCAAAATATTAAAAACCCATCAACAAGCCAAACCCAAGCAATTAAAGCTATTAAAGCCAATATGAAAGTAGCAATGACAGGTACTCCTGTTGAAAATAGATTATCTGAGCTTTGGTCAATTTTTGATTTTATAAATAAGGGTTATCTGGGTTCTTTAACAGATTTTTCAAAAAATTATTCTATTCCAATTGAAAGGTTTAAAGAATTAACAAGAGCTCAAAAACTTAAAAAAGCAATTAGCCCATTTATGCTAAGACGCTTAAAAACAGATAAAACAATTATTTCAGATTTACCAGAAAAAGTTGTTTTAGATGATTATTGTTATTTAACAAAAGCTCAAGTTGCACTATATGAAAGAATTTTAAAAGATTCAATGGATAATATCACTAAATCTGAATCAAAAATATCCAGACGAGGTGCAATTTTCAAACTAATTACCAATTTAAAACAGGTTTGTAATCATCCATATCATTACTTAAAACATGGCGATATGTCAGCTAATGCATCAGGAAAAACTCAAAAATTAATTGATATTTTACATAATATTGTTGAAAACAATGAAAAAGTCCTTGTTTTTACTCAATATAAAGAAATGGGTTCAATTCTTGAAAACATTATCGCTTCTGAATTTAATCAAAATCCATTATTTTTCCATGGTTCATTGAATGTTAAACAAAGAGAAGAAATAATTAAAAGCTTCCAAGAAGATTTAGCTCAAAAAATAATGATTTTATCACTTAAAGCTGGTGGTTTAGGTTTGAACTTAACTTCTGCATCTAATGTAATTCATTACGACTTATGGTGGAATCCAGCAGTTGAAGACCAAGCAACAGATAGAACATATCGTATCGGCCAAGATAAAAATGTTATGATTCATAGATTTATTACATTATCAACTTTTGAAGAAAAAATTGATAAAATAATAAAAGATAAGCGCGAGCTTGCAAATGCTGCAGTGTTTGAAGGCGAAAGAACTATCACCGAATTATCAGATGATGAGATTTATGAAATCTTTTCATTAGCGTGAGACGAGTGAGCCTAGCCAGACTTGGCTTGGCGAATGAAGGCGAGCGCATAGGTGTGTGAAGCTCGCAGGTGGCTGCGATGAGCAGGCAGCAAGAGCGGAAACCGTACCAAGGCGACGTAAAAATCTTTGATTTCACAGGAGCAAAAAGCATAAAGGAGGAAAAATGCTTTTAGATTTAATTAAAAATAGAAAAAGTGTTCGAGAATATACAGAACAAAAAATTTCACATGAAGACTTGAAAAAAATCCTAGAAGCAGGTTATTACGCTCCTTCTTGGATGAATGTTCAACCTTGGAAATTTATTGCAGTTGAAAATCAAGAAACAAAAAATTTATTGTGTGAATTATCTTCTCATCAACCACACGTTAAAAATGCTTCTGCTTTAATTATATGCGTAGCAGATAAAAATAGTTGGTCTAAAAAAGAATTCGGAGAAGTTCTTGCAAGTCGTGGCATAGGCGAAGAAGGAAGAGAAAAAATATTTTCTATTCCAATGTTTTACCCTGTTTTATTAGGTGAAGATAAAGTTCTTATGAGAACAGTTGAACAAGTAACTTATGCAGTTTCTTATATGATGCTAGAAGCAAAAAGCTTAGGGATTGATTCTTGTATAATTGGTGCTCTTCAAAACGAAGCAACAGTGATTAAAAACCCTGAATTATTTGAAAAAGTTAATGAAAAACTTGGTTTAACTAAAGATGATGTGATTATAACTATCATTACTCTAGGTTATGCAAAAGAAGATACTCCAACTGTTAAACAAAGAAAAGATTTTGATAAAGTAGTTTATTTTGAAACCATTAAAAACCACCTTAACTAACCCAAAAGATTATAAATATAATTAAATAAACTATCGAGTTAGGTAATTTATTTTCACCTTTACTAGCGATAGTTTATTTGTATGGAAAAAACACTTGAAAAAGCACGTCTAATTGTAGATGAAAATGAAAAAGTCATTGCAAACATTTTACATGACATCAAAAGCCCTTTGTATAGCATCAAAATAGCGCTTCAAAATAAATTAGAATCTGAACTTAATAGAGACATCTTTGAAACAACGCTTGATGTAATCAAATATATTGAGAATTTTTTAGTTAATTACAGCTTTAAAGATGGCAAATTTGAAAACAAAATTGCACTTTGCGATATTAAAAAAATAATCAATCAAAAAATAGAAAACTATAAATATATTTTTATAAACAAAAATATCAACATAGATATGGTTTTAGATGATGATAATTACGAAACTAACTCAATTGAAATCTTTTTATCAAGCATAATTGGAAACATTATTTCTAATATGGCATTTCACGCAGCTAACAACATTAATGCATCAATTGAACTATACAAAAAAGATAATTATATAATTACAGAATTCAAAAATTATTATTGCGATAAAAGCAATAACTTCAACATGGGTCTTGATTTTTGTCGTGAATTAGCAATTTTAACCAAAATTAATCTTAAATATTGCAAAACAAAAGATACAGTTATTGTTAAACTAAAAATTCCAACCCTAAAAGCTTCAAAGGGACAAATCATTAATATCTAGAGGGTTTACAGCTTTAACAGATAACTCTGCAATTAATTTTGCTACTTCGTAACCAGATAGCACAACTTCAAGAATTAACTGCGAATTAATTAAAATTTTGTCATCATATTCCATTGTTTCTTGATTTAACACAAGAAATTCAATGAAATCTTCACCGACATAAAGAATTTTGCCAAATTGGGCATCTGTTGCCCATCTTAAAAATACGACCGTTTGTTCGAAAAGTTTTAGTTTTTGTATCATCCTCATATTAACATGATATGATTTTATTTATGAAAGTCAATTTTATAGAAGATAATTGTAACATTGTAAATTCAGGCCAATTTAATATGGATTACGACCTATCTATGCTTGATTTTGCAATTGAAAACAAAATCGATTATGCATACGTCAGGTTCTATCAATGGTATCCAGCTTGCATTTCTTTAGGACGTCATCAAAAAACAGATTGCTACATTGATTTAGGGCTTGATGTAGTTAAGCGCGTTAGTGGCGGAAGAGCGCTTTTGCATGATAGAGAATTAACATATTGTATTGTTGCACCTATCTTTAAAGAATCAATTATAGAAAGCTATAAAGACATCTCACGCGCTTTAATTAAAGGCTTTTCAAAACTTGGAGTTGAGCTTGATTTTGCAAAAAACGAAAATAAAAACTTGAATTATTGTATGAATATTTCATCTGGAGCTGATGTTGCATATAATGGTAAAAAATTCATCGGTTCCGCTCAATTTAGAAAACAAGGCTATTTATTGCAACATGGTTCAATTCCTTACAGCCTTGATTTTGAGTTAATCAAAAAAATATTTAATCAAGATGTAGAATCAGAGCACATTATAACCTTAAATGAAATTAATCAAAATCTTTCAACTGCTCAAATTATAAACGCTTTAAAAGAAGGTTTTGTTGAAATATTTAAAACTATTCAAATCGAGCAAAAATAACATCAATATTTTTTAAATATTTTTCTTGGTTAAAACAATCCGCTATTTCATCAGGCGATAAATGTTTTTTCATATTTTCAATAAAACTTCCACCATTATTAAAAGCATCTAATGCTTCAGTCTGGACAATTTTATATGCTTCTTCACGAGTCATATTATGATCTAAAAGTTTTAATAAACAAGCTTGCGAATAAATGATTCCACCATATTTATTTGCATTATTAATCATATTTTTTTCTTTAATAACAAGATTTTCAATAACGCTTAAGAATCTATTCAACATGTAATCAATTAAAATAGTGGAATCAGGAAAAATTACACGCTCAACAGAAGAATGAGAAATATCTCTTTCATGCCACAATGCAATATTTTCCATAGCCGAAATTGTATTGCTTCTTAAGATTCTAGCCAGTCCTGATAAATTTTCTCCTGCGATTGGATTTTTCTTGTGTGGCATTGCAGAAGAACCTTTTTGCCCATTTGAAAAACCTTCTTCGACTTCAGCCACTTCAAATCTTTGAAGATGTCGGATTTCAATTGCAAAATTTTCAATTACTGCCCCAATTAAAGCAATTGCTTGAATATAGCTTGCGTGTCTATCTCTTGCAATTACTTGAGTAGAAATTTTAGCTGGAATTAACCCTAAAATTTTACAAGTCTTATCTTCAACTATTGGTTCAATATTTGAATACGTTCCAACAGGACCTGAAATTTGCCCAACTAAAACATCATCTAATACTTGATTAAAACGTTTTTTGGCACGCTTCAACATATCTAGCAAATTTAATAATTTAAAGCCAAAAGTAATAACTTCTGCGCCAATTCCATGACTTCTTCCTAAACAAACAGTATTTTTATGTTTAAAAGCTAAATTTTTAACAGCTTCAATCAATTTATCTAAATCTTCATTAATGATAGCTGATGCATCTTTAATTTGAAGAGCAAAAGCAGTATCAATAACATCTGAGCTTGTTAAGCCTTTATGAATATATGGAGAAAATTCTCTTCCAACATTTTCATTAACGCATTCAATAAACGCAATTACATCATGTCTTGTTATAGCTTCAATTTCATCTATTCTTTTTAGATCAAATTTTGCACGTGACTTAATTTCATCATAAACATTAGATGGAAAATTACCCAGTTCAACCTGCGCTTTAACCACAGCAAGTTCAACATCTAGATAATAAGAAAACTTTTTTTCTAAATCCCAAATTGAAGCCATTTGGGGGCGTGAATATCTTTCAATCATAGATTGATTATACAATAAAATTTATTTAACACCAAACTTCCCAAGACCCAAAATATATTGATCGACTCCCAAAAGATTGGGTAATTCATGCGCATTTAAATCAAAAAATATTAATCCACAAGTATTTTCTTGGGTTCTTTTTTCTATAGTAGATGGATCATATATATAATCAACCGTTGTTTCACAATTATTATGAAGTTGAACTCCAAAATATGTGCCGTTTTTTAAAATAAATCCACTAAAACTTGCCGGTTTTATATCGGTTAAAGTCGTTGTTCCGTCAGTTAAATCTGTTGAACTATACGTTATATCGATAGTCTTTCTTGAATTACCTATCAGATTTTTCTTATATAACTCCAAAAAACGAGATAAAGATTCTGAAGAAGCAATCGAAAATTCACCGCTTTCATCTCTTAATCTTAAAAAAGTATAATTATTGGTGTTTTTAGCAAGAATACTCTTTGTAGCAAACTCTATTTGTATATATACGCTATTTGCAAGCTTTTTTAATGTTTCAATTTTTATGTCATTTGGGCGTAGAACATTTAATATAACTACGCCCAAAACTCCAATTATAATTATTACTAATACTGATTCTACTAATGAAAATGCTTTATTTTTCATTTTCTAACCATCATACATGATTCCACCAGTTCCTACAGGAAGAATAAATCCATCTTCACCAATAGTATTTGGTTCTTCATCTCCATTGATATCAAATAGTATTAAACCTTGAGTAATATTTTTAGTTGTAACTCCGGGCGCTTCTTCTCCAGGAAAAATCGTAACATATCCAGTTTCGTTGGCATATGAATCTGTAGCTACAATACCAATACATGCACCGTCTTTTAAATATGCTGCTTCAACATTAGCTAGAGCAGCTGCAGTTCCTGCGGTCTTACAAAAAGATGTGGTAGGGACTTCTGTTCTAATTGTTGTTAAATATTTTTTATAATATTCTAAAGTTGCAGCTGCGTCTGTTTTAAACTCAGTACTTAGCCCATCAGACTTAATCAAAGAGTCAAATGTACCAAGCTTTGTGTCATTAATAACGATTTGAGTTGTTGCAGTATCGATACTGGATAAAACTTTTTTTGCCAATGTCCTAAAACCTTGCTTTTTAAATTGAGCAGGTTTAATTGTTGTAATCATAATTGTTGCAATGATACCTAAAATTGTCATTACAAGAATGGCTTCTGCCATAGTGAACGCTTTTTTTGAATTTTTCTTAGCCATCATAGCCTATATATCTCCTTAGTTATCTTCATATTTAATTCCACGTTTTCCAATAGGTATAATATATTGATCAGCACCCAATTTATTAGGCTTTTTATACCCATTGATATCAAAAAACACTGAGCCACAAACATTTGAAACAGAATATTTTTTTCTATAAGTTGGAGGATTAGCATTTTCTTCCGCATTGGTACAACCAGAATAAAATCTATATCCCATAATTACGCCATCGTTACTATGAAAAAACTCACTATATACATCTTTCAAAGCAGTGGCAAGCGTATTTCCCTCGTAATCTATTAAAGGATTTGAAAAATATTCATGAATTGGATTTATTTTAGATTTTCCACTTTCTAAATATTTTGAATATAGTTTTGCCATTTTTGGTGTAGCATCATCATCCTCAATAGAAAATGTACTTCCATTAAGAGTTAATCTTGTAAAATCATCCAAAGGGGCATCATTAATCAATATTTGTGTTGAAGCTTGCATTAAATATCCAACAGTTTTATCAGCCATTGTATCCCAACCTTTTTTAGTTGGATTATCAACTAATAACTGAGGAATTGTAATCGCAGCAATTATACCAATTAAAACAATTACTAAAATTGCTTCTGTAAAAGTAAATCCTTTTAATTTTTTAACACACTTTTTCATACTATTATTATACAAAGTTTATGGGTTAATTCAATTTGAACTCATTCATTTAGATGAAAAAAGAGGTCAGAATTCAACATTCCGACCTCTTTTTTCATATCCTTTTGCCTTCAACATCGCTCTTCAAGTGCAGTCGCACTAGCTTCGCTCGTTTCAGGTTTTTAATGAGGGCATACTGCCAAAAGTACACCAGCTGCAACTGCTGAACCAATTACACCAGCAACATTTGGACCCATTGCATGCATCAATAAGAAGTTTTGAGGATTTTCTTCTAAACCAACTTTATTTGATACACGAGCAGCCATAGGAACTGCAGAAACCCCTGCTGAGCCAATTAATGGATTGATTTTTTCTTTTAAAAATAGGTTCATTATTTTTGCCATAATAACACCTGCTGCTGTAGCCATAGAGAACGCTACAATACCAAGGATTAAAATGAACAATGTTTGAACTGTTAAGAATTGGTCAGCAGATAATTTTGAACCTACTGATAATCCTAAGAAAATTGTAACAATATTGATTAAAGCGTTTTGCATAGTGTTAGAAAGTCTTTCAACTACGCCACACTCTTTACATAAATTACCAAAAGCTAAAGCTCCAACCAATGGACAAGCGTCAGGCAAGAATATTACACAAAGAGAAAGAACTAAAAGAGGAAATACAATTTTTTCACGTTGTGAAACTTCTCTTAATTGACTCATTTGAATTACACGCTCTTTTTTAGTTGTTAAAAGTCTCATAATTGGCGGCTGAATAACAGGAACTAATGCCATATAAGAATAAGCAGCAACTGCAATTGCGCCTAATAAATGAGGAGCTAATTTAGATGTGATAAAGATTGATGTAGGACCATCAGCTCCACCAATAATACCAATTGCACCTGCTTCTGGTAATGTAAAACCAAAGCAGCATAGCGCCAATAATAAAGCTCCAAAAATACCAAACTGAGCTGCACCACCTAATAATGCTGTTTTTGGGTTAGCTAATAATGGACCAAAATCTGTCATTGCACCTACACCCATAAAGATAATTAATGGGAATAAGCCTTGATGAATACCAGCTTCATAAATAATACCTAAAAAACCAGTAGGTCCAGCAATATCACAAATTGGAATATTTGATAAGAAACCACCAAATGCAATTGGTATCAATAAAAGTGGTTCATATTGCTTTTTAATACCTAGCCACATTAAAAATAAACATATCAAAAGCATAATTGGACAACCAAATTGATGCAAGAATTGTTCTAATGCACTTTCGATTGTTGGGTCAACTGGCTTAATAAAGTTATAAATACCAGTTGATTGCCATAATTGTTGGAAAACGTCTGCTATATTCATTTAAATTCTCCTTCAATTAACCAATAACTACCAATGTTTGACCGTTTTTAACTGTGTCGCCTTGAGCAACTTCAACGCTCACAACTTTTCCTGAGAATGGAGATTTTACTTCTGTTTCCATTTTCATAGCTTCAACAACCAAAAGTACATCACCTTCAGCTATTTCATCACCCTCGGCTACTTCAACTCTTAAAACGTTACCTGGTAGAGCTGCAGTTACTGGTTTGCCTTCACCACTAGGAGCGCAAGCAGTTTCTTCGATACCAGCCTTAACAGCTACATCATAAGATTGTCCATTAACTGTAGCTTTAGCACCATCTAATTTAACAGCATATTTTTTACCGTTAACTGTTACAGTGTAACCATCATTTGATGCAACACACTCTGTAGCTGGAGCTTTAGCTGCACATTTATTAACTGATACTGTACCTTTTCCTAATAAGAATTCAATACCTTTATCAACATTAGCATCTTTACAAGCTGCTGAGATAAATAAATTTTCATCTGTTACAGGTAAGCCTGCTGCTTCTAATCTAGCTTTAGCTGCAGCTAAACCTTTATCTGGGTCTTTTTCGTTAATATCAACAACACGCTCTGTAGTTGGAGCCATATTTAATTTTTCTTCAGCCCATTTAACAAGCTCAGGATCTGGAGTCATTGGAGTTTTACCAAAGTAACCTAATAACATTTTAGCGTAACCTGGATTAGCTACTTTCCAATCGCCTTGAGTAGCATTTAAGAATGCTTGTTGAGCATAGAATTGTGAAACTGGAGTTACAGAAGTTGCAAAACCACCACGTTCCACACATTCTTTCATAGATTGAATTAATGCAGGGAATTTATCCATCATACCCATATCTTTTAATTGATTTACAGTTGTTGCAGTTGCTCCACCTGGAAGAGGTGCTTGAATTAAAATTGGGTTAACTGCTAATGATGTTGGATCAAGTGGATAATCTTTCATGCATTCTTTAAAGATTTCTTCTGTTTCCATGATTTTTTTGATGTCTAAGCCAAGGTCATATTCTGTACCTTTTAAAGCATGCCACATAGAAATGATATCTGGTTGGCCAGTACCACCTGAAACAGGTTTCATAGCAAGGTCAATTCCATCAGCACCGCCATCAAGGGCTGCTAAATATGCAGCTAAACCAGTACCAGCTGTTTCATGAGAGTGGAATCTAATATGAGCGTCAGCACCAAGGATTTCACGAGCCATTTTAACAGTTTCAAATACTTTTCTTGGGTTTGATGTACCTGATGCATCTTTAAAACACAATGAATCAAATGGAAGACCAGAATCTAAAATATTTCTTAAAACTTTTTCATAAAAAGCAACATCATGTGCACCTTCACATCCAAATGGAAGTTCCATCATAGTGATTGTAACTTCGTGTTTTAAGCCATGAGCTTTAATTGAATTAGCTGAATCTATAAGATTATTAACATCATTTAACGCATCAAAGTTTCTAATTACATTAACACCGTGTTTAGCGAACATTTTAGCGTGTAAATCAATAACGTCACGTGGTTGAGAATTTAAACCAACAACGTTTACGCCACGAGATAATGATTGAAATACAACATCAGACGGAACTGCAGCTCTCATTTTATCCATTGTTTCAAAAGCATTTTCATTACAAAAGAAAATTGGAACTTGAAAACGAGCGCCACCTGCTGTTTCAAAATGCTTTAAACCAGCATCAACTGCTGCTTGCAATGCTGGAATAAAATCATCAACTAAAACTTTAGCCCCGTATACTGATTGGAAACCATCACGAAATGATGTATCCATAACTTTAATTAATTTTTTTGTCATTTTATTTTCCTCTTTGTTCTATCTTACTTTTTTAAAGCATTCATTGCGGCTGCAATAACTAAAGCAATTGTTGAGTCGTCATTTGTTGCAGCTTTTTTAGCTTGTTTAACTTCAGCTACAACAACAGGACAAACTTTGTTTAACCACGCAACTACATTTGACATAATTAACATTGCAAAAACCATTACAACCAAGAATGAAAAAACAATTCCCATTCCAACGGCCATAGTAGTTCCGCCTGTTACCCATACTTCAGGATTTAACATAGCACTTCTCCTTTTATTCCGTTTATTAAAAAGTCATTATACTCATTTTCAAAATTAGATAAAAATTTATCTAAAAATTCTTGCTTATCAACTTGTTTTCCAGTTTCGTTGAAGATTGAAGTTGCTGGAATATCAATATTTTTAAGCTCATCTGAATCTAGGTTTAAATTAATTCCGCAACCTACAATGACACCTTTACAATTGGTGCCAAGAAATTCACTTTCAGCCAAAAAACCAGCAATTTTTTTACCGTTAATTAGTATATCGTTAGGATATTTAAAAGTAGGATTTAGACCATATTCTTTAAGTGTTTTCGCTCCTATTAAAGCAACATAGCGAGTTAACTCATTTAAATGTTCAATGTTTTGTGGTTTTAAAACAATTGAAATATAAATATTTCCGCCATTTTTATTAGATGAAAACCAAACTCGCTCAAATTGCCCATGACCTGATGTTTGCAAGTCACAAGATATTATTTCAAAATTGTCCAATTCCTCTAAATATTGATGAGCATAAACACTTGTCGAGCTTAGTTCATCAAAATGTCTAATACTGCGCATACAAAAATAATAACAAAAACATAAATTTTAAACAAAGAAAATTATTGCTTTCTCTTTTTCATCTCTTGCTCTTTGTTATATTGAATTGAGCGCATATAGGCTCTATCTTTTAAAAATCTTTCCCTATACAATTTCTCAAAATTTTCTTGAGAATATTTATAATTATCAAAAGTTACCATAATTGCTTTATGAGCAATAAAAAGCGCCACCGGAGCAAAAAGACACAAAGAAAAACACATTAAAACAAAATGTATTTTAAGTTTTCTTTTTAAATCTTTTTGTTTTTTTTCATTATCTAAATCAATTTTATTTTGAATTGCCTCATTAATATATGCATTTCTTTCATTGGTTGTCAATTTATCTATATATGGTACAAATTCTTTTGAAATATGGAAAATATATTTTTTAACTACAGAATTATTTTCATCTATTTCTTCCCAATGAGATAATTCCTGTATTTCTCTTTGTTGTTGCTCATTTTGCTGTTGTTCTTCAGAAGATTCTTCTATGATTTGTTCGGTTTCTTCGTTTAGAGACTCATCTTTTTCTTCATCTTCCATTGCTAAATCTTCATCAATTTCAGGGAGAGTATCATCATCTTCTTCATCAAAATCCTTGAAATCCTCATAAAACATCGATTTATCATCAAAATCTTTTTGCTTATTTTCTTCCAAAATAATCTCCTTAAAATTAATGATAATAAATTATAGCATATTTTAAATAAATTTTTATATATCAAAACCATGATATAATTCATTTATGAGAATATTAATTTTAGGCAACAACTATAGCGCAAAAAAATTTTTCGATTTATTCAAGAAAAATAAAGAAAACATTGTATTTTCAAACATTTTAACTTGCGATAATTACATTGATTTTGATGATACGAATGATATCGCCGATTTTTGTGAAGCAAATGAAATAAATCTTGTTTTAATAACAGATATTGATTTAATCAACGAAGGAATTCAAGAAGCAATAAGTTCAATTAATATAAGTGCTTTTGCTCCATCCATTGATGCTATAGCAATTTGCTCTAGTAAATCCTATGCCAAAAAATTTATGCATAAAAATAAAATTTTAACCCCCAAATTTTTTGTTGCCGAAAAACCACAAATGGCAATTGATTATTTTAAGACGACAAATTTTCCACAAACAATCAAACCAGATAATTGCACATATCAAGAATGCCCCCAATTTTGCGAAACACAAATAAATGCCCAAAAAGTAATAAACGATCTTTTTGCAAATGGAAATAAAAGAATTATTTTAGAAGACTATATTGAAGGCAAAAACATAAGTTTTTGGGTATTATCCAATGGCTATAGCGCAAAAATAATTGGAACAAGTGCAAAATATCAAAATAATATTGCCCTTTTTGACCCTGATTTTATCAACAAAGAATTAAAAGAAAAAATATATAATGAAACAATTATGCCAACAATTACCTCTCTATCTTCTCAAGATGAAGAATATATTGGAATTTTGGGATTTGATTTTATTTTAGATAAAAACAATGAAGCTTATTTATTAGGCTATAACCACTTTTTTGATGATTTAAATGTTGATTTTTACCTAAAAGGTTTTGACATCGATTGGGCACAAATTTTTGATTCAACATTAATTGGAGATGTTTTTCAAAAATTTGAAATTGAACCAAAAAATGAATATATGTTGACTATTAGACAAAATGAAAAAATTCATTTTATTAGCGCAAAAACAAAAAATAATTTAGAAAAATATTTGCAAGAATTAGATTTCGATTTAAATGAATATCAAGAGGCTAAAAAAATATGGAAATATTAAGCATAATACCTGCTAGAGGTGGTTCTAAAGGAATTAAAAGAAAAAATCTAAAACCAATTTTAAATAAACCTCTTATAGCTTATACTATTGAAGCTTCATTGAAATCAAAATATATTACTCGCACAATTGTAAGCTCTGAAGACAGTGAAATATTAGAAGTTTCAAAAAAATATGGTGCTGAAGTAATTAAAAGACCTGATGAATTGGCTGCCGACGAAACAAAAACAGCACCTGTTATGCTTCATGTTTTAGAAGAACTTAAAAAACAAGGCTATGGCGCAGATTATGTTGTACTATTACAACCAACATGCCCGCTTCGAGATGAAAATTATATAGATAATGCTTTTGATTATTATTTTGAACAAATAAAAAATGGTTACGATAGCTGCTTTTCTGCCTTTTCTCAAGGCTATACCCATGCAAAATGGAGAATTTTGCACGATGGAAAATTGGAAGGATTATACGACTATAGAATTCGTCCACGTCGCCAAGAAACTGAACAACATTATAAAATGATATGCGAAAATGGCGCTTTTTATGCACTACCTTGGAACACCTTAAAAGAAGTTAAAGATTTTATAGGACACAATCCAACTGCCTATATTACTCCAAGAGTAATTGATATTGATACTATTGAAGACTTTGAAAAAGTAGAAGAAATTCTTAAAAATGCTTAAATGGTGTTGTTTAAAATTAATTCGAATTTACCAATTTTTTTCCAAAATGACTCCTGCAACTTGCAGATTTGAACCAACATGTTCAAGATACACATATGAATGCATAGAACGTTTTGGAGTTTCAAAAGGAATTTATTTAGGGATAAAAAGAATCCTAAAATGTCACCCATATCATAAAGGCGGGCATGACCCTGTTCCTGATAAATTTAAATGGTAATTAAATTTTTAAATTTCCACCAGTAGAAGTCATATAATTTTTCATTGATAATGGTTGATTTTTTGTGCTATATCCCATTCTTGTTCCCAAAGGACCAAAATATGGAGTATATGGTAATTCTTTTAATTCTGGGTTTTTCTTTTCGCGCATTTTTTGAATAGCCCAAGCACTAACATCACGAATAATTGGCGCTAAAATAGCCGAACCAACAACAGCCCCAATAAAAGCACCCAAAACACCAAAGCCTGCTCTTAAATTTGTTTTGAATAATTTTTCCCCAGCTTCCGTTAAAGTTTCATCATTAATTTTTAAGGTTGACCTCATTGAGTCAACATGTTTTTTTGATTTTTTAAATAAACCAGTTCCTAAAAAACCTTTTTCTGCTTTAGAAATTATTTTATTAACATAATCTAGTGCTTTTTTTTCAAATTCGCCGGTATTTTGCATCTCTTCTAAAACAGAATGTGCAAAACCTTTGACAATTATTTTGTCGTCTTTATCTTGTATTCCTTGCAATTTATCAATAATTGCAGTGGTCATAGTAAAATAAATACCAATTTTAGCAATTCCCGTTGCAACACCTGCTGGAACCAAGAATTTTTTATCTTCAGCAGATGTATCTTTATCAATAGCAGCAGCAACAGTATCAGAGGCAGCAGCAGCAATCATGCTAAGAACATTTAAGATAAGCAAAGTTTTTCCTGTTTCAGAAGTGCCAACATTTAAATGTTTTTTTAAAAGCGATGCGCCAAAATTGTCTAAAGTTTTTAAAAAATTGGCCATTATTTAACCTCCGTTTCTTGAGGTTGTTTTGATTTATTTTTTTGAATATTATTAACAACATTTGTAGTTTGTTTATTAACCCAATTAATAAAAGGAACATCAATTATAAAATTAGTTACAAACATTACTACAGTAGCCAAAGCACCACCTATGAGTTTGCCATTTTTGGAAGCATTTTCTTGGAACTTATAAGCATTTTCAATACCAATACCTTTAGATAGAACTTTTCCTATTTCAGTGCCAACATTTTTACCAAGCTTGGCACAAAGTGCTGTCATAGCAGTAATACAAGCAAGGCGAATAATTACGCCAATAATTGTTCCACCAACTGCTTGAGAAAAAGTTCTTATTGCTTGAACTTTAGAGCTTTCATTTGTTTTTCCATCGGTTTCACCGGATGCAGCCGTTAGAGCCTTGCCTACCCCAATATCTACTATAGGAGCAATTGTAGCTTCAGCACCTGACATAACTATTTTTTGAGCAATAACAGAAGAACCCGCTAATCCTGCAACCCCTGCTGCAACTTTAGGACTTTTTGCAATCCAACTTGCAACACCTTTGAAATTTTGACTATTCTGTTGATTAATGCTATTAACTTTCATATATTTCTTCTTTAAAAACTCATTATAATAAAGATAGTGAATATTTTCTTTTGCTATCTAACTGGCTCACTTTAACAATTTTTTACAAAAATCTAATATTGACGACACATTAAATAATAGTCTAAAATCAAGTATAACAAAAAAACTATTTTTTCAATATTCAAAGGAAATTAAGATTATGCAAAGAAAACCATTTTTTTATGACATCACTTTAAGAGATGGAAATCAATCCCTTAAAAAACCTTGGAGTTTAGAAGAAAAACTTTTAATTTTTGATAAAATTATAGCTTTAGGAATAGATGCTATAGAACTCGGTTTTCCAGCTTCATCTGAAATGGATTTTGAGGCATGCCAAACACTTGCCAACAAAGCAGACGAAAAAACACTTGTATCAGTTTTGGCTCGCGCTCATAAAAATGATATAGATAGAGCACTTATTGCCATAAAAGATGCCAAAAAAGGAAGATTGCACACTTTTATTACACTATCTCCTTTTCATATGGAACATGTTTTAAATAAAAACCCTCAAGATGTTGCAAATATTGCAATTGAAGCTGTTTTATATGCATCAAACAAAATTAAAGAAATAGGAAAAGATTTTGACATAGAATTTTCTGTTGAACATTTTGGAGATTGTTCATCTAATCTTGATTTTGTAATTGAAACTTTAAACAAAATTGTTAACGCAGGAGCCACAACCATCAATCTTCCAAATACGGTTGAAAGATACCGACCAATGGTTTTTGTCGAAATGGTTAAAAAAGTAAAAGAAGCTCTTCCAAATCATGTGACCATTTCCGTTCATAACCATAATGACCTTGGAATGGCAACCGCAACAACCGTTGAATCATATTTTGCAGGCGCAAATCAACTTGAATGTTGTTTAAATGGCTTAGGAGAACGTGCTGGAAACACCGATTTTAACCAAGTTGCAGTAGCATTGCATAATTGTGGTGTTCAAACAAATATTGATTTATCAAAAATTTATGAAACATCATTAATTATTTCTCAAATGTCTAAAATAAAAATTTATGAAAAAGCACCTTTAATTGGCCCCGAAGCATTAGCTCACCGCTCAGGCATACATCAAGATGGTGCAATCAAAACAAAAGAAATGAACTTTGGCGCATATAGACCAATTCATCCAGATTTAATCGGAAGATATAATGATGAAAAAATTGGCTTCACTTCCCAAAGCGGAAAAACTGCAATTTATGACATTATTAAAGCTCTTAAATATCCAATCACTATTCAAGAATCAATTCGCTTAACACCAATAGCAAAATCATTAGCTGAAAAAAAAGGTGAGCTAACTAATGATGAAATTTTAAATTTATATTTCAACGAAACTTGCGATATTAAAGGAGATTTTGAGTTAATTTCATTTAAACCAATCGAAAAAGGAGTATTTGGCTTATTTTTCAATTATAAAAATGAATCAAAAGAAGTTATTGGCGTTGGAAATGGCCCATTAGATGCTTGCATTAATGGTCTTAAAAAACTTGGCTACAATCTTGAATTATCTCACTATAAACAATATTCACTTGATGGAGACGAAAAAGGTTCAGGCGCAAGCGCTATGAGTGAAATCTTTATAAGTGATGCTAAAAATAATTTAATTATTGCTCGAGCAATTGATAGCTCCACTGCTCTAGCTAACGTAAAAGCGGTATTTAATGCACTTAATTTAAGTGAATTTTAATCTTCGCTATCTAAAATTTCCATAATCCAATTTCTTAAATCCAAACGAGAAGCATTTTCGGTATCTTTCTTTGGAACATTATGGGCTTTTGTTATTTTTTCATAATATAAAAGTTGCTTTTTAGTTGGCTTCAATTTAGACATTTTGAACTCAGAAGCTCGCTTTCTCATTTCTTTTGCAATTTGTTTTTGTTTATCCAAATATGGCTCCATTAAATCTTTTTGACGCTTTTCATACGCGCAAAAATCAAAAAATTTTTTTAATTCCTTAAAAAATAAATCATCTTCAAAATAATCTTTCACAAATTCAAAATGAGGATTTTCAATATCTAAATAATATTTTTCATCTTCTAAAAATTTATATGCAAGCTCTTCGCTATTTAATTCAAACTTTTTGGAATAAGACTTCAAAGTACCCAAAAGCTGAGATTTTTGGCGCGGAGTTAAATATAAAAAAAGAGAACTTTTAATATTTTGCATTTAAAATAAATCTTTTAAAGATATTTGACGTTTTAAATTTTGAAAAGACAAAACTCTGGCATTAATCGGATTTTGAGCAAATTTGTTCTCCAAAAATTCAGCGTCTTTTTGCGCTTTTTTCTTCAACTCTTGCTCTTTTAAAAATGTGATTTTATCTTTTTCCATAGCTAAATTATATCACTAATGTATCTCTCTTATATCTATATAAAGTATTATTTTTACGAAAAATTGCCTAAAAATCGTAAATTAAGTTAACAATTATATTTACGATACACTTTTTTTGCTATAATCCAATAAGAAAGATGGATTTATGGTTGCGATTCAAAAAAAAATAATTGATTTTATTAAAAAAACCAATATTATTAAAAAAATCAATTACAATAAGTTTGTTTTTTATTTTCTTTTTGGCTTAAAAAGTCAATTTGGAAGATTAAAAATAAATATTGGAGCCAATTGCCTTGTCTTGTCTCAATATCCTGGCGCCGAAACAAAAGGCTTAGGCGGATTAATTGCACAATATCCAAAAAATTTTGAAGTCCTTTGTTTAACCAATGGCTCAAGCATGTTGAGCGAATTTGCACCGAGAGAATCTGCAAGCATTAAAAAACAGCAATTTATTGATGTTATGAAACAATTAAGAATTAAAGGTTATAAAATCTTTGACATTGATGATAAAACACTAAAAAATCATTATTCAACTTTTAAAAAAATTGATATTTCTGAAGCTGATTATATTTTTGTTCCCAATGTATACGACAATAACATTGATACAATAGCACTTTTAAGGCATTTCAAACAAATAATAAAAGACAAAGAACACAAAGAAAATCTTAAAATAATTATGTATGAATCAGATTTTCCATTATGTACACTGGATTATTTTGCCGACATAAGCCCAATTATCGCAACCAAAAAAAGAATGCTAGATACATATTATCCAGAAGACAAATATCCAAATTTTGTTAACAGAACCCTTGGGCTTAATGCATTTCGTTCAATTCAACATGGATGCGATTTTTGCGAAACATTTATGATGTTTACGCCTGATGAATTTTTAAAAATACCATTAATTTAACCCGAACGAAGCGAATTGTGGCGAGACTTCGCCCAATGAGCAAAGTAAGGGCATGAAGAGTGTGAAGGCGTGACGGTGTTGCGTTGAGCAACAGCGGACAGCCTGAAACCGTTCTAAAGCAACGTGGGCGCTTGCGCCTCAGGAGCACAACCCGAACGAAGCGAATTAATTAGAACGGTTTTGTTTGAGACAATCTATTTCTTAATTCTCTAAATTTAGCAATATCTTCTGATGCCTTAGAAGACTCTTTAAACAAAGTTTGAGAAGCAGGATGCATAATCATAATTGAATCAACATGAATTTCTAAAAAATCATACCTTCTTGGCGCAGTGGTTCCACCAACTGGCATAATTTCCGCATTAGTCACAGCCAAAAATCTTCTTTCTTTATCATTAAGAAGCTCAGTTAATTCACGATTTGACTTTGTATATTTTGAAACATACACAGTGCCTTTAATTTCATGGTCTTTTGTTATAATGCATACTTCAACTGGGGTTGTATCAGATGGTTGTTTTGTCATTAACTTTACTCCTTTATATTAATTACATTATAGCTTAAGTTTATAATTTATGTAAATAATTTAATTTTATGATAAAATATACTTGCCGCACTTCACGGGGGGTTGCTTCCTCTTGACCGAAAGCTTACGTCGGGTGCAGAGTATATTATGAGGCAGATTGATTGTAATTTGAAAATTCAAAAATTGTTGATGATTTAAGTCTTTATGGCATAAATTCACCCCAACCGAGTCAGGATGGAAACATAGCAGCTCTAAGGTCGAGTTTGTGGGTATAGAGATTTATTTGGGAGATTTTTTAATCGTAGGATTCCAAACAATCTTTCGATAGATATAGTGCGGCTTATGTCGATGTGGTGGAATGGTAGACACGCATGCTTGAGGTGCATGTGGCGAGAGCTGTGGGGGTTCAAGTCCCCCCATCGACATTTTTAATAAGAATAGAGAGAAATATGTTTGAAACTTTGTTATCTAAAACATTATTTATTTTAGCAATTTCATTGGGCTTTTGTTTTTTAGGTGCTTTGGGTGTTGTGAACTACTTTAGACGAGCTTACGAAAAAGGAGCTTCTTACGTTATAGCCGAAACTAACGAACAAGGCCAACTTGATTTAAAAGTTTCCCCTGATTTGATAGTTAAAATATTTTGGCCAGCACTTATATTAAATATTATAACTTTTATAGTATTAATGTTTTATCAAAACGTTGCGCCCTTAAACTTCTTTTTAATGTCTTTACTTACATTTACTGATGGTATAACAATTGGAATTGTTTTATTATGTATTGATGAAAATATTGGCATTAAAGTCACAGCCCTTACTGCCATAGCAACATTGTTAACTTCATTAATTGGTATGTATTCAGGAATTGATTTTTCATTCCTTGGCAAATTCTTATTTTTTGCACTTTTGGGATTAATAATAATATCAATAATTAGAATATTTGTTTCCATTAAAGGCTTTCATAGAAAAGTCATAGCATCTATTGGTATTTTGATATTTATTGGCTACTTGCTATACGATTTTAACAACTTAGATAAAGCTAAAAATATTGCAAAATTAAATAATTGGAATACCGCTTTAGATTTTTCCGTAAATATTTATTTAGATATTATAAATCTATTCATGCAAATTTTAGATTTATTAAGTGATTAACAATATATGGTAAAATATTTATAATATTTTTATATTTAAAATTTACATAGGAAATAATATGAAATTATCAATTGGTACACCTTTGATTCATCTAATGGATTACATTGAAAATCGCAGAATGCCAGATGAATTCAAAGAAAAAATATTAACATATTGCAGAACAGAACTTAAAATTGGTGATGGTAAAATAACAAACGAAATTGAACTTGCAATTCTAAATGCTTGGCTTTCAGGCACAAATGAAATTGTTATGCCAAAAATTTGTGAAAAATGCAAACTTATATATTCTACTTCATATGAAGAAGGGCCAAATATAAAATCGTTGGAAGAATATATTCACGAAGATAATACTTATTATGTAAAATTATCAACTATAAACAAAGAAGGCAAGGTCATCAAAACTCAGTTAACACATAGGACAAAATCTTTAGAAGATTTAATGAAACATGGCGGCACAGAAGATATCTTAATTGATTCAAATGGAGAAAATATTGCAGATTCACGCCTAATCAACAAAACTGGATATAACGAAGATGGCGTAAAAGAACATTCTATACATTATGATATTAATATAGATGGTGAACTAGATTAAATTAAAAGCAGGTGTTAAACCTGCTTAATATAACAAATATGCGAATAGGGGAATTAAATGTTTATATCAAAATTTCTTCTTGTCTCGCCAGCTCTTAAATTCATTCCTACAATCATTGCTTGACGAGCATACATGTTAATTTCACGTTCTACTTTGCCGTTAAAAACATCTTCATATTCAGAAACGTAACTTGTCATCGAATCAAAAAAAGCACCAACATTTGCTGAAACATCAACTTGTTGCTTCTGTTGCTTGGTTTGTGCACCTTGAGGAGATACGTTTAAACCAAATTTGGAATTTAAGCTGTAATTTTCAGCCATGTTTACTCCTTTATTGTTCGACCTTATACTTCTAATTACGGCAAAACAACAAAGTAACTTTAATGATTTATTTGATTTTGTAAAAAATGTTTACAAAACTTATCTTATAATAAATTCTTCTTTAAATAATACAAATCAACATCTATTTCTTTTTGTGGGTCAAGTTCAATTCTTGATAATCCCAAAGAATGAAATTCAAACTGCTTTGCTTTCATTGCTTTATACTTTTTATAAAGTTCATTAATTGCAATTACTTTATTTGTGTATTTTAGTTCATTTACTTTTTGCAAAACTTTTTCTATATATTCAACATTATTATTTTCATTTCCGCAACTAAAAGACAAAAATAACTCGGTTTTAATTGATTTTTGATTATCTAAATCTACAAAAATTTTATACAATTTTGAAACATCTGACAAAAATGGTTCAAAGATTAAAAACTCGTCAGAAATAAAAAACACTTTATCTGTTGATTTAAATTTTACATTTGTATATTTTTTACTCAGTTGATTAACAAGCATTTTCAAATATTCATTTTTTAATTTAATTAATTGATCACTCGATTTGCCATCTTCAATTAAATACTCTAAATTTAATTCGAGCAAACCAAAAAAATGAGTATATCTATGCGTGTCATCAACAGGCTTCCTTTTAACATCATTATTACGTTTTATTTTTTTTACTTCAATTATTTTAACTTCATTTTCTTTTGTCATTTTGCAATCATTAAGATGAATTTGTAATTTAAAAGCAAAATACATTGAAAGAATTATCAAAGCAGCAGAATACACATAACCCATTCGGTATTCATCGCCAAAAATACTGGTTTGATGCAAAAATAATCCATCAATCAATGCCGGTAGCCATCCAATTGCATCATTTATAATAAGATGAATAGGATCCTCAAAAATTAAAGTAAGCCACCCAACAATATAAGCAAAACCCAAAAATGGACAAATTGCTTTCCAGAACATACAACAATATATAAGAAAATTAAGCGTTTTTGTATCTAAATGTTTCATAAATTTATATTATCTATCAACCTTGTATTGCTATCTTGTACCCTTGCTGCAATTAGCATAATCGTATTTTCATTTACTTCTTGTTGAAATTCAAATGTATATTTATCTACAAATTCTATATATTCTACATCCAAATTTTCCATTATTTTCAAAGACGCATCAATTATTGCTCTTGTTTGTTTAATTCCCTCACCGACCATTTTTTTAGCATTAAAAAGGGCTTTTGATATATTTAGCGCATCAGCTCTATCTTTTGTACTCAAATATTGATTTCTGCTTGATAATGCTAAATTATCAAATTCTCGAACAATTGGACAAGGAATAATTTCGATATCAAAATTTAAATCTCTAACCATTTTTTGAATAATGAAAAGCTGTTGAGCATCTTTTTGCCCAAAATAAGCTTTATTCGCTTTAGTTAAATTGAATAATTTAGCAACAACAGAACATACCCCATCAAAATGTCCAGGACGAGACTTACCACATAATTTATCAACTGCGAAATATGGAGGACAAATTAATGTTAAATTATTTTTATCATCACCATACATTTCAGAAACTTTTGGAGCAAAAATTATATTAACTCCAGCACTTTCGCACAACTTTGCATCTTCTTGAAGCTGACGAGGATATTTGTCTAAATCTTCATTTGCCCCAAATTGAATTGGATTAACAAAAATCGAAACAATTGTATTTTTATTTTCACTTACAGATTTATTAATTAAAGATTTATGGCCATTATGAAGCGCTCCCATTGTAGGAACAAGCCCAACCGAACCATTTAAAAGTGCAATTTCTTTTTTTAATTCTGCTATATTATCTATAATTTTCAAGTTTTTCAATCTCCCCATCTTCAAGCACAAAAGATTCTTTTATACTTGGGAAAACTCCATTTTCAACATCTGATACATAAGCTTTAGCAACATTAAAAATAATATCTTTTAAGCTTGAATATTGACGAGCAAATTTAGGCTTAAATCTATCATATTTACCCAATAAATCATCGCTAACCAAAACTTGCCCATCGCAAAATTTACCGCCACCGATGCCAATTGTAGGAATTCTCAACCTTTGAGTAATAAACTGGCTAGATTGAAGTGGTAGTAATTCTAAAACAACCGCAAAACAACCTGCGCTTTGCAACCTTAGTGCTTCTTTTAGAATGTCAATTGTTCTATCAGCATCTTTTCCTTGAACTTTATGTCCACCAATTGAATTTATGCTCATAGGAGTGAAACCCAAATGCCCCATTACAGGAATACCGTTTTGAGTTAAATGTTTGATATTGTCAACTACAAAATCAGAACATCCCTCCATTTTAACAGCATTTGCACCCGCTTTAATAAATTCACACGCATTTTTCATAGTTTCGGTTTTATCTACCTGAAAACTCATAAAAGGCATATCAGCAATAACTAGCGCCGATTCAACTGCCCTTGAAACAGCACGAGTAAAAACGAGCATTTCATCCATTCCGACATCAGTTGTATTCTCGTATCCAAGAGCAACTTGGGCCAACGAATCGCCTACAAGAATCATATCGACTCCTGCTTGATCTAAATATTTAGCAGTAGAAAAATCGTATGCGGTTAAGACGGTAATTTTCTTACCTTCTTTTTTATAATTTTGTATTTTTTGAATACTTTTTCTCATCTACCCTAAAATTTTATCGAAAATCAATATAATACTTCTATTTAAGCTTGCTAACTCTTTTATACCAATAATAAATCGCCTTTGCAACTTTATCGCAATTATGTCGGACAAAGCCTTCTTTATTATCTTCTAAAAGGCCTCTCTCAACTACTTCAACTCCTAATTTTCGAAGCTCTGTCATATCTATATCAACAGCCAAAGAGCCGGCTTGTTCATATTTTTCAGCCAAATTTGAAGGCAAAGAATTATTAACCAAAACCGCATCAAAGAAATTTTTGTTGCTATCGTCAATATCATCTAATCTTGCATGATCAAAAATTGTTTTAATATGATCTGAAACAGAGTAATTATCGGTTTCTCCAACCTGAGTCATCGCATTGCATACATAAATCTTTTTAGCTTTAGCTTGCCAAATTGCACGAGTAATATCTTTAACTAAAAAGTTTGAAATAACCGAAGTATATAAACTTCCAGGACCCATAATAATTAAATCTGCATTCATAATTGCTTCAACTACATCAGGAGTAGGTTTGCAATCTTCTGGTTCACAATACAAACGCATAATCTTCTTTCCAGCTTCTGGAATATTACTTTCGCCTCTAACAATTGAACCATCTTCCATGCGTGCATATAGTTTCATATCATCACAAGTTGCAGGTAAAACCCTTCCTCGAATTAAAAGGACTTTTGAAGATTCTTGTATAGCTTTAACCATATTTCCACAAATAGCTGTCATTGCAGTAATAAACAAATTCCCAAAGCTATGACCTTCTAGCCCTTCACCTGTTTTAAAACGATATTGAAATAATTTAGTAACTATATCGTCATCATCAGCTAATGCCGCAATACAGTTTCTAATATCGCCAGGTGGTAAAACACCCATTTGTTCTCTTAAACGACCAGATGAACCACCATCATCACCAACGGTAACGATTGCAGTTATATTATTTGTTAATTTTTTAATACCCCTCAAAAGTGTTGATAAACCAGTTCCACCACCAATTGCAACAATTTTGGGACCATGGTCTAATTTTCTTTTACGATATAAAACTTCACCAATTGAACGCTTTAATCTTTGAGAATTCTCATCATCTGCACCCATCATTGAAAAGTTTGTTTTTTTCCAAGCTTGGACAAATGCAATCGCACCAAGAGCAATGCACACAAAACCCACAGGTTCAGGAGGAACTATATGAATTAATTCTTTTGCAAATTTTACAATATAATCAAGCGGTTCAAGTTTAAACATAAAAGTTAAACCTAAAAATGCTAAAACTGAACCCATTATGCTAAGCGCAAACCAGCGTTTTACTTTTAAACCCGGAACAAGCCAAATTGCATCTTTTGGCATTTTTACTTTTTTATCAAAAATTTTCATAACTCGCCTCTATATTTGATTTTGAACTCTATTATAATTAACTGGGGTAGGTTTTATAATATCATATGCTCTTTTAATATCCTCTAAAGATTTAAAATGAATTGTATCAGGCTTAACCTCGAGCTCTCTTATCTCTCTAATTGAGCTTGATTCACCAAATTCAACTTCATAAGCAGCTTTTAGACCATTTTGTTCGACCAACTCCTTAGCTTGTGGGGTTTGGACTATTAAATTTAACCAAGGACATACTTTTTTAATAGCTTCAACTGCCACTAAAAGTCCTTCATTTGATTCCATTAAATACTCTTTTAAAGCTCCATGAGCTCTTACATATTCAACTTCAAGGTCATATGTTTTAGCATAAGCCACGATAGCACTTATTTGATAAATAACCAATGCTTCTAATTCTTCTTTATCAAGGTTCATTTTTCTTTTACCAAAACCCTGAATATCAGGATAACCCATATGAACGCCGAGTGCTATATTTTTTTCGCTCGCAAATTTCAATGCTTTTGAAATCGCCATTGGATCTCCTGCATGAAAACCTGCCGAAACATTAATTGAACTTGCATATTTTGCAATTTCTAATTCACCTTCATTTTTATAAACTCCATAGCCTTGGGCTACATCACAATTAAAATCAAACAATTTAATACTCTCCGATAAACTTGAGGACCTATATTTATTGCTAAATTATACAATAAAACACGCAATTTACATAGCTAATTTTTAAAAGTTATTGCGTCTTTATTTAAAGCCAACCATCTATACGAATCTCCTTCTATTTCAGGCATTTCCATAATAAAAATACCACCTAACTTTCCACGTTGCGAAACCAAATGACCACTTTGAAACAAATCAGATAAAGCTCTTCTAATTGTATTAGGACTAACATTTAAAATAGTCGCAAGTTCCCTTATTGGAGCTATTTTATCTCCTGCTTCGTAATTTTCAACGATATATTTTTTTAAATGAGTCAAAGCTTTTTGCCATGAATATGTATAGTTTTGGGGTGTCGATACTTTTCTTCTTTCGCTACTTACAAAATCCATTTTAGAATTTTGTCCGCCAATATATATTGTTCCATATCTACCCCTTCTTGATAAAACAACTTTCTTAGCATTTAAAATTTTCATTGCGTCATTAACAGTTTTAATAGAAACATCAAACATTCTTGAAAACGATGAATTAGGGAGAATTTTTTCTCCATTTTTATAAGTTTTTTCTATATATTTTTTTATTTTTTCAACCAACTGATGAGTCAAAGTAAAATTTTCATCTTCTATTCCATTTTTTATCTCTTCGTTTGTTAAACTAAATTCTTTTTTATAAATCCAAGAATATTTGTTTCCCTTTATATGTACTTTTTCTAAATACCCTTTTTGGGTCATATTTACAAGCGCAAATCTAATTGTATTTTGAGAAATATGCGTTCTTTCCGCAAGTTCAGAAATGGAAGGTATAGGAGAATTTAATTCAACATGGTCATCTAAAACTATTTTTTTAATTTTGCATTCAGTAATTGTAGAATGACAAAGATCATCAAGAGAATTTATATCTTTAGAATAAAAATCTGCAATACAAGTTCCCAATGACTGTTTCGAAATAAAATAACCCAAATCTTTTGCTTGGCGAATTGAATTTTGAACCGTCGCAGTTGAAACATCTAAATATTTAGATAACTCTTCTTTTGTTGGGATAAAATCCCCAATATCTGCAACACCAATTTCAAGCGAATACTTAATCCAATCAATTAACCATTTAGTCACCAATTGACCTTTTGGCTCTTTTGAAGCATCAAAATCAGGTTTAGATATTTTTATATCATCCAGAGTCAAATGTTTCATAAACATATTAAAGCATATTTTTTACTTATTGTGTGCTATATTTTATTTTTTATTAAGTTTTGTTTTGTAAAAAATTTCTATCAAAAATTTAATTTTGTTATAATTTTCAATAAGGAGGAGTAATGAATACAAACAAAAAAGGTTTATTTATTACATTTGAAGGTGCAGATGGTTGCGGAAAAACAACACAAATTAATTTATTAAATGAATATTTAAAAAACAAAAATTACGAAACAATTATAACTCTTGAGCCAGGAGGTTCTGATATAGGAAAACAACTTCGTCAAATTTTATTACACCATGAAGGTTTTGTTTCTAAAAGAGCAGAGGTTTTTATGTATTTAGCAGATAGAGCACAACACGTTGATGCTGTAATAAAAAAAGGAGTTGAAGAAAATAAAATTGTTTTATGCGACAGGCATATTGATTCATCAGTTGCATATCAAGGATATGCAAGAGGCGGAGATATTGAACAAATTAATCTTTTAAATGAACTTGCAACAGGAGGTTACAAGCCAGATTTAACTTTTGTTTTTGATGTTGATTCAGAAATTGCCCAACAAAGAGTTGGCGAAACAAAGGATAGACTCGAAAAAGAAGGTCTTGAATTTCATAAAAAAGTTAGATTTGGCTACTTGGAACTTGCCAAAAAATATCCAAACAGAATTAGGGTTATTGATTCAAACAAATCTATTGAAGAAGTTTTTGCACAAGTTAAAAAAGTAATTAACGAAATTTTATGAACAAAAAAATAAGAACATTATTTACTATATTTTTCTTTCTATTCTTTACATTTAACTATTGTGAAGCAAGTTTATTATGGGATATTAATTTTGGAATTGAACAACATCGAAAAAATAATCTAAATGTTGCTAAAGATTACTTCATAGATTATATAAAAAGCAATCCGAATGATGAAGATGGTTATTATTGGTTAGCAAAAACGT
The DNA here is from genome assembly GCA_017560095.1 of Candidatus Gastranaerophilales bacterium. GTDB lineage: Bacteria > Cyanobacteriota > Vampirovibrionia > Gastranaerophilales > Gastranaerophilaceae > RUG14156. Next base: position 111,639 of record JAFYOU010000036.1, read on the forward strand.
ATGCTGATTTAAAAGATTCAAAAAACGCAAATGAAAACTTTAAAAAAGCACATGAAATTTCTCTAAAAGAAAAAAATATTGAAAAAATAGACTTCAATATAGATACTTCATCCAACATTGAAGATTACTTTGATATGGCAGCAATGTTTTTTGAAGCTGGAGATTTAAAACAAGCTCAAACTTATGCCGATTTAATGCTAAAAATAAATCCAAAATCTCCCAGCGCATATTTTATCAAAGCAAAAATTGCTCAAATTGAAGGAAATATAGATCAAGCAACAGAATTTTTAAATAAAGCTATAACCTTCAATGATAAATTAATTAAAACAAATCTTGCAAAAAGCCTAAATATAAATCAATTACCCGAAATGACATTAGAAATGTATGAAATTTATGCTCTTGAAGCATATTTTTCAAATGACATAAATTCAGCTATCAAATATTGCAGAAAATATCTAAATGCAAATCCAACCAATATCGATATTTCAAATATGTTAATTGATTTATATATTAAAAATAATGAGTTATCATTAGCGCAAAACTTAATAAATAACATTTTAGACAATTCAAATAATATTCAAACCCTTTTATATCAAGCAAAAATATACGAAATAAGAAAAGATGAAAGACTTGAAAGCGTTTTATTAAAAGCACATAAAATCAACCCTAACAACTCTAATGTTTTATTAGAACTTGGAAATTTTTATCTTAAAAATAAAGACTACTATAATTCAAAAAAATATTTTGAAATATTAGTAGCTGTTAATGATAACTTAGCTGAAGGTTATTTTGGGTATATTTATTCATTACTTGAAGTATTCGAAGTTGAATTAGCAATAGAAAACATAAGGAAATTTACCTCCTTAAATCCAAACTCAAGCGAAATAGACTATCTTTTAGCAAAAATTTGCAACAAAAAAGATGAAAAAAATGAAGCTGTAAAATTTTTGACTTCGGCAATTCAAAAAACAAAAAATCCCTATTATTATTTAGATAGAGCAAAAATCAATTATGAACTCAAAAACTATAGTGAATCAATAGAAGATTTAAAAAACATTTCAAAGTTATCAACCCCAAAAGAAATATCAAATGAAGCTCAAGACTATTTAATTAAAAACTACATCAAAACAGGTAATGTTTTAAAAGCCCAAATTTTAACTAGCAAAAAGCTATCACTTGACAAAAATAGAAATATATATAAATATAATTTATATGATATCTATAAATTGCAGGGCAATGAGAAAATGGCTCAAACCCAGTTAGAAGAAATAAAAAAGTCTAAACCTACAATCGCTGAGGATTTCATTGATTTATCAGAGTTTTATTTTGAGCAAAATAATTTTAGTGAAGCTATTAAAATTTTAAACAAAGGAATTAAAAAATTTCCACAACAAAACTGTCTATATTTGAAAAAAGTAGAAATTTTGTTTCTTGCAAAACAGATTCAAAAAGCTCAAGAAGTTTTAGAAAAATTAAAAAAAATCAACAATAATTAGCCAGTCAGGTAATATACTTTAAAAACATTCTTTAATATCATTAGCCTTGTTGGATAAGTAGAAATGAGCTATAAGTATGAACCCGGTCACTTTATATGTTGTTGACAATTATTTATTGACAAGAATTGCACATCGAAGAAATTTTGCAAATGATAACGAAATATTTTTTTTAGAAGATTTTTCAAATGCAGAAGACTGCATTAAAAAAATGAAACACAAACCTGCAGATATTATTTTGATGGATATTGAACTACCCAAAATGAATGGCATTGAAGCAACAAAAATTATCAAAGAAAAATATCCAAGAACAAAAGTAATTATCTATACATCATTTAAAAATGACCAAAAAATATTGGCCTCGCTTGCCTGTGGTGCTTGCGGGTACGTATTAAAAAGCAATCAAAACATTGATTTAAAAAAAATAATTAAAATGGTAGCAAAAGGTGAATTTTGGATGGACTTAGAAATAGCTAAACTTGCTTTTTCAATTATGCCAACTCCGAATGTTAATGATTTAGAAAATTTATACGAAAACAAAAATATTAAAAACAGCTTAACAGCAAGAGAATTAGAAGTTTTAAAATTATTAATTGATGGAAAAACAAATTCTCAAATCGCTCAAGAAATAATAGTTTCAACCAATACAGCAAAAGCTCATGTAGGAAATATTTTAACAAAATTATCAGTAACAGATAGAGTTCAAGCAGCAGTAAAAGCGGTTAGAGCAAATATGTTTTAGGTTATATATGTTTTTCAAAAAAGAAATCATTAAAAAATATAGAAAAAAATTAAAAAATATAAAATTAAAAGAAAAAAAATCCTTACAAGAAGAAAGAAATAAAATTATTTCTATCTTGAACCATGACATAAAAACGCCAATTCTAGCACAAATTCAAAGTTTAAATCTATTATTAGAAGGTGGCTTTGGATTGTTAAATTTTGAACAAAAAGAAATAATAAAAGAAATATATTCATCAAATAACTTTTTACTTGAAGTTGTACAAAACTCAATTTTTCTAACTAAATATGAAAATGAAAATCCAAAATTGAATATTGAAAAAATAAACCTCAAAAAAGAAATATTAAACTGCTGCGAGTCTATTAAGCCACTAGCATTAGAAAAACACCAAAACATTATTGTTAAAACAAATAAAACAGAGGACATAAAGCTTGAAGCAGATAGAAGAATGATACAAAAAATATTTTTAAATATAATCTCAAGCAGCATTTCTTCGGGTTTTGAAAATAGCGACATAGAAGTTTCAATTGAAGAAAAGAAAGATTTAATTTCTTTTTGCGCAAAAAATAAATCTGTTTACATGACAAAAGAAAAATTAAATACTCTTTTTGAAGATAAAAATAATAATCAAGATTTTAACCAACTAGGCTTAAATTTAAACCTAAATATTGCCAAAAAACTAATAACTGCACACAATTGGGATATTGTTGCAAAATCAGAAACAAATAATTCTTCTATTTTTGGTTTTATCGTTAAAAAATAAACAATTCATAAATCTTAACAACGTTGAAAAACGCTCTCAATGATATATTATATTATTGGGAGTAATTATAATTATTGGATAAAATTAGTATTGGAACAAATCAGTGAACGAACATTTAAAATTACTAATCGAAGATATTAAAAAACTTTGGTTGAAATTAGATATCAACCAAAAATTTTCAATTGGAGCATTGCTTGTTGCCATGCTTGTTGTTGGCGTATTTTTTATTTTTAAAGCAACAGAGCCTAATTGGACAGTTTTATATTCAGATTTATCAAAACAAGATGTTAAGGCAATAACTGAAAGCCTTAAAAAAAGTGGCTATGGCTATAAATTGTCAGACGACAAAACAACAATTTTAGTTAAAAATCAAGATAAAGAAGATTTAAGACTTTTTGTTGCCGAAAATGATTTAATTAAAGATACAGCAGGTGGTTTTGAATTACTAGATGAACTACAATTAGGTTCAACTGATTTTAAAAACAAACTAACTAAACAAAGAATTTTTCAAGGCGAATTAACACGCTCAATTGAAAAAATTAACGGTGTTAAAAAAGCAAGAGTTCAATTAGCAGAACCTGAACGTTCTATTTTTTCGGATAACGACGAAGAACCCTCTGCAAGCGTTGTTTTAATCTTAAACGATGGCGTAAAATTAAAAGCAAGTCAAATTTTAGCAATCAAAAACCTTGTTTCGTATTCTGTTCCAAGATTAAGCACAGATAGAGTGTTTTTAACAGATCAATACGGAAATACATTATCAGAAGATGTTGCAAAAAATTCATCTGATATGCAAACATACAGAACAAGCTTTGAAAAAGAAGCAGCTAAAAAAATCAAAGATACTTTAGAAACTATAATGGGTAAAGATAATGTTTCCGTTCAAGTTTCTTCTGTAATGGATTTCAACCAAACAAGAGCAACTATTGAAAGTTATACTCCTAATGGAACAACCAATGCTGGCGTTGTTTTAACTCGTCAAGGCGAAAAAGAAATTTATTCAAATCCAAAAGATTTACCTTCAGCTAAAAACAATCAGAATATCCAAGGCCCAGCTCCAACCCAAGCTCAACAACTAGCGCAAGCGCAAATGAATAACATCACACAAGAACAAGAAAATAATCCATTATTAAATCAAGCACAAGGTGCAAGCGCTGCTCAAAATGTTGTAGAATTGCCTTTAAATGAAACTCCAGCCAAAACAACAAATTATTATGATACTGAATATGGCAAAAATAAAGATGACATCAAAAAATTAAGCTATGAAAAAGAAAAATCAGCAACAACTTATGCCGTAACAAAAGAAATAAAACAAGTAGTTTATGCACCAGGCTCAGTAACAAGAATGAGTGTTGCTGTTGCAGTTAATAAAATATTAACCGACAACGAAAAAGAAGAAATCAAAAATCTTGTAATAGCGGCTGCTGGTATGGATATTTCAAGGGGAGACGTTGTCAATGTTTCAAGCTTAAAATTCACAGGAATAGATAGTTCAGAAGAAATAGAAAAAAGTAAACAAGAACAACAAGAATTTATTCTTGAAGTTTTAACATTTATATTTAAAAATGTTTCGCCTGTATTTATTATTTTGATTTTGGGTTTAATTGCTCTTCATAATTTTGGTAACATATTCAAAGCACCAAAACCACAAGAAGAAGAAATAACAAGCGAAGAAGATGAAACAGATATGCTTCCAAGTTTTGATCCTTACTTAGCTTTACAAAACAACCATACAAACACAGATGACTTTTATCAACCAGATATTCAATATACATCGGCAATTGACAAAAAGAAAAGTGAAATTATCAACTCTATTCTTGACAATCCGGAAGAAGCAGCAAGAATTCTAACATCATATATAAAAGAATAAGAAAGACAAAAATAAAAAATGGCCAATATCCGCACAGAACAAATGACACCAACACAAAAAGTCGCAGCATTATTAATAACACTGGGACCAAACGCCGCATCTGAAATTATGAAAAACATTGAAGATGACAATGCGCTTGAACAAATTACAATTGAAATTGCGGGATTATCTAAATTACCTCAAGATGTTATCGAATCAATAGTTGATGAATTTCATACAGTTTTCCAAGCATCATCTATGCTCGCAGCTGGTGGCATGAGCTATGCTCGTGAGCTACTCGAAAAAGCATATGGCTCCAGCGAAGCAAACGATATTTTGAATAGATTGGTTACAATTTTAAATTCAAATCCATTTCAATTTTTTAACGAAGCCGACCCTATTCAATTAGCAACATCATTCCAAAATGAAAACCCTCAATTAATTGCTCTTATTTTGGCTTATTTAAAACCTGAACAATCAGCTAAAGTTTTAAATTGCCTAGCTCCAAATATTCAACATAGAGTTGCACTTAAAATTGCACAAATGCAAACAACAAATCCCGAAGTCATCTCAGAAGTCGAAAAAATTGTTGAATCAAGATTCTCAAACGTTGTTGCAACAGATTTTTCTAAAGCAGGAGGAACAAAAACTCTTGCTAACATCTTAAATAGTACAGATAGAGCAACAGAAAAAAATGTTATTGAAATGATGGAAATTGAAACTCCAGAACTTGCAGAAGATGTAAGAAGCTTAATGTTTGTATTTGAAGACATTGTTCAACTTGACGATTCATCAATTCAAAGAGTTTTAAGAGAAGTAGATTCAAGAGATTTAGCAACATCACTAAAAGGCTCAAAAGAAGAAGTTAAACAAAAGATACTTAAAAATATGTCAGAACGCGCCCAAAGTGTACTTTTAGAAGATATTGAATACATGGGCCCAGTTAGAACAAAAGAAGTTCAAAAAGCACAATCTAAAATTGTTGGCGTAATTAAAGCACTTGAAGCAGTTGGCGAAGTAACCATTTATCGTGGCGGCCAAGAGGACGAATTAATTGAGTAAACTAAAATTAGATAAAATTAACTACGATGAATCTGATTTTATTGTTGAAATAATTGAAAAAAAAGAAGAACAAGAAAAACCAATTGTTTCTACAAAAAATGAAATTCAAACACATAAAGAAGCTCAAGAAATTTTTCTTGAAGCTCAAAAAAATGTTGCTGAATCAAAATTAATTTTAAATAGAGCAAAAGCTGAAGCTCAAGAAATAATTGAAAATGCACAAAAAGAAGTGCAAGAAACAAAAAATAAAATTCAAAAAGAATTAGAGCAACTTGAAGCTCAAAAAAATGAAATTTTAAAATCGGCAAACACACAAGCCGCTAAAATAATCGAAGAAGCAAAAGAAAATTCTTCAAAAGAAGCTAATGAATTAATAGAAAAGTCAAAAGAAGAAATTGAATCTGAAAGAATTTCTACTATTAAAAACGCTTATGATGAAGGCTATAAAGATGGATTAGAGCACATTGAAGACGAATTAAATGAAAAAATATCTATTTTTGAAACATTTTGCTTAAATCAATATGAAATTAGAGATAAAATTTTAAAATCAGCAAATAAAGATATTTTAGACTTAATTATCAATATTTCAAAAAAAATTCTCTTAAAAGAATTAAATGCTGAAATTATCGACAAAATTATAAAAAATGCAATTTCATTATTAGAAAAAAAAGAAAATATAAGTATAATTCTGTCCGAAAAATACGCAAAACTTCTTTTTGAATATCAAAAAAAATCTTTAACAAACGAAATTGAATTTAATTTTGAAGATTTTAAACAATATGAAAATTTTGATATCGTTTATAATCCAGGTTTTGATGACGACACAATTATTGTTGAAAATTTAAAAGAAAGATATGACGCATCAATTAATTCACAGTTAGACGTTATAATAAGAAACATATACGATAATACACAAAACGGAAAGCTTGACTTAGAAAACTTCGAAAATGAAGCTAAATGAACTAAATGAAATCATAAATAATTCAAAACCCGTTTCACAAATTGGAAAAATTGTTGAAATCATTGGTCTTACAATCATTGCGGATGGCCCTATTTCTTCTATTGGAGATTTATGCCACATTGTTCAAAATGGAACAAATGAAATAATTTATGCTGAAGTTGTTGGCTTTAGAAAAGATTGCATTCTTTTAATGCCACTTGGCTCAATTGATGGACTTAGAGCAGGGGCCAAAGTAATAAACACAGGAACAAGCATGAAAGTTAAAGTTTCAGAAACTTTGCTTGGTCGTGTTTTAGATGGCCTTGGAAACCCATTAGATGGAAAAGGCGAAATAATTGCAGATGAATATTATCCAACAAACGCCCCTATTATCAATCCAATGGATAGAAAACCAATTGATGAACCATTATCTTTAGGGCTTCGCGCAATTGATGGCTTAAATACTATTGGAATGGGTCAAAGAGTTGGAATTTTTGCTGGTTCTGGTGTAGGAAAATCAACAACTTTAGCAATGATAGCAAAAAATACATCCGCCGATATAAATGTAATTGCCTTGATTGGAGAGCGCGGAAGAGAAGTTCGAGAATTTATTGAACATACTATGGGTACATCTGGAATGAAGCGCTCCATTGTAATTTGCGCAACATCTGAACAACCTGCTTTAGTTAAAATTAAAGCAAGTTTTGTGGCTTGCGCAATTGCAGAATATTTTAGAGACAAAGGCAAAAATGTTCTTTTTATGCTGGATTCCGTTACTCGCATTGCTTTAGCTCAAAGAGAAGTTGGACTTGCAGTGGGTGAACCTCCCGCAACCCGTGGTTATACTCCTTCTGTTTTTGCACTTTTACCTAAATTTCTAGAAAGAGCTGGTGCTAATAAATTTGGAACAATAACTGGTTTATACACAGTTCTTGTTGAAGGTGATGACATGAATGAACCTATTGCAGATGCCGCAAGAAGCATATTAGATGGTCACATAGTTTTATCCCGTACTTTGGCACACAAAAATCATTATCCTGCCATTGATGTTTTACAAAGTATTTCACGTGTAATGAATAATATTGTTGATGATGAACATAAAACTGCTGCAGGCAAAATCAGAAACCTAATGGCAAACTATGCTAAAAATGAAGATTTAATTTCAATTGGCGCTTACGCAAAAGGTACAGACCCAATGACAGATAAAGCAATTGCAATGAATGATAAAATTAACAATTATTTAATTCAAAAAAGCGACGAACTCGCTGATTATGAAATAGCGAAAAATGAATTAATTAATTTATCTAAAATGTAATAAATTCAAGGAACAAATTCTTATTTCCATCGTCTAAAAGATAAGGATTTATGATAAAATAAGGACGAGGATTTAATATGGTAAAAAATTTTGATTGCATAATTTTAGGCGGTGGCCCTGCCGGTTTATCTGCCTCTTTATATGCATATCGTGCAGGCTTAAAAACAGCAATTATTGATATTTCAGCCATTGGCGGAGCGCCAACAAATTATTGCGAAATAGAAAATTATCTTGGATTTAATAAAATTCAAGGCTTTGAACTTTGCGAAAAATTTGAAAATCATATTGATGAATTTGAAATTAAAAAATTCCCATATGAAGAAATTGAATCTATTGATTTAATTTCACCAATTAAAAAAATTAAAACTAAAAATTGTGAATTTAGCGCTAAATCTGTCATTATCGCAACAGGAGCAAAAAATAAAAAACTTGGCGTTATTGGAGAAATAGAAAATATAGGCAAAGGTGTAAGCTATTGCGCGGTTTGCGATGGAGCTTTTTATAAAGATAAAATTGTCGCCGTTGTCGGTGGTGGAAATTCAGCCTTAGAAGAAGCACTATATTTAACAAAACACGCTAAAAAAGTTTATTTAATTCATCGAAGAGATAGCTTTAGAGCAGATAAAATTATTCAAAATAAGATTTATTCAAATAAAAAAATTGAATTAGTTTTAGATTCAATTGTTGAAGAAATTTTAGCTGACAAAAAAGTAGATGCAATTAAAATTAAAAACTCAAAAAACAACAAAAGAGCGCAATTAAAAATTGATGGAATTTTTCCATATATCGGCCTAGAACCAAATATAGAGTTCTTTGGAACACAGTTAAAACTTGATGAAGCAGGTTTTATTTTAACTGATGTTTGTATGAAAACAAATCTTGAAGGCGTTTTTGCCATTGGAGATGTTAGAAAAACACCTTTAAGGCAAGTTATTACTGCGGTTTCGGATGGTGCAATAGCAGGAATTGAGGCCTCTAAATATATAATAAATCTAGAAAATGTAACAATAAGGAAATAATAATGAAAGCATTAGTTTTTGATAACTCTCTAAAATTAGACAAAAATTACCCAAATCCAACAATCAAAGATAATGAGGTTTTAATTAAAACTTCTATGGTTGGAATCTGCAACACTGATTATGAAATAACTCTTGGTTATATGGGTTATAAAGGTGTTTTAGGCCATGAATTTGTTGGTGTTGTTGAAAGTGTTGGAAAAAACGTTGATAAAAATTTAATAGGTAAAAGAGTAGTTGGAGAAATTAATTGTGCATGTAATTCATGCCAGACTTGTTATCAAAATCTTCAAAGACATTGTCCAAACCGTTCTACTTTGGGTATTTGGCAAAAGGATGGTTGTTTTAGTGAATATTTTACGCTTCCAGCCGAAAATGTTTTAACAATTTCTGAAAATATTGATGATATAACTGCAACATTCACAGAACCATTAGCAGCTGCTTATGAAATAATCGAACAAATTCATTTTAAGCCAACTGATAAAGTTGCAATTTTAGGAGATGGTAAATTAGGCCTTTGCATTTCATTAGTATTTAGTGCAATGAATATTGATTTTGTTCATATTGGAAAACACGAGGAAAAGCTTGCAATTTCAGCTAAAAATGGCGCAAAAACTATGCTTTTAAATGAAATATCTGATAGTGACAAAAAAACTTTTGATGTTGTAATTGAAGCAACAGGTTCAACTGGTGGCTTTGAAACAAGCGCAAGTTTAGTTAAGCCAAGAGGAATTTTAGTTTTAAAAAGCACAATAGCTTCTAAAGAAGGGCTAAATTTAGCCTCAATTGTTGTTGATGAAATAACCATCCAAGGTTCTCGTTGTGGTCAATTTAAACCCATTTTAAGATTATTGGAAGATAAAAAAATTGATGTAACTCCACTTGTTAGCGCAATTTATAAACTTGATGATTTTGAAAATGCTTTTAAAAAGAATTCCGAAAAAGGAACTTTAAAAGTATTGGTTAAGTTTTAATTAGTAAATTAATAGTTTACATTAACAACTAAATCTACTACTTAAGTTTTAATTTTTTAATGCTAGAATAATCAATATGATAAAAGATGTGCAAAATGAAAAAGATTTAAGAAATATTCCAATTCAAAAAGTTGGGGTAAAAGATGTTGAAATTCCTTTAAGAATAGATAGAAAAACTCAAAATAACATCCCTACTCTTGAAACGGTTTATGCTAAAGCAAAAATGTCTGTGAGCCTTCCATCTCATTATAAAGGAACTCACATGTCTCGTTTTATCGAAATTTTGAATAAATATCAACAAGAATCATTGGTTTCAACCGATATCGAACAAGTTCTTTGTGATATGAAAAAAAAGTTGGATGCAAAAGATGCTTATTTAAAATTTAGCTTTAAATATTTCATTAAAAAACAAGCACCCGTTTCAAAATTTGAATCTTTAATGTGTTACGATTGCGCTTTTGAAGGCGAAATTGATGAAAACGATAATTATAAATTCTTTTTAATAACAAAAGTTCCAATTACAACATTATGTCCTTGTTCAAAAGAAATTTCAAAATATGGCGCACATAACCAAAGAGCTTTATTAACAATTAAAGTTAGCTACGATAATGATAAACACATTTGGCTTGAAGATTTAATTGAAATGGCACAAAGTTGCGCTTCCAGCGAAATTTACCCTCTTTTAAAAAGAGAGGATGAAAAATTTGTGACAGAAGCTGCGTATGAAAATCCTAAATTTGTGGAAGATGTTATTAGGGACATTGTTTCAAAGCTAAACGAAAATGAAATAATTAAATTCTACGAAGTTGAAATGGAAGCTTTTGAATCAATCCATGCTCATAATGCTTGGGCATACCAAAAATATTCAAAATAAGTTAAAATAAATTTATGGTAGAAATTAAAAACATAGTTTTTACTTCATGCGGTTTAAATTTTATAAAACATACTTTATGTTTTATTAATCACTTATTACCTTTAAAACTAAAATTCGCAAATGAAAGCTATATTGCGCTTGTTGATGATAAAAAAACGGCACTTGTTACTTTCGATAAAGACTCAAAAAGTCATACTCGTTTTAAAATAACAAAATTAATTTTAGAAGAATATTGCGCTGATGTTTCAAAACAATTAATTAATTTTGTTATTTCAAAATATAGAGCACAAGGAGCAAACTCTTTTTATGTTGTAGTTGATGAAAAACAAACAGATTTATTAAGTATCTTTAAAAGCGAAATGAGCTTCAGAGCTTGCGGATTTGAATATTTATATAAAATTAATTGTCCAAATACAACCCAACATATAGCTTTAAGACCTTTTAAGCAAAATAGGGTTAACGAAATACGCTCTTTTTATAATGAAAACATCAACTCATTTAATAAATTTTTATTTTCTCGAGAAAATTACCAATTTAAAAATGATTTTGAAAAGTATGTTTTTTATAATGATGATGAAACAAGGCTTTTAGGCTATTTTGAAGTAGCAACAAAAAATTACGAAGATTTTTATATTAATTTTTCAATTGATTTAGCTTACAACATTTATATTGTTGATGCTATTCGTTTTATTTATTCAAGATTAAAACAAAAACACAAAAACTTTCATTTGTATATTAAAGTCAAAGATTACTTTATGAATTCCAAAGAATTATTAGCAATTTTGAAAGAAAATAATATGGAATTTATTTCAAAAAGCGAAATTTTAGCAAAAGATTATTATAGAGAAGTAAAAGAAAATAATCTTTTCAAAAATGCAAAAATTATCTTTAACGACCCAACAACAGCGTAAAAACTGCGCAAAAAAATTTCTTCATTTGTTTTAAAATAAAAGAAATTATGCGCATTAATAATTTAAAAAATAATCAAAATTTTAAAAGTATAAGTCCATTAAGCGGAGCTTTAGGGCAATTTTATAGTGCAAATGCCACACTTCCAACTTTAGCTATTGAAACAGGTGTTACCTTAGGAAGAGCATATGAAGCCAATAAGCGTGGCGGAAAACCAGAAGCAATCGATAGATTGGTTGAACAAGGAATAAGTGCAATTGTTTGGATTTATGGAGTTAAAGCACTTCAAAAAATTGGTGATTTTATAGGTAAAAAATTTTTAAACATCAAAGACTTAAATTTTGATATTGGTTTTGATGAATTAAGAAATCCAACAAAATATATAGATAAAAAAGCTCTCACTTTTAAGGCAGGAAATATTCTAGCTTGCACTGCTATTGCCACATATTTTATAGGTGCAATTTTACCTAAAATAAACAATGCAATTTTAGATAAAATTTTAAAAAAACAAGAAAAAAATAAAGAAAAAACAAAAGAAAGAACCAGTTTTTCAGATTTTCAAAACCAAACAAAGAAAAATAAAAACGTATCATTTACTTCTATTTCAGGAGCATTAGTTAATAGTGCACATATTTTAGAAAATAACTCAACAGCAAGATTATTTATTACAGATACTGGAGTTATTGCAGGAAGATTTGCTAATGCTCCAAATAAATATAGAAAAATCGAAGGTTTATTTAGAGATATTGCTTCAATTTATTTTTATTTAAAAGCAACCAAACATATTTCAGGTAGCTTAAATAAGTTATTCAATAACGGCGCAGAAACCGATCCAAAAGCCATTGAAAGAACTATTGAAATGCTTCTTCAAAAACTAAAAGAAAATCCGGATATGAATATTGATGATTTCATCTCAAATGCAACACGAAGCGCAAAAGATGAATCCATTGCAACTTTAAAAAATGCATTTAATAGCAAAAAAACAATTTCCGTTGACGACTTTATAAAACTTTTCCCTGAATTTGAAAATAAAGCCAAAGAAATGGCAAAATTACAATTCATTGAAAATGGTAACGGCGTTTTATCGTTCCAGCAAGCAAGTGATGTTTTATCTGATACTTGGACAAGTGATCCTAAATTTTTAAAAGAAATATTTAACTTCACAACAGGAAAAGATGTTTCCAACAAACATACTTTTGTTTCAAGCAAAGAACTTGATAAAATAAGAACTTCAATTGATAAGTTTATCAAACAAATCGGAACAAAGTTAAAAGAAGGCACTTTAAATGAAGAATCTATCAAAAAAATTGCCAAACAAAACATTTCTAAAAATTTCTTATTTAATATTATTGGAACAACTATTTCGACGATTGCGCTTGGTTTTTTAATTCCAAAAATTCAATATGCAATTACAAAAAAACTAACAAATGAAGACAAATTCCATACAGAAAAAGAATAATTTTTTTCATATTTTCAAAAAAGGCATGCCCCAAAATATAAAAATAAAGGTATAATTTACAATTGTTTACACCTTTACGTTTTTTAATAATGGCTTGATTCATGCACTTAGCATGGGTTTTACATGTTGGACATGTCAAAAACCATGTCATATCATGTATCTTGGCTGGCATGAAGCCTTGAAATATAAGCATGATAAGCGTTACCATGATTGTAAATTCCCGTAATAATTGAGCGTGATTTGCTTGATAATTGAAACTAAAAGGATATAATTAAATTAAAGCCAAGGGGCACAAGGGAAAAGGCGTCTTGAGCAAACTAGATTTTTTGGGAGAGTTTATAAAGTGTTAAAGAGTAGAGATTTTGGCAGAGCTACTGCAGTGAGAAGATGGACGCAAACTGCAATTGAATGCTATAAAAGAGGTTGTAATTGTGAAGGATGTTTTTATACAGACTTTTTCAACAATTCAAGTCAAAAATGTCAAATGAAAGCTTCAGTTCTTGAGCTAGTAAGAGTTCTTGGTAAACCAGACATTGAATTAAAACAAGTTTTAACAGACGATTAATCTTAAAAGATTGATCGTCTTTTTTATTTTTCAAACTTGAAACCTGATGGAAAAATTTCTTCTAAATTAAGAATTAAAATACCGTCGTTGTTATCTTCTAAAATTATTTTGCATCCTTGCTCAGATGCAAATTCGCTTAACCATTGCCTACAAGCGCCACAAGGCATACACTTGGTTTGCTTTGGCGAATATATTGCTATTGCTTTTATTTTCGTTTTCTCATTGTTTGTAATAGCAGTTGAAATTGCATTTCTCTCGGCACATAAAGTTAAACCATAACTAACATTTTCTACATTGCAACCAAGATATTCATTATTATTTTCATATAAGACACAAGCTCCAACTGGAAAATTTGAATATGGAGAATAAGTATTCAAACTTGCTTTTTTAGCTTTTTCTAATAATTCTTGATAAATTTTTTCCATTTTCACCTCGAAACATGTGTCGTATATTATATTATACCCCTTTTTTATAAATTTCGCACAAAATCAAGTTATTTTTCAATCATTTTGGGGAATATATTCTGTGTCTAACATGAAGGTCAATTGGGATAGTTATGTCTATTAATGCAATTAGTGGTGTTTCCTTATATGAATACTACTTCAAAATAAATAAAGAAGAAGAAAAAAAGAAAGAATCGCCTCTCGCTGATGAAATGCGAAAATATGGCCTTGTCCCAACCGACAATGAATCTTTAAACATTCAACTTTTAAAAAACGCAAAAGAATTAAAACATCAACAAGAAACACAACAAAACCAAGAAATTCCACATTCTCAAAGACCTTGGGCAGATATTATGTATCAATTAAACATTCAGTTTAATGAAGACCCGCAAGATGATATCGATGATATTAAAGATGAACTTGCTCTTTTATTAAAAGGAATGGAAGATGATGATGAATTAAACCAAGAAATCAAAGATTTGCAAAACTATGTAGAAAGATTGTATTTAGGTTTCCAACAAAATTATTCTCCTGATACATCAAAAACTTCAAGCATTAATATGCATTTAAGCAATCTTGCAATGATGAACCAAGTTAACCTTCTTTAGCACACACCCACATTCAGAACTTCGATGTTAGAAAGGGCTCTTTAGAGCCCTTTTATTTTAATAAATTTCCATTTTGGATTATTTAAATTAAATGGTAATTTGGAAGCTTCATCAAAACTCATTATTAAACCTTTTTTATAAAATTCTTTCCAAACTTGCTTAAAAGCACCCAAATTTCCACCTCTATCCACAACTTCTATTAGTAAATCAGTAAGCGCTTCATCATATCTTGATAAAATACTTTGAATTACATCCCAATCAACACTGGATGGCCTAAAAGTTACGCCAATTTTATGAAACTCTTTTTTTAAATAATTCAGGCGTTTTTCTAATATTTTTTTATCGACTCTTTCTGTTAATTCAAAAGGGGTTTGCGCTTTTGGAATAAATGTCGATGTGGAAATAGTTAAATCAAAAGCACCACCTATTTTTTTAATTTGAGCTTTCATTTTTTTAACTAAATCAACTAAAGCATCAATATCTTCATCAGTTTCTGTCGGAAGACCAATCATGGTATAGATCTTCATTCCTCTTAAACCATTTTTTTGAGCAACACATAACGTATTTAAAATTTGTTCATCGGATAAATTTTTATTTATATAATCTCTTAATCTTTGACTTCCTGCTTCAAGAGCAATTGTAGCTGTTTTTTGATTACATTTAACTAGTAATTTAATCAAATTTTCATCTGCTAAATCTGCCCTTAAAGAAGAGATTGAAAGCTCAATTGGACGAGTATCGCAATAAGAAGAAATATGTTCAATAATTTGATTAAAATTAGGATGTCCAGCAACATAAGCCCCCATTAAAGCCAATTTATTCGTATATTGAAGTCCAAAATCAATTGCTTCAATAATTTTATTTAACGGAACAAATCGAGTCGGAATATTTAAATGGCTTGCCAAACAAAACTTACACATTTTTGGACATCCTCGTTCAATCTCCACAACAAAAGAATCAGAAAAATAACTTTTTTCAGACAAAATTGGAGTATAAAAAATTTCTTCATTTAAGTTATCACGTGTTATTTTAACTTCTTTTTTTGGATATTTTGGAACATAAATTCCTTCAATTTTACTCAATTTTTTAAGTTTTTCGTCTCTCGATAAATCGCTACATTTTTTTAACTCATCAATCGCGAATTTCAATGAACATTTTTCGCCAATTGAAATAAAATCAAAAAATTCCTCATATGGTTTTGGATTAGCCATCAAAACAGGGCCACCAGCAAATATTAAAGGAGTTTCATCATTTCTTTCAGATGATTTCAACGGAATTTGATATTTTTTTAACATTTTTATTACAGTTAAAATATCAATTTCAAAACTCATTGAAAAACCCGCTAAATCAAGACAATCTAACGGAATTTCAAATATTTTTGTATCAGAATATATTCGCTCAACATATAAATCAGAATCTAAATCTAGCATTTTAAATATTGAAAGATACCCTAATGATGCCATTGCAAAAGATTCAATAGCCGGATACATTAACCAAACATTTAGTTTTGGATTTTTTTCATTCAGTCTATTATATAGAAATTTTTCCATAGCTAATTCTTATTATTTATTCTATTTAAATATAGTTCATCTACTAAAACGCAAATCACACTAGCAATTGCAGGAGATAAAACAATACCCCAAAAACCTAAAAATCTTGCTGAAATCAAAAGTGCAATAATTATCATTAAAGGATGCATATTTAAAAGTTTTCCAAAAACAATTGGTCTTAAAAATTGATTTTGCGACCATTGTGCAAGCATATATACAATAAAAGTTAATAAAACAGCAACAAATCCACCGCTAATACTTGTTAAAAGACCAATAATTATTGCTAAAGCAGGCCCAATAACAGGAATAATATCAAAAACACAAGCAATAAAACCAAGTAAAAATGCATGTTGATTTTGAAGCAACAACAATCCAATTGTTACAAAAACCCCAACAAATGCCATCGCAATGCCTTGTGCAAAAACGTAATTACCTACTTTAGAAGCAATGTTTTCAAGTATACTTAGTGCTCTTTCTTTATGTTCAGAAGGGAAAAATTCAATAAATTTATCTTTTAATCTTTTTTCATCATAAGCAAAATAAAATACTATTATCGCTATTGCAAACAATGTTGTAAAGAAATTTGCAACCCATTTACCTGCCACAATTGAATTTTCAACTAATTGCTTAGCCCCTTCAGTTAATGGCTCTTTAAGAAATTCAAATGTTACAAAATCAGATAAAGATTTACCAAAAACTTGGAAATTTAATAATTTTTCAATTTCATCAATTGCATTTGGAAAATTATTAACCATTTGAATTGCTTCTTTTGCGCATATTGTAACTAATGGAACAATAATTAAAAATGAAGCTAAAATCATTAAAAATAGAAGCAAAGTAACTGCCCAAATACGAGGCATTTTCTTTTCCATTTTTTTAATTATTGGACTTATTGCGCAAGTTATAACAAACGAACCAAATAACATCATTAAAATATCAAGCGAATATATCGACAGTGCAATAATTGCAATAATCAATATAAAAACAATTATATTTTTATAGCTTAAAACTTTGCTTTCCATTATTTTTCCTCATTAAAGTACCATATTTATGGTATAATCTTTCTTGAATTTTATCAAGAAGAAAGTAGCGTAGCCGATGAGTAACAATAATTTTGTAAATCAAAACATCAAACCACTTAACACTAAATTTAACAACAAAGGAAATCTTGAAATTTCAGGATGTGATTTGACAGATTTAGCCAAAGAATTTAAAACACCATTATATGTTATGGATAAAGAAACTCTTTTAACCATGGCTAATGATTACAAAAAAGCCTTTTCAGCTTATCCTAAAACAAAAATGCTTTTTGCTTCAAAAGCCTTAATGACAAGTGCTATCGCAAAAATTCTAGACGAAATTGGTTTTGGTTTCGACGTTGTTTCAATAGGCGAAATTTATACTTTAATTAACGCAGGAATTAAACTTGATAAAGTTTCATTTAATGGAAATAATAAATCAATTGAAGAACTTGAATACGCTCTTGATAATGATATCGACCACATAAGTGTAGACAATTTTTATGAACTTAAAATTTTAAATGAAATTGCCAAAGGTAAAAATAAAATTCAAAAAATTCATTTAAGAATTACTCCCGGAATTGAATGTCATACCCATGAATATATCCAAACAGGACAATTAGATTCAAAATTTGGTTTTGACCTTTCTATGATGAATGATGCAATTGAACTTATTTTAAATGAATATAAAAATTTAAAACTGATTGGTTTGCACGCTCATATTGGTTCGCAAATTTTTGAAACAGAGGTATATAAAGATGAGGCTAAAATCGTTTTAGAAGAAATCAAAAGAATTAAAGATAAATTTAATATTGAACTTAGCGAAATCAATCTTGGCGGAGGCTTAGGAATAACTTATACATCTAATGATAATCCTCCAAGCGTATATGAAATAGCAGAAGTTTTGATTAATTCAATTAATTCAAATTGTGAACGCTTGAACCTTGAAAAACCAACACTTTATATTGAACCAGGTCGTTCCTTGGTTTGCAGTGCAGGCGTTAGTTTATACACAATCGGAAGCGAAAAAACAATCAAAGGAATAAGAAAATATATAGCAGTTGATGGCGGTATGGCAGATAATCCAAGACCATCAATGTATCAAGCACAATATAGTGCACAAATTGCTAATGCAAAATCTGAAAATAAACCCGAAATAGTAACTATTGCAGGAAAATTTTGCGAATCAGGAGATATTTTAATTAAAGATATTGAACTCAATTCTCCTCAAAGCGGAGATATTCTTTGCGTTTACGACACAGGAGCATATTGTTATTCAATGAGCTCTAACTATAATCGAGTTTTAAAACCTGCAATGGTTTTAATTGAAGATGGCAAAGGAAAATTAATCGTTAAAAGACAAACTCTTGAACAACTTGTGCAAAATGATGTAATATAAAAGAAAACTTTTAATACAAAATAGAGGGTTGATATGAATTTTACAAATTTTGAAATATTTTTAACATCGCAATTTGAATTATTTTTTAAAGAAATGAATAAAGTTGCGCTAACTGTTAATATTTTTGAAATTTTAATTCTAGGCTTCGTGCTTTATTATTTATATCGACGTTTTATTCGAGGAACACATAGTGAAAACCTCGTTCGAGGTTCATTATTGCTTGTTGTAATGTGGGGCTTATCCGAACTTTTAATCAGAATCAACTTAAATATCTTTGGTGTATTTTTAAAAACATTGGTTTCCGTTGTTTCATTTGGTTTAATCGTTATTTTCCAACCAGAATTAAGAAGATTTTTAGGCTACATTGGCCAAGGAAATCTTTTTGAAAAACTTTTCTTAAGTGGCTCAGAACAAATTGGAGCAAAACAACTAGACACTGCAAAAGAATTAATTGAAACAATCAAATATTTATCAAAATCAAAAACTGGCGGTTTAATTGTTCTTCAAAAAGATGTTACTTCATTAGTACAATCTGATGTAGGAGTTAAAATTAATGCCAATGTTTCTCAAGAATTATTATTAACTATCTTTTTTCCAAACACACCACTTCATGATGGTGCTGTTGTAATTAGAGATAACAAAATTGTTTCGGCTGGTGTTTTGTTACCATTAACTGAAGATCCAAAACTTTCTTGGAGATATGGCACTCGCCATAGAGCTGCAATTGGCGTATCAGAAGTATATCCAGATTGCGCTTGTATTGTCGTATCCGAAGAAACCGGAGATGTTTCTATTGCAATTGATGGTATATTAAAAAAATATGATGATTTAGGCAAATTAAAAGCAGATTTAACAAGAATATTGGGACATAAACAAGAGGAAACCCAACAACACGAAAAAAGTTTTATTAAATTTGATAATATCTTCGGAAAAAATCTATAAAAGGAGTATAAATGCTTAACAAAGCGGTTTTGTGGAATTTATCTTATGGCGTTTACATTGTATCAACAATGGAAAATAACAAGCCTGTTGGTTGTGTTGCAAATTCTATTATGCAACTGACTCACGATACAATCGCAATCAGTTTAAATCATCAAAACTACACAAATAAAATTACAAAAGAAACAAAAAAACTTGCTATTTCAATTTTAAATACCGAAGTAGAAGAAAATTTGATTCCAACTTTTGGATTTTGCTCCAGCAAAGATAGAAATAAATTTGAAAATGTAGAATACAAATTAATAGATAATCTCCCAATTATTACAAATGCCAATGGCTATATAACGCTTGAAATAATCGAAAATGTCGAACTTGAAACCCATACTTTATTTGTTGGGAAAATTATAAACGGAGATATTTTAAATAATTCTATTCCAATGACATACAAATACTACCATGAAGTCATTAAAGGGCGTGCCCCAAAAACAGCGCCAACTTATATCGAAGAAGAAATTACCAAAGAAGGCATCAAATACAAATGTTCAATTTGTGGGTATATTTATGAAGGCGATATAGATAAAGAAAATAATGACTTCTTCTGCCCTATATGCAAACAACCCAAAAATGTTTTTGTGAAAATATAAATAATAAAGTTAAAGCGCAAAAATAAAATAACAATTTTATAACCTAAATTGTTTTTATTAAATTATACTTGCTTTGAAATGTTATATATGCCTTATAAAATTCTTACAGGATTACAAAAAAACCCATGTTTTGCTCCATTAGCACAAAATGGGGATATTTTACAAACTGCTAAAAAAATTGATTTGCCTGCTTTATTTTCTTCTAACCCGACATCTTTAAAGTTCAAAAAAGAAGTTAGAGAAATGATTTCTGCTCTTCCCTGGGAACAAAAAATGATTCACCAAAGAGGGGGGCAATGGCAAGCATATCCCAGATTTAATTACAATGGTTCTTTTTATTGTATTAATCGCTTTGTGCATTCACCAAAAGGCTATACAAATGGCTTAGATGATTGCATTGCAGTTCTTCTGCATAATGACGATGATGCATTTTTGTATCATCTTGCACCAGGCTCACATAAAAATAAAATTGCAATTGAAGATATGCAAAAAGGACTTCAGGAAACAATTGCAAAACTTGGAGCTGGAGGCAAAGAATGCAGCGTTGTATTGGTTGGTGGCAGCAATACAGATGGAAGCCAAGCGCTTTATGAAAATATTTCAGATGTGTTAAAGAAAAACAAAATAGAAGCACAAGAAGTTTTATTTGGAGATGGACATAAATCAATATATTATGACCTTAATAAAGGAATAATGATCTGTGATGGATTGTTTGATGATGTTAAAGATTTAAAAAGAGAATTTGGCAAAGTACGCCTTTTGAACACAGAAACTTTTGACCCATAATTTTTAAATTATTAAAAGTCATTTAGGTTTATATAAAACAAAAACTCCCTTTGTGGGAGCTTTTTGGTTTATTTACCCTGGATGCGATTCGAACAGGGACCCCATTTTGAAAAAGAGCTTCAAACCCAAATATAACTTGCATTAATGGGGGATGCTGAGAAGAGTCATTGGGGTTTATATAAAACAAAAACTCCCTTTGTGGGAGCTTTTTGGTTTATTTACCCTGGATGCGATTCGAACGCATGACCTACTGCTTAGAAGGCAGTTGCTCTATCCAGCTGAGCTACCAGGGCGCAACATGTATATTAATGATACCAAATCAAATAATCCATGCAAGCACTTTTTTAAAACAAAGGGATATCTACTCTAAAAACAGTTTTAAAGCCTTTTTCAAAATCAAGCTTTCCGCTTTCAAAGTGAATTTCGCCACGATGTTTTTCAATTATTTTTTTACAAATTGCAAGTCCTAAGCCTGTACCTTTACCCTTTTCTTTTGTTGTATAACCAGCATTAAACACTTTTTCTTGTTCAGAATCTTTAATTCCTTTGCCGTTATCTAAAATACTAACTCTTAAAAAATCACCTAAAATAACTGTTTTAATCTTTATTTTACCAATATATGAAGGGTTTTTTGCTTTCATATCTTCAATTGAATGAATTGCATTCATTAAAATATTTAAAAATACTTGATTCAACATATTTGGATAACAACTAACCAAAGGTAAATCGCCATATTCTTTTTCAATTTCAAAATCTCGCTTAATTTTGTGATGTATTAAATCCAATGTTAAATCCAATTCTTGATTAATGTTTGCTTCTTGTTGGGTTGTTTCATCTAGTCTTACAAAACGCTTTAACGATTGAACAATAGTTGTAATTCTTTTTATAGCTTCTTTATCAACTAAATTAATTTCTTGAAGCATATCAAGTGAATTCTCACTATATTTTTGAAAAATTTTAGCCATCATTTCATTATTTGCATTAATCGCTCCTAATGGTGTATTAATTTCATGTGCAACAGAAGCAACTAATTGACCTAAAGATGCCATTTTTTCCGAATTAATAAGTTGCAATTGAGTTTCTTTTAATTCTTTAATTGCATTTTCTAGCTCTTCTTTTTTTTGTGAAATTTGATGAAATAAATTTGCTTGGCTTAATGATGAAGAAACAACCATAGAAATGCTTACTAAAAGTTCTCGCTCGATTTCCCCTATTTCTTTTTTTGGAGTAAAAATAACCACTATTCCATATAACTGTTCATTTTTAATAATTGGCATGATAATTCTAGTTGTAGAATTTAAAAGTGGAATAGAAGCGCCCTCATGCTCTTTTATGCAAGCTTGAATACAATTTATTCCATTATGTAAATCATCAATAATATTTTTTGAATAAACTATTTTTTCGCCAATCTGAGGAGCAAAAACTTCAGGATAAGTGTATTTGATTTCAAAATCGTCTTTTTTTAATTCAGCAAAATAACTCTTACTTGCTCCAAAAACAATACTTAATTCTTTTAGAGATTTTTCAATTAAAGTTTTTATATCTAGTTCATTTTTGATGCTTATAGAAATTCTATTCAATAAAGCCATTTTAACAGCTTGATTTTGAGCTTTTGAATTTGTTGACGCAAATTCAACATTTTGAATTCTTAAACGTTCATTTTCTTCTCTTAGACGCTCTCCCATCAAATCATTGGTAATATCATAAAAATAAACAACTCTATAGCGTTTTTTTACACTAAATGATTTAATCATAAAGTGAAAAAATTTATCTTCCTGCATTTGATAAGTAGCATAAGTTGTATAGTTTATTTCTTTATTAATAGCGCTAATTATAGGATTATATGTTCTTAAATCTTCAGACTTTAAGAAACACATCTGGTAAGAAAACTTATAGCTTAATTTTGATAAACATTCAAACCCTTTAAATTCATTAAAATCACCAAATATTTTTTTAAACGATAAATTATGATACAAAACATCAAGCTTTTTATCATAAATAATAATGGGTTCTTCTAAATTATGATAAAAATTTATTAGAGCATTACTCATAATTAAATTATAGCGAATCTATATCTTTTTTTGTATAAAATCCAAAAGGAAGTGCATTAAATGAAGCTAATTCATTTTTCAAAATAAACACTTGTTTATTTAATGAATTTACTTGTTGTCTTAAATTTTCATTTTCAGTTTTTGCACGAATTAATTCAACAATAATTTCGTCAAAACCATCCATTTTTTCACTCAAAAGTTCACTCATTCTGTTAACTAAATTGTTTTCAAATGCCTCTAATTTTGAAGCCAATTGAGTCGCAGGATGAACACTTGCCATAGCAGCAACAACATCGGTTTTTGCTCTATTTTTAGCTTTTTCCAGAAAATTAATTTTTTTATTTGGATTATTTAATGCAATATTCTCGCCTTGCGCAGATTCTACAAAAGCATTTTGAACTTTTGCTTCTGTTTGGTTTTGAACTTCTTTACTTTGAGAATAAAGTTGCTTTATTTTTTTAAGCATATCTACATCAGACTTTGTAAAATATGCATTTCCCATATCATCAGTTTTTGGTTTTACACATGCCTTTTTACACAAAGTTACAACTTCTTCAATATCGCTGTTTAAAATAACTTCTAATTCTTCAACATTAATTTTTGGTTCTTTTTGCAGCTTGCAAACTGTATTTAACAACGATTCTTGCACGAATCTCTCCCCTTTGTGTCTACATAATACTCTATGAATAGTATTATAAAATATAATTTGCAAAAGGTGAAATATGTTGCAAAAATGTTATAAAATGTAATATTTGTAAAACTAAATATTCATTTTTGAATTTTTTACAACTCGTTTGGCCTTAATATAAACGTGATTTGGACGCTCTTTATTTAAAATCGCATTGTAATCTTCGCCATCTTCAAGCTCGAATACATTAAAATCAGCATCTTTATCGACTTCCAATGAACCAATAATATTATTCAATCTTAAGATTTTTGCAGGGATAATGGTTAAATATTTTATTGCTTCAAGCACATCCAATTGTCCATTATTTGCATATTTTAGCTCATTTAATAATGATAAATCTTTATTAAATGCAAGTGAGTTCAAACCAAACCCAAAACGACTTTGGAAATATTGGGTGACAAAATCCAAAGATAATTTTTTATCATGCAAACTATCACTTATTCTTGGGCAATATGCTAAAGCTACTTTTTGTGCATTTAACAATTCTAAATCTGAAACAGGTAAATAATTACCATAAGAAATAATTAATTGTTTAGATAAAACACCTAATTGTTCTAAATATTGAGCCGGAGTTAAACCAATTTCGGCAGGTTCAAATTTTTTATGATTAGTAAATTCATTTAACAGATCAACATCAGAAAATCCATGTTTTAACCAATCCATTTCTTCTTTTGATTCAGCTAAACGAATTGTCATTAAAATATTATGTTTTTTGCAATATTTAACTAAAATCTTAAACAATCTTTTATGCACACAACAAACACTATGTGGCGCTACGCCAACAAAAGTATTTTCTGATTTTTGCATTTTTAATTTATCAATTTTCTTTTTAATTGCCCTAAATTCTTCTTTAGAAGAATCAACAGAATCCGAAAACAATTCAAAGAAAAGATAAGTTTTTAAAGGCGATTTATTTAAAACTTCAAAATACTTGGTTTCTCTCGAAAGCTGAGCTACGGCAGTTGTACCATTCAATAAAGAAAGCTCAATACCTTTTTCAAACGAAGCAATTTTTTCGTCTCTTGTCATACAAAAATAATCTGATAAAAGATTTGCCAATCTGAAAATAAACGATTTTTTAGAAATTCCTGTTAAAAAATAATGTTTCTTTAAAATAGTATATAGTTTTTTGAATTTTGCTTTCAAATTTTTATTTTTTGCTTTTAAATCAGTATATTGCAAATGACTATGCAAATTTACAAAGCCTGGAGTAATCAAGGCGTTTTTAAAATCGCGAACAATATCAAATTTGTCTTCTTCTATTGTTTCTTGCTTAACGATTTCTTGCACTTTACCTTCGTCAACTATCAATGCGCAATCTTCATAAATGCTACCATCCGAAGGTATAATCCATTTTGCTTTATACGCTTTTGCCATAACTCATCCTTAATACTAAATAAAAAAGATTATAACAATTATTCCCCCGAATTTCAATTTTATTTTTGTTTTAAAACAAACAATTAAAAAATATTAACATTTGTAACAAAACGCTCAATTTTATTAAACAACTAAAAAAATATGTCGATAACTTAATTAACAGAAAGGTGTAATTAAGTTATGGAACATGGGAAAATGGTATTTGATGAAGCTAAATTAGCATCAATGCTAAGACAGGAGATTTTAAACAACTCTCAAAGCATTGTTGAAGCTTCGCCAAAACAAAAAGATTTATCAGGATTCGAATACATCTCAACTCAAAAACAACCATATATTTCACCCATCATGACAATGAATGAAGATGAAATTCTTGCATTTGTTGAAGAATTTGATGTAAACGAATTAGCAACTTTATCAGTTGCCGAATTAAATCGAATTGGAGAAGTTTTAGGTGTAGAGCCTAACATTCTTTTAGGAATGAAAGACTAATTAATCTTCTCAATTAACTCAATTTCATTATTATCAGGGTCAAGCAAGAAAGATATTCTTGTCTTGACTTCTGGCATATAAAAAGGTTCAACTTCCCAAGAATAGCCCATTTCTTTTATTTTTTTATCAATTTCATCTAAATTTTCACATTCAAATGCAAAATGCCCAAAGGCTCTTCCTTGTTGATAACCCTCTTGTGGAGTTTCATCATTAATTGTTAGTTCAATTTCTGTATTTGTATTTTCATCAATTAAATATTGCAAATAGCAATCTTCAAGACGAATTCTTTTTCCTTTTTTTAAACCCAAGAGTTCGCAATAAAAACGAAGGGCTTTTTCTTCGTTTTTAACTCTTATCATTGAATGAAGAAATTTCATAAACTACCTCGTTAAATACAATTTTATTTTAACATAGTATTGTTGAAAAAATGAAATTGTAGAGTATATATAGTTATAGGAAAAAGGCTTGAAGAGCTAGTGGCACTTTGAGTCTTTCTTCGTTCCCTATAAGAACAATAAAATAAGTTGTAAAATCGCCATTACTGCAATAATTGCGATTTTTATTATTAAATTGTTCATTCTGCCTACTTTCTAGCCAATTCTCCGAAATTGTCTTTGCTAGCGGAGGTTTTTTAGGAACTTACACTTAAGTCCTATCTTGTATAATAATTTCCATGTCCAAAGCTTGGGCAATTAATTTCATTTCTGAATATCTAATAGTATTTGCTCTAAGTTTTTTAGATAAAGTATCTATTGAATATTTTTTGTCAGAATTTTTTGTTAAATATTCCGCAAGAAATGTTAAAGTAGTTCCTTTTTTTGCAACAAGCATTTTTACTTCATTAATAGCATTCATAATCTATAATTATAGTAATAATTCGAAAAATAGAGTAATAACTCTATAAAAATTTGCATTTATAGAACTTATTTGCTAATATTAGAATATAATTTCTAAATTAATTAAAGGAAAATTTATGATAGAAAACCTATTAGTCGAATTGATAAAACCAACTAAAACAATAAAACTTCTAAATATTTTATTAGAAGAATTAGTTGAAGAAGAAATAATTTATGATGTAAATAAAAATCAATATGACAAGAATGAAAACATATTAGCAATCAATTATGCTATTAAACTTGTGAATAAAGATATTATAAAAATAAGAAGAAAATACTATAAACAAATGTGCAAAGAAAAATATGGCAAATAAAAGGCGGGTAAATCCCGCCTTTATAATCCTTTTGCCCTCATCTGCGTTCGCTAAGCGCAATCGCGCTAAGCTCACTTGATTCGAGTATTTGCTCCTGAGGGCGCAAGCGCCCACGTCGCCATAGTCCAGTATTCGCACTTTGCGCTTGCTCAACGCAACCGCATGCGTGCTTCACATCCTTTTGCCCTCATCTGCGTTCGCTAAGCGCAATCGCGCTAAGCTCACTTGATTCGGGTTTACTTTTTATCGATTACATAAATTAAATGCCAGCCAAATTGAGTTTGAATAGGTTCTGTAACAGTTCCCACAGGTTCATTGAATGATGGAACTTCAAATTCTTTAACCATCATACCACGACCAAAATAACCTAAATCCCCGCCACGAGCTCCTGAAGGGCATTCAGAATATTGCGCTGCTGCATCTTCAAATTTCATCTCGCCTGAAACAATTTTGTTTCTTAAATCTTTTGCTTCACTTTCAGTTTTAACTAAAATGTGTGCAGCACGAACTTGTGTAAAATCTTCGCTCATTTTTGCTCCTAACTTTAAATTACCAATAAAAATTACACCTAAAATCAATACAAAAAGTACTAAAATTTTTTTCATTTTTATCTCCTTCAACCCTTAAATTTTATCATAAAACATGTTATAATGAAATTAGCTTGATGCGGGACAATTTTGTTCCTACATTTTACTTAACTGGGAGAGAATTGCTCAGACGCATAGCTAGGTGTTTAAAGTATACCGACCTCTTTTTAATGTTTAACGGAAACGGATGCACCCTGGCGCTCACCCCCCTGCTGACTAGGCAGGTAACAAAATCCCCGCATTAAGCTTTTAATTTGTACCTAAATGTCTAATTTTAAATATTCAAATAAGTTTTATTATTTGAATTATGAAAAATCATTTAAATTTTATAATTCTTTTAATTTTCTTGGCATTTGGAATATTAATTTACCAGCTTCTAACTTTTACATATATTACTGCCGAATTTGACGAAATTAGCCCAATCAAAGGCTTTATGCCTGTTTATTATAAAGGAATAATTGTAGGCAGAGCAAAAAAAGCAAAACATAGTCCAGATTTTAAACATACACACATTCGTATAGTTTTATATCCTAAAAATTTACTTTTGCCAAGCAACACAGAAATTCAACTTAAAAAAGAAAAGAAAAAACATAAAGAAATCGATTTTCTAGAATTAATTTATCCAAATGAGCCAACTTTAGTAGTGCTTTCAAATCATTCTAAAATTAAAGGAATTGCAACTATTGATACTGTAACATTTTTAGCTAACCAACATCCAAATGATATTGAAGCTATTAAAGAATAGTACACGAAATTTAAGCTATACACTTTCTGTATTAGGTGAAATATTTGATAATATAAATAAAATTTTAAAAGAAAATCGAAAAAATATTTATCAACCAAAGAAACAATGTGCAATTTAAATACCATAACTTGCGCAATAAGAAAAACTTTATCTAAAAAATTTGAATTAATGAGATTATTTTTTGGGCAAACACTAGATTAATTTTGAACTTTTTTCTTATTTTTCCGTTATAAAAAATATAAAGGAGAAGTATGAAAAAAATATCTTGTTTGTTGGTATTATCTTTTTTGATTTCAACAAATTCAGTTTTAGCTCATCCGCACCATTATAACCATAGATATTACAATCACCCAGCACATTATCACCATAGCGGGTGTTCATCAAACTGTGTTTATGTAGTTAAAAGCGATAATTTCCAAGAAGAACAAACTTTTAAAAATTGCTCCAAACATACATTATTAATTGACGGCGTTACAAATTATTATTCTAATGGATCCGTTAGAACATTTTATTCATATACAGTTCTAAATGAAGACAAAACGCCATTAATATCAAATTGTTCCGATATTAAACATTTAGTACATGATAAAAAACATTATTTTTTAGCCAAACAAAATAAATATTATAAAATTATCAACGATGAAGGGTTTGAACTAACTAAAAGAAAATATTCTTCAATGAAAGAAATCGCACCTAACAAAATCTTAGTTAAAGTTGAAAAAAAATATGGCGTAATTGATATTTTTGAAAATATTATTATTCCAATTAAATATCAAAAATTCGAACAATTGTCTTCTAATCTCTTTAAAACAAAACTAAATGGTTACTGGGGATTAGTTGATAATTCAAATAATATTTTATTAAAAAATGAATTTGATAATATAAAACTTTTATATGACACATATGTAGCCAAAAAAGCAAATAAATACCATCTTTTAAACCTAGAAGGACAAACTATTTTATCTAATGCTGATAAAATCAAAAAATTAGGAGAATATATTTTGATTAAAAAAGATAAGTTATATGGCATTTTTGATTTAGAAGGCAATCAAATAAGTGAAATAAAATATAAAAAAATCAAACTTGATAGAAATAATATAAAAGTTTATGAAAACAAAAAATGGTCTGAATTAATATAAAAAATGCCACTGTTCATACAGTGGCATTTTAATATTTAAACAAGTTTATTATTTACGTACAACTTTAATAGCAGAATCTGGACATGTCAAAGCACACATTCCACAAGCGATACAATCATCTGGATTTGGTTCAACACAAGGAGTTTGGTATAAACCAACTTCTTTTGACCAGCTTAAGCATTTTTTTGGACATTTAACCATGCAAAGACCACAGCCTTTACAAAGGTCAGTAAACATATACCAATCAGCTTTTCCTTTAGCAACGTCTGCTATTTTATAGCCTTTATATTGAATATCTTTTGCCATTATGCACCAACTTTCTCTATCATAGCCATACCCATTTCAAGAGCTTTGTGGTTCAATTCTCTTAATTCAGGTTTAGCATCGAATTTTTTACCTAAAGCAATTTCCATTGCATTTTTAATATCATCTAATTCAAGAACATTTGTTGCTTTTAATAATACGCCTAAAATCATGATATTAAATACACGTGCGCTTAATTGCTCATTTGCAATTTTATTTGCTTCAACTGCAATAACTTCTTTACATGGAGCAGTTGGTTTAGTTGAGCAAACAGATGAATCATATACAACGATAGAATCAGGCGAAGTATATGTTTCGCATCTTGCAATTGCTCTATCAGATAAAGCGATAATGATATCACCTTTTGAAAAACGAGGTTCGCCAATTTTTTCATCACCTATTTGACAAAAAGCAACTGAAACACCACCACGTTGTTCAACACCAAAGTTTGGAATGTATAGAATTTCTTTTCCAGCTTCATAGCCTGCCTCAACCAAAATTTTTGCAATTGATTGAACGCCTTGTCCGCCTTCACCCGCTAAAACGATTTTTGTTCTTGCCATATTCTACTCCAATCCTTCACGAACTAAGAATTCTTTAACTTCAAAGCATTCTTCCATGGTTTTTAATCTATCCCAAGTTGCTTCGTTATTTGTTCTCCAGTTCAATGGACAAACTGATAATACTTCAACAAATGAATAGCCACCTTCAGCTACATTTTTAAGAGCTTTTTTAAATACAGAATTTAATTTTCTTAAATTTGAAACACTTGCACGAGCTACATATGATTTATTAGGATCAGCAATAGCTGAAACTAATTCTGCAGCCTTAGCAGGACGACCTGTAACTTCAGGGTCACGACCATATGGAGTTGTTTCTGTTTTTTGACCTGGCATTGTAGTTGGGCTCATTTGACCACCTGTCATACCATAGTTAGTATTGTTTGCAACAATAACCAAAATGTTTTCGCTTCTTGTTGCAGCATTAACAAGGTGTTGTGCGCCAATTGCTAAACCGCCACCATCGCCCATATAAGCAATACCAACAGTTCCAGGATTAGCTCTTGTAACACCATAGATAACAGGAGTTGTTCTACCATGGTGAGTTTGAACTGTGTCTAAATCCATATAGTTCCAAGAAAGAAGAGAACATCCAATATCACATCCAAACACTGCTCTTTCTTTTAATTCTAGTTCATCTATTGTTTTTGCTAGAGTTTTTAAAATCATACCGTGACCACAGCCTGGGCAAAATTTTGATGCTCCCGCCTCAGCATTTTGCGCTTTAGCCAAATCTGGTTTTACATCTAGAGTTGTAATCATTTTATTTTTCCTTCAATTAGTTTACTTTTATACGGCTACACACATGCTTTGCACTTTAGCAACGATATCGTCGCCAGTTACACCAACACCCATTTTGAATAATGTTTCATATGGTGTTGTTAAGCCATAAAGTTTTTCTAAGCACATTTGAGCCAATTGACCATTAGCTGATTCTGTAAATAATACTTTTCTTGCACGTTTTACAGCTTCTCTCATAGGTTTAACAGGTAGTGGTCTTATTGTAATTGGTCTAAATAAACCAGCTTTAATACCTTTTGCTCTTAATTCATCAATTGCTGTCATTGCAGAACGTGCAACGATACCATGTGCAATTACAAGAATTTCAGCATCATCTGCTTTATATTCAAGATATTCTTCAATTTCAGGAGAAATTCTTTCAAACTCTGCTTGATAACCATCAAGAACTTCCATCAACTCTTCTTCTAAGTTATATGTATTTCTTAAATGAGTCGCTTGCCTATCAACTCCAATAACCCCTGGAGCACGAAGTGCAGCTTCAGTTGGAACCATTGTAATTCCACGAGAAGCTGGATCATACAATGTTACAGGTTCTCTCATTTTACCTTGGTAACCATCAGCCAACATAAATGTTGGGAAGCGATATTTCCAAGCAGTATTAAATGCTTTAATCATATAATCATATAAATCTTGGTGACCTGCTGTAGAATAAACAATTCTAAAGCCTTCGCCATTGCCACCAAAACAAGTTAAACGAGTTTCTTGTTGAGCATAAATTACAGTAGCGGTAGAAGGGCCACCTCTTTGCATAACCGCACAAACAAATGGAATTCTCATCATTTCAGCCATTGATTGAGCATCTTGCATAATAACGTTACCTGGGCCAGCTGTAGCAGTAAATGCACGCTTACCTGCTAAAATACCACCGATTGTTGAAAAACCAGCAGATATTTCATCTTCTGTTTGTAAAAATCCTGCTTCTGTTTTAGGAAGCAATTTACACCAAGTATGCATAATTTCGTTTTGAGGTGTAATTGGGTAGCCATACATAAATTCAGCTTCGGCTGCGTTTGCTGCATAGGCAATAACTTCATTACCCGTCAAGAACATTCTGGTGTCTTGAGTGATAAGTTTTTTTACCATAATTAATCCTTAACCCTTATCTTGTAAACTGTTATACAATTTAAAATTACTACAAAAACGGGTTAGTTTCAACAAAAAAAATGTTTTAATTAATACAAAAAGAGCTTCGAAAATTCAATCTCGAAGCTCTTTTGAAATTTACTAAAACTATTTTTTAGCAGGAATACGCATACTATAGAACGAACGAATTACAAAAATTAGCGCAATTATTAAGAATATCGCACCAACGATTTTTGAATGTGCTCTAAATTGTTCAGAAATTGCAATTTCCATTGCTAACAAACCAAATAATGTTGTAAATTTGATAATTGGATTCATTGCAACTGAAGATGTGTCTTTAAATGGATCACCAACGGTATCGCCAACAACTGTTGCATCATGAAGCGGCGTTCCTTTTTCTTCTAGGTCAACTTCAACAATTTTCTTTGCATTATCCCAACATCCACCAGCATTTGCCATAAATACAGCTTGGAATAAACCAAATACTGCAATTGCAATTAGATAGCTAATGAAGAATGATACTGCTTGATTGTTTGTTATACTTGGAGAAGATAAAAATGCAAGAGCTAAAGCAAAAGAGAATAGCGCAACAAAGATATTAAACATGCCTTTTTGAGCATATTGAGTACAAATTTTAACTACTTCTTTTGAATTTTCTAAATTTGCTTTTTTATCATCAGCCTCACCAAGCTTAATATTCTTTTTAATATATTCAGTAGCTGAATATGCACCAGTTGTAACTGCTTGCATAGAAGCGCCACTAAACCAATAAATTACAGCACCACCAGCAATAAAACCTAGTAAAGTATATGGATTTAATAAATTTAAAATGCTTTCAGGTGCAATATTTAATACATTTTGAATAACTAAAATCAATGAGAAAATCATAGTTGTAGCACCAACAACCGCAGTACCAATTAATACCGGTTTTGAAGTTGCTTTAAATGTATTACCTGCTCCATCATTTTCTTCTAAGAATTTTTTAGCATTTTCAAAATCTGGTTTAAAACCATATTCTTTTTCGATTTCTTCTGAAATATTTGGTTGTTCTTCAATTAATGATAATTCATAAACTGATTGAGCATTGTCTGTAACAGGGCCGTATGAATCAACCGCAATTGTAACAGGGCCCATTCCCAAGAAACCAAATGCTACAAGCCCGAAAGCAAATACAGATGGGTAAATCATTACATCAATAATATGTTGGCTTGCAACATATGCAAGTCCCATTAATAGCACAATGATTGCACCAATCCAAAAACCAGAGAAATTACCTGAAACAATACCTGATAGGATTGTTAAAGATGCACCACCTTCACGTGATGCTGTAACTACTTCAGATGTATGTTTAGCTTTTGGAGAAGTGAAGATTTTTGTTGCTTCTGGAATTAATGCTGCACCTAATGTACCGCAAGAAATAATTAAAGACAATACAAGCCATAAATTATTTGGCATTGTACCCAATAACCATTTTGAAACTCCAAAAGTCATAATAATTGATAAAATTGAAGTCAACCAAACAAGATTTGTTAATGGTGTTTCAAAATCAAATTTTTTACATTTTTTTTCATATACACAAGTAATTCCATTATTAATCCAATATGCAATTACTGAAGTTGCAATCATTAAAAATCTCATTGTGAAAATCCATGCTAAAAGTTGGATTTGATATTGTGGAAAAACACCCAACAAAATGAAACTTACAAGAGCAACGCCTGTTACGCCGTATGTTTCAAAACCATCGGCAGATGGGCCGATTGAATCTCCAGCATTATCTCCAGTACAATCTGCAATTACACCTGGGTTTCTTGGATCATCTTCTTTGATACCAAATTGGATTTTCATTAAGTCTGAACCAATATCGGCAATTTTAGTAAATATTCCACCAGCAACACGAAGAGCTGAAGCACCTAATGATTCACCAATTGCAAAACCGATAAAGCAAGCACCTGCTAAATGACCTGGTACAAATAATAAAATAACTAACATTAAAATTAATTCAACTGACACTAATAATACACCAATTGACATGCCTGCTTTCAATGGAAGATTTAAACAATGGATTGGTTTAGATTTTAGCGCCATAAAAGATGTTCTTGCATTAGCCAAGGTATTCATTCTAATGCCAAACCAAGCAACAGCGTATGAACCCAAAATACCAATAATTGACCAAAGAAGAATTAATCCAACTCCACCTATACCCATATTTTCAAGGAATCCGAAGTAATAAGCTATACATAAAGCAATTAATACTTCCAATAAAATTAAAAATTTACCTTGTTGAACTAAATAAGTTTTACAAGTTTCAAAAATTGTAGTCCCAACTGCTTCCATAACTGGATGAACTTTAATTTGCTTAATTTTAAAATATTCAACTAAGCCAAAAATTGAGCCAATTACCGCTACAACAATACCAATCAAAAGCAAATTATAGCTTAGCGGATGTTCCTTAATATTTGGAACAACCAAATTTGCTTCAGAAGCAAATGTAGGAATTGTTGAAAGTAAAAGTGCTCCTAACATAGATAATTTTTTCATAAGCACTATCCTTTTTAATACTACTATACTCGCCAATTATACTATTTTAAGATTTTTTAGACTCCACTAATTAAGTTATTTTGTGGTAAAATATGAAAAAAGTCGACTAGTAAACGCGCCTGAATTTTATAATTTAGGTGAGGAAAGTCCGGGCAGTCTAAATAGCAAATTTGCTTGGGAAACCCAAGTGCCCGCAAGGGTGAGGACAGTGCCACAGAAAAGAAGACAGCTGTGCGAAGCTAGTTTTTACTGCGATGAGCGGTAAAAACAGCGAAGACCTTAGAAATGCGACGTAGGACAATTGAGCCAACGAGCAACAGCGTAAGCGTAGGCGAGTCTGGCGAAATGCCCACAGGAGCAAAGGTAGCTCAGCAATGGTGCAACGGCGAGGTAAGAGCTCACCACTGAGACCGTGAGGAATCAGGTATGGTAAACCCCGATTGACTGCAAGTTTAAATTTGTAAGAAGGTGCTATTTCCGCTTTCACTTGAAAGATTACATAAGAAAAACGCTTAGATAGATGTTTACTTAATACAGAACTCGGCTTATACTCGACTTTCTGCCCACACGGGCAGTTTTTTAATACGCACGTTAAGTAAGACTGGTCATGCTTATCTTAGTAAACAAAGCGAATACCACATCATAATAGCAACGTAAAAATCTATGTTTTTCTCAAAAGCAAAACGCAATCTTATACTTAAACAATTTATTGAACTAAAAAACCCTCTTAGATGGGAGGGTTTTAAGTTTATTAATCTAAATAAAAGACCGTTACAACCTTATGTGATTCTTCAGCAAACTCAACCGCTTTATGTAATGTATTAGATGAATGTGATAAGAAACAAATTAATTGCTGACATTCAGAAATAATTTCTCGGTTACAAATGCGACTGGCATCAGCCAAAGTCATCATTGCTCTATCAGGATGTTCAATAATTGTTGGAACACCAATTAATTGGTCTTGAACGTCAGATGGTTGTTGTCCAATTGTTTGTGGAAGGATAATTTTTAATTTATCTGGATTTGCTTTAAGTGCACCTCTAATAGCAGCTGCGTTAGTTCCTGATGAACCTCCAGATGTAATTATTGTATTACCTTGCATAACAAGGCTTGTAGTTAAAGTTTCGATAATTTGTTGATGGGTAATTGTGAGGTTTCTTGAACCTATTATTGCAATTTTCTTTGCGCTTTGACGAATTGTAGCCAATTCTTGTGCTAAAACATCAACATCATTGTCATTTTGTTCAACTTTGTCTAAATCTTCTAATGGGACTACAATTGAAGGTTGACTTTGCTTATCGAAATTTTCTTCCATTTTTTTGTTTATTCCTTTAAAAATTTTTCCTGTATAATGATTATAATAATATCATATTTCCACATTTTTGGGAATATCTAAAAAAGTCAAGGGGAGTTTGGGTTATAATGCAGACTGAAGCTGTTTTTTTAAAAGGTTTAAACGAACAACAAAATGAAGCTGTTATTGAAAAAAATGGTTCAATTTTAGTTTTGGCTGGAGCTGGTTCTGGAAAAACTAAAGTTTTGACTTCAAGAATTGCCAATCTTGTAAAATCTGGTGTTAGCCCAAATGATGTATTGGCAGTAACATTTACAAATAAAGCAGCTAAAGAAATGCAAGCTCGTCTTTCTAATTACCTTGGCGAAGATATTGTAAAAAGAATGTGGGTTGGAACATTCCATAATATTTGCGGAAGAATTCTTCGAAGAGATTTAGAAAATTATAAAACTAAAGATGGTCGCAAATGGGATAATAACTACGTTATTTATGATGATACAGATACGAAAACAATCATTAAAAATGCTCTTAAAAAATTAAATATAGATGAAAAATCTTTTGAAATAAAAGCAGTGAGAGCAGCAATTTCTAATGCTAAAAATAAAATGCAAGATGCTTATGCCTATGCAACATTAGCTCGAGATTATTACACTCAAAAAATATCTGAAATATATTATGAATATGAACGCCAATTAGCTCTTAATAATGCTCTTGATTTTGATGATATGTTAATGTTAGCGGTAAATTTACTAAAAGAAAATGAAGAAGTTAGAAAAAAATATGCGACTCGTTTTCAACATATTTTAGTTGATGAATTTCAAGATACAAACAAAGCTCAATACGATTTAATTAATTACTTATATCCATCAGATGGTTCTAAAGATAAAACAGGGTCATTATGTGCTGTTGGAGATGTTGATCAATCAATTTATTCTTGGCGTGGAGCTGATTTTAAAATTATTTTAAATTTTCAAAAAGATTATGAAAATACCAAATTAATTAAATTAGAACAAAATTATCGCTCAACTGGAACAATTTTAGAAGCAGCAAATGAAGTAATTAAAAATAACGAAGAAAGATTAGATAAAAATTTATATTCAACTAAAGGTGAAGGCGAAAAAATAAGTCTTTATGAAGCTCAAGATGACTTTGGCGAAAGTAGATATATAGCTAAAAAAATTGAAAACTTAAGAATAAATAAAGATGATATTGCAATTCTTTATAGAACAAACTCTCAATCTCGCTCAATTGAAGAAGCTCTAATGAGTTATTCTATTCCTTATCGAATTGTGGGTGGCTTAAAATTCTATGACAGAAAAGAAATTAAAGATATAATTGCATATTTAAAATTAATTTATAATCATAATGATTCTCAAGCGCTAAAACGCATCATAAATGAACCAAAAAGAGGCTTAGGAGATACTACAATTCAAAAACTTGCTTCTTGGGCTGATGAAAGAGAAGAAAGTATCTATAGTGCTTTAAAACACCTAGATGAAATTGAAGAAATTAACGCTGGAACAAAAGCTAAACTTCAAAATTTCTATACAACAATTGAAGCGATAACTGCTGTTCAAAATGATTATTCTTTATCTGAATATGTAACTTATGTACTTGAAGCAACAGGTTATAGCCCAGCGCTACGCCAAGAAGATAATATCGAAAATCAATCTCGCTTAGAAAACTTAGAAGAATTTGTTAATGTCGTTAAAGAATTTGAAGAAGACGATTTAGCACTTGATGCAGAAGATGATATGGGACCATTGGGTAACTTTTTATCACAAGTTGCTTTGGTATCTGATATTGATGAAGCTGATAAAGAAAAAAAGGATGAACAAGCAGTAACTTTAATGACTCTCCATGCAGCAAAAGGCTTAGAATTTCCTGTTGTATTTATGGCAGGTATGGAAGATGGAATTTTTCCACACGGAAGATCTATCGCTTTTGGTGTAGGCCACTCTGAATTAGAAGAAGAGCGCCGTTTAATGTATGTTGGAATAACTCGAGCTAAAGAAAAGCTATTTTTAACTCATGCAAAATCAAGAAGAGTTTTTGGAAATTATCAAACAAATCCAAAATCTAGATTTTTAGATGAAATTCCTGCTAAATTAATTGAGGAAGATTCAGCAAGAGGAACAACTTATGCTGGAAAATCAAGCTTTGGAGCAGCAGTTTCAAAAGCAAAAGAAAAGAAAAATTCTTCATTTAATAATAACGGAAGTTTTACAAAAACTTCTTCATCTAGTTCATCTGCAACATCAAACTTTGCAAGCAGCTTAGCTAGAATTAAAGCAAGTTCAGATAAAGCAAAATCATCAACAAGCAATAATTTAGCTAGTTCACTAGCTAATATTAAAAAAATAACTACAACCCCAACAACTCCAATAAAACCAGATGGCAGAGTTGATTATAGACAAGTAAATGCTCATGTAGTCAAAAAACAAAAACCACAAGATGAACCGCAACAAAAATTAAGCGTAGCTGAAATGATAGCCAAAGCAAAACAAAAAGCAGGCGAAACAAAAGATTGCTTTGAAAATCGTACACAAGGTCTTTTACCTGTTGGAACAAGAGTGTTCCATACTCAATTTGGGGTTGGAAAAATAATAAATATAGAAGATAAAAACTATGTTGTAGAATTCACAAAAAATGGCACAAAAACTCTCGATTCAACAACTTCAGGACTCAAAATGTTTTAAAACGCTACAGTATCATCCAACATAAAACGATACAATCTAACATCATCTTGAACTTCTTTAGGTTTATTTTTTTCACGTTCTATTCTAATCTTTTCTTCTTCAGTTTCAGATTTCAACTGCACCAAGGGTTTTCCCTCTTTATTAAAGAAATTCCATTTAAAGCCGTCTAATAAACCATATTCTGTTTCAGTTTTATATGTACCAATGGTAACGGCAAAACTTAAACCTTGGAAAAACAACAATAAAACTAATAAACAAAAAATCTTTTTCATACTAAAATTTTAACACGATTTAGGGTATTATAGAAGTATGTTTGAATATGATTACGAAAATGAAGACAAAGCATTAAAGCTCGTAGGTTTAGAGCTTATGTTTTTGACACCTGAAAAATATTCAAACCCCCAAGGAATAACTGCTGTTGAATTATCCAAAAGAGTCGGTTTAAGTCTTGATATAGTTAAAAAGAAATTAAAAATTTTATCTGAACATGATATTATTCGTTGTAGCGGAATCAATCCTAAATATTGGAAATTTGATGAATATAATTATCAAAGGCTAGATGAAGAAGATAAAATTTATCAATTACTTTGTTCTTTTGATGATGTAGATTTTGATAGGTATTTTGTATATTGATTAAATTAGGCGATATTATTGAAGTTATTATTGAAAAATCCGTATATGGCGGAGATGGCTTAGCTCGAATCGGAAAAGAAAATTTTGTTGTGTTTGTAAAAGATTCAATTCCAAATGATAAATTAAAAGTAAAAATTACTTCCCTAAACAAAAAATTTGCTCGAGCTGAAATTGTTGAAATAATTGATTCCAAAAATAGAATTAAACCATTTTGCGCTCTATATAATGCTTGCGGAAGTTGCGATTGCCAAATTGCATCTTATGATTTTTTAATTAAACAAAAAAGCGCTATTTTGAAAGATATTTTTAAAAATATTTTAAGCGAAGATAAAATTTTATCTATTATTCCAAGTCCTGATGATAAATTTTATCGTCATAAAGTACAATATCCTGCACAACAAACAAAAAATTCTAAAAGAATTTTATTAGGATATTATAAAAAAAATTCTCACGACTTAACAAATATCAAATATTGCCCTGTACAACCTGAAATAATAAATGAAATTACTCAATTTATAAGAGAAAATTTTGAGCTAAATTGTTATGACGAAAAAAATCATAAAGGGCTTTTAAAAAACGTTTTATTGCGCATTTCAAATGCGACAAATGATATTTTATTGACTTTAGTTTTAAATTGTCATGAAAATGATTTTATAAATTACGAAAGCGCTATTTTTAGATTTTTCAAAAAAATAACAGCACAATTTCCCTCTATAGTTGGTGGTTTTGTTAATTTTAATCCTAAAAAATCTAATAAAATCTTAGGAAAGGACACTTTAAAGGTTGTTGGTGAAAATTTTATTATTGAAAAACTAGGAGATAAAAGCTATAAAATTGGCGCAACAAGCTTTTTTCAAGTAAATCCAAAATCAGCAGTTAATTTATTTAATATCGTAAAAGAAAATATTAAGCCAAATTCTACTATTTTAGATGCTTATGGCGGAGTTGGGGCAATTGGAATTTATGTATCAGAAAAAGCTTCAAAAATTACTTTAGTTGAAGAAAATGAAAATGCAATTTCAATGGCATACGATAATTTTCAAATAAATAATATTGAAAATTATGAAATTTTAGAAGGAGATGCCAAAAAACATTTTCTTAATTTTGAAAAAGAAAAACGTCAGTTTGATTATGTGATTTTAGATCCACCTCGCTCAGGATGCAATGCAGATGGCTTAAAAGCAATTGCAAAACTCGCAAAAAATATAATCTATGTTTCTTGTAATCCTCAAACTTTAAGAAGAGATATGTCTTTATTAATTGAAGAAGGTTTTAAACCAAAATGTGTTCAAGGGGTAGATTTATTCCCATATACTCATCATATTGAAGTTGTAGGAATACTTAATAAAAATTAATAAAAAAGTAAATTTTTAAATCAAAAAACACTTTATATATCTATAAATTATATCAAGATTATATAAAGGAGAGAAAAAATGAGCCTACCGATACAGCCACAAACTGCCAATTCAATTACAACACAAAACGATTATGAATTTATTAAAAACAATGCTGCTCGCAAAGCAGAATGCAAAGATGGTTCTTCAGTATTTTTTATGAAAGATGAAAACGGAAGAACAACTCATCGATATAAAGATTCAAATAATGATGGTGTGTTTGATTCAGTTTGGACTTTTGAATATGATGAAAACGGGAATCACACATCAACTCTTCAAGATAACGACAACGATGGAAAAACAGATATAGCTAGCTATTTTACATATGATGAAAACGGGAATAACATTGGCAAAAAAATAGATAGAAATGCAGATGGCAAAATTGATACAAAAGTTATTTACAAACTAAACGAACAAGGCAATCAACTTGGCGAATATGTTGATTGGGATAATGATGGGAATGTAGATAATTTCTATAAATTTGATAAAAATGGAGATATAACTTCAACATATTATTACAATGATGATCCCGACAAAAATACAAGACAAACATCTGTTGACCGTGATAACGACGGAAATATTGATTCAGTAAGTTATTTCCAAGATGACGAAAGTGGAAAATGTCAATCTTCTAAATTTGATTTCAATAACGATGGAAAAATAGATGAAGAATTAAAATTTGTTTATAATAATCAAGGAGATTTAATTGGCAGATACTGCGATGAAGATGGTGATGGCAAATATGATACTTACGACACATTTGATGAAAATGGAGATATAACTTCAACCAAAGATTTAAACAAACAATCTTTAATTGAAAAATTAATAAACTTATTTAAAATCGCATTAAATTAAAACAAATATTGATTTTATCAATAAAAACCCCTAAACTATAAATAGTTAGGGGTTTTATAATGAATATTAAAAAATCTTTTGAAAAACGAATTGAAAATTTTAAAAAATTGAACGAAATACAAGATATTATTTTAAAAGCTTGTAAGATAATAAAAACTGCACTAGATAATAAAAATAAAATTTTATTATGCGGAAATGGCGGTTCAGCTTCTGATTGCAACCATATTGCGGCAGAATTTATTTCTCGTTTTCAAAAAGAAAGAATCTCGCTTCCAGCAATATCTTTAAGCGCCAATAATTCAGTTATTAGTGCAATAGCTAATGATTATTCTTTTGAAAAAGTTTTTTCTCGTCAAATTGAAAGCTTAGGTAATAAAAATGACATTCTAATTGCCATTTCAACAAGTGGAAAAAGCAAAAATATTTTAAAAGCAATTAAACAAGCTGAAAAACAAGGTTTAAAAACCATTTTTTTAACAGGTGAAAATAAAACAAATTTAAATGTTGATATTGAAATAAATACTCCAAGTAAAATTACTTGCGAAATTCAAGAAATGCATATTGCAATTGGACATATTATTTGCGAAATTATTGAAAATGAATTATAAATAACATTTAAATTCTTCGCCAACAACACCAGCATATAATTCAACATATTCTTTTGCTGGAGAAGAATTCACTTTTGTAAACAATACTTCTTCAATTTGGAAAAATCCAACATCACCTGACATTTCAATTGTGATTTTAATTGGTTTTCGCTCTCCTGGCTTAATCATTACACGCTCAATTGCATTAGCTGAATACTTATGAATATCGCCAACTTTAGGACTATTATTCATAGCTAAAGGAATTCTTGCTCTTCCTTTTGTCATATCGCATCCATCTGCAATCAAAATAATTCCCGCTTCAAGCGAATGTATTTTTTGAGTCGACATATGCCCAACAATTGCTTCTAGTGCCATCGAACGAATAATTGTCTTTCTAACTATATCGTCCCCAAAAACATATTTTAACGCTCTATCTATAATTGGAATAGCTAGAACAACAGACATTTCTTCATGAGATGCACGACCTATCATCATTCCAAGATCATGCATTAACCCAGCCAAAACCACGGCACACAATGAATCTTCAAAAGTTCCAATTTCTTCACGCTCTAAAGATGTTTGTATTCCGTTATTGTGCAAAATATTCAACATTTTAATTGCATTATTTGCAACTTGACGCATATGAACTGGCCCATGGTCATTAAAACCAAGTCTCTTAATTGAAACATTATTTGCATAATCTTGCATAGCTTGAAGTTCAACATCTTCAAAAAGATATTGTATTAGCTTTATACAATTAGGATAATTTTTTAATTTATTAATAATTTTTGATTCTAAATTTATTTCTTTTGGCGATTTCATAGCTCTTCTCTTTTTAGATTAACTATTATAATTATACATTATTTTACTCATTATAAATATAATTCCCGAAAATACTATTTTTTAATTAAATCTAAAATATCTTTGGTCCTTTGTTTGTTTTTTTCAATTAATTTTAATTTATCTTCTCGATTTAATGTTTTTTTAATTCGATATTCTTCTTTACTTGCACTTGATTTATCTTCATAAATATCAACATAAACTAGGCTTTCTGGCTTATGAGAACGAGTATATTTTGCTCCAACTCCTTTTTTATGCTCTTCGAAGCGAGCTAAAACATCTCGCGCAATACCACAATATAGCGTATTATCCACGGTCTTTAAGATATAAAGATAATATTTCATCTAAAACTTTAATTATTTCTTCTTCTTTATCTAGTGTTACTAGTGCGCTTCTATATTTTGAAGCATTACGAGTTGAGGAAATATAATAGTTATAAAATTTTCTCATAAATTTTATACCATTAATTTCACCCATATTTTGAACTTCTAAGCGCAAATGCTCTTTTAACATTTCAATACGTTTAGCTAAATCAGGTTCTGG
The DNA here is from genome assembly GCA_017560095.1 of Candidatus Gastranaerophilales bacterium. Classification (GTDB taxonomy): domain Bacteria; phylum Cyanobacteriota; class Vampirovibrionia; order Gastranaerophilales; family Gastranaerophilaceae; genus RUG14156. The sequence continues at coordinate 155,404 of JAFYOU010000036.1, forward strand.
AATAATTGTTCCATCTTCAATATATTTTTCAATTCGATAAGGTAAAGTAAAATCGCCCATTATGCCCCTACCAATTGAGACACCTTTTGCACCAGTCAGCTCTAGGCAATTTTTGGCATCAGATATTGTTTTAATATCTCCATTAGCATAAACTGGAATTTTTAACTCATCTACCAACAATTTAATTTTAGACCAATCAGCAGAACCAGCATACATTTGAGAACGAGTTCTAGCATGAAGCGTTACAAAAGATGCTCCAGCTGATTCCATCTTTTTGCCAAATTCTATAAAATTTTCTTCATTGCTTGTCCAACCAAGACGAAATTTAGCACTTACTGGTAAACCGGTTTCATCTTTAATTCTAGACAAAATTTCATAAGCTAAATCAGGGGTTTTCATCATAGCAGAACCATCCCCTGAAACTATAACTTTTTTCACCGGACAACCACAATTAATATCAATCATTGAAGCATAAGGAGCTAAAATTTTAGCGGCTTTAACCATTTTATCAACTTTATGACCAACTAATTGAAAAGCAAGCGGATATTCAAAATCTTCAAATTGAATAATTCTAGGATTTGGATTATTGCAAAGCATTTCAGATGAAATCATCTCTGTTGTCATAAGGCATTTTGAATTATGTTTTCTAATTTGCCCCCTAAAAACAACATCAGATATTCCAGCTAATGGCGCTTGAATAACTTTTATATCATCGACATTTATTTTTTTATTTTTGACTTCCATTTACTTGGCTCAGATATTCTTTTAATTCTTTTATTCTTGAAGATGAAAAATTAGTCATTTCATCATTTTCATTTCCTTTTAAAGAAATGAATTTTTCATAATTTTTAACAGCTTCATCATATTTTTCAGCGTTATCAAGTGCAACAGCTAGTGAATAATATGCAGGAGCAAAACTTGAATCTTTTGAAATTAACGCTCTATATTGTTTAATTGCATCTTGAGGTTTTTTCATTTCTTCTAAAATTAAGCCTTTATAATACATTGCATAGCTATCATTTGGTTTTTTAGTTAAATAAGAATCTAAAATAGCAAATGATTTTCCGTATTGAGCTTGTTCATATAAAGAAATCGCCTCTTGCAATTGGGCCGAATATTCAGTTTCATAAATTGAATTTAATAAATCTTGTGCATTTTTGTTTGCTTTATCATAAGATAAAATTTTATTTAACATTGCTTTAGCATTTGCTATATCATTTAAACTATAATAAGCCCAAGCACTATTTGATAATACTTCCAAGTTATTTGGTTCTTTTTTAAGTACTTCTTGATAATATTTATTAGCAGTTGCATAATCTTGAAGTTGCCAATAGCAACTTGCAATTGCCATATTTACCTCAAGAGTTTTATTTTCAATTTCTAAATATTTAGAAATTGCACTTTGATAATTTTTTTGTTCATAAAATTTGGTTGCAGTTGCATAAATAGAGCTTGAATTATAGTTTTTAATATCTGCTAAATATGTTTTTAACTTTTGATTATTTGGCAAAACCAACAAACCTTTTTGACAAACTTCATTCGCGCTTTTGTAATCTTGCTCTTCAATATAAATTTGGGCCAAATTTAAATAAACTTCTTCTTTAGCTGGATTAAGCGTAAGCGCTTTTCTATAATATTCAAGCGCTAATGCATTATTTTTATTTTTATGAAGTTCTAGCGCATAATTAAATTGAGCTTCATAACTATTTGGATTATGTGCAGCTTTTTTACCTAAATAATTTCGAAGTTTTTCTCCTGAAAAATTATTCATAACAATATCTTCGATATTTGCTTTCGCATTATTATTATTTGGATTTAAAGCCAAAAGTTGCTCGTATGTACTTAATGCTTCATCATATCTCATTAATTCTCTTAGCGCTGTTGCTTTATATTCTAAAACATCAATTTTAGAAGGATTTTTAGCCAAGATTTTATCGTAAACATTAAGTGCTCCTTGATGATTCTTTTGCGCGACATACAAAGAAGCCAAATTATACATAATAACTTCATCATCTGGATTCAATTGATATGCTTTTTGATATTGGGCGCGAGCAGCTTCTAAATTTCCTTGTTTTTGATAAATTGCACCTAAATTAATGTACCCTTGAGCATTATTAGGGGAATCAACTACGCTTTGCGTCCATTTATTTTCCAAAATTTCCATTAATTCAGGGCTTTTATCCCCATATTGAAGCGCAAGGTTATATTGTTCCATACTTGCTTCATAATTTTTAGCACTATCTAACATAACTCCATACATAAAATGCAATTTTGCATTTTTAGGATTAATGTTAATTGCTTCTTTCATATAATCCATTCCTTGAGAAAGATTATTTAAATTTTTATAAATATTTCCAAGATTTTCATAAACTATTTCTTTATATTGAGAATTTTTTAATTGCTGAAAATCATATCCAGAAGCTGCAAGTTCTCCTTGAGCTTTCAACGCTTTAGCATTTTGCAAACGAGATTGAGGATTTTGAGAGATTGCTAATTTTTTTTCAAGAGAATTAATCTCGTTAAAAATCGAATTTGCTAAATTTGCATCAATTCCATTATTCCAATATTTAGCATAAAAATATGCATTTTTATAATCAACTAAAGCTTTTTTTGCCTCTTTTGTGGTTTTATGAAAGTATTGTGCACGAGCATAATAAGCATTTACAAGCGCATTTTGTATAGTTTCATCATAAGGAGAAAATCTTAAAACTTTTCTAAACTCAGAAATTGCAGAAGAAAATTGTTGATTTTTTAAATATTGCATTCCATTTGAATAATAAGCACTATATCTTTGTATATCTCTTTGAGAAACATCAGCTAAAACATTTGAACTCAAAAACAAGGCAATACCAATAGCTAAAACAATTCTTTTTTTCATCAATTTTCCCCAATTAAATGCTTACTTATTATACAACAATTAATTTTTTTGTAATAGCGCAATAAGATTAAATTTGCCTAAGATTGCGTTTTCTTTTATAATTAATACAATCAAAGGAGGGGAAATATGAAAGGTATAATTTTAGCAGCGGGTGCAGGTTCAAGATTATATCCGGCAAGTCTTCCTATATCTAAAATTTTACTTCCGGTTTATGACAAACCAATGATTTATTATCCAATAACAACTTTATTGTTAGCTGGAATTAAAGATATTTTAATCATTACAAGTCCTTCTGATATTGATAACTTCAAAAAAGTTTTAGGGGATGGCTCTCAAATTGGTGTTAAATTTTCTTATGCCATTCAAGAAGTTCCAAAAGGCATAGCTGAAAGCTTTTTAATCGCTGAGAATTTTATTCAAAATGAACCTGTAGCATTAATTTTAGGCGATAATATTTTCCATGGCTTTGGATTTTCTTCAATGTTAAAAGAGGTTGGCTCAAGAACTCAAGGAGCAACTGTTTTTGGTTATTCAGTTAACGATCCTGAAAGATTTGGGGTTGTTGAATTTGATAAAACAGGAAAAGCGATTTCTATTGAAGAAAAACCACTTCAACCAAAATCAAATTATGCAGTAACTGGTTTATATTTTTATGACAACAAAGTTGTTGAATATGCAAAAACTCTACAACCTTCTGCTAGAGGTGAATTGGAAATTACCGATTTAAATAAAATTTATTTAGAAAAAAATAATTTAAAAGTTGAAATTCTAGGAAGAGGCTTTGCTTGGCTTGACACTGGAACTTTTGAAAGTTTATTACAAGCAGCTAATTTTGTTCAATCGATGGAAATTAATACTGGTATGAAAATTGCTTCAATCGAAGAAGTGGCTTGCAGAATGGGTTATATTTCATCTGAACAATTAAAAGAATTATCTAAAAAATACAAGCAAAATGGTTATGGAAAATATTTAGAAAAAATGGCTAATTTAATATAAAACCAATTTCATTTGCACGTTTTTCAAATTTTTCATCAACTATTTTTTGGAAACAATCAATACAATCTGCATGACCTAAGTTTACGGCACAATAAAGCAAACATTGATAAATTCTATTTAAATAATTAATATCTACACCTTGAGCATAAATTATACAGTTATTAATATTTACATATAATGGTTTTTCCTCCATTTGTTTTTGCATATATATTTTTATTGTTTTTATAGCTTCAGGATTATTTTTTAAACTTTCAGGTAAACAATTATGTAAATTTTGATTTTTTAAACTTTCCATAATATCTACAATTGCAAGCATATATGTATCAGCTATTAAATCTTCCAACCTTGGTTGCAAAGCAAAAAAATCATCCATTATTTTCACTGATTTTTTTTCAACTTCTTTAATTAAAGCTGAATCCGTTTTTGTTTTGTCTTTTCCTATATATATTATTCCTTCAGCAAAAGTATAATCATCAGGATTTAATCCTTTTTCTTTTACCCAAGTATTTAATTTTTCCCTTACTTTGGTAGGAAAATTACTAAAAATATATCTTTTTCCAGGAATATTAACAAATCCAAGTTTTTCTTTCATAGATATTTTATTTTGTTGGAATCCTGCTTTAATTTCTCCTAAATGCGCATAACCTTTTTTAACAGCAACAGAAAATTTTTCTTTTGCCCACGTATTTCTTTCCCAAAACTCCTTTAATATTTTTTGCTGTTCCTTATTAATTTCTGGCAAATTAGCCAATTCTTCAGGAGAAATATCAATATTATTTTTACGCATAGCTCGTTTTATAGCTCTTAAAACACTTTTACCTTCTTCGGTATTATTCCAAGCATGGAGCATAACTTCTTTCATCTCTTGTGCGCGTTCAGGATGTTCTTGATAATATCTGATTTGCCTTTTTGATAATTCAAATAATGACTCAGGATGCTCTTGATAATATCTTTTTAGTGCTGCAGAAATATGTTGTTTATGAGATTCGGTTAATGGGCCTCTTGGAATGTAAACAGGTTCACCTTCTTGTTGTTGTTTTTTAATTTCTTTAGCTTCTTTTAAACGATTAGACATTTCAGAAGTAAACTTTTCATTATATTCTTTATTAGAAAGTTTTAATACAGAAGCATATCTTTTATCCATTAAAGGAATGTTTAGTTTTTCTAATGTATATCTTAGCTGAATTCCTTTTTTATCTTGAGATAAATCAGCAATATAGCTAGACAAACCATTTAAAGAAAATCCTTGCCCCCAATAAAGCTTAATTAATTGCAAAGTTAAATCTTCATTATTTGCAAAAATTTCATTTTCACCTGATTGAAATTTACCAATAAAACTATCATCTTTTGCAACAACATCAAAAGCAGAGTTAACATCCATAAACTCAGGATACTTTTCTTTTAATTCATCAAGCGTATAGCAATCTAAAATGCCTTTGTATTTTTCAAAATGAATATCATAAAGTGTTTTATTTTCAGGATTTCCTTTTTCTATTTCTGCTAAAACCATTTCTTGAATATCAAAAGGATATTGTTCATCGTTTAATTGTTTAAAGGTTTCAGCAAGATTTATACTGTATCCACCCATAAAAGCAAGATATTGCACAGTTGTTGGTAATAATAATTCTTGTTTTTGGATTGAATTATATTGCTTTTCATTTTTATTTATTCTTAAATTTTGAATTTTAAAATTATTTAAATTATTTGTTAATACTTTCATTTTTGCTCTTTTCTAATAATTATATAAAGCAAATCAAACTCAAAAATTGCTTGTTAAGAAACATTACAGATCGCAAAGATTTTTTCACAAGCTACTACTACTGTAGAATTTATGTTTTTTCAAATGTTCTACTCCAATCGTGCTATTTTTCTCGATATACACTTACAAAAACTTCTTGATATGGTATAATATACCCAAAATAAATTGTTGTTAGTTGTATATTTTCTCAAGGAGGTTCTTATGTCACTTTCTGTACAAAAGCCAAAGACCCAGACTCCACTTAAATCAAAATTCAATGATGAATTTCAACATTATTTGAAAAAACAATGTTTGAAAACAACATTCAATGGATTAGAATTAGAAACTTTTAGTTGGTATAAAAAAGTTCTTGGGTTGGTGTAAAACAAAATGATTATAAAAAAGCGAGTAACATATAGCTCGCTTTTTTAACATGCAATTTTTTTTATAATAAAATACCGTTATGGATTTTATTACTAATCTTAAAAAAATTACTTCCGGTGTTCTTCATAAAAATGAAGATATTTATGTTTATGCTCATGATACATCTCAAAATCCAAAAAAATTAATTTTGCCTTTAGCTGTTGTTTTTCCGAAAGATACTACTGAAGTTTCATCTATTGCTAAATTATGCAATAAATATAATATATCAATAGTTCCTCGTGCCCAAGGAACAAATCATTGCGGAGGAACTCGTCCAGTCGAAAATTGCATTATCATGCATTTTTCAAAAATGAATAAAATTATTGAAATAGATAGTGAAAATTTAATCGCTATTGTTGAACCAAACGTTGTAATTGGTGATTTAAATAAAGAATTAGATAAATTAAATTTATTTTTTCCACCCGACCCATCTAATTTAGCAGTTTCTACCATAGGTGGTGCAATTGCACTTAATGCAGGAGGTCCTCGAACTTTTAAATACGGAAATACTAAAGATTATATTATTAATTTAGAAATAGTTTTGGCAAATGGCGAAATTATAGAAACTTCAAAAAATATAGCTAAAAATGTAACAGGTTATAATTTAACTTCTCTTTTTATAAGTTCAGAAGGAACGCTTGGAATAATCACCAAAGCAACATTGAAATTAATTCCAAAACCTCAGACAAGACTTTTAACTTTAGCTTATTTTGATAATTTAATTACAGCTACAAAATGCGTTAATTCAATTATAAATAGTGGCTTTAGACCATCAACATTAGATTTAATTGATAAATTCACTATTCAAACAATTGAAAAATTTAATCCTTGTAATTTAAAAACCGATAGCGAAGCTATGCTTTTAATTGAATTAGATGGCTTTGAACAATGTGTAAAACATGAACTAACTATATTAAAAGAAATTCTAGAAAAATCAGGCGCAAATTCAATTATTCAAGCAAAAAATGATATTGAAAATGAAAATATTTGGCGTGCGAGAAGAAGTGCTTTTTCTGCTTTATCACAACTTAAACCAAACGTAATAACAGAAGATATTGTAGTTCCAAAATCAAAAATCGTTGATTTTGTTTTAAAAACTCAAGAATTAGCAAAAAAATATTCAATTATTACTGCCATAATGGGTCATGCCGGAGATGGTAATATTCATCCTAATTTTGCGCTAAATTTAGAAAATACTATCGAAAAAAATAATTTTGAAAAACTAAAAGATGAATTATTCAATTATGCAATTTCCATTGGGGCAACTTTATCAGGCGAACATGGAATAGGCACTCAAAAACAAAAATATCTCCCAATGGTTTTAAATAAAAATGCTCATAATTTAATGAAAAAGATTAAAATTCTATTAGACCCAAAAGATATTTTAAATACAGGAAAATCAATTTAAAATGAATAAATTAAAAGAATTTAAAGAAATTGTTTTAAATTTAATAAAATTATCTTTGCCAATTTTAGGCGGAAATATTTCGCATATTTTAGTAAGCTTTGCAGATAACGCTGTTGCTGGTAGATATTCTACTTTAGCACTTGGATCAATTAGTGTTGCAAGCGCCATTGTAATGACAGTAACAATTGGAGCAATTGGCTTAATTTTAAGTGTAAGTCCTGTTATATCAAATTTAAGAGGAAAAAATGAGCCTGCTAAAAAATATTTTAAATTAACTGTTTTATTTTCAATATTAATTTCAATTCCTTTTTTCTTAATTTTATTAGGAATCAATAATTGTATTAATTTTATTGGCTTAAGTCCAGATATGACTCCATATGTCAAAGAATATATTTCAATTTGTTCTTGGACAATTTTTCCTGCGGCTATTTTTGTTGCAATAAAAGAATTTTTACAAGCTTATGAAAAAGTTATTTTTGCCAATGTTTTAATGCTTTTAATGGTATTTTTAAATTTATTTTTAAATATTATATTAACTTTTGGGTTTAAATTTGGAACTTATATAATTCCTGAGTTAGGAGTTGTTGGTTTATCCATAGCAACATTGATTTCTAAAACTTTAATTACAATTTTTATGCTTTTATATTGTTTAAAATTATTTAAAGGTACTTTTGAGTTTTCCAAAAATTACATTAAAGATTTAATCAAGACTGGCGTACCAATTAGCGCAGCAATATTTTTTGAATTTTTAGGATTTAATTTAACTGCTGTTTTAATTGGAAAATTTAGTGCATTATTTGCTGCTGTGCATAATATCATTTTATCAATTGCAAATTGCACTTTTATGATTGTTTTATCAATAGCTAATGCTGCAAGTATTAAAATTGGCTTTTATAATGGCAAAAAAGATAAACAAAATATAATTAAATATTCCTTGGCTAATATTTTTCTTGTAATTTGCGTTTGTATAGTTTCTTTTCTAATTCTAGGTAATTTTTCTGAGCAAATTGCAAAAATATTTTCAACAGATAGTGAGGTTATTACACTAACTCAAAAAATAATGATCATAGCTATGACTTTTTTATTTTTTGATGGTGTCCAAGGGGCTTGTGTTGGCATTTTAAAAGGATTGAAAGATACAAAAATAATAGCTTTTACAATGTTGACAGGCTATATTTTGATTGCAATTCCATTAGGAATGTATTTAGCTTATTTTAAAAATATTATTCTAGAAGGTTTTTGGATGGGTTTAGCATTAGCACTTTTATTCGCAGCAATTGTCACATCAACAAAAGTAATTTATAATATTAAGAAAATGTAATATTAAATTAAAGTTTTTTAATTTAATGCCGTTATAGGTCATAGAACAACGAGGATAGTTTTGTGTTAAATGTAAAAAATGACCTGATTTTAAATAGTGTTGGAGATTTAATTAGCGCAACAAGCGTTCATAATGAGCATACAATTTTAATTGTTGATGATGAAATAAATAATCTTCAACTTTTAAAAAGAACTTTCAGGGGGAAATACAAAATTTTAACTGCTTCAAATGGACTTGAAGGATTAGAAACCCTCAAAAATAATTTAGATGATATTTGCTTAATTGTTTCAGACCACAAAATGCCAATAATGGAAGGAACAAAATTTCTAGAAGAAGCAAATATAATTGCACCTGATGTAATAAAAATTCTTTTAACAGGTTTTTCTGATATTGAAATTATTACAGATGCAGTCAATAAATGTAATTTATTTCAATACATTTTAAAACCATTTAACCCCGATGAATTACAAGAAATTGTCCGAAATGGTTTAGATAAATTTGATCTTGCTAGTTCTAAATCTTTAATTTTAAAAGATTTAAAAGAATTATTTTATAAAACAATCAAATCAATAGCTTCTGCACTTGATGCTAAAGATCCATATACTCATGGACATTCTATGAGAGTTACTTTATATTCAATTATTTTAGCAAAAGAATATAATGTTAAAGAATCAGAATTAGAACATATTGAAACTGCAGGCTTGTTACACGATATTGGCAAAATTGCTATTCCTCAAGCAATTTTATGCAAGCCCGGAAGATTAACGGATGACGAATTTGCAATTATGAAATCACATCCATCTAATTCAGAAAAATTAATTGCAAGTATTAAAAAATTACACGAAGTTTCTCCGGGAGTTAAACACCATCACGAAAGATGGGATGGAAAAGGATATCCTGATAATTTAGCTGGAGAAAATATTCCATTTTCCGCTAGGGTTATTGCTATAGCAGATACATATGATGCTATGACTTCTACTCGCTCTTATCGAAAAGCACTTGATCATGATATAGCTATAGCTGAAATTGAAAAATGTGCAGGAACTCAATTTGATCCACAATTAGCTAAAAAATTTGTTGAAATTGAAAATATAATCAAAGGCGCAAAAGAAAATCCTGAAGAATTTTACATGCAATATTCAACCCTTTATAAAGAAATAAAATAACCCGAAACACACACCTTGAAACTCTTTTTAATATATGTTACAATAGTAACATAGAAACGAAAAGAGTTTTTAATGTCTTTTAATTTTGGCCCTATGCAAAATTTATCTAACGTACAAGCAAGCTCCAAATCTACCCCGGGGGGTGGAGGAAACACTGGCTATTTTAAGCGTGGCAAAAAAGAAGAAGAAAGTTCTAATTTAAGTTTTGCAAAAGATTATCCTGAAGATTCATTTGAAAATGAAGGAAGTTTAGAAGAAATCCAAAACCAAAGCTTTATAAGTATAATCAAAAGTCTATTTTTAGATTTTTTTGAAGCAATTAAAAATCTTTTTGTTAAAAAAGAAGACGATATTGAAGAATAATTTTATTCATATTAAAATGACCCTATATTTATGAATAAGGAGTTTTAATATGAAAAAATCTATTAAAGACCTAGGGGATATTAAAGGAAAACGCGCATTAGTTCGTGTTGATATTAATGTTCCTCTTGATGAAAACAAAAATGTAACAGATGACACAAGAATCCAAGCTATTCTTCCAACTGTTAAATTTTTAACAGAACGTGGTGCAAAAGTTATTTTAATGGCTCACTTAGGCCGTCCAAAAGGAGAATGGAATTTAGAATTTTCACTAGAGCCTGCAGCTAAACACTTAGCTAAAGTTTTAGGCGAAGATGTATTATTTGTTAAATCTCCAGTAGGCGAAGATGCAGATAAAGAATTAGAAGCTTTAGAAGAAGGTAAAGTTGCATTATTGGAAAACATCAGATTCTATAAAGCTGAAGAAGCAAAAGATGATGATATGACATTTGCTCATGAATTAGCTAAACTTGGTGATTTCTATGTTAATGACGCATTTGGTGCAGCTCACAGAAACCACACTTCAACTTCTAAACTTGCTAAAGTTTTAAAACCAGCAGTTTCTGGTCTTTTAATGGAAAAAGAATTAAGATGTTTAGGTGCTGCTCTAGACAACCCAACTCGCCCATTTACAGCAGTAGTTGGCGGTGCTAAAGTTTCATCAAAAATCGGTGTATTAGAAAACTTAATCGATAAAGTTGATAATTTAATTATCGGTGGCGGTATGGCTTATACTTTTGTTAAAGCTAATGGTGGCAAAATTGGTTGTTCAATTTGTGAAGATGATCAAATGGAAACTGCTAAAGCTATCGAAGCAAAAGCTGCAGAAAAGAACGTTAAATTAGTTATGGCAACAGATGTATTGGCTGCTGATGATTTTTCAGGCAATGGCACAAACAAATTTGTTGCAATTAATGAAATTCCTGATGGTTTTGAAGGCGTTGATGCTGGTATGGATTCAAGAGCATCATTTGCTGAAGTATTAAAATCTTCAAAAACAATTCTTATGAATGGCCCTGTTGGCGCTTTTGAAAACCCAAAATTCGCAGAAGGTACAAAAGCTGTTTTAGAAGCAATTGTTGAAGCAACAAAAAATGGCGCAACTTCAGTTATTGGTGGCGGCGATTCTGTTTCTGCTGCTAAGAAATTTGCTAAAACAGAAGATTTCACACACGTTTCAACTGGTGGTGGAGCTTCTTTAGAATTCATCGAAGGTAAAGTATTACCTGGCGTTGATGCTTTAGATGATTAATTTATTTTATAAATAATCTTGTAAAAATGGCTCAATTTGAGCCATTTTTTATTACAAAAATAATACAAAAAGCTAAGATGACATCACATTTTCAAAATGATAAAATTATTATAAATCAGTAGTTAGAGGAACAATAATGAAAAAAATATTAATAATTTTTACATTTTTACTATTTAATTTTTCTTTTGCATTAGAAGAGGGTTTATCAATAAATACTCTTCCATCTGGTCAAAAAGTCATTATAAAAGAAATTAAAGACAATCCTATTGTTAAAATTGATACTTGGATTAATACAGGATCAATTAATGAAAATGAAAAAACTGCAGGAATAAGTCATTTTTTAGAACATTTATTTTTTAAAGGAACTCAAAATTATCCAACAGGCGTAATGGATAAAATTTTAGATTCAAAAGGGGCTGAAGTTAATGCTGCAACAAGTAAAGACTATACTCATTATTACATTCAAATCCCATCTGAACATTTTGATTTGGCATTAAAATTACACGCTGATATGTTGCAAAATCCACTAATTCCAAGAAAAGAATTAGAACGTGAGCGTCCGGTTGTAGTTGAAGAAATTTCAAAAAATAAAGATTCCGCTACAAGAAAAGCTTTTGATAATTTATATGAAATAATTTATTCAAAATCAAATCACCCATATAAAAGAGGTGTTATTGGAACAAAAGAAGTTATTGAAAATGTAACAAGAGAAGAAATTTTAGATTATTATAATAAATTTTATACACCCGATGCATATACAACCGTTATTGTAGGAAATATAAACAAAGAAGAAGCATTAAAAAAAGTGGCTTCATTATTCAATCAAACAAAGAAAAAACAAACAAAAATAAAATATCCAAAAATCAAGCTGTTAACAAAAATTGAAGAAAAAATTGAAACAATGGATGTTAATAAAACATATCTTATGCTTGGTTTTTTGGCGCCCAAATTTGATGAAAACAATGATTGTTATGCCCTCGATATTTTATCAACAATTTTAACAAATGGAAAAAGTTCAATCTTAAATCAAAAATTAAAAGAAGAAAATCAATTTGCATTATCTGTTGATAGCGGAAATTATTCCCAAAAAGATTCAGGATTATTTTATATTTATTTAACAACAAAACCTGAAAATGAAGAGCTTTTAAAAAAAGCCTTAATAAAAGAAATAAAAAAAATTCAAAATGGAGAATTAGATGAAAATTTAATTATTAAAGCAAAAAATCAAATAAAAACAGATACATATTATTCAAGAGAATCCATTTCTAATATTTCAGAAGATTTAGGTTATGATTTTACTTTTTCAAAAAATCCAAATTACTATGAAAATTATTTAAAAAATATTGATAAAGTAACCAAAAATGAAATTATAAACTGCGCTAAAAAATATTTAATCCTAGATAAATATGCTCTTTCAATAATTAGACCAAATTCTTTTAAACCGATTTCAAACATTAAGGAGAAACAAAATTTTAGTTCAGTTAAAGTTTTAGATATTTTAGACAACACAAAAAAAGTATTATTAAATAATGGCGCAATTCTAATTACTAAAAAGAAAAAATCAAATTCAATTATTGCGCTAGATATAACAATTAAAGGTTCAAAAGCAATTGAAAAAGTTCCAACAAGTGCAATGTTAGCAGCAAGCGGAGCAATGACAGGAACAACAAATTATACAAATTCTCAATTTGCAACTTTCTTAGATGAAAATGGAATTAAATTAAGCGTTTCATCAAGCGATGATATTTTCTCAATTACATTTCAATCTACAAAAGATAATATAGATAAAGCTTTTGTTGCTTTAAATGAAATTATAAATCATCCTGTTTTTTCAGATTATGAACTAAATAAAATTAAAGAAAGAAAAACTCAAGAATTAATTTCTCTTTCAGACAATCCATCAAGTTATGTTTTTGATGAATTCAAAAAAAATGCATTTTTAAATACAATCTACGGTCAAAATTCAACTTTTATTTTAAACAACATAAATAAAGTAACAAGAAATGATATTGTTGAATTTTATTCCCGCATAATTAATCCAAACAATATGTCTATTTCTGTTGTTGGAGATATTGATGAAAATTATATTATTAATAAATTAGAAGAAATAATTAAACAAAACAAAAATGGTAAAAATTTTAATTTTAAAAATCAAAATTTAGTTCCGTATAGTCCTCAAAAAAATATAGAAACAACTTTATTTAAAAACGAAGTCCAAACAAACTGGTTGGCCTTAGGTTATAAAACAACAGGTGTTTTAAATCGCAAAGATGTTGTTGTTTTAAAAGTTATTGACTCAATTTTAGGACAAGGAATGTCTAGCAGATTATTTACTAAATTAAGAGAAGAACAAGGACTTGCATATGCTGTTGGTTCAAGTTTAAAAACAAATATTTTAGATGGAGCTTTTATAACATATATAGGAACAAATTCTAATAGCATTGAACAAGCTAAAAATGGTATTTTGAATGAAATTGAAATTCTCAAAAAAGAAATGGTAACAACAAAAGAATTAAATGATGCAAAAGATAAATTATTAGGCAGGTTTTTATTATCTTTAGAAACAAATATGGATGAAGCTATTTTATTAAATTGGTACAGTATTTTAGGATATAATTTAAATTCTTTCGAAGAATACAAAAAATTAATTTCAGAAGTTAACCAAAGTGATATCATAGAAATAGCCAACAAATATTTTTCTAAACCTTATATTTATACAGTTATTAAGAAAAAATAAATCATATCTAAAGACCTATTAAACGTAGGTCTTTTTAGTTTAATATTATTTTGTCATGTTTAAAAAAATATTTAACTCATTTTTAAATTTAATTTATAACGAAAAATGTTTAGTTTGTAGTTGTGCAAAAACTGATGAATTGTTGTGTAAAAGTTGTTCAAAAAATGTTTATTATTTGTCTAGTTTTGCACAGAGATTTTATAAAGAAATTCCGATTTTTTGCGCAACAAAATATTGTGAAACAACAAAAATATTAATTCAAAAATTAAAATTTTCTCATAAAAAAAATGCTTCTATTCCTTTAGCCAAAATACTATACAACTACTTTTTAAAATTAAATTTATCAGAAGAGTATATTATTATATATCCTCCTTCCAATCAATTAAAAAGCGCCATAAGAGGCTATAATCATATGTATTTAATAGCTAATGTTTTTTCAAACTTAACTAATTTTGAAATAAATAAAGATTTAATAAAAAAAACAAAATTAACTAAACCGCAATATCAAGCCAAAAATAGACATTTAAATATTAAGAATAGCTTTAAAATTAATGAAAAACATATTGATTACTTAAAAAACAAAAAACTTCTCTTAATAGATGATATAACTACATCTGGAGCAACTTTAGAAGAAATAATAAATGTTTTGTTTGAAGCTGGTTTATATAATATAACTTGTTTAATAATTTCAAAAGCTGGTTGTTGATAATTTGTGCAAAAAAACAACAAGTTTTAAACATGTTGTTTTTAAGATATAGCTTGTTTTAAGATAGTTTTGCACAAATATTTTGTCTTTATTACTTATTATTATATTCTTATATAAATATATATTTATTTATATAAAACAAAATTATTTTTAAACCATTTATGGTATATTTGTCAGATTTGGTTTTTATACTATAATTTTAGAAGAAAGACTAAGGAGGCTTTGCCAGTGGAAATTGTTTTAAATAAAGAAGATTTTTCAAACGGAATCAAAATTGTTGAAAAAATTACATCTCAAAAGGCAATTCAGCCAATTTTGTCTAATATTTTAATTGAAGCTGTATCAAATGATAGAATTAAATTTTGTGCAACAGATTTAAATCTTGCAATTAACTATAAAACTTCAGCTCAAGTTGATGTTACTGGTGCAATTACACTTTCTGCTAGAAAATTATCTGAAATTGTTTCTAAATTATCTTCAACAGAAATTACTTTAAAAACTCAAGAAGATACCGATAATATCAAAATTAAAAGCGGAAAAACAGAATTTGATATGATTGGTTTAAATGCAAATGAGTTTCCTAAAGTTTTAGATGAAATAGATACTCCTGAAACAAAAACAGTTGTATTGAATAAGAATGAATTTTCAAAATCAATTAAACAAGTAATATTTGCGGTTTCTCAACAAGAAACCCAAGCTGTTTTAACAGGTGTTTGCTTTAATATTGAAAATAATATTTTAGAACTTGCAGCAACTGATGGAAACCGCTTAACTAGAATTCAAAAAGAAATAGAAGCAACAGTTGATGAGGCAATTAATTTTATAGTTCCTGCTAAAACTTTAGCTGAGGTTCAAAGAATTTCTTCTATTGTTGAAGATGAAAATATTACTTTAAAAATTCAAAAAAATAAAATTTTATTTGAATTCGAAAATCTGGCCTTTCAATCAAGATTGATTGATGGGATTTATCCTAAATATCAACAATTAATCCCAAATGCAAGCGATAAAAAAATCATAGTTGATAGAGCAGAATTAATTAATTCAATTGAAAGAGTATCTATTATGGTTAATGATAGAACAAATGTTGTTAAATTTAATTTTTCAGCTGGTCAACTTGAAATTATGGCAGATACCCCAGAAGCAGGCCGTTCTAAAGATTATATTGATATTCAATATGATTTTGATGATATGTTAACTGCTTTTAATTATAAATATGTATTAGATGGTTTAAAAAATATGGATTCTAAAAACGTTGAAATTGAAATTTCCGATGTTTTGGCAGCTTCTATTTTTAAACCGCAAGATGATAAAAGTAATTATATTTGCTTAATTATGCCTGTTAAGGTTCAATAGGAAGAATTATGAAAGTAAGTGTTAAAACCCCAGCAACAATAGCTAATCTTGGATGTGGATTTGATTCATTTGGTTTAGCTTTGCCTTTGTATAATGTTATTACTGTTGAAGAAACAGTTTTACCAGGTTCTGGTATTGAAATAAATATTATTAATGAAAAAAATAATGAAGATAATGAAATTGCTGATGTAACAACAGACAAAAATAATATTGTGTACAAAGCAATAGAAACTCTTTATCATTTTGTTGGTCAAATTCCAAATGAACTTAAAATAACAATTAAAACGCAAATTCCAATTAGTCGTGGTTTAGGTTCATCATCAAGTGTTATTGTTGGAGGTTTAATTGCTGCAAATGAATTATTAGGAAGACCTGCTGATGAAAAAGTTTTAATGTCTATTGCAACAGAAATTGAAGGTCACCCTGATAATATAACTCCTGTTTTTACAGGTGGAATAACAATGGCTTCTTGGGAAGAAGATGGATCAGTAATTTATAGAAAACTTCCTTGGAATGATGAATGGAAATTAATGGTTTGTGTTCCTGATTATGAATTAAACACAGAAATTTCTCGTTCTGTTTTGCCGAAAGAAGTTCCTATGAAGGATGCAATATTTAATTTAAAAAGAACAGCTATGTTTGTTGATGCTCTTTATAATAAAGATGAAGAGCTTTTGCGTACATCATTGAAAGATAAATTACATCAACCATACAGAGAAAAACTTGTTCCGGGCTTAGCTGATATTATGAATAATTTAAAACATGTGAATGGTGTAATTGGAACTGTTTTATGTGGTGCGGGGCCTTCTATTTTAGTTGTTTATAATGGAACTAATGTTAGTGAAATTAAAGAAGTAGTTGCATCTTCTTGGAACTATTTTAATGTTAAATGTAATTTTATGAATCTTCCTATTGAAAAAGAAGGCGCAGTAATTTTATAATGCCAAATATTAATTTTAAATTTGATTGTATTGTAGTTGGCGCAGGACACGCCGGGATTGAAGCATCGATTGCTGCTTCTCGTCTTGGTTTAAAAACAATGCTTGCAACTCTTGATATAGAAAATATTGGTTTAATGCCTTGTAACCCTGCTATTGGTGGGCCTGCTAAATCTAATTTAGTTAGAGAAATTGATGCATTAGGTGGCGTTATGGCAGAACTTGCTGATGCTACATATATGCAATTAAAAACTTTAAATTCTTCTAAAGGTCCCGCAGTTCGTGCACTTCGAGCTCAATCTGATAAAAAAGAATATAGAGCAATTGCAAGAAAATATGTTGAACAAGAAGAAAATTTAACCCTAAAACAAACCCAAATAGTTGATTTAATTGTTGAAAATAACGAAATCAAAGGTGTTGTCGATGAATTAGGGATTGAATATTTTGCCCCAACTGTAATTTTAACAACTGGAACAAGCTTAGAAGGAAGAATTTTTGTTGGCTTAAAATATTTTGAAGCAGGCAGACTAGGTGAAAGAAGTGCTGTTGGTTTATCTGACAGATTAAGAAAACTTGGTTTTGATGTAAGAAAATTAAAAACAGGAACACCAGCTAGAATTGATGGTAGAACTCTTGATTATTCAAAATTAGAACTTCATCCAGGGGATGAAGTTATAGATAACATGCCAAGATTTTTTAGTTATAAACCAAATCGTCCTATTAGAGAGCAATTCCCTTGTTATTTAACAAAAACTACCGCAAAAACTCATGAAATAATAAAAGCAAACCTTGATTATTCACCACTTTATCGTGGTTTAATTACAGGAGTTGGGCCAAGGTATTGCCCAAGTATTGAAGATAAAGTTATTCGCTTTGCTCATAATCCTTCGCATCATATTTTTATTGAACCAGAAGGAAGAAATACTTATGAAATGTATATTCAAGGTTTTTCAACAAGTCTTCCTATAGAAGCTCAGTTGAAAATGATTCACTCGCTTCCTGGTTTAGAAAATGTTTCAGTTATAAAACCTGCTTATGCTGTTGAATATGATAGCGTTTGTGCCTTGGAGCTCGATTATGGCTTAATGACAAAAAAAATAAAAGGTTTATTTTTGGCAGGGCAAATTAATGGAACATCAGGCTATGAAGAAGCTGCAGCTCAAGGGCTTGTTGCTGGAATCAATGCTAAAAATTATTTAGATAACAAAGAATATATTGAATTAACTCGTTCGAATTCTTATATTGGAACGCTAATTGATGATTTAATTACTAAAGATATTGATGAGCCATATAGAATGCTTACTTCAAGAAGCGAATATAGATTAATTTTAAGACAAGATAACGCCGATTTAAGACTTATGGAATTGGGTTATCAGCAAGGATTAGTTAAAGAATCAGAAATTCAAAGAAAACGATTTAAAGAAGCTCAAATTGAACTTCAATACGAAAAATTAAAAGAATTTAAAGTTTCACCAAACGAAAATAATAAAGAAATTTTAGCAAAATATAATGAACCACTTGAATTAGGAATAAATGGTTTTAATTTATTAAAACGACCCAATGTTGATTATAAAATATTAAAAGAACTAGGATTTAATTCAAATATTGATTGTGAAGATAAATATTTAATTCGAGATATTGAAGAACAAGCTGAAATTTTAATTAAATATGATGGCTATATTAAACGCCAAGAAGAACAAATTAAAAATCAACAAAAAACAGATAATATAAAAATTCCTGAAAATATTGATTATTCTTCTATTAAACAAATTTCAACAGAATCAAAAGAAAAACTAATTAAAATCAAACCAAAAACTATTGGGCAAGCTCTTAGAATTGGCGGGGTAAAACCTGCTGATGTATCAGTTTTAATGGTTTTGATTGAGCAACATAGAGTTAATAAAAACTAAACATGCCTTTAAAATTAAATACTTTCATGATAATTTAAAGTTATTAAAGGAGAAATAAGTTATGGTTAATACTTTTGAAGGTAAATTGTACGCAAACGATGATGACAGATTTTGTATTGTTATTTCAAGATTTAATGATTTTATTGGCTCAAAATTATTAGAAGGTGCAATTGATACCTTTAAAAGATTAAACGTAAAAGAAGAAAATATTGATGTAATTTGGGTTCCTGGAGCTTTTGAAATCCCGCTAAGTGCTAAGTTTGCCGCTGAAACAAAAAAATATGCTGCAATTGTTACTCTTGGAGCTATTATTCGTGGTTCAACATCTCATTATGATTATGTTTGCGCTGAATTATCTAAAGGAATAGCATCAGTTTCTATGTCATCAGGAATTCCTGTATTATTTGGAGTTTTAACAACAGATACAATAGAACAAGCTGTTGAACGCGCAGGTACAAAAGCAGGTAATAAGGGTGCTCAATGTGCACAAAGTGCAATTGAGATGGCTAATTTAATTAAAAAAATTAATCTTTAGATTTAGATAATAAAAATTAAAAAACAATCTTTTGACTAATGCTCTTTATTGATAAAGCTAATATTATTTAACTATAGACTTAATAATTTAGTTTTATGGGAGAGTATTTAAGGATGAAGTTTGATTCCTTTAAAATAAAAATATTTTTTATTGTAGTTTTTTTAACATTTATTACACTACCTTCATTCGCAGTGGAAAATGTTATTTCATCAGTTGTTATATCAAAAGCTAAAGATAGTTTAAATACATATGAATTAAATATTGATTCAACTCATCAAGTACAATATAAAAGTCATATTGATAGTGATGGAAATATCTATTTTGATTTAAAAAATTCAGTTTTAGCTCCTAATATGGGAACAATTTATGATGATGTATCCGAAATTGATAATGTGGTAGTTAAACAATTACCCAAGGATAAGGTAAGAATTTATGTAAATGGTAAAGATGCTAGAAAAACTGAATTAATATTTATTAATTCGTTATTTGAAACATCAAAAGAAACAAAAAATATCATCATCAATCGTCCTATAAAAGAATATAAGTCTACATCATATTATGATGATTTAGAATATGGCGATGCTACAAAAGAATGGGATGATAATTCATTTGATTTTGAAAATTTAAGTTCAATTGTATTATCTGAAATAAAAGAAGGACCAATTGGAACCATTTTACTTATTATTTCATTGTTTGCTTTTTTGATGATTTTAGCTAAATCTTTAATTAACAAAGTAGCACAAGATAAAGAACCTTTAATTAATTCAAATAAAGCTCAAATTGGCAGTTTAGGTATATCTGTTGATTTATCAAAACAAAAAGTTGTTAATTCAAGAAGAAATGAAACATTAAAACAAGCCCAAAACGAATTAGCTAAAGCTCATGAAAAATATCAACAATACATTCAAAATAAATATCAAGGTATTCAAAAACCAAAACCAATCGATGTTGATTTAGTTAAGAAAAATTTTGCGCTAAATCAATATCAAAAAAGCACTCAAAACCCATATAAAGATCAAGAAGTAATAAGAATCAATAAAGGTTTTAGTACTGATACTCAATTAAAAGGTAATTTTCAAATTCCACCAAGAGCAAGAAGAATTACAAATGCAGAATTTACAAGTCCATATATTAAAAGAACAAATAATTTTGTAAATTCAAATCCAATTAATGAAAAACCAAAACAAAATATGAGATTTTTAGAATCGGTAACTAAAATATATGAAAATTCTGGCAGAGGGGATTTAGCTGACGAACTTAAAAATTCAATTTCAAAAGCTAAACAAAAGATTTAATATAATACTCAACCAATAATGCCTCTTGAATAAAGAGGCTTTCTTTTATTAGACAACGTTTTTCTTTTTTTATATAATATTTTTAGGATAATTATGGCATCAAATGTTTTTACAAAGAATGAAATATTACAGAGTTTAGCGTCAAAAGGTTTTTTTGTTGATGCATATACTTTGGATACTTTTTTAGAAAAATGGAAAATTGAAGCAATATTTGAAGATGAACAAGGTAGTGAGTTTTATGATAAAAACGCGCTTGATTTAATATTGGACAAACTTTTTAATTCTTCAAATGATGAAACAAAAGAAGAAGAGGAAGTTGAGCCAAGATTAATACAACCGCAAACATATAATCCTATTGCTGAACCATCTGTACCAAAAATTCAAACATATGTTCAACCTCAGCCAACTCAAATTGTGTATGTTCAAACTCAAAATACTTATGAAATGCCTCAACAACCTGTAATTAAAAATACTCAACAGGTTTATCCTCAACAAATGGTGAATGATGCTGAGACTAATAATATTTTAAATAATATTTCATTGTCTGACGGAACTCCTTTATCTCAAAAAGTGCAGAATGGTAAAATAGATGAATTTAATATTGATTATAAATTATTAGAACAAGAAGCAATAAAAGATATTAGTTATCCAAGTGAAACCGATTTTGATTTTGAAATAAAACAAGAAAAGAAAATGGGTATTTTGGAAGGTGCCATGCTTGCAACAGGACAAGAATATATTCCTGAATCAGAAGCAGGCCAAGAAAATTTTTCAACAGATGAAAACTCTGATTTTGATGATATGAGTTTATTATCTGAATCATTAGAAGCACAAGAAAAATTTAGAGAATATGTTGTTTCTGAATTATCTAAAAAAAATGTTGACTTAACACCAAAAGGAAATGAATTTAAATTAGATATTTCAGAACGCACCTTAAATATGATTGCTCGCTCAATGGCTAAAAAAATAGCAAAACACGTAAATCAGATTTTTTCTGGCGACATCAAATCATCAGAAAAATTACAAGAAATTGAACAACAAAACAAAAAACTTGAAAAAAGAGCTCAAGAATTAGAAGATCAAAACAAGAAATTAAGACTTTTACTTGCGGAATCTAATAAAAATTTAAATTCATATAAGCCAAGTATGTTTGGATTATATAAAAAAGTTCCCCCAAAAAATTAATATAGTGAGGATTTTATGAATCAAATTATAATGATTTTATTAATAAGTTTATTAGTATTAGTACACGAAGCAGGTCACTTTATTGCTGCAAGAATGTGTGGCATTAGAGTAACTCGTTTTGGAATTGGTATGCCAATCGGTCCGAGCTTAAAAATATTTAAATGGGGCCATACTGATTTTTATTTACATGCATTTTTGTTTGGCGGATATGTAAGTTTTCCAGAAGACACACAAAAAGAGGATGAAAAAAATGGCGAAGAAGTTTTACCATCAGATTCTTCTGAATTATATGAAAATAAAACAATAGCTCAAAAACTTTTTGTAGTTAGTGCTGGGGTTTTAATGAATATAGTTTTTGCTATATTTCTTGTAATTTTTTGTGCAAGTGTATTTCATAAACTTCCAACATCGAATCAAAACTTATATGTAGATAATTTTTCATCAAATAAAACATCAAACATTCAAGAAGTTGGTTTAATTAAAGGTGATAAAATTTTAAAAGTTAATGATATAAAAATTGATTCAATGTATCAATTAACTTTATTTGCAAAAAATTCAAAACTTTTTGATGATTATGCTCAAAAAGATTTAATTGAAAAGAATTTAGCTGAATTAAAAAAGATTAATCCGCAAATTAAAAATGAAATTTCAAATGGACAAAAAATAAAACTTCCGAAAGCGAATGTAGAAAATTCGCTAGAATTAAATAAAAACATATTAATTGGGCTTGAAAGATATAAAAAAGATGGTGTTGAATTAAGTCAAAATCAAATTGAATTAAGAAATAAAATTTACTCTAAAAAAAGCTTTTTGGCAGATAAAAATTATACTTTAAATGATTTTGCTATTGCATTATCTGATACTTATAAACCAATTAAAATAACTGTTTTAAGAAATAATAAAGAATTTTCTTTTGAAAATATTAAAGTAGAAAAAGAAGGTATTTTTGGAATGATGCTGAAAATTGAAGAAATTTTTATTCCAACAAATACATTTAAAGAAATAATTATAAAATCTTTTGATTATTTATATACAACTACAAGTACAATGTTAAAAAGTTTGTGGCAATTAATAACTGGAAAAGTTAGCGTTTCTGATATGCATGGAGTAATTGCAGTTGTAAAAATTGGAGGGGATATAATAGCGTCAAAAGGTTTATTAAATGGTTTATTGTTAACTGCAATGATTTCAATAAATCTTGCTATTATGAATTTTTTACCAATTCCTGCGTTAGATGGTGGGCATGTAATGTTTCTATTGATTGAAAAAATTACAGGAAAAAAACCAAGTAAAGAACTAGGTGAAAAAATAACTAATTTCTTCTTTATATTGTTAATTATTTTAATGATTGCAATTTGTTATAATGATATTTTTGCACTTGTAACTAAAAAGTTTTAAGTAATAAGATTTTATTTTGCTTGGAGTTATTTTTTATTATAAAATTTTATTATTAAAATAACGAAAAAGAGGAACTTTTGAGGAGGTTTTTAAATTTAATTAAATTTCTTTTTGTTGCGTTATTGGTTTTTAAGGCGCAAATTGTTTGTGCTGATGTGGCGCCAATTTCTTTATCTGATGCTGAGGATATTTTAAATCCTGTACAAAAAAGTATATATCAAGAACAAAAACAACAAAAAACTCTTTATGCGCCAAAGAATGAAGAAGCAAAACTAAATAATACGTTTTTAAAAAAAGAAAATAATATAATTAAAATAAATGATATTAAAGATGATATAAAAGATGAAACAAATATTATAATTAAAGATTCATTAGATAGAATTTTATCTGAATCTTCGAGAAAAATTAATGCGATTTACCCAAATGATAATATTTCCCCAACAAATACATATCCTGGCTATAGAGGCCCTAATCAGCTTGTAATTTATACAAGGGATTTTGCTAGAACCACAGGAACGAATGAATTTGGCAAAGAAGCTATTGTAGAAGATGGTATTGTTGTTGCTCTTACAGGGGCAAATTCAAATATTCCAAGAGATGGTTTTGTTGTTTCAGGGCATGGAAATGCTAAAAAATGGATAAGTGACAATTTAAAAATTGGAACAAAAGTCGAAATAAATAATAGAACAATTAGAGCTTATACAACAATTGAAAGTTATA
This sequence comes from Candidatus Gastranaerophilales bacterium, assembly GCA_017560095.1. Classification (GTDB taxonomy): domain Bacteria; phylum Cyanobacteriota; class Vampirovibrionia; order Gastranaerophilales; family Gastranaerophilaceae; genus RUG14156. The sequence continues at coordinate 179,723 of JAFYOU010000036.1, forward strand.
GATATTTTGCAAAAATGAAAATAAAATCCGTTGAAAATGTTTTAATTTCAACAAAATCAGATTATGACAACAGAGATGATAAATTTATTTATTATTATTTAAAAAAAGCAAAGCAAATGCTTAAAAAATCAAAAAGAAATTCGTCCGATGTTTCATTAACTCATGCTAAAGAAGCAATTAACTATGCATCATTAGCTTTTAGATATACTCTTCCTTATATAGAGAATGAATTAAAGGGAACTTGGATTAGACCAAATTCAAAAAATATTTATGATATTCAAAAAACACTTGATAAAATTAAAGAAACAGGAATTAATAATGTATTTTTAGAAACATATTTCCATGGAAGAACAATTTTTCCTTCAAAAACAATGGAAGAGTATGGTTTTGAGGAACAAAACCCTGATTTTGTAGGGGCTGACGTACTTTCAATTTGGATAAAAGAAGCCCATAAAAGAGGAATAAAAATACATGTTTGGTTTGAAAGTTTTTATGTAGGAAATAAAAATCCTCAAAATAATCCTAAATCAATTTTATCTGTTAAGCCAGAATGGATGAATAGAACTAAGCAAAAAGCAGATTTTGAAGGATATGTTTCACATCCTCAAGAACATAATGGATATTTTTTGGATCCTGCTAATCCTGAAGTAATTGAATTTTTATTGAAATTAATTTCAGAAATTACGGTTAAATATAATGTTGATGGCGTAAATATCGATTATGTTAGATATCCTAATATTTCAAAAGAAAATTTAAATAATCAATGGGGATACACAAAATATGCTAGAGAAGAATTTTTCTTAATTTATGCGACTGATCCAATAGAAATTCAACCAAGAAGTGCTTTTTGGGATGATTGGTGTGAATATAGAAGAAATAAAATTACTAGATATATATATGAAGTGCATAATCTTTTAAAACATAAAGATATAATGTTTTCAGCTGTAATTTTCCCTGATTATAAAGTTAGTCTTCAAACAAAATTCCAAGATTGGTATACTTGGGTGGATAATTGTTATTTGAAAGCAATTACCCCATTAATATTAACGGGAGATGACAATCTTGCAAAATCAATGTTAGAAGAAATAAAAAGAAAAACTTCTAATAATGCTAAAATTTTTCCAGGGCTTTTTGCGGGTTTCATAGAGTCTGATCCTGAAGATTTATTAAGACAAATTCATATAGTTAGAAAATTAAAATTAGATGGAGTAATTCTTTTTGATTGGGCTCATCTAAATGACAATTATCGGGATGTACTTAAAACAAGTGTTTTTAAAGAGCAAACATATTAAGATATGTTTAACAATTAGCCATCTTGCTTGACTTTTGCTAAAATAAACTTTATGGGAGTAAAGGAAAAATATAAAATATTATGGTAGACAGTATTGAAATCAGATTAGACCAGCTAACACAAGCCATCAAAGGATTATATGCCAAATCATCAATGTCACAAGGAGAAATTTATAACGCCCTCACCAGCCTATCGCAACGTTATGAAAATTTAACTACTGTTTCAAGCGAAAAGATTGCTGCTACTCTCGTTAATGAATTTCGAAAAACAATTGATTCAAAATATGGTCAAACAAATCAATTTATAAGCGAATTAGAAAATTCGCTAAAAGCTTTCATGCAAGCTCAGCAAAACCAAAACCCAAAAATGGCTGCTGAAGTTTCAAGATTATTAAATGATACAGCGAATATGTATTCTAAGTTAAACAGTCAAGATTTAGCTTTGCAAAAAATATTTAATGCTGTTGATTTATTAAAAAACAAAGATTCTTCTCAAGAATTAGCAAAACTTAGTGATAATTTTATGAATTTTTCACGTGGTTTTGATAATATTACCAATACTCTCAATAAAAATTTTGCAGATTTTTTAAGCCAAGTTAAACAAGGAACATCAAGAGAAGAATATTCTTCGCTTAAATCTGAACTTGATACAATTTCGGGAAATGTTAATTCTGTAATTTCTGCTATTTCTGTTATTGATACAAAGTATCGTGATTTAACCGGTTTAATTGGAACTATTCAAAATAGGGAAAATATTTTTAATGATGCTTTAAGAGAAGTAAGAAGCTTAACAAATACAATTTCTCATCTCAAAGATGATATTAACTCCCTTGATTCTAAGCAACAACTTCAGGCATTAAATGCTGAACTTAAAAATCAAATTGAAACTGTTAAATATGAAATTCAAAAAATTATTAATACCGCAGGTGATGCCGGTGTTAAAACAGAAGTTTATAATTTAACAAGTAATGTTGCAACTGTTTCCAATAATATTCAAAATTTAAGCGCAAATTTAACAAATACAAAAGATGAAGTAAGAAATCTTTCAACAACTGTTCAAAATCTTGGAAACGAATTAAAAGATGTTCATGGGTTAATTAATGATGAAATTTTATATAAATCTCATCAACATCAAGCTGAGTTTGAAAGATATTTAAATCAATCAAAAGAAGATATTAAAGCTCTTTTGGTGGGTTTAACTTCATTTAAAAAAGATTTAAATGCAATTAATGAAGGAAATATTAAAGTTCTCCAAGAGCCAATTGAGCGTGCTATGGATGAGCTTAAAAATCAAGATTTAGGAAGAAATATTAAAGATTTATCTGATAATCTTCGTGATATTACGCTTGAAATTCAATCTTCAATTCAAAACATGCAAACAAGTTTGAATGATATGAATTCTATTTCAAGTATGCAAATTTTAACTCAAATATCAGAAGCAATTCCTAGTATTTCTGATAAATTAGAAATTTTTAGAACTCATGTTGTGACCGAAAATAGTTCTAATATTAGTCAAATTAAAACATCTTGTTTGGATATTATTTCATCTGTTCAAGAAAATTTAAAAATGGCAGCCGATAGAATCCATGAAGATGTTAAAACAATTAATATTGAAACAATTGATACTTTGAAAGTTGATCTTCAAAGACTATCAGATCATTTGGTTGATAGTGTTGAAGTTGTTAGTGATAGAGTTCAAAAAGAATTTGTAAATAACAGAGTAGACTTTCAAGAATTTTCACTAAAACAACAAGATAATACTGATAAAATTATCAATAAATTATCTGGTTTAGAAGTTGGGCTTGAAAACTTTAGCCAAGATACAATTGATAAAATTAACGACACAATTAATGTAACAAGCGCTCAATCTCAAGATGTTTTAAACGAGATTAAAAGTGATATTTTAGAAGGAATTGGAGCTATTGATAGAACCAATAAAACTTCTATACAACAGTTTGAATTAAAAATTGACAAACTTTTAGACAATTATGTTGGAGCAGATTTAGATAATATAATTGAAAAGAAATCTCTAAGAGAAACTGTTGTAGATATTGAAACAAAAATAGATAGAACAAATCTTCAACAAATTCATAATGCGAAAGAACTTTTAGAAGAAATTCAATCTAGTACTTCTAATCTTTCAATGAAAATTGCAACAATTGAAGAAAGCAAGAATCTAACTTCTGTTTTAAGTGCTTTATCTAAAATATCAGAAAAAATTCAAACAATTGAAGAATTTAATGTTGAATTATCTGAAGAATTTAAAGAAACTAAAGAACAAATAGAACAAAGATTGAAAGATAATATTCAAAAAATTTCTGCTTTATTGGATAAACCAGAAGATACATCAAGGTTTGATAAGCAAAATAGCAATATTGATAATTTATCTAATAAAGTTCAAGAATATCTTTCTAATTTTGAATTTTTAAAAAGTAATATTTCTCAAGAAATTAAAGAAAATTTAACGAGTGAGTTTTCAAAAATTGAATCTGCAATTAGAAGAATTAAAACAATTGATGAAAATTCAAATTATTCTTACACATTAGAAGATGTTGAATCTGATTTAGCTAAGATTCGTTTAACTATTGAGAAAAACGCTGCAAATAATGAAGAATTTAAAAATCTTTTTGAAAAAATTATTGAATTAAGAACAGTAGGCCTTGAAGGTGTTAAAATTAATAGAGACGTTGAAGCTGAGCTCGGTCACCTTTCCGGTTGGTTTAAGGATGCTGTTGTTAAAATTGACGATTTGGCAGAACGTTTTGATGATTTAAGAAATATTGGTTTTGAAGATATTAAAACAAGATTAACTCAAAGCGAAAAATCAAAACAAAATGTTTTAGAGTTTAGTGCAAAAATCGAAAATGCATTGAAACACATTATTAAAAATGCTCAAAATCAAGATGCTAAAATTGCAGATTTATCAAAAAAAGTTGAATTATTGGTTCAAAATCAAAATGACAGCTTTAATCCAGCGCAATTTATTGATATTTTCTATGAAAATATGACTCAAACAAAAATGCTTTCAAATAGAGTTGAAATAATAGAAGATAAAATAAATTCAATTCAAAATGCTGTTGAAAAATTGATTAGCTATGTTGAACAATAATTTTATTAAGTATTGTAACAAAATTATATACTTTTGATATATTAAGATTCTTTTTGTTTTTATTAATATAAGACAAAAAAGGATATTATAATGGCTACAAAACAATATGGGCTAGATAGTAGAACAAGCTCAATTTTAATTAATTTAAATTTGAATTTAAATACAGGTTTCGTTGCAAATCAATATGGTGATTCAGCTGCAAAAATTGAAGAAAGTTCAAAAGGCGATGCCAAAAAAACATATAATAGTTTGCGCTCAGCGCTTAGAGAGTCTTATTTAACGGGTTCTTTAAGATATGGCAAAGGTTTTGTGTCATAAATCATAGTTTTGTATAAAACCATATCTTGTGTCGTCGTCAGTTGTGTTCATTCCGCCTCTTAGACGGCGGTTGATATATCTAGCTTCTTCTTGATATTTTTGTACATTTAAGCCTTTTTTTTCTAATTCATTGACCTTTGGTGAAAATCTTAAAAGGCATTTTTTACAAGTAAATCCTGTTTTTTCATCATTTTCTAACTCAACACCACAAAAGCGACATTTAATTGATAATTTAGGTAAAACTACAAATAATCTTCCTCTTATTATTAAATCTTCAATTTCTGATTTTGCTATGTTTGTTCCTTGGGATAATTCATCAAGAGTTACTTTATTTTTCTGTGATGAGTTTACATAATTTCGTATTAAATCAATTACTTCGAGTTCTTTTTTAAAACATTCTTCGCACACTTCTCTGCCAGAATTTTTAAAAAACAAAGTCCCGCACTTTTTACAGTTAATTAATCCATCTTTTGCCATATTAAAATATTATCATTTTTTTATAATTTTTACAAAAAGTTTGCATAATTGAATATTTTTTTATAAAATGGGTATATATTAAAAGTGAAGAGAGTGTATTTATAAAGATTGCCTATTAAATTAATTATCATTAAGTGATGGGAATAATATAGAAATAGAAAGATTATTCTAATGTATACGAACAAATGCATTAAATGCGGGAAAGAATTTGAAACCAAAAACCCAAAAAGGGTAATTTGTCCTGAATGTTTATATCCAGAAAGAACAACAACTGAAACAACTCCTTCGGTTGATGAAAATGGTGTAGTGCAAGATTATTCGCGTGGATATAGTGCAGGAACAGGTAATCCCGAAGGATATCAAAGAAGATATAATAATCGCCCACAAAATAATCAAGGTGGATATAATCGTCCAAGAGGTAATTTCCAAAGGCCACAAGGTGGCGGATATAATAATAGACGTCCACAAAGGCCAGGCGGATTTAATAAGGGCGGATTTAATAAACGTCCCCAAAGACCTAATAAAAATAAACCTTTATTAATTAATAAAGAACAATTAGCAATAATCGAAGAAATGTATAAAAAAATGCTTCCGCTTCCAAATCCGGATGCCCATGAAGTAATTGCAACGGCAATTGAATTAGAACCAAAAAAAGTATTTTTTGGGATTAATTTAATCAGACAAAAAATGATGCTTCCAAAAGTTCAGTTTCCAAAAAGAAAATTGGCAATTACTCCTGATCAAATGACTGCTATTAAAAATTTATATGAGCCATTGTTGCCACTGCCTCCAATTGGTTGTCATAAAATTCTTGCAGCTCAATTAAAAATGGATGAGTGGAGGGTTCATGTTGGTATTGGACTTGTAAGAAAACAAATGGGTCTGGATAGATGGAACGAAGATAGAGAAGATAGACCTGAAGAATTTAAAAAATAGTAATACCATTTGGTATTACTATTTTTTAATGTAAATGTAATCTTATTTAAAATTAATTAATTAATTTTAATTTCTCTAATTGATGATATAAGGTATTTTGTATATTCATTTTTTGGATTTGAAAAAAGTTCATAGCATTTTTCAAATTCAACAATTTCGCCTTTATGCATAACTGCAATTTTATCAGATAAATAACGGACTAAATTTAAATCATGAGAAATAAATAATATTGTTAAATTTAATTTTTCTCTTAATTCTAATAATAAATTTATAATAGTTGCACTTATACTCACATCAAGAGCGCTTACAGGTTCGTCCGCTACTATAAATTTGGGTTTTAAAATTAAAGCTCTAGCAATTGCTATTCTTTGTCTTTGTCCACCAGAAAATTCATGTGGGTATTTTTTCAAATCATCTTTTGATAGTCCAACAAGAGAGATTATTTCTTCAATTTTTTCTTTTCTATTTTTTTCATTATGAATAATTAAAGGCTCTTCTAAAGTATCTTTTATTTTCATTTTAGGATTTAAGCTTGAATATGGATTTTGAAAAACCATTTGAATTTTTTTTCGATATTCAAAAGTTTCTTTTTTGTCAAATTTTAAAATATTTTTTCCTTCAAAAAGAATTTCACCATCTTCAGGAGTAATTAATTTTAAAATGCAATTTGCTAATGTTGATTTTCCGCAACCAGATTCGCCTACTAAAGATACAATTTCGCCTTGCTTAATATCTAAATTAATGCCTTTTAAAACGTGTTGAGCATTTTTTTTAGGTGATAAAAAATCGCTTTGTTCACAATAAGTTTTATTTAAATTTTTAATTGAAATTAAAATCATAAAAAATTATAAACACAAAAAAGCGAGACTTACATCCCGCTATTTGTTTATATATAAATATTCTATTCATCGTTTTTGAATTTATGTCTCTTTAAAAACAATTTCTTTTAAATTTTCCCAAATTTCAGATATTGTTCCATCTGCTTTTAATTCTTCTAAAATTCCTAATTGTTTGAAATATTCATATAATGGAGCGGTTTCTTTTTCGTAAGTAACAAATCTTGCTCTTGCAACTTCTTCATTATCATCTTTTCTTAATGTTAATTTGGTATCGCAAATATCGCAATAATCCATAATTTTTGGAGGATTTGAAATTAAATTGTAAATAGTTCCGCATTTTGGACAAGAACGACGATTGATTAATCTTTGAATTAATAATTCATTATCAATATCAAAATAAATTGCTATAGCGTCATCTTTAAGGTTAAATCTGCCAGTATCTGCTAAGATTTCATCCAATGATTCTGCTTGCTCAAGAGAACGAGGGAATCCATCTAAGATGTAGCCGTTTTCGCAATCATTTTGTGCTAAACGTTCTTTAATTACACTTGTTACTACTTGCAATGGAACAAGATTGCCTTTATCAATAAAACCCTTTGCAATGATACCAAGTTCAGTTTCGTCTTGAATATTTTTTCTCAAAAGCGCACCTGTATCAATATGTGGAATTGATAATTTATTAGCTAATCTTGAAGTTTGAGTACCTTTTCCTGAACCAGGAGGGCCTAAAAATATAAAAACTTTTTTCATTATTTTATCCTCTGTAATGGTAAATCGCTCTAAAATAGAGCGATTTACTTAAATTATTGTTGCAAGAAACTTTCATAGTTTTTTGCTAACATGTGAGTCTTGATTTGATTAACAAAATCAAGAGCTACACCAACCAAGATAATAAGACTTGTTGCGCCTATACCTTGGAATGTTGTAATATTTGTTACTTTAGCTGCAATTGTTGGAACTAAAGCAATTATGCCTAGCGAAATTGCGCCTATAAACATAATTCGCCCTAAGATTTCATCAAGCTTGTCTGCTGTTGGTTTTCCTGGTTTAACGCCAGGAATTGCAGAACCATATTTTTTCAAATTGTTTGCAATTTCTTTTGGTTGCATCGATGGAATAATTGAAGCATAAAAGAACGTTAAGCCAAATATCAATACAAAATAAATAACATAATAACTTACGGAATTTGCTGAAAATATTATGTTTAATTTTTCAAATACTTGAGCCAACATAACATTTTCAATGTGCATTTGTTGAACAAAACCTAATACTGTTGCAGGGAATAGCAAAATTGCAATTGCAAAAATAATTGGCATAACCCCGCCAGGATTTAATTTAAATGGAATATTGGTATTTTGTCCACCGTAAACTTTGTTGCCTACTTGTCTGCGAGCAGAAACAATAGGAACTTTTCTTGCTGCTTCGTGAAGTATAATAATAAAAATTATTGTAGCTAAGAAAATTGCAATTAATGCCAATAAACCAAGTTGCAACATAGTATCTTGAGCAACTAAAGTTGCTGTTCTATCACAATATAATGGAATACCAGCTATAATACCAACAAAGATTATTAAAGATGCACCATTTCCGACACCCTTTTCTGTAATTAATTCAGCCAACCACATAACAATTATAGCTCCTGCTGTTAAAGAAACTGCAGAGCCAATGAAAAACATTGCAGGATTAACTCCAGGTAAAATTGCTCCTGGAAGTTTGAATAAAGCAAGTGCAAAAATTAAAGATTGGAATAGTGCAAGTCCAACAGCAAAAACTCTTGTTATTTGTTGAATTTTGCGTCGTCCTGCTTCGCCATCTTCTTTTTGCGCGCGTTCTAAACTTGGAATAATTACAGTTAATAATTGCATGATAATTGATGAAGTAATGTATGGTCCAATACCTAAAGCAAAGATAGAAACTTTACCTAATGCGCCTCCTGAAAACATATCAAGAAAACCGATTAAGTTGTTTCCACCAGCTAATGCTTGGAATACTTCATTATTAATGCCATATATGGGTAACTGTGCACCAAATCTAAATAAAGCAATAATGGCAAAAGTGAATATAAGCTTTTGCTTTAATCCACTTGCTTGCCAACTTGCCATTAAATTTTGTGCAACACGATTTGTATCAATGTTTTGTTGCATTATACTAATTCAACCTTTCCGCCAGCACTCTCAATTTTTTCTTTAGCTGATGGTGAGAAGTAGCTAGCTTTAACTGTAATAGCTTTAGCTATTTCGCCATTTCCTAAAATTCTTAAAGCGACAGCGGAAGAATGAGCTTTACCAGCTTGTTGTAAGTATGCTAAATCAATAACTTCAGCATCTAATTCAGCTAATCTTGCAACATTAATTGCAGCAGAAACTTCTCTGAATTTGTTTTTGAAGCCTTTTAATTTAGGCATTTGTCTGTATGAAGGCATTTGACCACCTTCGAAACCTCTTTTGTGAGAGTTACCAGATCTTTGACCTTCACCGTTATTACCACGGCAAGATGTTTTACCATGACCAGAAGCAATACCTCTACCTTTACGTTTTTTAGCGTGAGTTGCACCTTCAGCTGGTCTTATATCTTCTAATTTTAACATTATATTAAACCTTCCTAAAATAATTATTCTACGATTTGTACAATGTGAGGTACTTTGTTAACCATACCCATAATTGTAGCGCTTGCAAAATGTTCAACAACTTGATCTTTTTTCTTTAAACCAAGAGCACGAACAACTCTGATTTGAGATTCGCTAGCACCGATTGTGCTTTTTACTTGTTTAATTTTAATTTTTTTATCTGCCATTTTTATTATTCCTTAATTATTTTTGTCCTAACATAGCTTTTACGCTAATACCACGAACCGCAGCAACTTCTTTAAATGTTCTTAAAGATTTTAGCGCATTTAATGTAGCATTTGCAGCGTTAAGTGGAGATTTAGAACCTAGTGATTTAGCTAGGATGTTTTCAACACCTGAAAGTTCCAATACTGCACGAACTGCGCCACCAGCGATAACTCCGGTACCTTTTGAAGCAGGTCTTAATACAACAGAACCAGCACCAGATCTACCTGTAATCATATGAGGAATAGTTGAGTTAAATAATGGAACTGTAACAAGATTTTTTCTTGCATCTGCAACAGCTTTTTGAATAGCAATAATAACTTCAGCAGCTTTTGCAACGCCCATACCAACTTGACCTTTTTTATTACCAACAATAACAATAGCTCTGAAAGATAGTTTTTTACCACCTTTAACAACTTTTGTTACACGACGAATTTGAACAACTTGTTCTTTCCATTCAGATTCAGTTGGTTCAACTGTTTCAATTTTTCTTCTTCTGCTTTTTTTAGCAGGTCTTTTGTCTTCAACTACTTCAGCAGCTTCAACAACTTCAGTAACTTCTGCTACTTCAGTTTCAACTACTTCAGCTTGGATTTCTTTGTTTTCTTCCACGTTTATTACCTTTCTTAATGTAATGTAATTTCTATATTTTTTGGGGTTTTCCCTTTAAAAACTAAAAAACACAACATAAACAACTTTTTTGAACTTGTTTGTTGGGTTTATTAAGGGATATTTCTGACATGAATAATATTATTATATCAAGTTTTTTTTGCAAGATATTTTTAAAAAAATTATAAAATTTATCAATTTTCTTTTATTGATTAACGTTAAGTTTTATTATAAAATTGGCTTATAGACGTATGTATAACGTAAAAGAAAGAAGAAAAAGATGATTAAACCAGAAACCAAAAAAATGGTACTTACGGTTGGTGGGAAAACCGTAGAAGTTGAAACAGGAAAGTATGCAAAACAAGCAACTTCTTCTGTAACTGTTAAATGTGGTGGAACAATGTTATTTATCCATGCGACAGTTTCTAAAGAACCAAGAGTAGGGATAGATTTCTTCCCATTGTTAATTGATTATGAAGAAAGAATGTCTGCAATTGGTAAAATCCCTGGTGGATATACTAGAACTGAAGGTAGAAGTTCAGAAAAAGCAATTCTTGTTTCAAGATTAATTGATAGACCAATTAGACCTTTATGGCCTAAAGGATATAGAAATGATGTTCAAATTGTTTCTCAATTATTTGCATATGATCAAGAAGAACAACCAGATATTTTATCAATTATTGGTGCTTCAACTGCTTTAATGCTATCAGGTGCTCCTTTTGAAGGTCCTGTTGGTGCAGTTCGTGTTGGAAGAATTGATGGTCAATTTGTTGCCAACCCAACACATAGCGAAGATTTAAAATCTGATATGAATATTGTTATTGCAGGTACAAAAGATTCAGTTATCATGGTTGAAGCTGGATGTGATTTTGTAACTGAAGATGATATTATGGCAGCAGTTGAATTTGCGCAAAGGGAAATTGCGGCACAATGTGATGCTCAATTAGCTTTTGCTCAAGAATGCGGAGTTGTGCGCGAAGAATTTGTTAATCCATATGATACAACTGAATTAGCAAACATTATTAAAGAAACTGCATATGACGCTGTAGTTGATGCATATCATTCATTTGATAGGGAAGATAGAAGCAATAAACTTGATGCTATTAAAACTGTTGTAAAAGAAAAAATTGAAGCATTAGGTGATGAACACCCAATTGCTAAAATGATTGAAGAAACAGGAATAGATTTTGTTGCAGAAGAATTTAAAGCTCTTGAAAAGAAAATTATGAGAGCAATGATTAAAAATGAAGGTGTTCGTGCTGATGGTCGTAAAACTTTTGAAGTTCGTCCAATTTGGTGTGAAGTTGGAGTTTTACCTGGAGTTCATGGTTCAGCTGTATTTACTCGTGGACAAACACAAATTCTATCAGTTGCAACTCTAGCTGGTCCAGGTATGGCTCAAGAGCTTGATGGTGTTGATCCTATTAAATCAAAAGATTATATGCATAAATATATTTTCCCAGGTTTCTCTGTTGGCGAAGTTAAACCCCTAAGAGGCCCAGGACGTCGTGAAGTTGGTCATGGTAACTTAGCAGAAAGAGCAAATGTTCCAGCTCTACCTTCTAAAGATGATTTTCCTTATGCAATTAGAGTAACATCAGATGTATTAGAATCAAATGGTTCAACTTCAATGGGTTCAACTTGTGCTTCATCTATGGCATTAATGGACGCTGGCGTTCCTGTTAAATGTATGATTGGTGGTGTTGCAATGGGTTTAATCCACGAAGATGACACTGATATCGTTTTAACTGATATTCAAGGTATTGAAGATTTCTTAGGTGATATGGACTTTAAAGTTACTGGTAACACTGAAGGAATCACTGCTCTTCAAATGGATATGAAAATTAAAGGTATTTCAAATCCTACTTTAAGAAGAGCTTTAGCTCAAGCTAAAGATGGTAGATTATATATCATGGAATGTATGAAAGAAGCAATTAGCGCACCTCGTGAAGAAATTTCACCTAATGCACCTCGATTATTATCTATGACAATACCTCAAGAAGATATTGGAACAGTTATCGGGCCTGGTGGTAAAACAATTAGGGGTATCATTGAAGCAACTGGCGCTGAAATTGATATTCAAGATGATGGAAAAGTTACAATTACATCAAATGATAAAGATGGCGCTGAATTAGCTAAGAAAATGATTAAAGATTTAACATTTAAACCTGAAGTTGGAATGATTTGTAAAGGTAAAGTTGTTAGAATTATTCCAATCGGTGCTTTTGTTGAATTAGCTCCTGGAAAAGATGGTATGGTTCATATTTCTCAAGTTTGCAATGAAAGAATTGAAACAATTGAACCACATCTTACAATTGGCCAAGAAGTAGTTGTTAAAGTTCAGAAAATTGACGATAAAGGTCGTGTGAACTTAACTATTAAAGGCGTAAGCGACGAGGAAAAAGCCAGCGTATAGTTTAAAGTTAAAAGAAGGAGGTTAAAAGCCTCCTTCTTTTTTGTAAAAATTTCCACCAAAAAGGCAATATTTTTTAAATAATTACGTTATAATATATAAGCCGATGAAAAAGATTTTTTTGTGTATATTAGCATTAACAGCATTATCCCAAGCTTCTTGGGCTATTTTGGATGATAAAAAAATCACTATTAAAGAAGCAATTGAAAAAGCATTAGAAACCAATCCACAAATTCAAATGTTGGATATGGATATTGAAATATCTAAAAATAATACTAAAAAAGCAAATAGGCTTGAAAATCCATCAATCGATGTTTTTAAAAGTATGGGTGATGCAATTGAAACAGAACCACAATTAATTGGTGGAACTTATAAGCTTGAGCTTTTTAAAAGAGGAAAAAGAAAACAACAAGCAAAAGCTCAAGAGATAATTGCGCAAAATAATCGTTATTTTTCACAATATGATTTGATTTTAGATGTTAGAAAAGCATACATTGATTTATTGCTTAAAAAATCTAATTTAAATGTAAGAAAACATCAAGAAAAACTTGCTCGTGAATTATATGAATCAATGCAAAAAGATGTTAAAGCAAAAAAAATTCCCCAAACAGAAGCTTTGCAAGCTAAAATTGCATTGAATCGTACAATAATGGCAGTTAATAATGCAAAATCAAATGTTATTTTCTCTCAAAACAGGTTTAATACCGTTTTAAATTCATCAGATATTAATTATGATACTAAAGAAGATAAATTGAATGGTAGTTACCATGAGTTATTAACAATTGAACCCAGTGATGATTTATTGAAATTTGATAAAATTAAAGAATTTACCCTTCAAAATAGATACGATTTAAAAAAGGCCAAACAAGAAGTTTTGGCGGCTCAAAAAAATCTTGAAGTAATAAAAAGTCAATTAATTCCAGATATTGAAGTATCAGCTGGATATGGTTATAGAACAGCATCAAAAGGAGATACAGGTTCTTTTGAAAATGGGGCTTATATTGGGGCAAGCTTAGTTAATATTCCATTATTTTATCAATACAAGCCTGAAATTAAAAATGCAAAATTGGAAATTGAAAAAGCGCAACTAAAATATAAAGACGTTGAAATAGATGCTCTAAGAAATATTACTGATGCGTGGGAAAAATTTGTTATCACAAGAGAAACGCTTAATTTTTACAACGATGAGCTTTTGTCAAATTCAAAAGAATTACTTGATGCTTCAATTAAGGGTTTAGCAAACAAGGAAATTGATTTAACAGCATTTTTGGTTACAAAGAAAACATACTTTGATTTAATGCTTGAATATCAACAAGCTTTGGCAGATTATTATATTTCATATGCAGAGCTTGTTAAAGAAATGAATATTATTGAAGTAGAGCGTGAATTTATTTAAAAATGTTTTTCTTTGGCTGAAATTCTTGTAATTGCTTTAGCTAAAGCCATTTTCGCTCTTGCCATATCAAGCGTTTCATCATGTGCTTTCAAACGAGCTTCAGCACGTTCTTTAGCATGTTTCGCTCTAGCTACGTCTATATCGCATTCAAGTTCTGCGATATCGGTTAAAATCGTTGCTTTATTATGAGCAAATTGCAAAATTCCGCCCATTGTAGCAATGCAATCACTTTCTTTGCCAATAATGGCTTTTGTGATTCCAAATCCAAGAGTAGAAATTATAGGAATGTGATTTTTTAAAATTCCTATTCTGCCATCAGTTGTTTGAACATATAGCTCATCAATATCATTTTCATAAACGATTTTTTCGTGAGTTATTATTTTTAAATGAATTTTATCGCTCATTTTATTTTTCTTATGCCTCAACTAATTGGTTTTTAGCTTTTTCTAATACGTCTTTAATTGTTCCTACCATATAGAATGCTTGTTCCGGAATATCATCATATTTGCCTTCAATAATTCCCTTAAAGCCTTTAATTGAATCTTCTAATTTTACGTATTTGCCTTTTACGCCAGAGAATTGTTCAGCAACAAAGAATGGTTGAGATAAGAATTTTTGAATTTTTCTTGCTCTATTTACAGTTAATTTATCTTCTTCAGATAATTCATCCATACCTAAAATTGCAATAATATCTTGTAAATCTTTATATTTTTGAAGAATTTCAAGAACTTTTTTGGCTACTCCATAATGTTCTTCGCCAATAATATGTGGGTCTAATGCTCTTGAAGATGATTCAAGAGGATCAGCTGCAGGGTAAATTCCTAATGAAGCGATGTTTCTTGATAATACTGTTGAAGCATCCAAGTGGGTAAATGTTGTAGCAGGAGCTGGGTCAGTTAAGTCATCTGCAGGAACGTAAATTGCTTGAACAGATGTAATGGAACCATCTTTAGTAGATGTAATTCTTTCTTGTAGTTCACCAACTTCTTGAGATAAAGTTGGTTGATAACCAACGGCTGATGGCATGCGACCAAGTAGAGCTGATACTTCTGAACCTGCTTGAACAAAACGGAAGATGTTATCAATGAATAATAATACGTCTTGTTTTGTTACATCTCTAAAATATTCAGCACAAGTCAAAGTTGAAAGGCCTACTCTCATACGAGCTCCAGGTGGTTCATTCATTTGTCCATAGATAAGAGCTACTTTATCTAATACGCCTGATTCTTTCATTTCATTATAAAGGTCATTACCTTCACGAGTTCTTTCCCCTACGCCGCCAAATACAGATACGCCATCGTGTTCGGCTGCGATGTTATGGATTAATTCCATAATAAGAACAGTTTTGCCAACGCCAGCACCACCAAAAAGACCAATTTTTCCGCCTTTTTGATATGGCATAAGCAAGTCAATTACTTTAATACCAGTTTCTAAAATTTGAATTTCTGTATTTTGTTCAGTTAATTTTGGAGAAGGTCTATGAATTGGGAATTTATCTTCTGCTACAACTTCACCAGCGTTATCAACAGGTTCACCCAATACGTTTAAAATTCTTCCTAATATGCCTTTGCCAACAGGAACTTTAATTGGATTTCCGGTATTGATTACTTTCATACCTCTTCTTAAACCATCGGTTGATGACATTGCAACAGTTCTAACCGTGTTTTCACCAAGTAATTGTTGAACTTCAACTGTTGTTTTTTGTCCTTCGTCATTAAAAATTTCAAGAGCATAATATATTTCAGGCAAATTGCCATCTTCAAATTTTACGTCTATAACAGGTCCAATAATTTGAACAATTTTTCCTTCGTTTAAAGACATACTTTCTCCCTTATAATACTTTTAAATAAATTATATCTAAGTTATTTTGTCTTTTGTGAAGAATCTAACTAAATTCAATCGTTTAGTTGAGAAAAGAAATTATTAATTTTTTGTTAATATCCGAATGATTTTTTGAATTTGCTTATATTATAATAAATATAATATGACGATAAAATCAGTATAGGAGGATATTATGATTAAACCTTTAGCAGATCGAGTTGTAATTAAAGTTATTGATGATGTTCAACAAACATCAGGCGGAATTTTTATTCCAGATAGCGCAAAAGAAAAACCACAAAAAGGTGAAGTTGTTGCAGTAGGCGAAGGCAAAACTAACGACAAAGGCGAAAAAGAACCAATGGAAGTTAAAGTTGGTGACGTTGTTCTTTTTGCTAAATATTCTGGAACTGATGTAAAAGTTGATGATGTAGAATATAAAATAGTTTCTATTAAAGATTGTTTAGCAATCCTTGAAGGCTAAAATTGTAGTGCGATGCACTAGATTTTAGGCGAAAGGCATAAGAGTGTTCCGAAAACGGCGAAAGTAATGAGCTTTCGACGTTTGAGAAACCGTTCTAAGGCGACGTGGGACAAAGTCCCTCAGGAGCTATAACCTAGTTAGTACAAAATAAAAGGAAAAATTATCATGGCAAAAAAAGTCGTATTTGATACAGATGCGCGCGAAAGCTTATTAAAAGGCGTAAACGCTGTAGCTGACGCAGTAAAAGTAACATTAGGGCCAAAAGGTCGTAACGTTATTATTGAAAAAAAATTTGGTGCACCTCAAATTGTTAATGATGGTGTTACTATTGCAAAAGAAATTGAGCTTAAAGATGGCTTAGAAAATGCTGGTGCTCAATTATTAAAAGAAGTTTCATCAAAAACAAATGATGTGGCGGGTGATGGTACAACAACAGCTTCAGTTTTAGCTCAAGCTATTTTTAAAGAAGGTATTAAAAACCTAACAGCTGGTGCTAATCCAATGGGTATTAAACGTGGTATTTCTGCTGCCGTTAAAGTTGCTCAAGATGAAATCAAAAAAATGTCTAAATCAGTTGATTCTAAAGAAATGAGAGCGCAAGTAGCTGCAATTTCTGCTGGTAATGATAAATTTATCGGCGATTTAATTGCTGATTGTATGGAAGTTGTTGGAACTGACGGTGTTATTACTGTTGAAGAATCAAAAACTTTTGGAACAGATAAAAAAATCGTTGAAGGTATGCAATTTGATAAAGGTTACATTTCACCTTACTTCATTACAGATGCAGAACGCATGGAAGCAGTTTTAGAAGATGCTTATGTTCTTTGTGTAAATAAAAAAATCAATTTAATTGCTGATTTGGTTCCTATCTTAGAACAAGTTGCTCGTGATGGCCGTTCACTTCTTTTAATTGCTGAAGATGTTGAAGGAGAAGCATTGGCAACACTTGTAGTAAACACTATGAGAAAAGTTTTAAGAGCAGTTGCAGTTAAAGCTCCTGGTTTTGGTGATAGAAGAAAAGCAATGCTTGAAGATATCGCTGTTTTAACTGGTGGCCAAATGTTTACTGAAGAACTTGGTATTAAATTAGAAAACGTAACAGTTCAAATGCTAGGTAAAGCAAAACGCGTTACAGTTACAAAAGATGAAACAACAATCGTTGTTGATGAAACAACTAAAGCTGCTGTAGCTGAACGTGTAGCTTTAATTAAAAAACAAATTGAAGCAAGTGATTCTGAATATGATAAAGAAAAATTAGCAGAACGTGTTGCTAAATTATCTGGCGGTGTAGCTGTAATTGAAGTAGGTGCAGCTTCTGAAGTTGAACTTAAAGAATCTAAATTAAGAATTGAAGATGCCCTGAATGCTACAAGAGCTGCTCAAGAAGAAGGTATTGTTCCTGGTGGTGGCGTAGCATTATTAAGAGTTCAACAAATTCTTCAAAAAGAATTAGAAACAAGAACTTTTGATAATGATGATGAAAAAACTGGTTTCAAAATCTTAACTGCAGCGCTTGATATCCCAGTAATTGCTATTGCAAATAACGCAGGAGCTAAAGGCGAAGTTGTAGTTGATGCTGTAAGAAAAGAAACAGGTGCATATGGATATGACGCAATGAACAATAAATTCGTTGATATGTTTGAAGCTGGTATCGTTGACCCTGCAAAAGTTACTCGCTCAGCATTAGAAAACGCAGCTAGCGTTGCTTCAATGTTGTTAACAACAGAAGCAGCAGTTGTTGAAATCCCTGAAGATAAAGCCCCAGAAATGCCAATGGGCGGTGGAATGCCAGGCATGGGTGGCATGGGAATGATGTAACAAAACGTAGTTTTTTGAATTACGGCACTTGTGTGCCGTTTCAAAAAACAAGTTTTGCAAAGGTGTGCGCAAAAAATAGCCAGCAAGCGAGGAGCTTGGTGGCTATTTTTGTAGTCCTTACCATGGCGACGTGGAAATCTTTGATTTCC